>JAXMCH010000001.1:240000-962871 GCA_046349455.1 Hyphomonadaceae bacterium | reverse complement strand
GGTGTCGATATCGGAGTGCATGTAACGCACGCGCACGCCTTGCTCGTGCATGTATTCGGTGAGGTCTTCGGCCATGCGCTTGGTGAGCACGGTGACGAGGCTGCGATAGCCGCGTTTGGCGACTTCTTTGACTTCAGCGATGCAGTCGTCGACCTGGCTGTGGCCGTGCGCTTGCACCGGGCGCACTTCGACCGGCGGATCGATGAGGCCGGTGGGACGAATGACTTGTTCGGCGAAGACGCCGCCGGTGCGATCGAGCTCCCAGGGGCCGGGCGTGGCGGAGACGTGGATGGTCTCGGGACGCATGCGGTCCCACTCTTCGAATTTGAGCGGGCGGTTGTCCATGCATGAGGGCAGGCGGAAGCCGTACTCGCTGAGCGTCGATTTGCGATTGAAGTCGCCTTTGTACATGGCGCCAATTTGCGGAACGGTGACGTGGCTTTCGTCGGTGAAGACGAGGGCGTTGTCGGGAAGATATTCGAACATGGTCGGCGGCGGCTCGCCGGCTTTGCGGCCGGTGAGGTAGCGGCTGTAATTCTCGATGCCGGCGCACGAGCCGGTGGCGAGCATCATCTCCATGTCGAAGTTGACGCGCTGCTCAAGGCGCTGGGCTTCGAGGAGTTTGCCGTTTTCGCGGAAGTAGGCGAGGCGGTGCGCGAGTTCGTCTTTGATGCTGGCGACGGCCTGTTCGAGCGTCATCTTCGGCGTGACGTAGTGCGAGTTGGCGTAGACTTTGACGGCGCTCATGGTCGCGACTTTGCGGCCGGTGAGCGGATCGAACTCGTCGATGGCTTCGACTTGGTCGCCGAAGAAGGAGAAGCGCCAGGCGCGGTCTTCCAAGTGCGCGGGCCAAAGTTCGATAGTGTCGCCGCGGACGCGGAACATGCCGCGCGCGAAGCCGGCCTCGTTGCGCTTGTAGTGCGTGGCGACGAGCTGGCGGATGAGTTCTTGCGAGCCGAACTCGTCGCCGACTTTCACGGTGAAGGTCATCGACGTGTAGGTTTCGACCGAGCCGATGCCGTAGATGCACGAGACGGAAGCGACGATGATGACGTCGTCGCGTTCGAGGATCGCGCGCGTTGCGGCGTGGCGCATGCGGTCGATCTGCTCGTTTATGTTCGACTCTTTTTCAATGTAGGTGTCGGTGCGCGGGACGTATGCCTCGGGCTGATAGTAATCGTAGTACGAGACGAAATACTCGACGGCGTTTTCCGGGAAGAATTGTTTGAACTCGCCGTAGAGTTGGGCCGCGAGTGTTTTGTTTGGCGCGAGGATCAAAGCCGGGCGCTGCGTTTGCTCGATGACCTGCGCCATCGTGAAAGTTTTGCCGGAGCCGGTGACGCCGAGCAGGACTTGGTCTTGCTCGTGCTTCTTGATGCCGGTGACGAGTTCGTTGATCGCCGTCGGCTGGTCGCCGGCCGGTTGGTAGTTGGACACGATCTTGAAGCGCTTGCCGCCCTCGAGCTTCTCCCACTCACGCTTCGGCCGGTGCGGCATCCACATGGCTTGGTTGGTGTCGAAGTTGATCGGCGCCTCGGCGACGCCGGGCGGTCGGGACGGGGAGCGGGCCATGAGCACAAGATAGGAACACCGGCCACGCGAAGCCAGCCTGTGCGCGACGCGGGTGAGCGGTTGCGTCGCCTTGCCGGGCCCGGCGCACGGGGCGTAACGTCCGCGCGGAACTTAAACGGCGCTGCCGGAGAGACTTATGAAACTGCAGGCCCGGTTCATCCAGTTGCCGGTGCGCTTCGACGCGGATGTGCTGGCGCGGGAAATCGCGACTATCCGGGAAGAGGATTGGATGCCGCACCCGGCGGGCTACGCCGGCAACGACTTCCTGCCGCTGATTTCCGTCGATGGGGATCCGCTCCACGAGGGCATTCAGGGCGCGATGCGCCCAACGCCGTTCTTGGATGCGAGCCGTCCTTATCTCACACAAGTTCTGAGCGCCGTTGGCGCCGTGTTGGGTCGCACGCGGCTGATGCGCCTCTCGGGCCAAGCCGAGGTCTCGCCGCACGTCGACATCAACTATTACTGGCGCGACCGGATGCGGGTGCACGTGCCGATCGTGACGCAGCCGACGGTCCGTTTCGATTGCGGCGATGAGCACGTCCACATGGCCGCGGGCGAATGCTGGGTGTTCGACACTTGGACTATGCATCGCGTACTCAACGACGCCGAGCGTTCGCGTGTGCATTTGGTGATCGACACAGTGGGCGGGGATGGGTTGCTGCGACTTCTCTCTGCTGGGCGCGTGGCGAGCCAGCCCACGCCGCCGAACTGGGCGGCGCAACTCGTGCCGCCGGGCGCCTCAAAGGCCGCGCTCGAATTCGAGACGCTCAACGTGCCGATGGTCATGTCGCCGTGGGAGCTGAAGGAGCACATCAACTTCCTGCTCTCGGAGGCGGCGCCAAATCAGCCGCAGGTCGCCGACATTGCTCGCGCGTCAGGGCCGTTCATGCATCAATGGCGCGCGCTCTGGGCGGCTCATGGCGAGGACAAAGCGGCCTGGCCGCGTTATCGCGCGCTTCTGGATGGGTTTGCCCAGGAAGTCGCTCGCCTCAATGCGGCCGGTGTGCGTTTGCGGAATAGTCAGGACCTCATGAGCACGCTCAATATGATGGTGTTCATCGCCGCGATCTCCGATCGCCCGCGCTTTTCCGGCGCGGCCGCCAATCGTTCCACGATGCGTCCCGCCACAGCGTCGGCTTCCTGACCGCGCTATGACCGCGCCATCCGACGTGAACGCAGCCGCGAGCGAGGCGTACGCGGCGCTGGCGCGTGGCGACGCACGCTCCGCAAAAGAGCTGCTCGACAAAATTCTCGCGGTGCAGCCAAGCAATAGCGGGCTCTGGCTGGCGAAGGCCGCCGCCGCAACCGCTCTCGGCGCCAATGACGAGAGATTGGAAGCGATAGATCGGGCGTTGGCCATTGATCCTTCAAGTTTGCAAGCGCTGATCGCCAAGGCGGATTACCTGACTGAAGCAAGCGATCTGCGTGGCGCCTCAGCCTATTATCGCACGGCGCTTCGCTACATGCCGCGTTTTGCTCAATTGCCAGCGGCCGCTCAGCAAGGCCTGCTGCGCGCGAAGGCCGCGACGGAGCGCGTCGCCCGCGAACTGGAAGATTTCGTCCGCGCAAGGCTCGACGCCGAAGGCATTAGCGACGATCGCGCCTCCGCCCGCTTCGGACGCGCCGTGGACGTGTTGCTCGGCAGGAAGAAGGCCTACGTGCAGGAGCCGCGCTATTTCTTCTTTCCAGAACTTCCGAACATCCAATTCTACGAGCGTCACGATTTTCCCTGGATGGATCGTGTCGAGGCGGCAACCGCAATTGTCCGCGAAGAACTTATGGCAGTTATCGGGGGTGATTTTTCGCCCTATGTCACGAAGACGCTCGGGCGACCGCAAGGCGATGAGCGCGGGCTCATCAACAATCCAAACTGGAGCGCCTACTTCCTGCGCAAGAATGGCGCGGACCAGCCGGGCGCTGCGCTTTGCCCGCGCACGCTCGATGCACTATCGGAAGCGCCGCTGACAACGATTCCTGGCCGCGCACCGTCCGTGCTGTTCTCAAAGCTTGCCGCCGGCGCGCAGATCCCGCCGCACACCGGCATGATCAACGCACGTTTGATCTGCCATCTGCCGCTGATCGTCCCCGAGGGATGCGAATTTCGCGTGGGCAACGACGTACGCGCCTGGAGCGAGGGCAAGGTCTGGGCGTTCGACGACACGATCGAGCACGAGGCATTCAATCGCAGCGCCGCCGATCGCTACATTTTGATTTTCGATATTTGGCGGCCGGAACTCAGCGACGCCGAGCGCGCGGGCGTAGTCGCACTCTGCACCGCGATTGATAGCTATAACGGCGCCTCGGACTGGGACGCTTAGTTTTCTCGGCGCACACGGTGGCCGTTTCCGCCCCGCGATCCGATCATCCGGAAGCTGCCAAGCGACGCATTCTCGATGCGAACCGTGTCACCTTCACGAATGTTGCGGACGCTTTGCACTTCAACCTGCGACCAAACTTGGCCACCCTCCATCACAAACGAGTAGGTGCCGTTCGAGCGTGGACGAATGCGCTCCACAACCATCTCAACGTTGTTGATCTCGCGGTCGCCGCCATCGAGGTTGGGCAGCAGGCGCGACAGCGTCGGCAGATGGAAGCCAAACGATTCGCGTTCGATCGTTGCGGCTTGAGCGCGGTCGACCGCAACGATCTGGCCCTGCGTTTCCGCTGAACGCAAACGGCCAACGGCGCCATCGAAGCACGCCAGACGTTGCGCGTTGTCGGTGATGTTGGCGCATTGATAGACGGAGGTGAGTGCTTCCGGAGTCGATTGCTGCGGCAGTTGCTGCGCCGAAACGGTGGCAATGGCGGCGATCAAGAACACCGCGGCAAGGCTCAGCACACGCATCATAGGTCCCCCGTAAAGCCGGGCTCGTGCCGGCGGCTCTTTCTATAAACTGGGGTTCCGCGGCTGCGCCAGGGTGGGTGGCAGCCTCATGCCGTAAGCGAATTAACCCTGCCCCAATTCGCCAATATCGTTTCTTGTTTGTTCGCATCAGTATTAACAAAATCGCATGGCTGCCTGCCGATCCACGTTTGACGGTGACGAGAATATGTCGTTAGCGTGCGGTCCAAGGGCCAAATTTAGGCTCGATTCGGGACGTTCACCGTAGTGGGGGACGCCTCGGTCCGTACCGCGTTTCCGGAAGTCCATCGCAGGGGCGATGGAAAAAGGGGCGCGGATTTAAGCGGTCCAAGCGCTCCGGCGCGGTTGAAACCAGGGGGTTCAAGTATGAGTTCCAAAGAAGAGACGAAGCGTAAGTCGTTGCTATCGGGCGTTTCGCTCATGGCCGCGGCTGCCGCAGCGCTGACGGGCACGCCCGCTCACGCGCAAGACGCCGGCGCCGATGATGATGACGCTATCGTCGTTACGGGTTCGCGCATTCCGCAACCGAACCTTTACACCACCAGCCCCGTCACCCAGCTGACGGCGGACGACATCACCACGCAGGGCGTGACCCGCGTGGAAGACATGACGAACCAACTGCCGCAAGTGTTCGCGGCCCAAGGTTCGAACGTGTCGAACGGCGCGTCCGGCACGGCGCAGGTCAACCTGCGCGGTCTCGGCGCCAACCGCACCCTGGTTCTGATCGACGGCCACCGCATGGGCTACGGCTCACCGAACTCCCCGGCTGCCGACTTGAACCAAATCCCGGGCGCGATGGTTGAGCGCGTTGAAGTTCTGACCGGCGGCGCCTCGGCCGTGTACGGTTCGGACGCTATCTCGGGCGTCGTGAACTTCATCATGCGTGACGATTTCGAAGGCCTCCGCCTCGACGCGCAGTACGGTTTCTATCAGCACAACAACGATTTCGACGACGGCTACCTCCGTGACGAAATCGCGTTCCGCAATTCGACCAACCCGTCGCAGTACCGCCTGCCGGCGGACAACGTCGATGACGGCTTCGGCAAGGAAATCACGGCGATCTTCGGCGTGTCTTCGCCGGACGGTCGCGGCAACGTGACGGCCTATCTCGGCTATCGCACGAACGACGCGATCCTGCAGCGTGACCGCGACTATTCTGGTTGCGCCCTCGCCAACCCGAGCACGTCGGCCCGTCCGTATGCGCCGGCCGGCACGGTGCACTGGAACTGCGGTGGTTCGGCCACCTCGTTCCCGGGCTACTTCTATTACAACGGCGGCCCGGCTGCGACGATCGATCAAACGACCGGCAACCTGATCCCGTTCACGCCGAATAACCTCTATAACTTCGGCCCGACGAACTATTATCAGCGTCCGGACGAGCGTTATTCGCTCGGCGCCTTCGCGCACTACGAAATCAACGAAAACGTTGAAGCGTATGCGCAAGCGATGTTCTCCGACTATCGCTCGGTCGCTCAGATCGCGCCGTCGGGTAACTTCTTCAGCACGAACTCGATCAACTGCGACAACCCGCTGTTGCCGCCGAACATCAACTCCGGCGCTGCCCCGGCTGGTCAGCTCTGCACGCCCGGCCAAGTCGCGGCCGGCACGGTGGTGCCGTTCTACATGGCCCGCCGTAACGTTGAAGGCGGCCCGCGTCGGGACGACCTGAACTACACCTCGTACCGTATGGTTGCCGGTCTCCGTGGCGCCATCTCGGACAACTGGGATTACGACGTTTCGGCCACTTGGCAGCGCGTGAACCTGGCCCGTACCTACAACAACGACTTCTCGGTCACGCGTACGCAGCGTGCTCTGTTGGTCGATAACGACGGTCCGGACGGTATCGCTGGCAACGCCGACGACGCGCCGACTTGCGAATCCGCTCAAGCGATCCGCGAATACGGCGACGCCGACCCGAACTGCGTGCCGTGGAACGTCTTCACGCCGGGCGGCGTCACGCCGCAAGCTCTGGCCTACCTGCAGATCCCGCTGCAACAACGCGGCGAAACGATCCAGCAGAATGTCGTTGCTTCGATCACGGGCGACACGGGCATTCACACCCCGTGGGCTGAATCGAACCTCGCGGCCTCCTTCGGCCTCGAATATCGCCGCGACGAGTTGAACTCGTCGGTGGACGCTGCCTTCGCTTCTGGCGACGGCGCCGGCCAAGGCGGTCCGACGCTCCCGCTCTCGGGTCACACCGATGCGTTCGAGTTCTTCACCGAAGCGCGTCTGCCGATCGTCGAAGGCGCCCCCTGGGCCGACCTTCTCGCGATCGACGCCGCGTATCGTTACTCGAACTACGACACGGGCATTCAGACCGACACGTACAAGGTCGGCGCTGAGTGGGCTCCGATGGAAGACATCCGCTTCCGCGTGAGCTTCCAGCACGCCGTCCGCGCTCCGAACATCATCGAACTGTTCGGCGCTCAAGGCGCGGGCCTGTTCAACCTCGGCTTCGACCCGTGCAACAACACCGGCCCGGGCCCGCTCCCGATCCCGGCGCAGTGCATCGGCGCCAATCCGTGGCAAACGGCTGCTCCGCAGTCGAACCTCAACAACCCGGCTGGCCAGTACAACTCGCTGGGCGGCGGCAACCCGAACCTCTCGCCTGAAGAAGCTGACACGACCACGATTGGTATCGTGTTCACGCCGAGCTTCATCCCAGGGTTCTCGCTGTCGGTTGACTACTTCAACATCGAACTGACCAACGCGATCGCCGCTCCGGCTGCCGCGACGGTGTTCCAGTGCTACTATCAGAACGATCTGAGCGCCTGTAACCTGATCACCCGGAACGGCAACGGCCGTCTCTGGCAGGGCACGGGTCAGGTCGTCGCGATCAGCACCAACATCGGCGGCCAGACGACGTCCGGCTTCGACATCAATGCCAACTACAACATGGACATTGGTTCGCTGGGCAGCCTCGGGTTCAACCTGGTTGGCACCTACGTCGACGAACTCACCACCGATCTCGGTGGCGGTGTTCCGGAATTCGATTGCGTCGGCCTCTGGGCTGGCGACGCGAGCTGCGGCACGCCGACGTTTGAATGGCGTCACCGCTTCCGCGTTTCGTGGGAAACCCCGTGGAATCTGGAACTCAACGCGACGTGGCGTCACTTCGACGAAGTCACCCGCGAAGGTGGCGTGCCGTTCCCGGGCGATCCGGCCAGCACGGTGCCGGTTGCCAACCAACTCGGTACGGTGCTCGAGGCGCAAGACTACCTCGACATCGCCGGCAACTGGGAAGTGCTCGAGAACACCCGTCTGCGCTTCGGCGTGAACAACGTTCTCGACCGCGATCCGCCGGTTTCGACGAACACGCACATCGGCGCCGGCTTCGGCAACGGCAACACGTTCCCGCAGGTCTACGACGCAACTGGTCGCTGGATCTTCGTGGGCGCCACGGTCGACTTCTAAGACCAAACCAAATCTGCAAAGATTGGCGGCGGGCTTCGGCCCGCCGCTTTTTTTTGTGCTGGGCGGCGTTGCGCCTCGCTAGAACGACAGCATGGCAACGACGGAAGAGATGTTGCGCGAGGCGTCGGCGCTCCGGCGTGAAGGCAGGCTCGTCGATGCGGAGGCCGCGTATCGCCGGCTGCTCGCGCTCTCGCCGAATTTGCCCGACAGCTGGTTCAATCTGGCGTGGCTGCAGCGTCGGGTCGGCAAGCCCGATCACGCGCTTGCGTCCTACACAAGGGCCATCGAACTCGGCGTCTCTGCGCCTGAGGAAGCGCGGCTGAACCGCGCCGTCATCTACACTGAGGACCTTCGCGACGATGCGAGCGCTGAGCGCGAATTGGCCGCCGCACTAAAGATCAACCCTGCCTACGTTCCAGCGTTGCTGAACGCCGCTAATTTGGCCGAGGATCGCGGTGATCGCGCCGAGGCGGTGGCATTCTATGATCGCGTGCTCGCGCGCGACCCGCAAAATTGGGAGGCGCTGGCGCGCCGTGCGAATTGCATGGCGTTCGCGGACCCCAAAGACCCGTTTATAAGCAAACTCGCCGCGGCGCTTCGCCGGCCCGAACTTGCCGCGCCGGATCGCGCGAGCCTCGGTTTTGCACTTGGTCGCGCTCTCGATCGCGTTGCGCGCTACGATGAAGCCTTCGTCGCCTACGTCGCCGCCAACGCCGCAGCGGGGCAGGGTGCGCCCGTCTACAATCGCGCCGCGCAGGAGGGCTTCATCGATGCGCTGATCGCGTCGCCTGCGCGCGTTCTCTCCGCGCCGCAAACGGGAAGGCCGCCGATTTTCATCGTTGGCATGTTTCGCTCCGGCTCCACTCTGGTGGAGCAGGTCCTCAGCGCGCATCCGCGCGTCACGATGGGCGGCGAGCTTTCGTTCCTGCCCCAGGCGGCAGCGGCCGATCTCGCGCCGTTTCCCGCAGGCATGGAGGCAGCCAGCGATGCGCGCCTCTCAGAGGTCGCGCGGCGCTACCTCGACGCCGTTGGACGCGCGTTCCCGAACGCCGACATCGTCACCGACAAGCGGCCGGAGAACTTTATCTATGTCGGCCTGATCAAGACCTTGTTTCCGAAGGCGAAGATCATCCACACCGTCCGCGATCCGCTGGACAATTGTCTCTCCGCCTACTTCCTCCATCTTGATCCGAGCATGTCGTATGCGCGCGATCTGGCTGACATCGCCCACTACTACCGCGAGCAAAGCCGTCTCATGGCGCACTGGAAATCGCGGTTCGGTCCGGACATTCATACATTCGACTACGACGCGTTCGTCAGCGCGCCGCGTGAGCAATTGGAACCACTTCTGTCGTTCTGCGGCTTGGATTGGAACGACGCGTTGCTGTCGTTTCACGTCGCCCAAACAAGCGTGAAGACGGCGAGCGTTTGGCAAGTGCGGGAGCCGCTCTATCAGCGCTCGTCTGGTCGCTGGCGCCACTACGCAGCGCACCTGGCGCCTGTGCGCGCACAACTCAGCGATCTATCGCCCGAAGGCGTGCGCTAGACCTTTCAGCGCGGGTTGAAGGTATTGAGCGCGGTCATCATTGCGCAAATCATTTCCCGTTCGGCCGCGCTTAGAAGTGGATTCCACACATCGAATATCAGGATGTGGCGAACCTGATCGCTTCCGTTCCAGGCTTCATGCTCGATCGAGTCATCGAAGACCCAGCCCTCGTTCATCCGCCATTCGCGCGTCTCGTTGCCAACGCGGAACCCGCAATCTGGCGGCAAGATAAGCGGCAGGTGGACAATCAAGCGCGCATTTGTGGAACCAGTGTGCGCCGGGATGCGCGTTCTCGCGTCGAGCGTCGAGAACATCGCGGTCGGGCCGTAGCCCTGCTGATGCGCCAGCGGTAGCTCTTCCAGCAACGCTGCGGTCCTCGGGCATCGCGCGCATGCAGCATCTTGGCGCACGCCGTCACGCCAAAGAAAGTACGTGCTCCACGATGGCGAGTAATTGAGCTCGGCCCACTGGTTCACTGGCGCGTGCTTGGGAAACTGGATGTAAGGCGCGAATTTTTCCTGGTCCTCCCGCAGTGCGCCGACCAATTCGTCACGCACCATGTCCGTCGCGGCTTCCAGCTTTGGCAGCCAGGGAAAAAGCTCGCGATCATAGAAGGGGATCGCTGGCAGTCGCGGGTAATACATGAGCAGAGGCTCGTGGACGTAGCGGGGCTTCACACCCGCCAAAATGTCCAATGCCTCGTCAAACCGATCGAAATTTTCCCCCCCAAACTGTGCGCGCGCCGCGGCTGTCTGCGCGCGCAGGTGCTCCGCCAGCGCCTTGGCGTTGTCAGATACGACCTCGCGCGCGTGCTCGTACGCGCCACGCTGCGCCGGCGGAAGACGATCGGGCGCCGGCGCGATTTTTAGAGCGTCGCGATAGATGCGCGCGGCTTGGTGCGGTTGCGCCATGCTCTCCAGCAGTGAGCCCTTCGAAAGCAGCGCCATGAAGTAGTAAGGATCGATCGCCAAAGCGCGGTCGATCGTTTGCAACGCGCCTGCGAGATTACCCTGCATCTTCTGTGCGAGCGCGAGGTAAAGCGGAATGTCGGCGTTGGCCTTGTCGCCGGCCTCGGCTTGCGCGAGCATTTTTGCGGCGCTCGACGCGTCGCCCTGCTCGACGCGTCGGCGGCCCTCGAAAAACAGCGCTTGAGGGTTAGTCGGGTCGACGGCGAGCGCTTGCCGCCACAACGTGGCGGCTTCCTCTATTCGGCCGGCCCTTGCCGCCTGGGCCGCGCGGGCCGCAAGCTCATCCCCCGACGTCGTCATGCAAAAACGCTAGCGGAAGCGCGCCACGCGGGCAATCGGTGGCGCCGCGCCGATTGCAGCCTAGCATCGCCAGACGTAGGGAAGGCACATGTTCCTCGAAATCAAAAACCTGCTGACCGAAACTGAGATCGCACGGCTGCGCCAACTCGCGGCGCAAATGAAATTCATTGACGGTCGCGCCTCCAACACCGGCTTCGATCTGAAGCAAAACCTGCAGGCCGACACCAGCACAGACGCATATGCCGAATCCTCACGCATCGTGTCGGACGCTTTCAAGCGCTCGCGGGAGTTCAACGATTTTGCCATCCCGCGCCGCTTCGCCGCGCCGTTGCTGGCGCGCTACGAGCCCGGCATGAAATACGGCGCCCATGCAGACGCCGCTTTCCTGCCTCTAGCTGAAGGGCCGCTACGTTCAGACGTTTCGTCCACGGTCTTTATCTCGGAGCCCTCCGAATACGAAGGCGGCGAACTCGTCATCCACATGGGCGTGCGGGCTTTGCCGCTCAAATTGGCGCCGGGCTGCGCGATTCTTTACCCGTCGACCACGCTCCACGAAGTCGCTCCGGTCCGTTCGGGTCAGCGGCTCGTTTCGATCACTTTCATCGAAAGCCAGATCCCAGATGAAACCGAACGCGCAGCGGTGTTCGAGCTTGGCGAAGTCAGCGCGCTTGAGGGCAACAACATGAACTGGGTGAATCGCATGCGCCTGGAAGTCGTGCGGCAGAACTTGCTGCGCAAGTTCTCACGCTGAGAGCTGGCTCTGCGTCTTCGCGCTTAGGTTTGCGATCCACGCGAGTCCTTTGCCAATTTCACCACGGTTCTTTTCGCGTGACTGCGCGAGAATTTGTGCGCGAAGCGCCGGCGTGTATGCGTGCTCAGGCGCCTTCGAATAGCGCGTAAGTATTGGGTTTTCCGGGATGCCCTGAAAATAGCTCTCGGGCGCGTCGATTCCGAAATGTCGGCAGACCATGCGCAATGTGTCTGCGGGGACTCGCAATAGGGTGTCGAAATCAATCGAAAGAACGCGGTCGCCGAACATGGCCTCCGCCGCGCGCTGCGTGAGCCGTTCTGTCGCCCAGGTCATAGCCGCGATTTCGCCCAAGCTCATGGCGTGAAGCGGCGTTGGGCTCGGATGCGCTTGCAGTCGCACAAAGCGCCGGAAGCGTTCGCTAGCGAGGCCGCGCAAATCCAAAGGCGAATTTTCGCCCGCGAGAAGGGTGGCGAGATAGGGCTCTACGTCTAGATTGAGGTAAACCGCGCGCGCGCTTGGCTGCGCTTTCAACAAGCGCTCATGTAAGCGCGCCGCTGCGCTGGTCGCCTTCAATACGACCTGCTGCGTGTGACCGTATCCGCGACTCCAAAGCACTAAATGCCAGGTGAGCAGTTTTTCGAGCTGTGCGCCGGAAACCAGAGTATCGTGAGCGCCATGCTTGTCGAACGCGTCAGCTAGCACCCGTAGCCCTAACGGCTCTCGCAGGCCCAGCACGCCGCCCGCATCGTCCAGCAATCGACTTAGCAACGTCGATCCGACGTGACCTGCATGGAAAATGAAGTGCAAAGGCCGATGCTGGCGGGCGTTGGCGAGCCAGGGATCGAGTTCAGAGAACTGCACCCACCGGCCGCTGGATTGGGGGCTCAAGATGCGATCATCCAAAAAACTCGCCCGGTTCAGGGCTTGGCTGTCGAGCTTGAGAAACAGGATCGCCTGGCGGGCGAAATCTAGATTTTGAGCAAGAAGGCTCGGGTCGGCGAGGTTGTCGCGGACTTGATCGATTGAAAGCAGCGCCATGCCTGCCTGCTATAGGGGCGTCGCTGGTGTCTGAACATCCAGCGGCGCCGCGCAACAGCTTGATTGCAGGATATGCGGCGCATTGCAGTAGCCAAGCTTACAGTCCTGAATTATCAAGCCGATCGTTGTTTTTGGGTGAGGCTACATGCTCGACTACGCTTTTGTGCTTTTGTTTCAGTTGGCTGCGGGGGCGCCCGAAGCGGCGACGGCGCCGGCTGAGCCGCCTGCGGCAACCGAGCCGACTACGCCAACCCCGGGTGCTGCTCCCGAATCGCCAGCCGCTCAGGACCGCGCCCATCGTCGCCGTTGCACTGAATCCACCGCCACGGGTAGCCGCCTACCGGTCCGCCGCTGCAGCAGCGACGCTGTCGACCAGGAAATGACGGACGAAGCCCGCGATCAGCTCCAGCGCTGGACCTCCGGTCAACCTGCGCTGCCATCGAACTAACGAGGGGCAGCGCGAGCTGCTTCTGACCCGGCGAATATGACCGTGGCGCTGCTTGACGCTTCGGGACGCCCTCAGTAGATAACGCCCCTCATTCGGAACGGCCGCGGCCACGCTTGAAGCGCCGCCCCGCCGATTGGCTTTGATTTTGGCGCGCCATATGGCGGTTCCGGAAGGGCCGCCCAGGCGCGCTGTTTGAGTTTGAAAGAACGGAAGAGGCGAATGCCGACGATCAACCAGCTGATCCGCAAGCCGCGGCACCCGAAGCCGACGCGGAATAAGTCGCCGGCCCTCAAGGCCAGCCCGCAGCGCCGCGGCGTCTGCACCCGCGTTTATACGACGACGCCGAAGAAGCCGAACTCGGCGCTTCGTAAGGTTGCGAAGGTTCGTCTGACCACCGGCATCGAAGCCGTGTGCTACATCCCGGGCGAAGGCCACAATCTGCAGGAGCACTCCGTGGTGCTCATCCGCGGCGGCCGCGTGAAGGATTTGCCGGGCGTTCGCTATCACATCCTGCGCGGTGTGCTCGATACGCAAGGCGTCAAAGATCGTAAGAAGCGCCGCTCGCTCTACGGCGCGAAACGTCCGAAGTAAGAAGAGAGATATAAAGAATGTCCCGCCGTCACCGCGCCGAGCCGCGCCAAGTTCTGCCCGATCCCGTTTATGGCGATCTCGTTCTGACGAAGTTCATGAACTACGTCATGTACGAAGGTAAGAAGTCTGCCGCTGAGCAGATCGTCTATGGCGCGCTCGAAACGGTCGAGAAGAAGCTGAAGCGTCCGTCGATCGAAGCGTTCCACGACGCGCTCGGCAATGTTGCGCCATCCATCGAAGTGCGCTCGCGGCGGGTCGGCGGCGCCACGTATCAGGTGCCGGTTGAAGTCCGCCCCGAGCGCCGTCAGGCGCTGGCGATCCGCTGGCTCGTTGGCGCTGCGCGCGCGCGCAACGAAAACACCATGCAAGAGCGTCTGGCTGGTGAAATCCAAGACGCCGCCAACAACCGCGGCAACGCGGTGAAGAAGCGCGAAGACACGCACCGGATGGCGGAAGCCAACCGCGCGTTCTCACACTACCGCTGGTAATCCAAACGGATCACCGGCGCTTCCGACGCCGGCCTTAAACCCGGCTTCGCAAGGCGCCGGGCGATCAAACACACGGACAGAATTGTCATGCCTCGTCAGTACAAAATCGAAGACTATCGCAACTTCGGCATCATGGCGCACATCGATGCCGGCAAGACCACGACGACCGAGCGGATTCTGTTCTACAGCGGCAAGTCGCACAAGATCGGCGAAGTCCACGATGGCGCGGCCACCATGGACTGGATGGAGCAAGAGCAAGAGCGCGGCATCACCATCACGTCGGCTGCCACGACGACGTTCTGGAACGACAAGCGCCTGAACATCATCGACACCCCCGGCCACGTCGACTTCACGATTGAAGTCGAGCGTTCGCTGCGCGTGCTCGATGGCGCCGTCGTCGTGCTCGACGGCAACCAAGGCGTTGAGCCGCAGACCGAAACCGTTTGGCGCCAAGGCGACAAGTACAAGGTTCCGCGCATCATCTTCGCCAACAAGATGGATAAGACCGGCGCCGACTTTTACATGTGCGTCGATGACATCAAGAAGCGCCTCGGCGCGCGTCCGGTGCCGCTGCAACTGCCGATCGGCATCGAGTCAGGCTTCAAGGGCCTGGTAGACCTCGTCGAGATGAAAGCGATCATCTGGAAGGATGAAAGCCTCGGCGCGAAGTTCGACGTCCTCGAGATCCCGGACGACTTGAAAGAGAAGGCGCAAGAGTATCGCGCCAATCTCGTTGAGGCGGCCGTCGAACTCGATGACGCAGCGATGGAAAAGTACCTCGAAGGCGAAGAGCCCTCGAAGGAAGAGCTGAAGCGCCTGATCCGCCTCGCGGTTCTGAAGGCCGCCTGGTATCCGATGCTCTTGGGCTCTGCGTTCAAGAACAAGGGCGTGCAGCCGTTGCTCGACGCCGTCGTCGATTATCTGCCGAGCCCGATCGATCGCCCGGCGATCAAGGGCGTCGATATGGACGATCCGGAAAAGGAATTGGTGCGTCAATCGTCCGATACCGATCCGCTGTCGATCCTTGCGTTCAAGATCATGGACGACCCGTTCGTCGGTACGATTACGTTCTGCCGCGTCTATTCGGGCGTCCTGAACGCCGGCGATAGCCTTCTGAACTCGACGCGCGACAAGAAGGAGCGTGCGGGCCGCATGCTGCTCATGCACGCGAACAACCGCGAAGACATCAAGGAAGCCTATGCGGGCGACATCGTCGCGCTGGCGGGCCTGAAGGAAGTGCGCACCGGTGACACGCTCTGCGATCCGCAGAAGCCGGTCATTCTCGAGCGCATGGAATTCCCGGAACCGGTTATCGAAGTGGCTGTTGAGCCTAAGTCGAAGGCCGACCAGGAAAAGCTAGGCGTCGCGCTGTCGAAGCTCGCTGCGGAAGATCCGTCCTTCCGCGTGTCGACCGATCAGGAGTCGGGTCAGACCATCCTCAAAGGGATGGGCGAACTCCACCTCGACATCAAAATCGACATTCTGCGACGTACCTACAAAGTCGAAGCCAACGTCGGTGCGCCGCAAGTTGCGTATCGCGAGAAACTCGGCCGCGCTGCGACCATTCTCTACACGCACAAGAAGCAAACCGGCGGTTCGGGCCAGTTCGCCGAAGTGAAGATCGAGTTTGAGCCGGGCGAACCAGGTTCTGGCTTCAAGTTCGAGAACAAGATCGTCGGCGGCAACGTCCCGCGCGAATACGTGCCGGGCGTCGAAAAGGGCCTTAACATGGCCAAGGAAAACGGCTTGCTCGCCGGCTTCCCGGTTATCGACGTCACCGCACGCCTGGTCGACGGCAAGTACCACGACGTTGACTCGAACGTCCTGACCTTCCAGATCGCGGCGCAAGCTGCGTTCCGCGAACTGAAGGAAAAGGGTGACCCGCGCCTGCTTGAGCCGGTGATGAAGGTGGAAGTCACCAGCCCGGAAGAATACGTCGGCTCGGTGATTGGCGACCTGAACTCGCGTCGCGGCATGATCCAAGGTCAGGACATGCGCGGCAACGCGACGATCATCAACGCGCAAGTGCCGCTGGCCAACATGTTCGGCTACGTGAACACGCTGCGTTCGTTCAGCCAAGGTCGCGCTTCTTACGTGATGGAATTCAGCCACTACGAAGAAGTCCCCAAGGCGGTCAGCCAGGAGGTCCTGGCAAAACTCCGCGCGTAAAACTTGCGCGTGGCGCGGTGCTCGCTGAGCTGACCGACGTCGACCTAAACGGACGAAGATAAGAGAAGGGCCGCTCCTTACGGGGCGGCCCTTTTGTTCTTGGAAAGCGAAGGTTCAGGCAGCTTGCTTGAAATCGCCGATTTGCGCGTCGTAGGCGCGCTTGAAGGCGGCACGCGCGGTGCAGCGTTCAACAAGCGCGGCAAGATTGGCGTGCGCGTTGGTGAGCTCTGGCATGATGCGCAACACTGTCGTCATCATGAGGTCGCCAGCGGTGAAGCGATCGCCGTCAAGGTAAGGTTTGTCGCCAAGCGCCTTCGACAAGCCGCCGAGCCGCCGATGTGCAAATTCAACCGCGCCCGGCCGGCGAAGCTTTGCCCACTCCTGATCTTTGTAGAACAGGTCGATGCGCGCGACATCCATAACGAATGGCTCGATCGAGTTCAGCGCTGCGACCAGCCATTGCGTGGCGCGTGCCCGCGCGTCTGGATCATTCGGAAGCAGTGTTTCACTGCGCTGGCCAATATGCAGCACGATCGCGCCGGACTCGAACAGCGTAAAGCCGCCTTCTTCGAAGATCGGCACTTGGCCAAAAGGCTGAATGGCGCGGTACTCCGGTTTGTCCTGGTCGCCTTGGGCAAGCAAGCGCGAGCGATAGGGCAGGCCAGCTTCTTCGAGCGCCCAGCGCACCCGCAGATCGCGCACTTGGCCTTGCGCGAAATCTGGCACCCATTCAAAAGCCGAAATCGTGATCATTGTGTCTGCTCCTTGGTTTTTGCCGCGTAGGCCGCGAGCTTGTTGAAGAGTGAATTCCAGCCGCCGATGTGACTGTCGCGGCGTTCGACGCTGGCAAAGCGCACCTGATGGAAGATCATGGTGGTGCGCTCGCCATGTTCGCGGAACGTGATGGTGACGAGGCTTTCGACGTCCTTCGACGGGCCGCTGTTCCACTGCCAGGTGAAGACGAGGCGGATTGGCGGCTCGATCTCGCGATAAACGCCGCCAAAGCCGCTGAGATCGTCCTTGTGACGGATCACGCCGCGGTAGCGGCCGCCCACGCGAAAATCTATTTCCGCGTCAGGGCAATCAAAGCCCTCGGGGCCCATCCAGTTTCTGAAGTGAACCGGATCGCTCCACAGCGTGAAGAGCAGGGATGCAGGCGCATCGAACTCGCGCGTGATCAGCAATTCATCGTCGGCGAGGCTGGCGCTCATCGCTTGTCCTTCTTTTTCTTTAGCTCGGCGATGTAGCCGTCCATCTTGTCGAAGCTGCCGGTCCAGAAGCGGCGGTATTTCTCGAGCCACATGTCGACACTCTTGAGCGCCGCGGGCTCCAATCGGCACGGGCGCCATTGCGCATCACGTCCGCGCGAGATGAGGCCGGCGCTCTCCAGCACCTTCAGATGCCTCGAGACAGCCGGAAGGCTGATCTCAAACGGCTCGGCGATTTCGTTCACAGTTGCCTCGCCCCGCGCGAGCCGTTCGAGGATGGCGCGGCGCGTTGGATCGGCGAGCGCTGCCAAAGTTTCGGAGAGGGCGTCGGCGGTCGGCATCGTATTTAACGAATGTGTTAAATACGATTGGGCAGCCGGAGTCAAGCGCGCTCGCGGCTTGGAGCGTGCGAGCGGGGGAGGCTTCGCGCTTGAGGGCGCATGTTTGGCGCGGCGCCTGCGCTGCTGCGGGCTGGACCGTTAGAGTCGCATCGCCGTAAACTGTAGGCAGGGCGACCATGATTATTTCTCAGCAGCACAAGTTCATTTTCGCGGCGATCCCGAAAACCGGCACGCACGCCGTGCGGCGCGCGCTGCGCGAGCACATGGGTCCCCAGGATCAGGAGCAAGTGGGCCTCTTCGTGCAGAAGCGCTTCAGCGTCGACGCGCTCGCCGCCATCGGTCATGGCCATGTCAGCCTCGCTGAGGTGCGCCCCCATCTCGCGCCGGATGTGTTCGCGAGCTATTTCAAGTTCGCGTTCGTCCGCAATCCATTCGATCGCTTCGTCTCGTTCTGCGCTTTTGCCACTCGTCAAGACGGCGCCTTCGAGCGCGATGCGGCCAGCGTCATGCGTCATTTTCTGGCGAATCCGCCAACGCACCAAGTGCTCTTCCGCCCGCAATTTACATTTATTGCAGATGAGGCAGGTGTTTTGCTCACCGACGCCGTCGGGCGCGTTGAGGAGATGCAGCACTCCTATGACGCGATTTGTCAGCGGATCGGCATCCCGAGCGCGCAGTTGGAGCGGGTAAATGCCTCGCGCCGCGACACATATCAGGGCTACTATGATAGAGCGCTGATCGACGGGGTCACTCGTCTCTACCAGCGCGACCTTGAGCTGTTCGGCTACACATTCGATGGGCGGGCCGCATGAAGATGTACGTCAATCCGCGCAAGACCACGACGATACGCCCGCTTGGCGTCATCGATGTTGAGGCGCTGCGCGACGCCGTGCTCGCGATTCCAGAGGAAGTGTGGGACGCGGAGAACACCGTAAAGCCCAACAAGTTCGAAGCGCTCGACAAGACGCGCCACATCGTTTTCCGCTTCGTCTCCAGTTTTGAGGATTGGCGCCGCTCGTCCAACAATCCGCGTCTCTGGGATAGTTGGGCGCCGTTGCTTGAGCCCGTTCTTGCGAAGGCCACGGCAGCGTACAACTATGAGCAAGGCGGCTATCCGCGCATCATGCTGGCCCGCATGGCGCCCGGCGGCATCATCCACCCGCACCGCGATGCAAACCCCGCTGCCAAATGGCCCCACAAGATTCACATCCCGCTCCAGACGAACCCAAAGGTGACGTTCTTCGTCGAAGGCGTGGGTTATCATTTCCCGGTCGGTCACGCCGTCGAGGTCAACAACATGGGCATCCATGCCGTCGCCAACGAAGGCGACACTGATCGAATTCACCTCATCTTTGAATATTACGACCGCGCCCAGGGCGATCCGGACTGGGTGTCCGTGGTCGAGACCGCGGCCGCCCAGTAGGCGCTGCATCCAAAGCGGAAGGCATCCGCATCTTTCCGGGCAGGGAGCCCAGGAAAGGGAGGATGTCGTGCGTCTTGTTCTTACAACGACCGCCGCGCTCGTAGCGCTGGCCGGAACAGCTTCGGCTGAAACTTACACCGCAACCGGCGTGCGTATCGAGAACGCCGCCGCGGTCGTTCAAGTGATCCCGGAGGATCGCGCCAACGTCGACGTGTCGATCACGACGGGCGGACGCTTGGCGGCTCCTAGCGTGCGCGTGAATGGCGGCGAAGTGCTAATCGATGGCGGTCTACGCAATCGTATTCGCGGCTGCGGCACGTGGGGCGGCGCGGAAGGCGCGCGCATCGCCGGCATCGGTGTAGTGCGCCGCGATGCGCTGCCGCGTGTCACTGTGCGTGTGCCGCGTGCGCTTGCATACACGGCCGGCGGCGCCGTCTTCACAACGATCGGCGCCTCGACTGGCGGGGAGGTCACCATCAACGGCTGCGGGGACGCCGACGTAGGCGCCGCAAGCGGCGCATTAGAGCTTACATTGAATGGCTCAGGCGATGTCGACGCCGCGCATGCTGGCGGCGCGCTCAACGCAACGCTCAACGGCTCTGGCTCGCTGCGTGTGCAGCGCGCAGACGCCACCGTGACGCTGCGTCTCAACGGCTCCGGCGATCTCGACGTTGGTGACGTTGGCGGCGCGCTGGACGCGCGGCTTTCCGGTTCGGGTTCGCTGAATGTCGGTAGCGCGCGCGGCAACGCGCGCTTGGCGCTGAACGGTTCAGGCGACGTCGAGGCCGGCGCCATCGCAGGCGCGCTCGACGCTGAGTTGCGCGGCTCCGGCGCCGTCACGGTCGCTTCCGTGTCGGGTGAACACGCCGCGCTTGATCTCTCGTCGTCGGGCGACATCGATGTTCGCGGCGGCCGCGTGGAGCGTCTCAGCATTGAAAACGGCGGCTCGGGCGGCGTGCGCTATGCGGGTGTCGCTACTGCCACGCGCGTGCGGCTTTCGGGTTCGGGCGACGTCTCGATTTCCGACGCTGGCCGCGTTGAGCAGCTGATCGACAATGGCTCGGGCAGTGTCAATCTCGGCCGCTAGCGTTCGTCCCAGAGCGCAAAAGAAAAGAGCCCCGGCCGAAACCGGGGCTCCTTATTTTGTTGCTCGCGATGCGGCTTAGAGGATGCCGCCCAGGCGGGCGAAGCCGTTGCCGCGGCTCAGGCTCGCGCCTGAACGATCGCGGTCGAGCAGGGTGCCGCCGAAATTGTAACGGACGCCAGCCGTCAGTGCGTCGGCGTCAAGGCCGTCATAGTCGCTGTGCTGATAGCCGCCGTAGATGCTGATCGGCAGAGAAGCGAACTGATATTCAGCGCCGAGATTGGCTTGCCACACGTCGCTGCTGCTGCCCGAGTCGATCGTGCCGAGGCCAACGCCGCCGCCGATCGAGAAGTTGTCGGTGACGAAGTGCGTCACGCCGACATCGAGCGTGGTCATGCTGGCGTCGAAATCGCTCGCGTCCGAATAGGCGAGCACGCCACTGAAGGTGTTGCGATCCGCGTAGATCGCGCCTTCAGCGCCGACCGTCCAGTAGTCGTAGTCGAACGGGCCGAAGTCAGTGCGGCCATAGCCGACGAAGCCGCCGACCATGTGGCTGTCGTTGCGCGTAAAGACGTGGCCGCCGATGTTGTAGAGATCAGCGTCGCCGCCGCCGCCGAAGTCCTGGTTGCCGAACGAGCCGTCAACTTGAAAACCGAGCGCGTTGTCACCGCCAAAAACGGTCGCGCCGCCCAGTTGCCACGTGTCAGCGTCAACGCTGCCCACGTCGGTGTTGGTGTAGCCGAGATCGACGTAGCCTGATTGAGCAGACGCCACGCCCGGCGCGACGAAAGCCAGCGCCGCAGCGACGCCGAGCAGATACTTTTTCATGAGTAATAGTCCCTGTTGAGGTTCCGCCGTGACCGGCTCGCGCCTACATGAGCTGCGTTGTGCGCCGCCCCAAGAGCGCGTGTGCAGTCGCCGCGAATGTTGGTTCCAGGTGTGGCCGCGGCGACACGAAAAAGTAAACAAAGTCATAATGTTGCGGGCCGAATAGTGGCGGCTCTTGGGCGCTGCGCCGCAGTTCATCGACGGACGCCGTTTGTCGCTTCACCCTTATCGCAAGAAAAAAAGAGCGCTCCGACCCAAAGGATCGGAGCGCTCAAGGCTACGAAGAAGTTCTAGTGATTAGAACAGGAAGCCACCGAGGCCGGTGATGTCGGCTTGGCTGGCGCCGTTGCGATCACGATCGCGGAGCGTGCCGCCCCAGTTGTAGCGCACCGACACGCCGATCACGTCGGCATCTGGGCCGTCGCTATCAACCGTGTTCCAGCTCGCGCCAACGCTGATCGGGAGCGCGGCAAACTGATATTCAGCGCCAACGCCGTAGCTCATGGCGTCGTCATCGCCCGAGACGCCGTCATCGATCGTGGCCCAGCCGATGTTGCCTTGCAGACGGAAGTTGTCGTGGATGAAGTAGCGGGCCTGCGCGTTCACGCCCCAACCATCGACGTTGAAGTCGTCATTGTTGGCGTAAGCGACGGCGCCGGCGAGCGTCCAGTTGGTGAAGAACTTGCTGGCTTCGAGGCCGGCCGTCCAAGTTTCCGTGTCATCCGAACCCGCGATGCCGACGAAACCGCCGAAGAGGTGGTCGTCGTTGCGGGCGTACACGTGGCCGGTGAGGCCGTAGCCGGTGTCCGTGTCGTCGCTGTCAGAGAGAGCGGCGTCGACTTCGAACACGATCGAGCCCGAGCCGGCAAACGCTACGGCGCCTTCAACGCCATAGGCGTCTGCATTGTCAGCACCGTCGATATCGACGTTGCTGTAAGTGGCGCCAACATAGCCCGTTTGGGCTGCGGCGACGCCCGGCACGGCAACGGCCAAAATGGCGGCCGCGCCGATGATCCAGTTACGCATAGGTCTAAACCCCTGTAGTAATCACCCGTTCTGGGA
This sequence comes from Hyphomonadaceae bacterium, assembly GCA_046349455.1. Lineage (GTDB taxonomy): Bacteria > Pseudomonadota > Alphaproteobacteria > Caulobacterales > Aquidulcibacteraceae > Vitreimonas. The sequence goes on along the minus strand of JAXMCH010000001.1, from coordinate 940,774 downwards.
GGCCCCACATCTGGGCCGGGTGCGAATCAGGAGCAATTAGGCGCCCTTGATCCCGCCACGATTAACCAAGATCGATGCGCCGAAGACACTGCGTGATGGGCGAATTGTCTTGGAGAATTCATGTTTTAGGCGAATGGCGGTTGGCCGCATCCAAAGCGCCGGAGTGGTGCATCTACACTGTGAAGACGGAACGGCCCGAAGGAGGCCCGACGGCATGCGCCCATTGAAATCATTGGCCCTCGCGGCTGGCCTCACGCTGACAGCGGCGCCCGTGTCCGCGCAGCCCGCCGCGCCCTGGGGCCGCTATGCCGCCGCGCGCGAGGTCGAGCTCCGCGATGTCGTCGCCATCGTGCAGGTCACACCTGAAAACCGGACGGACGTCGCGGTCTCGATTTCCAATCCGGGTCCGCTCCAGGCGCCGCAAATGCGTATGCGCGGCGACCGCTTGATCATTGACGGGGCCATGCGCCGTCAGATCCGCTCCTGCACCGTGCGCGGCGAGGGCTTCACCGTAGCCACTTCCCGCAATGGTCGGCTTGAGCGGCCGCAAATCATGAACATCAGCATCCGCGTACCGCAGGCGGCCGCAATCGCCGCGGGTGGCGCTGTCCGCCTCCATATGGCCCCGGCGCAGAGCACAGAACTCCGTCTCAGCGGCTGCGGCGACGCGGACATCGAGCGCATCAATGATGAAGCCGACATCGCGGTATCCGGTTCGCCCGATGTGCGTGTTTATGAGGCGGGTTCCGCCACCATTGCCGTGGCTGGCGCTGGGGATGTCACGCTCGGCGTCGTGCGCGACGGGCTGACTGGCTCGATCGCAGGTTCCGGCGATTTGGTCGCCGCCCGCGTCGATGGCCCGACCAACATCGCCATTCAGGGCTCTGGCGGCGTCACTATCCGCGAAGGCCGCTCCACCACCCTGAGCGTTGCGATCGCCGGCTCCGGCGATGTTGTCCACAATGGCTCGGCTGAACGTTTGGACGCCGTAATCTTAGGCTCAGGTGACGTGCGTGTAAGGCGCGTCGACGGCGAAGTGACCCGCCGCGTACTCGGCAGTGGAGAGGTCCGCGTCGGCAGCTGATCTGCCTTGTGTGGCGGCGCAAATCGATTCACTCCTGCCCACGAAGGCGCGTTTTGGCGTCATGTGGAGGGTAGGATGCCTGCAGCGATTTCGTGCGTCACAGTGCCAGTGGATGACCTGCAGAAGTCGATCGCATTCTACCGCGATGTGCTCGGCCTGACCGCTGAAGAACAGGATGAAGATCATGCCGCGTTCGACGCGGATGGCGTGTATTTCGTGCTGCTCAACCGCAGCGAGTTCGGCGTTTATGTCGAAGGCGTCGGTCATCGCCCAGCGGCCAGGGGCAGCGCGGAAACGATCCTGAGCTACTTCACCGAAAGCCGTGGCGAAGTGGATCAGCTGCTTTCGAAAGCCAAAGGGGCAGGCGCCACCGTTACGGCGGCGGAAGACGATGAAGGCATGTACTCGGGCTACTTCACCGATCCCGACGGCCACACCTGGGAAGTCCTGCACGACCCGGGCTGATCGCGCCCAACACGCGAAAAAACCAAAGGACGGCGGCGCAAGTCGCCGTCCTCTTCATTTCAAGCGCTTCAGCGTGCCCAAACCTAGGCAAGCGCCTTGCCCGCTGAAGGCCCTTGGGGCATAAGCGCGCCCTTGACCTGCCGGCCGCGCGAAGAAGCTCAGCGCGGTCGCCGCTTCTGTGCCCGAAAGCATGGGGCGGCGGGGTAGAGGAGTTTAGCTCAGCTGGTAGAGCATCGGTCTCCAAAACCGAGGGTCGGGGGTTCGAGTCCCTCAACTCCTGCCATCCCGCCTTGGCGCTCCAAGCGGGCAGGCCCATGTGAAGCGCGTACGGGAAGATAGAAACGCTGATGTCGATGGATACTGCAGACCAAGAAACAGAACCGCGTCGCAAGGGCGGCGGTCCGTTCAAGTTCTGGAGCGAAGTGCGCGCCGAAGGGCGCAAGGTCACCTGGGCCACGCGTCAGGAAGTCACGGTGTCCACGATCATGGTCGTGATGTTTGGCGTCACCGCCGCGATCTTCTTTTTCCTCGTTGATACAGTGCTGCGCCTCGGCGTCAGCGCCATTCTGAATATTCTCGGTTGAACCCAATGGTCGAAGCTCAAGAAACCCAAGCTGCAGCGCCGCGCCCGAGCAGCGGCCGCGCCCGTTGGTACATCGTCCACGCCTATTCAAACTTCGAGCAGAAGGTCGCCGAAGCGATCCGCGACCAAGCGCAGCGCCAGGGTCTCGAAGAGAAGTTCGAAGACATCCAGGTTCCCACCGAAGAAGTCACTGAAGTCGTGCGCGGCTCCAAGAAGGTGCGCCAGCATCGCCACTTCCCGGGCTACGTGCTCGTGAAGATGGAAATGACCGACGACGCGTATCACCTCGTGAAGAACACGCCGAAGGTCACCGGCTTCCTGGGCACGCAGAACAAGCCGCAAGCGGTCAGCGATCGCGAAGTTGAGCGCATTCTCGGCCGTGTAGCCGAAGTTGCCGCCGCCAAGCCGCGTCAGATGATCCACTTCGAGATCGGCGAGAAGGTGAAAGTCTCCGACGGTCCGTTCCAGAGCTTCGAAGGCATGGTTTCGGAAGTTGATGAAGAGCGTGGCCGCTTGAAGGTCGCGGTCATGATCTTCGGCCGCGAAACGCCCGTCGATCTCGAATACGCTCAAGTCGAAAAACTCCGCTGACGCCGCCGTCAGTTCGTCACTGACGCGAAAGCCTTTCACGCGCGATCAGTACGCACTTAGTCATGGCCGCGACTGAGCGGGGTGGTCCATGAAGCGCGTTGGCTTTGCACTTGTGTTGCTCTGCGCTGGCGTTGCGCCAGTATGGGCGCAATCGACTGACGAAATCGTCGTTACAGCTGACAAGCACGGCGAAGCGCGCGCGCAAGATCTGCCGATGGCGATCAACGCGTTCGGCGAGCGCGACCTGCAAACGCGGAACGTCGAGGATCTGCAAAGCCTCAGCTACGCAATGCCAAACGTGCAGCTTGAGGACATCGGCACCGCGCGCGGCATCGCCAATTTTTCCATCCGCGGCGTTGGCGTGAATTCTTCGATCGCATCCGTCGATCCCGCCGTCGGCGTGTTTGTCGACGGCGTTTATCTCGGCGTGAACGCCGGCTCGATCACCGATGCATTCGATCTCGAAGCCATTGAAGTTCTGCGCGGCCCGCAAGGCACGCTTTACGGACGCAATGTCACCGGCGGCGCCGTGCTCGTGCGCACGCGACGGCCGACGGATGAGTTTGAAGCACGCGGCCGCGTTGCGCTCGAATCCGGCCCCAACCTCATCACCGAAGCTGCGATTTCCGGCCCGCTCGCACGCGGCGTGCTGACCGGTCGTCTCGCCATCTATCATGCTGACGACGATGGCTGGCTCGAAAACGATTTCGACGGCTCATCGTTCGGCGCGAGCGAGACCAACATCTATCGCGGCGCGCTGCGCTTCACGCCGTCGCCGGCGTGGGAATTCGTCCTCCGGGCTGAGCAAGGCTTCGTCGATGGCGATGGTCCCGCCGGCCAGAACCACGCGCTGCACTCGCGCCATGGCTTCGATTTCGCCATCGACAATCCGGGATACGCGGCCACCGATTGGGAGCAGGCCTCGCTCGAAACCAACGTGCGCGTCCCGTTTGGCGATGGAACCATCACCAGCATCACCGCTTGGCGCTCGGTCACCGTGCCGTGGGCCGCTGACATCGATTCAACGCCAAGCTTCGTCTTCCACACGCGCGTGCTTAACGTGCAGAGCCAGCGCAGTGAAGAACTGCGCTACGCGGGAACGTTCGGCGCCTTCGACGTCACGGCCGGCGCGTACTATCTCGATCAAGACCTGCTCTACATCGACGAACGTAATTTCTCGCCCACATTCCGGCGCGTCGGCGGCGGGCAGGGCGCCTTCGAAAGCTGGGCGCTGTTCGCCAATACCGACTGGCGCGCCACCGAAGCGCTCACGTTCAGCGCCGGCCTGCGTTACACGCACGAAGAAAAGTACTCGCGCATCTCACGCGTGCGTCGCGCCATCGATGATCTCAACGGTCCAGCGACGCTTGTGCCGGGCGAAGGCGTCGTCGGCGGCGATATCGACGCACGCACGCTCAATTTCTCCGACACACCGTTCGATCAATCCTGGAACGATCTCTCGCCGCGTGTCGGCGTTCAATGGCGCCCAAGCGCGAATACAAACCTCTACGCAACCTGGTCACGCGCATTCCGTGGCGGCGGCGCAAATTTCCGCACGGCCTCGCTAGGTCTTGCCCCGCGCGCCTACGATGCCGAGCAGCAAAGCACATTTGAAATTGGCTTGAAGCAGGATTTGGAGCGCGGCCGGATCGACCTCGCGCTGTTCCACAACGACATCGAGAACATGCAACGCGAGACCAATCTGCCTGACCCGATCTCCGGCGTGCAACAGATCGTGCTCAACGCAGGCGACGCCAGCATCTACGGCGCCGAACTCGAAGCACGCTTTGACGTCACTGAACGTTTCACCATCGATGCGCACGTGGGCTACGTTCACGGCGCCTATGATCGCGTCACCGAGGATCTCAATGGCGATCTCGTGGTCAACGATGCCGACCGGCAGCTGCGCATCCCGCGCCTCGCGCCGTGGAGCTACGGGATCAACCTGAACTACGCCGCGCCAGTCGCGAACGGCGAACTCCGCGCGCGCATCGGCTACAATCGCCGCGACGGTGCTTTCTACAACGACAACAATCTCGGCCGCCTCGCCGGCGCCGACATTGTCGATGCAAATCTCACCTACGAGCCCGACAACGCGCGCTGGAGCGTTTCGCTCTACGGCGAAAACCTAACCGACGATCCAAGCTGGGGCGGCGATACCATCCTGCCCTCCACTGCTGCGTTTGGGTATTCCGGCGGCGAACGTCCGACGTTCTCGCCGCTCAACAAAGGCCGCGTCCTCGGCATCGAACTCCGCGCCCGTTACTGAGCTTACGTTGCAGCGCGGCTGACGCTACGCTGCGCGCATGGCGGAATCGCAAGCAGCATCGCAGGCTGAACTCTGGCGCGCGCGCATCTTCGAGATCGCGCCGCATGCCTTCGCCGCCATAGCGTTCGCTGCAGGCGCGCTCACTCTCATCGCCGTCGCGACACCCGCGCTTCCGCACATACGCGGCCTCGATATCGTCGATCGTTTCGTCGCGGAATTGCCGGAACTTACCGCCAGCATCGCTGGCGTCGCTCTCATGGGTCTCGCCACCGGCCTGACGCGCCGCATCGACGCCGCATGGGCTGCGACCACTGCGCTGCTCGGCGCTGTGTCTCTCTACGCATTCTTCCGGCACGGCCACATTGTCGCCGGCGCTGCTGCGGGCGCCGCCGCGGTTCTGCTCGCGCTCACGCGTCGGGCTTTCTATCGCCATTCGCGCCTCGTTGCTCTCACGCCCGATCGGCGCGTTTCATTGGCGATCGCCGCCGCGTTCGGCGTTGCCTTCGTCGGCGCATTGTTATGGCTCGGTCAGCGGCCCGCGTGGGCCGAAGCGCCGTGGTGGGCGTTGCTCACCGATCCGCATCTTGGCCGTCCTGGCCGCGCGCTCGCCATCGCCGCAGCCGGCGCCGTCATCGTGCTTGCGCAGCGCTATGTGCTGACGCGTCCGCGCGGCGCGCCAAAGCCTGCCGCCGGGGTGGATTACGCGCGCGCGGAAACCATCATCGCCAGCGCCGAAGATGCATTGCCCGATGCGCAGCTCGCCTTCACCGGTGACAAGAGCTTCCTGTTCGCCGAGCACGCCTTCATTATGGCCGCTCGCTCCGGCTCAAGCCTCGTCGCGATGGGCCCGCCTGTCGGCAAACGCATGGCTTGGCGTGATGCGTTGCGCAAATTGCGGGAGGAGGCGGAGCGTTTGTCGCTGCGGCCCGTCGTTTATTCCGCGCCGCCTGAGCTTTTGCCGGAGCTTCTCGAATTTGGCTTCCGCGTCGAGAAGGTCGGCGAAAACGCTGTCATCGATCTCGCGGGCTTTTCTCTAAACGGCTCCGCGCGCCAAAAGCTGCGTTCCGCGCGGCGGCGCTTCGTTGAGCGCGAAGGCGCGGTGTTCGAAGTTCTATCTCCGCCGCACGCGCCGTCGTTGTGGGATGAACTCCGCCCTGTTTCGGATCGCTGGCTCGCCGCGCACGGCGGTCGCGAGAAGGCGTTCTCTCTCGGCGCCTTCGATCCGGACTATCTCGCGCGCCAACCGATTGCGCTTGTGCGCCACAACGGCCGCGTCATGGCGTTCGCCAATCTCTGGCGCAGTTGCGATGGCCAACGCGGCGCGCTCGATCTGATGCGTTTCGATCCAGAGATCGCGCCGAACGGCCTCATGGATTTCCTGTTCACCGAAATTTTGCTCTGGGCGCAAAGTGAAGGCTTGCGCACATTCGATCTCGGTATGGCGCCGCTCGCTGGGCTGGCCGAGGAAAAGTACGCCTCGCTCTTCGCGCGCATTGGCCGCCTCGTGCACGAGCGCGGCGAGCAGTTCTACGGCTTCCAAGGGCTGCGCGCCTTCAAGGACAAATTCGGTCCGCGATGGGAGCCGCGTTACATCGCGGCTCCGGGCGCCTGGACCATGCCGATCGTGCTGGCCGAAGTCGCCATGCTTACCAATCGCGGCAACGTTTAGGGTCGCGGGATCGAACTCAAGCGCCGCCAAACTTGTGTCTGGCAGAACGGCCCAGCGCAGCCGCGCAAGCGCAGCACTTCGCCATCAAGCCGGATCGAGCCTGAGTATGTGCGACCATCCTCTGGGTTGAACACCTCGCCGCCGGTCCACGCATCGTTGCGCCAAGCGAAGCCGCGCAGCATCTCCGCGCCGATCGCGCCGGGGCGCAGCCGCGCTGGATCCCAAGCCCAGATCAGCCGTCCACATAGTTCTCGCGCATCTTCACGGCACGCGGAGAGCCGCACTACAGCGCCCAGACCGGGCGTCGCCCAATCGCCGGCAACTTCGCTCGGCGTCGCCGCGCGCGCTGGCGATGCGATCGCGATGCATACTGCTAGCACCGCCGTCGTCGCAACCGCCGCCCGAGCGCCGCGCGGCAGCAGCGGCCTGCGCGTCGCGGCGGCAAAACGCGCGTGATACTCCGGGTGCTCGGTGCCCATCAGCCGATCCCACCACGTGAAGTAGAGGCTGTAATTGTAGCCGGCTTGCGCGTGGTGCAGGTCGTGATGCGTGGTCGTGGTGAGGAAATCGAGCACTGGGCGGCCATCGCGGCGCGCCGGGAAGAGTTCGTAACCCGAATGCCCAAGTGTGTTGCGCACGATTTGGTGCAACATGAAGAGGCCGACGACCCACCATTGTGTTGGAACAATGATCATCCAAAGCGGGACAAAGAAGCCATTGATCGCGGCTTCGCCTATGTCGAAGCTGTAAGCGGTGAATGGCGAGGGATTGTTGGACTTGTGATGGCGACGGTGAAACGCGCGGAAGAGGCGCGGATCGTGGATAAGCCGATGCGTCCAATAGAAGTACGCGTCGTGCGCGACGATCATGAGCCCCAGCGTGGCCCACGCCCAGCCAGGCCCCCAGGCGATGGCGATCTGCGGACCGGGCAGTAAGCCCAAGCGCGCCAGCGCGAACGTGAGCAAGCCGATTGTGGAGAAGATGGCGATCGAGCGGAGTGAGGCGCCGAACTCGATCAGCAATTGTTTCGGCTTTGGCGTCTCGGCGCGGATCTTTCGCCCGGCGAGCGGCTTAGCGAGGATCACCCAAAGCGTCAGCCAGACGGCGACGGCGAAAACAATGTAGCGCGTGAGATCGGTGCTGACGTTCATAAGCCACTGATTGGCGAATGCAGCGATGTCCATGTGGGCCTCCTTGGCTGGAGGCGTGATCGCTGACGCGGGCTGCAATCGTCTCGCCGGGGCCGGAAAAGGCGGCTCGTTTTCGAAATCGGCTAGGGATTTTCAGTTTCGGCGAGCCGTTGGCGTCGCCATTCAGTCGGCGTTTGGCCTGTGACTTCTTTGAAAGCGCGGTTGAACGGTCCGAGCGACCCAAAGCCTAAATCAAAAGCAATGGCCGACACCGACTCGCGCGCTTTCGCCGGGTCGGCGAGGCGCGTTTTGGCGGCTTCGATGCGGCGAGCGTTCACGAAAGCCGCGAAGTTGCGGAAACCCAGGTGGTCGTTAATCAGGCGCCGCAACTTGTGCTCCGGGGCCCCGATCTCTTCGGCAAGCGCGCCGATGGTCAGTCCTTCGCGTTTCCATGCTTCGCCCTCGGCCATCAGCGTCTCGAGCTTTGAAAGTAACAGCCGGCCACCGGCATCAAGGCCGTTTGCCGGCGCTGACGCCGCGTGCGCACTGCCGAAGAGTTCGGGTTGCGCTTGTAAGAACGCCACGGCGCCTAGTCCGCACATGAAGGCGAGCGCCGCCGCGCCTGCGATCGGAAACCACGGCTGCCCAAGGCCTAAGCCTTCGCCGATCTCGAATCCGGAAAGTGCGATCACATAGATGGTCACCACGGCAAGCACCGGCCCGCGCAAGCGTCGCCGCGCCTCCACCAAGTCCCCGCGCCAGGAATTGGCGATCACGAAAAGCCCGTGGATGGCAAAGCCGGCTTCGATAAGATTGTGCCCAATCCAGATGGGACTGCTCATCTCCTGGCGCCCCAGCCAACCAACCAGGCCAACGGCCGTGAGAATCCCGCCGGCGGTGAGGGTAGTCGGCGAGATCGGCCGGTCCTCGAACAGCGTTACGATAAAGAGCCAGAACCAGCCGGCCCCGCCGAGCGCCAGGAGGTGGACGGGGATCGAGGCGAAGCCTAGCGCATCCCGGGTGAGGCCAGAGGAGTTCAGAACGTAGGCTGCCGCGCTGGCGGTAAGTAGAATTCCGGCGATCCGGATGGTCTCGATCCCGCTGCGCCAAAGACCGGCCGCTATCGCAGCCAGCGCCCCGAGCGCGAAACCCCGCAGCACCAGTTCCCAGATCACGACCGGTTCCATGAAAGCAGCCCTAGCATGTGAGGAGAGGGCGTCGACAATCCCCGGTCGTTCCGCTATACGCCGCGGCTTCCCGCGTGGGAGGGGCCCTCAAGTCCATTGGGCCGCCCGGACCACGCACCCACTCAGGTCGGCCGATTTAGCGATCGTCCGGCGTTAAGCGAGAGGCCAAAATGGCTAAAAAGGTACTGGGGCAGATTAAGCTCCAGGTGCCGGCTGGCGCTGCCAACCCGTCACCCCCAATCGGTCCTGCGCTCGGTCAGCGCGGTCTGAACATCATGGAATTCTGCAAAGGCTTTAACGCCCGCACGCAGGACATGCCGAAGGGCGATCCGTGCCCGGTCGTCATCACCTATTACCAAGACAAGTCCTTCACCTTCGAGATCAAGACGCCGCCGGCGTCGTTCCTCATCAAGAAGGCCGCGAAGTTGCCGACGGCGAAGAAGCCGGGCTCCGGCTCGAAGACGCCGGGCGTCAACGTGGTCGGAAAGATCACGATGGCCCAGTGCAAGGAAATCGCGAAGGCGAAGCAGAAAGATCTGAACGCCGCTGATCTGGATCAAGCCGCGAAAATGATCGCCGGCACCGCCCGTTCGATGGGCGTGGAAGTGGTGGGCTAATCAGATGGCGCAAGCTCCGAAAAAGAAAACGCCGGGCGTCACCAAGCGTATGGCTGTCAGCCATGCCGGCATCGACCCGCGCAAGCTCCACACGCTCGATGAAGCCGTGAAGCTGATCAAAGCCCGCGCCAGCGCGAAGTTTGACGAAACCGTCGAGATCGCGATGAACCTCGGCGTCGACCCGAAATATCCGGACCAGCAAGTCCGCGGCGTTGTCTCGCTGCCGAACGGCACGGGCCGCACCGCGCGCGTCGCTGTGTTCGCCAAGGGCGCGAAGGCTGAAGAAGCCAAAGCCGCAGGCGCCGACATCGTTGGCGATCAAGACCTGTTCGACGTCGTCAATGGCGGCAAGATCGATTTCGATCGCTTGATCGCGACCCCGGATATGATGGCTCTGGTGGGCCGTCTCGGTAAGGTGCTCGGCCCGCGTGGCCTGATGCCGAACCCAAAGGTCGGCACCGTGACTATGGACGTGAAGAAGGCCGTCGCCGACGCGAAGGGCGGCGCCGTCGAATTCCGCGTCGAGAAGGCCGGCATCATCCACGCCGGCATCGGCAAGGCGAGCTTCAGCGAGGAGCAGATTCTGCAGAACGCCAAGGCGTTCGTGGATGCTGTTGCCAAGGCTAAGCCGACAGGCGCCAAGGGCACGTTCGTGAAGAAGGTTGCCCTATCGACGACGATGGGCCCGGGCGTTCGCCTCGACCCGGCCGCCGCAATCGCGGCGTCTGCAAGCTAAAGCATAGGTTGGGAGAGGCTCGCGATGGCAGCGCTGGAAAAACCGCGTTTCGTGGATTCTCCAGCGCTGTACATTGTTGGCCTCGCCAAGCGCTATCCGCGCGACCAGCTATCGCTCATCCCACACCTGTGGGAGATACTGAGCGAGCAAATGCAATTCATGTCTGGGCGCGTGGGCGGCAAGACCTACGGCGTTTGGTATGATGTGCTGAAGCCGGGCGGTGGACCGATGATCTACGGTGCGGGCGTTCTGACCGGCGAATTTGCTCCAGTTCATTTGAACTTCAGTCGCTTCAATTTGCCGGCGCAGCGATACGCGGTCTTCCCGCATAAGGGCGCCGCCGCGGATATCCGCCGGACAGTCGACGCCATCTTTACTGAATGGCTCCCAAAGTCGGGCAAGCAACATCATGTCCAAGCAGAAGGGGCGGCGGACTTCTTCGAATGCTACAGTGAAGACTTCGATCGGACCACGGGTCGCGGAGAAATCGAAATCTGGGTGCCAATTAAGAAGTAAGTTAAACGCCTCGCGAAAGCGGGGCGTTTTGCTGTGCGGCGAGGAGCAGGGCCGCGAATGCCCAGAAAAAATGAAATAGGCCGTCGGCCCGGCAGCCTACCTATCGTTCTAGCGGCCATCGTGTTGACGCTCGTGCTTGTCCTTTTGACGCAACAAGCGCTCGCCGTATCGCTTGGCCGCTTCGTCGGCTGGCTATGGGTGTCCACGATGGATGTCGTGCTGCGCATACTGGGCGGCGCGTTCGGCGGCTGATTGCGAGCCCCGCCGGCTTGACTCCGCAAGCCCCCACGCCCAGAAGCGCCGCCCCATATTTGCAAAACCGCCCCGGTCGCCGCCGGGGCGTTTTCGTCGTTGCGGAGGCGCGTATGCAAAACTCTATCGGCCTCGATTTCGGCACCACCAACTCGGTCGCGACGATCATAAATGCGCGCGGCGAAGCTGAGGCGTTGCACTTCAACCACGCGGACAATGCCTTCGATGCATTCCGCTCGGTTCTGTGTTTCTGGCAATCGTTCGACGATGACGCCGCGCGCACTGAGTCAGAGGCGGGGCCGTGGGCCATCGACCAATTCCTGGAGTTAGGCGGGGACTGCCGCTTCATCCAATCCTTCAAAACCTTCGCCGCAAGCTCGCTCTTCGCCGACACCGCGATCTATTCGCGCCGCTATAAATTCGAGGATCTGCTCGCGATTTTCCTGCGGCGCGTGCGCGATCATGCCGGTGCGGATTTTCCCAAGCGCATCGTCGTTGGCCGGCCGGTGCGGTTCGCGGGCGCGGCGCCCGATGAAGCACTGGCGCGCGCGCGTTATGAGGCGGCCTTGCACGCGGTGGGGTTCGAAGAAATCCATCACGTCTATGAGCCTGTCGCGGCCGCGTATTTCTTTGCGCAGCGCCTCAGAGAAGACGCGACAATTCTCGTTGCGGATTTCGGCGGCGGCACGAGCGACTTCTCGGTCGTGCGTTTCACCCGCGGGCCGAGTGGACTTGGATACACGCCGCTCGCGCACTCCGGTGTTGGTGTTGCGGGCGATGCGTTTGACTATCGCATCATCGATCAGGTCGTGGCGCGCGCCTTCGGCAAGGGCTCTGAATACGCATCGTGGGGCAAAACGCTGCCCGTGCCCAACGGCTATTTTACAAAGTTCAGCCGCTGGAACGAGCTCTCGATCATGCGCCACTCGCGCGACTATCGCGAACTCCAGCAACTAGAGAAGACGAGCCTCACGCCGGAGAAGATTCGCGCCTTCATCAACTTCCTTGACGCCGACGCGGGCTACGCGCTCAACCGCGCCGTCTCTGCAGCAAAGATGCAGCTGAGCCAAGCTGATGCCGGCGCGCTTTCGCTGCATGTCGCAGGCGTCGATATCGAGCGTCAGATTCAGCGCGCCGAGTTCGAAAAATGGATCGCGCCGGAACTCGCGGAGATCGACGCAGCGGTAGATCGCGCGTTGGCGCAAGCACAGATCCGCGAAACGTCCATCGACCGCGTATTCCTCACCGGCGGCACGTCGTTCGTGCCCGCGGTGCGCGCGCAGTTCGAAGCGCGGTTTGGCGCGGAAAAGATCGAGACGGGTGACCAGCTGGTATCCATTGCCTACGGCCTCGCGCTGATCGCCAAAGAAGACGACATCAGCCGCTGGGCGGTTTGAGCCGCGCTTTGCGGATGGCTTTCGCCCTGCAAATGCCTATCTGAGCACCATGACGATCGAAAACGACAATGACCTCGAGGCGCTGAAGAAGATCGGCGCCATCGTCGGCAACACGCTGCAGGCGATGGGCAAGGCGCTTGAGCCCGGCATGACAACGCGCGAACTCGACAATATCGGCCGCGTCCTGTTGGAGCGCGAAGGCGCGCGCTCCGCCCCGGAACTCGCCTATGGATTTCCGGGCGCCACGTGCATTTCCGTCTTCCCCGACATCGCACACGGTATCCCAGGTGATCGCGTCCTCGCCGCTGGCGACCTCGTGAACATCGACGTCTCGGCCGAACTCCACGGCTACTACGCTGACACCGGCGCAAGCTTCGTCATGCCGCCTAAGGCAGCGCGCCTCGAACGCCTGGCGCGTGACGGCAAACGCGCCATGTGGGCAGGCGTCAACAGCGTGCGCGCCGGCGCAAAGCTGCGCGACATCGGCGCCGCCGTGCAGAAATTCGCCGACCGCGAGGGCTTCACGCTCGTCCGCAATCTCGCGAGCCACGGCGTGGGCCGCAGCCTGCACGAAGAGCCGCGTGAAATCGCGACGTGGGACGATCGAGGCGAACGCCGCACGATAGGCGAGGGCCTCGTCTTCACCATCGAGCCGTTTCTTTCGCTCGGCTCCGAATGGGCGGTCGAAGGCAGCGACGAGTGGACGCTACGCGGCGACACCGATCTCCCGACGGTGCAGTTCGAGCACACGCTCGTCGCCACCAAGCGCGGCGCTATCGTCCTCACCGCCCCGAACTGACTTACTGACAGGTCCAATTATCTGAATTTATACGGATGTTCCCCCGCGCAGTTCCTTCTTATGCCAGATAAGTTTACAATACAAACTAGTTGATATACACCGCTGCCAGACTCCGGAGCCTGCCGGAGCTGAGGATGCGGGTGATGATGACTGGTGTAGGCGCTGAGCGGTTTCACGCTATGGACGCGGTGCGGGGCGGGGTGCTGATCCTGGGTGTGTTCTTCCACGCGACGCTCTCCTTCCTGCCGGGTGAGCAGATGTGGATCGTCATGGATGCATCGCGCAGCATCGAACTCTCGGTGCTGTTCTTCGTGCTCCACACTTTCCGCATGACGGTGTTCTTCCTGCTTGCCGGCTTCTTCGGGCGCCTCCTGATTGAGCGCGTCGGCGCCGGCCGCTTTGTGCTGAACCGCGTCATGCGCATCGCGACGCCGCTCGCCATGTTCTGGCCGCTCGTGCTGACAGCCTTCATTGCGACGCTGCTGTGGGCGGCCGCCCAAGCCAACGGCGGGACGCTGCCCGAGGGCCCGCCACCGCCGCCGCTGACGGTCGAAACATTCCCGTTGCTGCACCTCTGGTTTCTCTACGTGCTGCTGATTTTCTATGCTGCGGCGCTGGTGCTGCGCGGCATCGTTCATCTGATTGATCGCGTCGGCGCGTTGCGCGCACGCCTGGTCGATCAAGTGGTGCGCTTGATCGCGGGGCCGCTTGCGCCAGTGCTGCTCGCGATCCCCGCGGCGGCTGCGCTCTACTTCAAACCGCACTGGATGATGTGGTTCGGCATCCCGACGCCGGATACAGGCCTCATCCCAAACACCGCCGCGCTCATCGCATTCGGCGTCGCGTTCAGCTTTGGCTGGCTGATCCATCGCCAGCCACAAATCCTCGAAAACTGGGGCGCGCGTTGGGGCGTGTACGTCGGCTCCGCCATCGGCGCGACGGTGACTGCGCTCATGATCGCCGGCGGCCCGTCGCCCGTCATCTCGATCGTCGAACCGAGCCTCACCACGCTCGCCTTCGCCGCGCTCTACGCGTTCGCGGGCTGGGCTTGGACGATCGCCATCATCGGTTTTGCTGTGCGCCACCTTGCGGGGCATAGCCCTGCGCGCCGCTACCTCGCCGATGCGTCGTACTGGATCTACATCGTCCACCTGCCGATCCTGATCGCGCTGCAGACGCTGCTGGCGCCCTATCCATGGCCCTGGTTCGCAAAGTACCCGCTGATCTTGGCCATCGCTTTCATCATCATGTTGGCGAGCTACCAGTGGTTTGTGCGCTATTCTTTCATCGGCGCGATTCTCAACGGCAAGAAGCAAAAGCCTGCGAAGGCGCAACGCGCCGCACCGCAACTCGCTGCTGCGGAATAGGGGAAGGCCATGACATCCGATCTTCAATCCGCGCGCGATGACCTCGCTTATCTGCGCTCATTGGTGACGCCCGGCGGCGCCATGCAGTCGACAATCGGCGAAGCGTTCACGTGGGCCGGCGGCCTCTACGGCGCGCAATGCTTGCTCCATTGGCTACAAAACATCGGCGTCGTGCCTGAGGAAGGTTTGATCGGTCTCGCGGTCGTCACGCTCCCAACCCTGATCTTCTGTGTGATCTTGGGCATCATCATCTGGAAGGACCGCAAGGCGCCGCCGGGCGGCGCCGCAGCGCGCGCGCTCAGCGCCGTATTTCAGGGCGCTGGTCTGGCCAATCTCGTGATGGCGTTTGTGTTCGGATACGGCGCGTATAAAGCCGAAAGTGGCGGCCTTTGGATGTATCACCCGATCGTCGTCTGCATGTTTCAGGGCGTGGCTTGGTATGTGGCGTGGACGATTTTGCGCCGCGCGTGGATCGGCGGTGTCGCCGCCGGCTGGTTCGCCACCACAATCGCGCTCGGCGTCTTGCTCTACGTCAGTCTCGGTGGGTTCTTGCTCGTGCTCGGCGTCAGCTTGCTTCTCTTCATGGCGCTGCCCGGTTGGGTGATCTGGCGCGCCGCGACGAAGCCGGCATAAGCGTCGATGGCCGCGTTCGACATCGGCAAACTGGACGACGTCATCCACGGGCGCGTGCGCCTCGGGGTGATGGCGTATCTGGCCGAGTCCGAAGTGGCGGATTTCACCGAACTCAAAACCCTGCTCGATGTCACGCAGGGCAATCTCTCGGTTCACCTGCGCAAATTGGAGGAGGCGGGCTACGTCTCCATCGACAAGAGCTTCCTCGGTCGCAAACCGCTCACCCGCGTGCGCATGACAGAAGTGGGCCGCCTGGCGTTCGCCGCCTATCTAGAAGCCATCGCGAAACTGGTTGGTGACGGACGCTAGGCGCGCCGCAACCAAGGCGTGTCTTTTCGGTTCCGCCGTGCGGCGGCTGCTTGCAAGGCGCAGAGAATTGTGCATGCGCCCCTTGATGCGCCGCAATAATCCGTGCATATCGCGCGATCCGGCGAGGGGTTAACCCCTCGTCGACCTGTCCGAGACTGCAGGCGCCACGCACATGGATCGCCCCTAGGGGCCATTTGCGCGGCTTAATCGCTTGAAAGCTTTGGCTTTCTGCTCCTGCAATAGACAGAGCTGACGTTTTTCGGGGCTGCCTGTCAAGGCTGCTCTGTAGGCCCGGCCTCTGGGACAGGCAGCGCGTGGTTCGCGCGCCGTACTGGGGGTCATCCACCGGCCGGCTCGTCCACGCGCGCTTTCGACAGCGCCTGGATTGGCCAGGCGCTGACTGAGGAGACCGCAATGGATCGTGCTCAGAAAGCCGAAACGGTGGAATCGCTGAAAGGCGTTTTTGCCGGGGCAGGTGTCGTGGTTGTTGGCCACTACACCGGTCTGACCGTTGCGGAATTGACGGTCCTGCGCACCCGCCTTCGTAGTGAGGGCGCTGCGCTCAAAGTGGTGAAGAACCGCCTGGTGAAACTCGCGATTGACGGCACGCCCAAGGCTGCCGCGGCCGACCTGTTCACCGGCCCCACGGCTATCGCTTACTCCGCTGACCCGATTTCGGCCGCCAAGGTCGCCGTCGCGTACGCGAAGGAAAAGGAAAAGTTCGTCGTTCTCGGCGGGCTGTTCGGCGACCAGTTGCTCGACAAGCAAGGCATCCAGGCTCTGGCCACGCTGCCATCACTCGACGAGCTGCGTGGGAAGATCATTGGTCTGGTGCAGGCGCCCGCGACGAAGATCGCCGGCGTGCTCGCAGCGCCCGGCGGCCAGCTGGCGCGCGTGCTCAATGCCTACGCCACCAAGGACGCCGCTTAACCGTCACTTCCGCATTTCGTTGAAAATACAGACAAAACGTCAGGAACAAAGATTATGGCAAACCTCGAAAAGATCGTCGAAGACCTTTCGGCGCTGACCGTCCTCGAAGCTGCTGAGCTCTCGAAGATGCTCGAAGAAAAGTGGGGCGTTTCCGCCGCTGCTCCGGTCGCCGTTGCCGCCGCTGGCGGTGGTGCGGGCCCGGCCGCTGCCGCTGAAGAGAAGACCGAATTCACGGTCCAACTCACCAGCGCTGGCGACAAGAAGATCGAAGTCATCAAGGAAGTGCGCGCGATCACGGGCCTCGGCTTGAAGGAAGCCAAGGACCTGGTCGAAGGCGCGCCGAAGCCGGTGAAGGAAGGCGTGAACAAGGCCGATGCCGAAAAGTTCAAGGCTCAACTTGAAAAGGCCGGTGCGAAGGTCGATCTGAAGTAACTCGCAAACATCAGGCGGAAGTCCGGCTGTTCCCAAGGGGGCGGTCGCGGCTTCCGCACTTGCGCGTCCGGAGGCTCGTTTCGCCTTTGACGTGTCGGAGCGCCGTCCGCCCACGGTGTTTCGAAGGAAGGGTCGGACCCACGTGGGCGTGGGGCCAGGGCGGGCAAAAATGGCGGCTCATGCTGCCTGCGCGGGCGAACCTTATGGCCGGAGGTTCGCAGGTCTGCGCGGGGAGCGCATGGGAAGACGAGACAAGATGACTCTGTCGTACACCGGTAAGAAGAAGATCCGTAAGTCGTTTGGCAAAATCCCGGAAGCGGGGCGCATGCCGAACCTGATCGAGGTGCAAAAGAGCTCCTACGATCAATTCCTGCAGAAAGATGCGCGTTCCTACGAGCGCACCGATGAAGGTCTGCAGTCCGTTTTCAAGTCGGTGTTTCCGATCCGCGATTTCTCCGATCGCGCTGTGCTCGAATACGTCTCCTACGAATTCGAAGAGCCGAAGTTCGACGTTGAAGAATGCCAGCAGCGCGACATGACGTTCGCCGCGCCGCTGAAGGTGAAGCTGCGCCTCATCGTCTTCGAAACGGACGAAGAAACCGGCGCCAAGTCCGTGAAGGACATCAAGGAACAAGACGTTTATCTGGGCGACATCCCGCTCATGACGGACAAAGGCACGTTTGTCGTGAACGGCACCGAGCGCGTGATCGTGTCTCAGATGCACCGTTCTCCGGGCGTCTTCTTCGATCACGACAAGGGTAAGACGCACGCTTCCGGCAAACTGCTGTTCGCCGCCCGCGTGATCCCCTACCGCGGCTCCTGGCTCGATTTCGAATTCGACGCCAAGGACATCATGTTCGTCCGCATCGACCGCAAGCGTAAGCTGCCGGCGACGACGCTGCTCTACGCGCTCGGCATGTCGAGCGAGCAAATTCTCGCGACCTTCTATCAGACCTCGATCTACAAGCGCACGCGCGCTGGCTGGACCACGAAGTACCGCGCCGAACGCTGGCGCGGCGTGAAGCCGATGTACGATCTCGTCGACGCGAAGACCGGCAAGGTCGTCGCCGAAGCTGGCAAGAAGATCTCGGCCCGCAATGCCAACAAGCTTGTCGAAGACGGCGTCGCGGACATCCAAGTTCCGTCGGAAGACCTGTTCGATCGCTACATCGCCGAAGACATCGTCAATCCGGAAACGGGTGAGATCTACGTCGAAGCCGGCGACGCGTTGAGCGAAGCCGTACTCGCCGGCCTCATCGAAGCGGGCATCCACGAGCTGCCGATCCTGGACATCGATCCTGCGACCGTCGGCCCGTACATTCGCAACACGCTGAAGCTCGATAAGAACGAGAACCGCGAACAAGCGCTTTTCGACATCTATCGCGTCATGCGTCCGGGTGAACCGCCGACGATCGACACCGCCGAAGTGCTGTTCAACGGCCTGTTCTCGGATGCCGAGCGCTACGATCTTTCCGCGGTTGGCCGCGTGAAGATGAACATGCGCCTGGGCCTCGATACGGACGATTCCATCCGCACGCTGCGCCTGGAAGACATACTCGAAGTCTTGAAGACGCTGACCGACCTGCGCGATGGCCGCGGCGAAGTCGACGATATCGATAACCTCGGCAACCGCCGTGTGCGCTCGGTCGGCGAACTGATGGAAAATCAGTATCGCATTGGCTTGCTGCGCATGGAGCGCGCGATCAAGGAACGTATGTCGTCCGTCGACATCGAAACCGTGATGCCGCACGACCTGATCAACGCGAAGCCGGCCGCTGCCGCCGTGCGCGAGTTCTTCGGTTCGTCGCAACTCTCGCAGTTCATGGACCAAACCAACCCGCTCTCCGAGATCACGCACAAGCGTCGTCTCTCCGCGCTGGGCCCGGGCGGTCTGACGCGCGAACGCGCCGGCTTCGAAGTCCGCGACGTGCACTTGACGCACTACGGCCGCATCTGCCCGATCGAAACGCCGGAAGGTCCGAACATCGGCCTCATCAACTCGCTGGCGACGCACGCGCGCGTCAACAAGTACGGCTTCATCGAAAGCCCGTACCGGAAAGTGAAGGACGGCAAGCCGACGAGCGAGATCGTTTACCTGTCGGCGATGGAAGAGGCGAAGCACAAGATCGCCCAGGCCAATGCCGAACTCGACGCGAAGGGTCACCTCGCCGAAGAACTCGTGCAAGCGCGCGAGAACGGCGAAGCGCAACTCATCCCGCGCGAAGAAATCGATCTCATGGACGTGTCGCCGAAGCAGGTTGTTTCGGTCGCCGCGGCGCTCATCCCGTTCCTTGAGAACGACGACGCCAACCGCGCGCTCATGGGCTCGAACATGCAACGTCAAGCGGTGCCGCTGCTTCGCGCAGACGCGCCAATCGTCGGCACCGGCATGGAGGCTACGGTCGCGCGCGACTCTGGCGCCGCCATCACCGCGCGCCGCACTGGCGTCGTGGAGCAGGTGGACAGCCAGCGTATCGTCGTCCGTGCAACTGAAGAGCGCGATGCAACGAAGCCAGGCGTCGATATTTATCGTCTGCTCAAGTTCCAGCGTTCAAACCAGAACACCTGCATCACCCAGCGTCCGATCGTGAAGGTCGGCGACCAGGTGCGTGAAGGCGACATCATCGGCGACGGCCCGTCGACCGAACTGGGCGAACTCGCGCTCGGCCGCAACGTGCTCGTCGCGTTCATGCCGTGGAACGGCTACAACTTCGAGGACTCGATCCTGATCTCCGAACGCATCGTCAAAGACGACGTGTTCACCTCGATCCACATCGAAGAATTCGAAGTCGCCGCTCGCGACACCAAGCTTGGACCCGAAGAAATCACCCGCGACATTCCGAACGTCGGTGAAGAAGCGCTCCGCAATCTGGACGAAGCGGGCATCGTCGCCATCGGCGCCGAACTCGAGCCAGGCGATATTCTGGTCGGCAAGGTGACACCGAAGGGCGAAAGCCCGATGACGCCGGAAGAAAAGCTCCTGCGCGCCATCTTCGGCGAAAAGGCCTCGGACGTGCGCGACACGTCTCTGCGTCTGCCGCCGGGCGTCAACGGTACGGTCGTCGAAGTGCGCGTGTTCAACCGCCACGGCGTCGATAAGGACCAACGCGCCCTCCAGATCGAGAAGGAAGAAATCGAGCGTCTCGCAAAGGACCGCGACGACGAACTCGCGATCCTTGAGCGCAACATCTTCGGCCGCCTCAACGAAATCCTGATCGGCAAGTCGGCGACGACGGGGCCGAAGGGCTTCAAGAAGGGCGAGATCACGGTTGAAAGCCTCGAGCCGTTCTCGAAGGGCCAGCTCTGGCAATTCGGCATCGAAGACGAAGCCGGGATGGCCGAGATCGAAGCGCTGAAGAAGCAATACGACGACGCCAAGAAGCGTCTCGATGCGCGCTTCGCCGATAAGGTCGACAAGCTCACCCGCGGCGACGAACTGCCGCCGGGCGTCATGAAGGTCGTCAAAGTGTTCGTCGCGGTGAAGCGTAAGCTGCAACCGGGCGACAAGATGGCCGGCCGTCACGGCAACAAGGGCGTCATCTCCAAGATCACCCCGATCGAGGACATGCCGTTCCTTGAAGATGGCACGCACGTCGACATCGTTCTCAATCCGCTCGGCGTGCCGAGCCGGATGAACGTCGGTCAGATTCTCGAAACGCACCTGGGTTGGGCTTGCGCCGGTATCGGCAAACAAGTTCGCCAAGCGCTCGAGTCCTTCGAACGCGACGGCGACAAGAAGCCGCTCGAAGCCAAGCTGCGTGAAGTTTATGGCCCGAAGGAAGAGCTGCCGAAAGGCATCGATGAGCTGAAGGAGTTGGCGCAGAACATCTCGAAGGGCGTGCCGATCGCGACGCCCGTGTTCGACGGCGCCAAGGATTCGGACATTCGTTCGATGCTGAAGGACGCTGGCTTCGCCGAAACCGGTCAGGTCGTCCTGCACGACGGCACCACCGGCGAGCGGTTTAAGCGGCCTGTGACCGTTGGCTACATCTACATGCTGAAGCTGCACCACTTGGTGGACGACAAGATCCACGCGCGCAGCATCGGTCCGTACTCACTCGTCACGCAGCAGCCGTTGGGCGGCAAGGCGCAGTTTGGCGGCCAGCGCTTCGGCGAAATGGAAGTGTGGGCGCTCGAAGCTTACGGCGCGGCGTACACGCTCCAGGAAATGCTGACGGTGAAATCGGACGACGTCGCCGGCCGGACGAAAGTCTACGAGGCCATCACGCGTGGTCACGACACGTTCGAAGCGGGCATCCCCGAGTCGTTCAACGTGCTCGTGAAGGAAATGCGCTCGCTCGGTCTCAACGTTGAACTGATCGACGGCACGCGCGTGAAGGCGGCCGAATAGCAATTTCCCCACGCGTCTCAGGTGAGACGCGCGGGGCAGTGATTTGAATGAACCCACGGGGCGCCGGCCGCACACCGGCGCGACGGAAGGTCAAAACGATGAACGCAATGAACCAAGACCTGATCAACAACACTTTCGGCAACCAGCCGCCGGCGCCTGTGTTCGATCAGATCAAAATCTCGATCGCGAGCCCCGAACAGATCAAGTCGTGGAGCTTCGGCGAGATCAAGAAGCCGGAAACGATCAACTACCGCACGTTCAAGCCCGAGCGTGACGGTCTCTTCTGCGCGCGTATCTTCGGGCCGATCAAGGACTACGAGTGCTTGTGCGGCAAGTACAAGCGCATGAAGTACAAGGACATCATCTGCGAAAAGTGCGGTGTCCAAGTTACTTTGCAACGCGTGCGCCGCGAACGCATGGGCCACATCGAACTCGCCGCGCCTGTCGCTCACATCTGGTTCTTGAAGTCGCTGCCGAGCCGCATCGCGCTCATGCTCGACATGGCGCTGAAGGACATCGAGCGCGTGCTCTATTTCGAGCAATACATCGTGCTCGAAGCCGGCCTCACGCCGCTCGAGAACAAGCAGCTGCTGACGGAAGAAGAGTACCTGCGCGCGCAGGACGAGTACGGCGAAGATAGCTTCACCGCCTCAATCGGCGCCGAAGCCGTCCGCGAATTGCTGATGGCGCTCAACCTCGAGAAAGAGGCTGAGCAGCTGCGCAAGGAAATCGCCGAGTCGACCTCGGAACTGAAGCCGAAGAAGCTCGCCAAGCGTTTGAAGCTCGTCGAGGCGTTCATCCGCTCGGGCAACAAGCCGGAATGGATGATCTTGACGATGGTGCCGGTGATCCCGCCGGAACTGCGTCCGCTCGTGCCGCTCGATGGCGGCCGTTTCGCGACATCCGATCTGAACGACCTCTATCGCCGCGTCATCAACCGCAACAACCGCTTGAAGCGCTTGATGGAGCTCCGCGCGCCGGACATCATCATCCGCAACGAAAAGCGCATGCTGCAAGAAGCTGTCGATGCGCTGTTCGACAACGGCCGGCGCGGCCGCGTTATCACGGGCGCCAACAAGCGTCCGCTGAAGTCGCTTGCCGACATGCTGAAGGGCAAGCAAGGCCGCTTCCGTCAGAACTTGCTTGGCAAGCGCGTCGACTATTCGGGCCGTTCGGTCATCGTCGTTGGTCCGGATCTCAAGCTGCACCAGTGCGGTCTGCCGAAGAAGATGGCGCTCGAGCTGTTCAAGCCGTTCATCTATGCGCGCCTCGACATCAAGGGCCTCTCCGGCACCGTGAAGCAGTCGCGCCGCATGGTCGAAAAAGAGCGTCCGGAAGTTTGGGACGTGCTCGAAGAAGTCATTCGCGAGCACCCGGTTCTGCTGAACCGCGCGCCGACGCTTCACCGCCTCGGCATCCAAGCGTTCGAGCCGAAGCTCATCGAAGGCAAGGCGATCCAGCTGCACCCGCTGGTCTGCGCCGCGTTCAACGCTGACTTCGACGGCGACCAAATGGCCGTGCACGTTCCGCTGTCGCTCGAAGCACAGTTGGAAGCGCGCGTGCTGATGATGTCGACGAACAACATCCTCTCGCCGGCAAACGGCAAAGCGATCATCGTGCCGTCGCAGGATATCGTTCTTGGCCTCTACTATCTCTCGCTGATGAAGGAGGGTGAGCCGGGCGAAGGCAAGCTGTTCGGTTCGATTGGTGAAATCGAGTCCGCGCTCGAAGCGGGCGTCGTGACGCTGCACACCAAGATTAAAGCGCGCTACGAAACCGTGGACGAAGCGGGCAAACCCGTTCGCCTGACGATCGATTCAACGCCGGGCCGTATGAAGCTCGCCGAGCTTCTGCCGCGCCATCCGAAGATCAGCCACAAGCTGCTCGATCAGACGATGACCAAGAAAGAAGTCGGCAACCTGATCGACCAAGTTTACCGTTTCTGCGGTCAGAAGGCGACGGTGATCTTCGCCGACCGCATCATGCAGCTTGGCTTCAAGGAAGCGGCGAAGGCCGGCATCAGCTTCGGCATGGCCGACATGGTCGTGCCCAAGGCGAAGGAGACCTTGGTCGAAGAAACCCGCAAGCGCGCTGCCGAATATGAAAAGCAGTACGCTGACGGTCTCATCACGCGTGGCGAAAAGTACAACAAGGTTGTCGACGCCTGGTCGAAGTGCACCGACAAAGTCGCTGACGCGATGATGGAGGAAGCTTCCAAGCCGGCCAAACTTAAGGATGGCCGTCTGGGTGAACTCAACTCCGTCTTCATGATGGCGCACTCGGGCGCACGCGGTTCAAAGAACCAGATGAAGCAACTCGCCGGCATGCGCGGCCTTATGGCCAAGCCGTCGGGCGAAATCATCGAGACGCCGATTATCTCGAACTTCAAGGAAGGCCTGTCGGTTCTCGAATACTTCAACTCCACCCACGGCGCCCGTAAGGGCCTCGCCGATACGGCGTTGAAGACCGCGAACTCGGGCTACCTCACGCGCCGTCTCGTTGACGTCGCTCAGGACTGCATCATCACCGAGGACGATTGCGGCACCCAAGACGGCATCCAGATGACCCCGGTCATCGACGGCGCCGACATCGTCGTCTCGCTCGGCACGCGCATTCTCGGCCGCACGGCTGCAGTGGATGTGGTCGATCCCGGCAACGGCAAAGTCGTCGTCCCGGGCGGCACGTTCATGGATGAGGATGTTGTCCTCGCCATCGAGAAGGCCGGCGTTCAAGCTGTGAAGGTGCGTTCGGTGCTGACGTGCGAAACCCGCACGGGCGTTTGCGGCGCGTGCTACGGTCGCGACCTCGCGCGCGGCACGCAGGTGAACATCGGCGAAGCCGTCGGCGTCATCGCGGCGCAGTCGATCGGCGAGCCGGGCACCCAGCTCACCATGCGTACGTTCCACATCGGCGGCGCGGCGCAGGTCGCCGAACAGTCGGTGATGGAATCGGCGCACGATGGCTCGATCCGCTTCGTGAACCGCAACACGGTGAAGAACGCTCAGGGCGAACTCATCGTCATGAGCCGCAACATGCAGGCTGTCGTCGTCGACGAAGAAGGCAAGGAGCGTCAAAGCTTCAAATTGTCGTTCGGCGCGCGTCTCAAGGTTGACGAGAAGTCGAAGATCAAGCGCGGCGACCGCATCTCCGATTGGGATCCGTACGCCACGCCGATCCTCACCGAAGTTGCCGGTAAGGCGAAGTTCGAGGACGTCATCGAAGGCGTCTCCGTCCGTGATGAGTTCGATGAGGCCACCGGCATCTCGTCGCGCGTCGTCATCGACTGGCGTTCGACCACGAAGGGCTCTGATCTGCGTCCGAGCATCGTTGTGCTCGATA
Organism: Hyphomonadaceae bacterium; assembly: GCA_046349455.1. Classification (GTDB taxonomy): domain Bacteria; phylum Pseudomonadota; class Alphaproteobacteria; order Caulobacterales; family Aquidulcibacteraceae; genus Vitreimonas. Next base: position 916,118 of record JAXMCH010000001.1, on the reverse strand, counting down.
GCAAAGGTAAGCCCGCAAAGCTCTCGAACGGCTCGGAAGCGCGCTACACGCTTCCGGTTGGCGCCATTCTGTCGATCACCGACGGCGATGAGGTCACCCCAGGCCAGGACCTTGCGCGTATGCCGACGGGCGGCGCCAAAACGCGTGACATCACGGGCGGTCTGCCGCGTGTCGCGGAACTGTTCGAAGCTCGCCGTCCGAAAGATCACGCGATCATCGCCGAAGGCGACGGCCGCGTTGAGTTCGGCAAGGACTACAAGAACAAGCGCCGCCTGCGCGTTGTGCCGGAAGACGAAAGCCTCGAGGCGATCGAGTACATGATCCCGAAGGGCAAGCACATTCCGGTGCAAGAAGGCGACTTCGTGAAGAAGGGCGATTACCTGCTCGACGGCAACCCCGCGCCGCAGGACATCCTCTCCATTCTCGGCGTCGAAGCGCTCGCGAATTACCTCGTTGAGGAAATTCAGAAGGTGTACCGCCTGCAGGGCGTGCCGATTAACGACAAGCACATCGAAGTGATCGTTCGCCAGATGCTGCAGAAGGTCGAAATCATGGAAGCGGGTGACACCGAATTCCTGAAGGGCGAAGCCGTCGAAGCGCTCGATCTCGAAGACGAGAACAAGCGCGTCGCAGAACTTGGTCTGAAGGGCGCGACGGCTCAGCCGATGCTGCTCGGCATCACCAAGGCCTCGCTGCAGACGCGTTCGTTCATCTCTGCCGCATCGTTCCAAGAAACGACGCGCGTGCTCACTGAAGCCGCTTCGTACGGCAAGTCGGACACGCTCGAAGGCTTGAAGGAAAACGTGATCGTCGGGCGTCTCATCCCGGCGGGTACGGGCGGCCAATTGCGCCGCTACCAAAAGCTCGCAGCGGAACGCGACGCGCAGTTGGCGATCGAACGTCAGCAAGACGCCGCGCTCTCGCGTCCCGAAGCGGCCGAATAAGCCGCCACCGGAAAGCGCAAAAATCAAACGGCCCGGGATCGCTCCCGGGCCGTTTTTGTTTCCGATTTGCGGTGACCAATTGCGGGCCGCGGCCGCGAAGCGCGCTCGCCTCGCGTCTCAGTCGAAAATGTCGAACAAATCGAAGCCGCCTCGCCGGCGCCGGCCCTGCTGGCTGTAGCCTTGTTCCCCGCGCTCGCCCCGTTCTCCATATTCACCCCGTTCGCCATACCCCTGCTGCGGCCTTTGCGGCTGGGGATGGGTGCGGCGGTATTCATCCGGATTATCATAGAATTGCTGGCGATCTTGCTCGAAAGCTGTCCGTTCGTCCTTTGCGCCGGCGATGATCTTCTCCAGTTCGCCCCGATCAAGCCAAACGCCCCGGCAAGTTGGGCACATGTCGAACGCCACATCATTGCGCTTCACCTCGCTCATGGAAGCATTGCAATTTGGGCACATCAGAAGCGGCATCGGGTGTCTCCTCTAGATCGTCCGACGCGATATAAGAACGGCGCGCCGGAGCGACCATGCGACCACTGCGGTGCGCGGCGAATTGCCCTAAACTGATCGCGACCTTCGAATCGAGCGGACCAGAACAATGTCCTCCACATCCCACGCGCTAAAGCGCATCAAACCTTCAGCCACCATGGCAATGAGCGCCAAGGCGCGCGCATTGAAAGCGGCCGGCCGTGATTGCATCGCGCTGTCGCAAGGCGAGCCGGATTTCGACACGCCGGAGAACATCAAGGAAGCCGCGTATCGCGCCATCCGCGAAGGTAAAACCAAATACACTGATGTCGACGGCATCCCCGAACTCAAAGATGCCATCTGCGCCAAGTTCAAGCGCGAGAACGGGCTCGACTACAAGCGCACGCAAGTGAACGTCTCGCCAGGCGGCAAGCCGGTCATCTTCAACGCCTTCATGGCCACGCTCAATCCTGGCGATGAGGTGATCATCCCGGCGCCGTATTGGGTGAGCTATCCGGACATGGCGCTGATGTGCGGCGGCACGCCGGTGTTCGCCGAAACGCGCATCGAAGATGGCTTCAAGCTCCGCCCCGAAATGTTGGCGAAGGCGATCACGCCGCACACGAAGTGGCTGCTGATCAACTCGCCGTCAAACCCTTCAGGCGCCGCGTACACGCGCGCCGAATTGCGCGCGCTCGCCGACGTGCTGCTCGATGCCCCGCAGGTGATGATCCTCACCGATGACATGTACGAGCATCTCACCTACGGCGACTTCGAGTTCACCACGATCGCGCAGGTCGAGCCAAAACTTTACGAGCGCACGCTCACCATGAATGGCGTCTCTAAGGCGTACTCGATGACGGGCTGGCGCATCGGTTACGCCGCCGGTCCCGAATGGCTGATCAAGGCGATGGCCAACGTGATGGGGCAAACCACCTCCAACCCGTGTTCGATCTCGCAATGGGCCGCCGTCGAGGCGCTCAACGGCGCGCAGGACTTTATCCCGAAACACAAAGCGCTCTTCCAAGAACGCCGCGATCTTGTCGTCTCGATGCTGAACCAAGCGCAGGGGCTTAAGTGCCCGACGCCGGAAGGCGCCTTCTACGTCTATCCCTCATGCGCCGGCCTCATCGGCAAAAAGGCGCCGAGCGGCAAGGTGATCGACACGGACGAAGCGTTCGCGATCGAGTTGCTGGAAGCCGAAGGCGTCGCCGTCGTGCACGGCACGGCATTTGGCTTGGCGCCAAACTTCCGTATCTCCTACGCAACATCGAACGCGGAGTTGGAAGAAGCGTGCAGCCGTATCCAACGCTTCTGCGGAAGCCTGAGCTAGTTCTCCAACTTGAACCGCAAGCCCGCCCGCAACTGCAAGCGATCGATCAGCGCGTCACCCATGGCCGCCGCTGGCGTCCACACGCCGCCCGGCGTTGTCTCGCGCGGCGTGGCGCTAAGGCAAAGCGCCGCCTCCGAGAGCATCTTCGACGTTGAACCGTAGCCCGGATCTTTGTCGCCGGTGACGCCTGCGCGTAGCTGCCTGCCATCGCCTGCATCGGCCACGACCAGCACATCGAACATGCCTGTCTCGCGCTGCTCCTTGTTCGGCCCTTGCCCAGGCTTCGGCAGCGCGAACTGGCGCAGCAGCGCGCGCGTCGGCGGAAAGTTCAGCAGCGATTGCTGCATCTTGGCTTGGCTCGCCGCGGCGCGCGCGCGTTTTTCGCCGGCCTTGCCGTCGCCCGTCAGCATCATCTCCGAATATGTAAAGTCACGCCCATACGGATAGCCACGTAGCGCATTGGTGCGGTGCACGTTCTTGGTGTTGATCGCGGCCATCACGAAGGGCGCCGACCAAGAGGGGATATCTTCTTCGTGGATCACGCCATCGCCCGAAGGCTGCGCCACGAGCCGGCTCGGTGACAGCGCGAACGGATCGGACATGCGTTCCGCCAGACCCGGATCGCGCTTCATAGCGTCGAACGTCGCCAGCATCGACGCCATTGTGCCGCCGGAGAACGTGCCCTTCATCTTGCGCATGCGCCCGCGCACGCTCCGCGCTGGCGCGCCAAAACGCTTCAGCGCCTCTTGCTGCACAAACCAAACACCGCAATCGAACGGGATCGAGTCAAAGCCGCCGGAGAACACGATTCGTGCGCCGCTTTGCTTCGCCGCCGCTTCGTATTTCTCGATCATCGCCGCCATCCAGTTCGGCTCGCCGCAGAGGTCGATGTAATCCGTGCCGTTGCGCGCGCACGCCGCCAGCAGCGGTTCGCCATATTTCTGATAGGGGCCCACCGTCGTGATGATCACGCGCGCGCGATGCGCCAGCGCGTCCATGGCGCCGCTATCAGAGGTTTTCGCTTCGATCAGCGGCGTATTCATCGGTGCGCCGATCTCGATCGCAACTTGCTTCAGCTTCTCGCGATCGCGTCCCGCCATCGCCCAGCGCACGTCGCCATCGACGCCATAGGTGCGCAACAGATGCTCAGCCACCAATCGGCCTGTGAACCCCGTCGCGCCATAGACGATGATTTCGAATTCTTGAGCGCTCATGCCGCAACCCTCCTGCGAGGCGCGAACCATCGTTTCGCGCGCGTTTGCGGTCAAGCAGCCGCATTGCCCGGTGAGCAATAATCGCTAGTGTGCGCGCCATTACATGCCGCCCATCGCCATCGCCGCTGCGTTAAGCTCGGCGCTCATTCACGCCAGCTGGAACGCAGCGCTGAAAGGCGGCAGCGACCGCGTGACCGATGCGTTCCTGATCGCCATTGGCGGCATCATCACCTGGGCCATCGTTGCACTCATCTGGGGCGCGCCGGCGCCGGAAGCCTGGCCGTACCTCTTGGCCTCCGTGTTGATCCACCTCGTCTATTGGTACGCACTCTTCAGCGCCTACGATCTGGGCGATCTCAGCCACATCTACACGCTCTCGCGCGGGTCGGCGCCTTTGCTCGTAGCAATCGGCGCTGCCTTCGCCGCGCACGAAATCCCGGCGCCGTTGAAAGCCTTCGGCGTGGCGCTCGTTTCTATTGGCGTGCTCTGCGTTGGCTTCAGCCCGCGCGCGCCGCTGAAAGCCACGCTCTGGGCGTTCGGCGTCGGCGTCTGCATCGCGTCCTATTCTCTCGTCGACGCGCTCGGCGCCCGCGCCGGCAATGATGCGCTCGTCTATGTTGCCTGGACGTCCGGCGTGATGGGGTTCCCCATGATCGCCTACGCGTTCTGGCGCAAGGGCAGGGCCGAGCTTCTGAAGAGTGCGGCCATCGCGCCTTGGCGCGGCATTGGCATTGGCATCATTAGCTTCGCCGGTTACGGCCTTGTCCTCTGGGCGCAGACGTTCGCGCCCATCGCCCAAGTTACGGCGCTGCGTGAGACCTCCGTCGTCTTTGGCGCGCTCATCGCCTTTATCTTCCTGCGCGAACGCCTCGGCCCGCGCCGCTGGGCCGGCGCGCTGATCGTCGCCGCTGGCGCTGGCTTCATCGCCTTCGGCTGACTAGATTGCACCCATGGCTGACGGACAAATCATCCGCATCGACGACGCAAAGGCGCTGGTCCGCGTCGGCGTGCCTGACCCCGAGCGTGCGCAAGTGCAGGAGGTCCGCATCTGCGTCGCGCTCTCGCTCACAACGCCGCCCGACTACACAACCAACGACCGCATCTCCGCCACCATCGATTACGACCGCATCATCCACTTCATCCGCGATGATCTGGGCGCGCCCGCGCATCTCATCGAGACTTTGGCCGATCGCGTCGCCGGCCATTGCCTCTCGCTCTCCGAACGCGTGCGCTGGGTCGAGGTCACCGTGAAGAAGCCCTCCGTGCTCTCCGGCGACGGCCTCGTCTCCGTCACCATCAGGAGGGAGCGCCAATGAGCTGGGCGCTTGTCACCGGCGCCGGCCAGCGCCTCGGCCGCGCTGTCGCGCTTGAGCTTGCGCGCGCGGGATGGGGCGTTGTCGTGCATTACCGCAACTCCGCCGACGAAGCGGAAGCCGTCGCAGACGAAGCCCGCGCGCTTGGCGGCGCCGCTGTCACCGTGCGCGCCGATCTTGGCGATCCCGCCGAACGCCACGCACTCATCGGCAAAGCCATCGAAGCCGCCGGCGCGCCGCTCTCGGCGCTCGTCAATAGCGCCGCCATCTTCGAACACGATACGATCGACACGCTGAGCGAAGAACTCCTGCAGCGTCACATCGCGGTCAACGCGCTCACGCCCAGCTTACTCGCGCGCGAATTCGCCGAAGCGCTGCCCGAGGACGCGCGCGGCGCCATCGTCAACTTCCTCGATTTCAAACTCGCGAGCCCGTACCCGGATCACTTCTCCTACACGCTCTCGAAATACGCGCTTTCCGGCGCCACCGATCTGCTCGCGCGGGCGCTCGCGCCGCGTGTGCGCGTCAACGCCGTTGCGCCCGGCTACGTGCTGCCCGCGCCGGGCCAATCCGACGCCGACTTCCAGCGCCTGCGCGATGACACGCCACTGCATCGCGGCCCGCATCCCGAAGAGATCGCGAGCGCCGTGCGCTTCCTGATCGAAAACCAAGCCGTCACCGGCCAAACCATCTACGTCGACGGCGGTCGCCGCTTCCGCACGTATGATCGCGATATGGGATTTATGTAGAGGGGCTGATCCGTCTCGCACGCATCTGCGTATGCACGCCTGCGCATCTTTGCAGTGACGTCGATGGAAAGCGTTGACCCCGATTCCGAGCCGCCGTTCCGCTCTTTGCTGGAGTACTGGCCGATTGTGCTCTTTGCATTGGCGATCATGTTGTTCGTGATCGTCGTGGTGTTCCAAGACGCTTCGCGCCCGGCGTGACGCGCGTCACAGCGACATAACCAACGGTCTATTACCTTCAACTCATCGGATCGATGGACGGTTCGAGAAGAGATGGAGCTAAGCAAATGACCAAGTTTTACGCCCTCGTCGCCGCTCTGGCCGTGTTCGCCCCCGCCGCTTTCGCCACGTTGGCTCAAGCCGCTCAGATCGTCGCGTAAGGCCAGCTCTTCGTTTCCCAGGCCGGCAACGGCGCAAGAACAAGAGGCTAGGATGAAAACCGAAAACGGCTGAAGGGCTCCGAAGAACCGGAGCCCTTTTAAGCGTGCAGTGTGTTCTTGATTTGTTCTGATTTAGGACTACACTCCTACAATCATGACTCGCGACCCATTGCATGGCCGCGGCGCGCGCACGAATGCGAGCGGCCGTTTCGAGCGCTACGCGCGCGAAGCCTTCGATGACGGCTGGACCGCCGAGGAGATGAAGCCGCTGGAGACGATCGTCACGCCCGAACTGGCCAAGACCATCATCTCAACCAACCAAAGCCCCGACATTTCCTTCGACCAATCGATCAATCCGTATCGCGGCTGCGAGCACGGCTGCATCTATTGCTACGCGCGGCCCAACCACGCCTATGTCGGCCTCTCGCCCGGCGTCGATTTCGAAACCAAGCTCTTCGTCAAAGCCAACGCTGCCGAGTTGCTGGAGCGCGAATTCGCCAAACCCAGCTATCGCCCGCGCACGATCATGATGGGCGGCGTCACCGATATTTATCAGCCCATTGAGCGGGACTACGGCGTCACGCGCTCGCTGCTCGAAGTGATGGAACGCTGGCGCCATCCTGTCGCGCTCATCACCAAGTCGCAGCTCGTTATTCGCGACATCGATATTCTCGCGCGCCTGGCCGAGCGTGGGCTCGCCAAGGCTGCTATCTCCGTCACCACGTTAGAGCGCCGCATCGCGCGCGTGATGGAGCCGCGCGCCGCCGCGCCCCACCGCCGCATCGAAGCCATCCGCATGCTCGCCAGCGCCGGCATCCCCGTCACCGTTATGGTTGCGCCCATCGTGCCCGCCATCAATGACAGCGAGATCGAAGCCATCCTGGAAGAATGCGCCAATGCCGGGGCGAGCGCTGCGGGCTATGTCGTGCTGCGCCTGCCGCTGGAGATCAAAGATCTCTTCCGCGAATGGCTGCATCAACATTTTCCAGATCGCGCCACGCGCGTGATGACGCTCGTGCGTCAGATGCGCAACGGCCGCGACTACGATCCCGAATGGGGCAAGCGTCAAAAAGGTGAGGGCCCTTACGCCAAACTCATCGCCGATCGTTTCGCCAGAGCCATCCATCGCTTCGGCCTCGATAAGCCGCGCTTGGCGCTCGACCACACCCAGTTCCGCCGCCCCATCGAAGCCGGCGGCCAGCAGGACTTGTTCTTCGAAGAGAAAGCGCCGGTTGTCTCGCTCGTCCGCGAGGAGGGCGCGCCATTCGACCACGAGAGCGACGAAAATACTTAGCAAAAAATAGAAATATCTTGACGCCGTAGGCTCCTCGGCGCACATCCCACCACAATGTCCCGACAGCCCGGCAAACACGCGCTCGCTTTCATCTTCATGACCGTGCTGATCGATACGATCGGCTTCGGCATCATCATGCCGGTCATGCCGCAACTCATCGTGCAGCTCACCGGCAAGTCCATGGCCGGCGCCACGCTCATCGCGGGCTGGTTGCTGACAACATACGCCGTGCTGCAATTTGCCTGCGGACCCATCTTCGGCAATCTCAGCGATCGTTTCGGGCGGCGGCCGGTGCTGCTCATTTCGCTCGCCGCGTTCGCACTCGACTACATGCTGATGGGGTTCGCGCCGACCATTGGCTGGCTCTTCCTCGGCCGCGCCATCGCTGGCATTGCCGGCGCCGTCTATTCGCCCGCCATGGCGTACATCGCCGATGTCTCGCCGCCCGAAAAACGCGCGCAGAGTTTCGGTGTCATGGGCGCGGCGTTCGGCGTTGGCTTTATCATCGGCCCCGCCATCGGCGGTTTGCTTGGTGAACTCGGGCCCCGGGCGCCGTTCTTCGCCGCCGCCGCGCTCGCCGCGATCAACTTCATCTACGGCGTTTTCGTTTTGCCGGAGAGCTTGCCGCCCGAGCGTCGCCGCAAGTTTGAATGGAAACGCGCAAATCCACTCGGCGCGCTCGCTGCGTTGCGCCGCTATCCAGCGGTGCTCGCTATCGCCGGCGCGGTTTTCCTTTGGCAGCTCGCGCACCAAGTTTATCCTGCGACCTGGTCGTTCTTCGCCAAGCTTCAGCTCAATTGGTCCGAAGCGCAGATCGGTTTGTCGCTCGCTTATGTCGGCGTGCTGATGGCGTTCACGCAGGGCTTTCTCACCGGCAAGATCGTGCCGCGCATCGGCGAACACCGCGCCGTGTTCATCGGCATTTTCTCCGGCGTCGCCAGCATGGCGGCGATGGCGTTCGCCGCGCAAACATGGGGCGTCTATGCGGCGATGACTCTCGGCCTCCTGCAAGGCCTCGCATATCCGTCCATGAACGCGATCATGTCCAAGCAAGTGCCGCCCGATCACCAGGGCGAGTTGCAAGGCGCGGTGTCGAGCATGATGAGCCTCACCACCATCATCGGCCCGCTGCTGATGACGCAAACACTCGGCCGCTTTTCCGCCGCTGGGGCGCCGGTGCATTTTCCCGGCGCTGCGTTTGTTCTGGCGGCAATTTTGGGAACGATTGCGCTCATGATCGTCGTGCGCGTGAGCGCCCCGGTTTCCACGTTGCCCGAAGGGGATACGGCGCGCTAAGGTCCCGCAAGGGAGACCACGCTCATGCGCACAGACAACCAACGCCGTTCCGACAATTTCGAAGATCGCGGCCGCGGCAGTGGCGGCGGCGGACTTGGCGGTGGCGGCGGTGCGCTGTTCTTTCTGCTGAGCCGCCTCGGTCTGCGCGGCATGCTCATTGTTGGCATTGCGCTGCTTGGCGTGTTTTTCTTCGCGCCCGCTGGCATCAAGCAAATGATTTTCGGCGCGCTGCTTGGCGGCGTGCCTGGTCAAAGCCAAAGCGCGCAGGGCGCCGGCAGCACGTGCGCGGAATCTCCATCCAACCAGAGCGCCTGCGATTTCTCGCGCCAGATTCTGGCGTCAACCGAAGACGTGTGGGCCCAGCAATTCCAGCAAGGTCGCTTGCCGAACTACGGCGGCGCGACGGCCGGCGCGTACCAAAATCCAACGCTCGTCGTCTTCACCAGCGGCGTGCAAACCCAAGGCTGCGGCGCGGCCACCGCTGACGTCGGCCCGTTCTACTGCCCGGGTGATCGCAATCTCTACATCGACCCGACCTTCTACCAAGTGATGCAAGATCGCCTGCGCGCGCCGGGTGATTTCGCGCAAGCCTACGTCATTGCGCACGAAGTGGGTCACCACGTGCAGAACCTGATCGGCGCGACGCAGCGTTCGATCCCGGGCGAAACGCAAAACCAAACCTCGGTGCGCGTCGAGCTTCAAGCCGATTGCTTCGCCGGCGTGTGGGGCCACACGGCTCAAGCCCAGCTCGCCATCGATGAGTCAGATCTGCGCGAAGCGCTCAACGCCGCGCACTCGATCGGCGACGACACGCTCGGCGCCAGCGAAGCGCAATACACCCACGGCACCAGCGCCCAGCGCATGACCTGGTTCCGCCGCGGCTTCGATAGCGGCGACGCGCGTCAGTGCGATACGTTTGCTGTGCGGAATTACAATCAGCTCTGATCGGTTATCGGGGTTCGGAAAGGATACCCGATCCCCGAGGACCAGAACACCGAGCTACGCTTCCCAGTCCGAAGCTTGATCGATCAGGAATTGCCGGAACGCAGCGATGCGCTTCGAGCGTTTCAGATCGCTCGGATAGATGAAGTACACTTCAAAGCTCGGCCCCGGCAGGTCCGGCAGAATCTTGACCAGCTGAGGATTTTCGCGCGCCATGTAGTCCGGCACGCTGGCGATGCCGAACCCGGACTCCACCGCGCGCAACATGCCGTAAACGTTGTTGATCTCGAGCAGTGGCGCCCGTGGCTTTGCATCTTCGCGGCCCGCGCGCTGCGCCCAATCCAATTCACGCATCGGCGTCGGCACGCCCGCCTGGTAGGCGATGATGCGGTGATGATCGAGATCCTCGACCTTCTTCGGCGTGCCGTGCTTTTGCAGATAGCCTGCGGACGCATAGAGGCTCACGCGCACTTCCAAGAGTTTGCGCTGAATGAGATCGGCATGCGTCGCCGCCCAAAGCCGGATCGCGCACTCCGCTTCCAGCTTCAGCAGATCGTACTCGCGGTCATCGAGCAAAATCTGCAGCCGCGTCTCGGGATACGTATCCGCGAATGCGCCCAGCCGCGGCGCAAGCCAGGTCGAGCCGAACGCCACCGGCGCCGTCACCTTGAGATCGCCGATGACCTTCTCGCGCGCGTCCTTCAGCGTCGATTCCGCGATCACCGCGGCGCCCGCCATTTCGCGCGTGAATTCCCGCAGCGCCATGCCGGGGCCGGTCAGCAGCAGCCCGCGCGCATGCCGTTGGAACAGCGGCACGCCCATGTCGTTTTCGAGCGCCGCGATTTGCCGGCTCACCGACGATTGGCTGACGCCCAGCTTTTCGGCGGCCGCAGTGAGGCTGCCAGTCTCCGCCGCGAAGTGAAACGTCTTGAGCTTGTCCCAGTCCATCAAGGCGCGATCCCCGCAGCGGCATCCCACAATCCGCCTGGCGGCTTGCAATATTGCATAGCTCCGCCGGGAGGTCGATAGCCCGAGCCGTGGCGCAACGAGGGTTTTCAGGCGCGTAAAACGCTTGCTCTCCAGCTCCTTTCGGGCATACTGTATACAGTATGCAGTTAGTTGAGACGCAGCGCGGTAACATCAGCGAAGCAGCGGCCGATGCCGTCCGCGCGATGATTGTCGATGGCCGTCTTGGGCCGGGTGATCGCATCAACGAAGTACACCTGTCACGGCAACTCGGCGTCAGTCGGACGCCACTGCGGGAAGCGTTGAGCGGTCTGGTCGCCGAAGGTGCGCTGATAGCGCGACCGCGGCTCGGATACTTCGTGCGTCCGCTCACCCTCGAAGAGTTCGAGCAGATTTACGACATTCGCCCGCTGCTCGATCCAGAAGCGCTACGGCTCGCGGGGATCCCTAATGCAAAGCGGATCGAGCGGCTCGAAAGGCTCAACGCCGATCTTGCGCGCGCCAGCGGTGTTCGGGCCATCGAAATCGACGACGCGTGGCACATGGAATTGCTCGCGGCTTGCGCGAACAAAGTGCTGATCGAGATGATCGAGAACATCATCTCGCGGACGCGTCGCTATGAGCTCGCGCTGATGCGCGAGCAAAAGCACGTCAGCGTAGCGACACTGGATCACGAGCGCATCTTATCGGCCCTGAAGTTGGGCGATCTCGAAGCGGCGTGCGCTGCACTCAAACAAAATATGCAAAGCGGTCGAGAGCCAATTGTGGCCTGGCTGAAAAATCGCGCGGTGGCGAAGGGAACGTAGTACGTGAACTGGATTTGCAGCATTGCGCTGGGACTAGCGCTCTTAGTTCAGCCGGCTGTCGCGCAAACGGCTGCCTCTGATCTCGAAGGTCTGTGGGTCGTTCAACGCACCTACGCGCCGACTTTGCGAGGGCAGCTCACCCTAAGCCGGGAAGGCGACGCGTGGCGTGGTGAAATTGGCGGAGCACGCGCCGAATCTCGAAGTGAGGATGGTGTGGTTCGACTCATCTTCGGTGCTCACGGTTCATTTCGCGGCATTCTCGACCGGCACGACGCGCTCACTGGCGTTTGGATACAGCCGAACAGCGCTGCCGAGGGGCGCGACGACCCGACTGCCGCCTCACAATCCTTCGCCACGCCCCTGACGCTCACACGCAATGGCCGCAATGCATGGCGCGCCAACGTCACTCCTCTCGACGGCAGCTTCACGCTCTTTCTGCGCGTCTTTCGTAGCCCAGAGGGTGAATTGCTAGCCGCTTTCCGCAATCACGAGATCAATTCCAACGGCGGCGCCTCGCGTTACGTCGTGACCGAGGCGGCGGACGCGATCCATTTCATAGCGCGGTTCGACGATGGCCGTGAAGTTCGCTACGAGGCGACTCGCCTGCGTGGCCCAGACCGGATTCGACTTTTTTGGCCCGATATCGGCAGCGAACTCGATCTTCACCGCGCGAGTGCGGCAGAAGCGATCACTTACACGCCGCGCCCCATGGATAGTGGCGCTTATGTGTACCGTCGGCCAGCGCAAATCCGCGACGGTTGGCGCACAGCTCGGGCGCGGAGCGTGGGCATCAACGAGGCTGCGCTTTCGTCGATGGTGCAATCGATGCTTGAGGGTGATCCATCAGCGCGTCGCCCGAACCTTATTCACTCAGTGCTCGTCGCACGCCGAGGGCGCCTGGTGCTGGAGGAGTATTTTCACGGGTTCACACGCCAAACGCCGCACGACATCCGCTCCGCTGGCAAGACGTTCGCGTCGATCATGCTCGGCGCCGCTATGGAGGGCGGTGCGCCTATCTCGCCGGAAACTCGGGTTTATGAGCTGATGGCGGGCCGGGGTCCTTTTGAAAATCCCGATCCTCGTAAGGCTCGCATAACGCTCGCACACCTGCTGACCCACACGGCCGGTCTTGCATGCAACGACAACGACGAAAACTCACCCGGCAACGAGGGGCGTCTGTGGCGTCAGTCCAATCCGAACTTGTGGCAGTACACATTGAATCTGCCGCAGGTGTTCGAGCCAGGCGAGCGATACGCCTATTGTTCGGCGAATCTTAATCTCGTCGGCGGCGCCCTCAGCGCGGCGACGCACGAGTCGCTACCGGAGTTGTTTGATCGCACGATCGCACGGCCCCTTCAGTTCGGACCGTATTATTGGAATGTCATGCCGAACGGCGAAGGGTATCTCGGCGGCGGCGCGCATATGCTCCCGCGCGATCTTCTGAAGGTGGGGCAAATGTATCTCGACGGCGGCGTTTGGCGCGGGAGGCGCATCGTCAGCCGTGAATGGGTCGAGCGATCCACATCGCCGCGCATCGAAATCTCGCCAGCGAGTACCGGTCTGAGCGAAGAAGAGTTCCAGAATTTCTACGCGCCTGGCGTCGATGGCTATGCTTGGCATCGCCACGGCGTTCGCGTCGGTGCCCGTGTGGTCGAGGCGTACGAAGCGAGTGGCAATGGCGGGCAAATGTTGATCGTTGTGCCAGAGTACGATCTCGTCGTCGTATTCACGGGCGGCAATTACATGCAGGGCGGGATATGGACGCGTTGGCGCGATCAGTTTATCGGCGGCGTCATCATCCCGGCCATTGCCGACTAAGCGGCTGCGCCCGCCTTCGCCGCGCGCGCGCGATCTAGCTCGATCGCCGCCAAATAGCGTTCAGCCTCCAGCGCCGCCATGCAGCCCAAGCCTGCGGCAGTCACAGCTTGACGATACGTGTCGTCCGCCACGTCGCCCGCGGCGTAGACGCCCGGAATGTTCGTCTCCGTCGTGCCCGGCTTCACCTTGATGTAGCCGTTGTCGCGCATCTCGACCTGGCCTTTGAAAAGCTCGGTAGCCGGTGCGTGTCCGATCGCGACAAAGACGCCGTCCACAGCGCGCTCTTCGCGTTCGCCCGTCTTCACGTTCTTGATCACAACGCCGGTCACCACGGGCGGAGATTCCGTGCCGACGATCTCTTCAACCGCTGTGTCCCAAACCACTTCGATGCGGGGGTGATTGAGCAGGCGCTCTTGCAGCACTTTTTCCGCGCGCAATGAATCGCGCCGATGGATCAGCGTCACCTTGCTAGCAAGGTGCGCAAGATAGAGGGCCTCCTCGACCGCGCTATTGCCGCCGCCAACAACCGCGACTTCCTTGCCGCGGAAAAAGAACCCGTCGCACGTCGCGCACGCCGAAACGCCGCCGCCTTGAAACTTTTGCTCGCTCGGCAAGCCAAGCCACTTTGCTTGCGCCCCGGTCGCGATGATCAGCGCGTCCGCCAGATAGACATGCCCGCTATCGCCAGTGAGCCGGAAGGGGTGGCGATCAAGCTCCGCCTTCACGATCGTATCTTCCACGATCTCCGTGCCGACATGCTTGGCCTGTGCGCGCATCTGCTCCATCAGCCACGGCCCTTGGATCACATCCGCGAAGCCAGGATAGTTCTCGACATCCGTTGTGATCGTCAGCTGCCCGCCGGGTTGCAGGCCAGAGATCAGCAAGGGCTTGCGCAAAGCGCGCGCGGCATAGATTGCGGCCGTATAGCCGGCCGGCCCAGAGCCGATGATGATGATGGGGGCATGGCGGGCGACGGGTTCTGTCATGAGTTGGCTCTAGCAGGGATTCGTGTCGCTCTAATATGGCGGCGGCGCCCGCTCCCCGGAAGCGGCCCAAACCGCTCGTGATCACAGAATCCATTGATGCGCTGTGGAATTGCACCGGAACGAACTGGCACTATGTTGCCGGCTGGGCAGTAAAGGCGGGCCGTGGCGGACAAGTACCGAATACTCATCGTTGAGGACGATGCGCTGATCGCGATGGAGCTCAGCGAACGCCTGGCGGACATGGGCTACGAGATCCTCGGGCCCGCGCATTCGATTGCCGAGGCCGAGGCAGAGATAGCGCGCGCCACGCCCGACGCCGCCTTGCTTGACGCTAACCTGGCTGGCCAATCGAGTGTCGATCTGGGCGTCGCGCTCGCCGCCCGCGGCGTGCCGCTGGCCTTTTGTACCGGCTACGATCGTATCAAGAACTTACCGCCGGAGCTCGCCCATGCGCCGTTGCTCACCAAGCCTGTTTCAGACGCCGATTTGATTTCTGGCCTGAAGCGCCTGCTGCTTGTCTAGCGCACCCGCGCGGACCACGCCGTCAGCACAGCCGCCGCAACTCGATCCGTCTCAAGCAACGGCGGGTAGCTCCAGTTTTCCAGCTGTCCTTGAAATGGCCGCGCGCAGCCGCGTTTGGCCAAACTCTCATAGAACCGCTCAAGTTTCCCAGCGCGGCCATCGACGGCCAGCACGTGAATGGGTTTGCCCGTTGCGGCCGCTTCCGTCGCCATGCTGACGCTGTCGGCCGTGACGAACACGTGGTCCGCAGCGCCGAGCATCGCAAAATAGGGGTTCGGGCCTTCGCCCTCGTAAAACACGGCGCAATGCGGCGCGAGCCACGCACGAAACTGCATGCGCGCCGCATCGCTCGTGCGCCGCGACAGCGTCACCAGCAGCGTGCCGCCGGTTTCGCGCTGGACCTTCACCAAAGCATCGGTGATTTCGCGCGCGCGTTTGGCAGAGATGTCCTGCCGTTTGGATTTGCCACCGATCAGCACGGCAAAGCGTGGTCCCGGCATGTCTTCCAGAGCCGGCGAAAAATCGATTAGCTCTTTATCCAACCGCTCTGGCGTCACGCGATGGCACGCGCCAACGATTGGCAACACGTTCGGCCCTTCCAGTTCATCGTGAATGGGTGGCACGACAACGTCGAATTCACGCGGATTCACGCGCGGATCCTGCAGCTGCACCACGAACGTGCGGCCCTCGGACCAATTCTTGATCCCCATCGCCAGCGGGATCGATGCACGGCCACAGCCGATAAAGATGTCGGGCCACGGCCCTTCGATGGGGTCTGATCCAATCGTCAGCGCCAAGCGCGGCGCCGGTACAAATTGCGGCGCCATCCACGACCACGGCGTCCGCAACTCAATGCGCTTCGTCACAAGCCGAACCGGCGCGCGGCGGTTGATCGCCTCCGCTAACCCCAGGGCCTGATTTTCAATGCCAGCGCGGCCATCGCTGACCGCCCAGATGTACACAGGCTCGGCGGGCTGATAGCCAACGCTGCGCATTCAGCCCCGCCTGCGTTCCTGCGTCAGAGGTACTTCACCTTGACGATCTCGTAGGACTTCGGTCCGCCGGGCGCCATGACCTCGACGACGTCGCCTTCCTCCTTGCCGATCAGCGCGCGCGCGATCGGGGAGGTGATCGAGACCTTGCCCGCCTTCACGTCGGACTCGTCCTCGCCCACGATTTTGTATTTGGCCTTATCGCCCGTGTCCTCGTCGATGAGGTTCACGGTGGCGCCGAACTTCACCTGCTTGCCCGAGAGTTTGGAGATGTCGATCACCTGCGAGCGGGCGATCTTGTCCTCGATCTCCGCCACGCGGGTCTCGATGAAGGCCTGGCGCTCTTTGGCCGCATGGTACTCAGCGTTCTCCGAGAGGTCGCCGTGGGCGCGCGCCTCCGAGATCGCCTGGATTACTGCCGGGCGCTCTTCCGTTTTGAGACGCTTAAGTTCTGCGTCGAGGGCTTGATAACCCTCGGCGGTCATTGGAATTTTTTCCATGGGTGTGTGTGTAAAGTCCGTCTAGGAAAGAGAAAGGTGTACCCGGCCCGGCCCAACGTCAAGCATAGGCCTGAAGCGCCCGGACGCCTAGGGGCGCCCCCGATTTCAAGCGACGAATGGCCTGGATCGATGCCCGAGCGCCCGACACCGTCGTATAATATGGGATGTTCTGCGTCAGCGCGGTACGGCGGATCGAATAGCTGTCCCTGTAAGATTGGGCGCCTTCGGTGGTGTTGAACACGAGGTGGACCTCGCCGTTCTTCATGGCGTCCACGACGTGCGGCCGGCCCTCAGCAACCTTGTTGACCTTCTGCACCTCGACACCCTGGGCGATGAGATAGTCGGCCGTCCCGCCCGTCGCCATGATCTTGAAGCCTTCCGCGATCAGGTCACGCGCCACCGGCGCGATCGCCGGCTTGTCGAGATCCTTCACCGAGATGAAGACGCAGCCCTTGGTCGGCAGATTGATGCCCGAGGCAATCTGGCTCTTGGCGAACGCCGCCTCGAAATTCTGGTCGAGCCCCATCACCTCGCCCGTGGAGCGCATCTCCGGTCCAAGCACCGGGTCGACGCCGGGGAAGCGCGCAAACGGGAACACCGCTTCCTTCACAGCCACGTGGCCCTTGGAGGGCCGATCGAGCTTCAGCTCAGAGAGCTTCACGCCTGCCATCACTTTGGCTGCCGCCGCGGCGATCGGGCGATTGATGGCCTTCGCGACGAACGGCGCCGTACGCGAGGCGCGCGGATTGGCCTCCAAGATGAAAATCTCGCCGTCTTTGATCGCGAACTGAATGTTGATCAGGCCGCGCACATCGAGCGCGAGCGCGAGCTTGCGTGTCTCGGCCTCGATCTCATCGACGATCTTCTTGTCGAGCGAGTAGGGCGGCAGCGCGCAGGCGCTATCGCCTGAGTGCACGCCTGCTTCCTCGATGTGCTCCATCACGCCAGCGACGAACACGTCTTCGCCGTCGCAGATCGCGTCGACATCGACTTCGATGGCGTCACGCAGATAGCGGTCCACGAGCAGCGGCCGCTTCTCAGAAACCACCAACTCGCTCGGCCCGCCAAGCGCGCGCGAGATTTGCACGACGTAGTCGTTCAGTTCTTCTTCAGTATGCACGATGCGCATGGCGAGCCCGCCCAGCACATAGCTCGGGCGGAGCATCACGGGATAACCAATCTTGCCAGCCGCCGCGCGCGCCGCATCAAGCGATCCGGCGATGGTGTTTTCGGGTTGCTTCAATCCGATCTTGCGCAGCAAGGCTTGGAACCGGTCGCGATCTTCCGCGAGATCAATCGCATCGACGCTCGTGCCCAGGATCGGCGCACCTTCATCCGCAAGCGGTTGTGCAAGCTTCAGAGGCGTCTGGCCACCGAACTGTACGATCAGGCCTTCCACCGTGCCGCGTGACTTTTCGACCTCGACAATTTCCAGCACGTCTTCTGTCGTCAGCGGCTCAAAGTAGAGTCGATCGGAGGTGTCGTAGTCCGTCGATACGGTTTCCGGGTTGCAGTTGACCATGATCGACTCGACGCCGATCTCCGCGCACGCAAACGCGGCGTGGCAGCAGCAATAGTCGAACTCGATGCCTTGTCCGATGCGGTTCGGCCCCCCGCCAAGGATGATGATTTTCTTGCGATCGCTCGGCTCGGACTCGCACTCCGCCTCGCCGCCGCCATAGGGCGGAAACTCGTACGTCGAGTACATATACGGCGTCGTCGCGCGGAATTCAGCGGCGCAGCTGTCGATACGCTTGAACTGTGGGCGTACGCCGAGCTTGCGGCGCATCGCACGCACGTCGCGCTCGCGTTGCCCAGTGAGTTTTGCGAGCCGCGCATCGGAGAAGCCTTGCGCCTTCAGTGCACGAAACTCCGCGGCATCCTTCGGCAAACCATTGGCGCGGATGTCCGCTTCCGCTGCAACAATCTCCGCGATCTGGCGCACGAACCAGGGATCGAAATGCGATGCGGCGCAAATCTCTTCAACGCTCAGTCCGCGCCGCAGCGCCTCCGCGCATACCAGCAAGCGATCCGCCTTCGGCGTTACCAGCCGCGCACGCACGGCCGCGCGGCCATTGTCTTCATCCGCCGCGCCCTCGATCTGGATTTCATCCAGGCCGCTGAGGCCCGTATCTAGTGAACGCAACGCCTTTTGGAGCGATTCCTGGAAGGTCCGCCCAATCGCCATCGCTTCGCCGACCGACTTCATCGACGTCGTCAACGTCGTATCGGAACCCTGGAAGCGCTCGAACGCAAAGCGCGGGATCTTGGTGACGACGTAATCAATCGTCGGTTCAAACGACGCCGGCATCGCGCCGCCGGTGATGTCGTTGGCGATTTCGTCGAGCGTGTAGCCGATCGCGCACTTCGCAGCGACCTTGGCAATCGGAAAGCCGGTCGCCTTCGACGCAAGAGCGGAGGAGCGCGACACGCGCGGGTTCATCTCGATGACGACCATGCGCCCGTCCTTTGGATTCACCGCGAACTGCACGTTGGAGCCGCCGGTCTCGACGCCGATCTCGCGCAGCACCGCAATGCTCGCATTGCGCATGATCTGATATTCGCGGTCAGTCAGTGTCAGCGCCGGCGCGACCGTGATCGAGTCGCCCGTGTGGACGCCCATCGGATCGATGTTCTCGATCGAGCAGATGATGATGCAATTGTCCGCCTTATCGCGGACGACTTCCATCTCGTACTCTTTCCAGCCGATGATGCTTTCTTCGACCAGAATTTCCGTGATCGGAGACGCAGCCAAACCGCGCTCCACGATCTCTTTGAACTCTTCCAGATTGTAAGCGACGCCGCCGCCCAAACCGCCAAGCGTCAGTGACGGGCGAATGATCGACGGCAACTGCACGTGCTCAAGCGCCTCAAGCGCTTGCTCCATCGTGTTGACCAGACGCGAGCGCGGCGATTCCAAGCCGATCTTGTCCATCGCATCGCGGAACTTCATCCGGTGCTCGGCTTTCTCGATGACGTCGGCCTTCGCGCCGATCATCTCGACGCCGTGCTTGGCGAGAACGCCTGTGCGCTCCAGCGTGAGCGCGCAGTTGAGCGCCGTTTGCCCGCCCATCGTCGGCAGCAACGCGTCAGGCTTTTCCTTCTCGATGATCTTCTCGACCATCTCGGGCGTGATCGGTTCGATGTAGGTGGCATGCGCCAAACCCGGATCGGTCATGATCGTCGCCGGGTTCGAGTTCACAAGGATGACGCGATAGCCCTCGGCCTTCAGCACCTTCACCGCTTGCACGCCGGAATAATCGAACTCGCATGCCTGGCCGATAATGATCGGCCCGGCCCCAATGATCAGGATCGAGTTGATGTCTGTACGTTTCGGCATGCGTCTCCGCCCGCGTTGTGCGGCCAAGAATCGATCCATTTGTCGGATCGCGCGTGCTTAAGCCCCGGGGGGCGGGCGCGCAAGCTTTAGGCTGCCTGATTCTGGCCTTCGAGCCGCGCGGCCTTCCGTCCGGCGCCGAGCGCCAAAACCACCGCCACGCCAAGCGCCAGCACCACAAACCCGCCGATACCGACAATGCCGTTCCACGGGAACGTCGGATTGGAGATGACGCCCAGTGTAATGCCGCCAACGGCGTTGAACGTGCCGTGGAAAAGCCCTGCAGCCCAAACCGAACCGCCGCGGTCGCGAATGAACGTGAGCAGCGGAGCGACCAGCATGCAGAAGGCCGTGAACAGCGCCATGCCGATCAGCGGATTGTCCGGATAGTTGAGCCCGTAGAATAAAATCGCCGGCATGTGCCAGAGGCCCCACACAAAGCACGTGCCGAGCGACGTGCGCCAGAACCCAAACGGGCGCCACAGGTGGTGCAGATAGCCGCGCCAGCCGAGTTCTTCCGTGAACGTCAGGATCGGCCAATTGATCAGCGCACCCAGCGTGATCGCAGCGGCGATCTGGATCAGTCCGAGTTGCGGAATGGCGCGCACTTGCTCAAGCGTCGCCTCCGGCGCGCCCTGCGCCTCCAGCGCGCCAATAATCGTTTGCCCAAGATCGACGTATGTGCGGTCCGACGCGAGCAGCGTCACAACAACCGAACCAACCGCGAGCAAAATCGGAATCGCCCACGCCCACGGCCAGTAGAGGTTCGGCTTGAACCGCAATCCCAGTGCTTCAGCGCGCCGGCCTTTCTCAAACGCGAACGCGCAGATAAGCGCCGCCACAGCGGGGCCTGCCATCATCACCGCGAGAATGGCGACGCCGCCCAGTTGCTCGACCAGCCCCGCATAGTGCGCGCCGATCGCAATGGCCCAGCTGATCGCAAACGCGAGGACGAGGAACACCGCCGACTTGTTTGCCGTACTCACTGATTTTCCCCGTCATCGGTCTTCGGCGCTTCGAGTTTGGCTCCACGCGCTTTCACCGCTTCGCGCAGCAGAATCTCGATCTCGGCGTTCACGCTGCGCAGGTCCGCGTTCGCCAATCTTGCGATGGCGTCGTAGAGCGCTGGATCCATGCGCAGCGCGAAGGCTTTGCGGTCGTTGGCCACTGCGCCTACTGGTAAAGCGAACCAGCGTTGACGACAGGTTGTGCGTCGCGATCGCCGCAGAGCACGACCAGCAGGTTCGACACCATGGTCGCTCGCCGCTCGTCGTCCAGTTTGACGATGTCGCGTTCCGACAGTTGCGCCAGCGCGCTCTCCACCATCATCACTGCGCCTTGCACGATCTTCTGGCGCGCGGCGAGCACCGCTTCCGCTTGCTGGCGGCGCAACATGGCGCCCGCGATCTCCGGCGCGTAGGCGAGGTGGCTGAGCTTGGTCTCATCGATGACCACGCCGGCAACAGCCACGCGCTCCTGCAGTTTCTGGCGCAACAGCGTCGAGACCTGCTCAGCGTCGCCGCGCAGCGTCGGCTCTTCATGCTCGGCGTGGTCGTAGGCAAAGTGCGAGGCGATCTCTCGCACCGCCGTCTCGATCTGGATGTCGACAAAGGTCTGGTAGGAGTCGACGTCGAACAGCGCCTGCGCCGTATCGGTCACCCGCCAGACCACGACCGCCGCGATTTCGATCGGGTTGCCGCGCTTATCGTTCACTTTCAGCTTCTCGCCGGTGACGTTGCGGACCCGCAGACTGACTTTCTTACGGCTGTACCAGGGCAGCATCCAGCGCAGGCCAGGCGTCCGGTCCGTGCCCTTATAATTGCCGAAGAGGGTGATCGCCGCGCCCTCATTGGGCTGCAGCGTGTAGAAGCCGCAAAGCATCAGCACGAAGGCCAGCGAGCCCACGATGGTGCCGATGCCGTTGAGGGCGTTCTCGTCGGCGATGAGCCCGATCAGCATCCAGAGCGTGGCAGCGCCGACGAGCAGGCTCAGCAACAGCATCATCCCGCCGTTGGATGTGCTGGCCTTACGTTCCTGGGTGTGATTGAGCGCGGCTGACGTGGCCATTTGGGTCCCCTCTGCAATCAAATTGATATCACTCTAATAGCAAAATCGGGAACCGGGCAAGCCAAATCGTTCCGTTCACCAAGTTTCAAAATCTGAAATTAAGCGCACTCGCGTACCTCTGCTGGGCTCTAACAGTCTGTTTCGAGGCGGAATATGGTTACCGGGCGAGTTACGAACCGCCGGTCTTGGTCGGCGTTCAAGCGCGATCGACGCGGCAACGTGGCGATGATGTGGGCGCTGATGGGCACCGTTCTCATTGGGCTTATCGGCCTCACGGTCGATTTCACCCGCGCCCAAATGATCCGCTCCCAGCTCCAAAACGCAGCCGATGGCGCGGTGCTGGCCGCCGCCCGCGCGCCGGGCAATGTGAGCCTGGCCGATCGCACCGCCTTGGCCACTTCCTATTTCCAAGCCGAAGCTGGCTCTCTGGCTACAGGCTCGACGCTTTCGCTCTCGCCCGTCGGGACCAACGGCTATCGCGTGGACGTCAGCGCGCCCATGGAGATCGGCCTCGCGCGCCTCATCAACAACACGCCGTGGAACGTCGCGGTGCGCTCGGAAGCAGAGCGGGGCGGGGTGAACCTCGAAGTCGCGCTCGTCCTTGACACCACCGGCTCGATGTCCGGCCAGCGCATCACCGACCTGCGCAATTCCGCGGGCGACCTCGTCGACATCGTCGTCTCGGACGTGCAGACGCCGTTCTATTCCAAGGTCGCGCTCGTCACCTGGGGCATGGGCGTCAACGCCGGCACGTACGCTGATAACGTCCGCGGCACGATCCCCGCCGGGCGCAACATCAGCGGCGCCGCCTGGGCCAACGGCGCGGCCAAGAACATCACTGGCATTACGCGCGCGCGACCCGGCGTGGTCACGTCCAACAACCACGGCTTCAGCAACAACGACGTTGTCTGGATCACCGGCGTCAACGGCATGACGCAAGTGAACGGCCGCGCCTACACGGTGCGCAACGTCACCACCAACACGTTTGAACTCTACAGCACCGCCGCGACGCCCACGATGTGGGATACACGCTCCAGCGCCGGCTACAGCGCCTACACGTCGGGCGGAACGGTCCAGCGTTGCTTGGCCGCGAACTGCAACGTCGTCGTCACTTCGAACGGCCACGGCTTCGCCAACAACGATTACGTCTGGATCACCGGCGTCAACGGCATGACCCAGATCAACAGCGCGACGGATACGCCCTGGCAAATCACTGGCGTCACGGCCAACACGTACACGCTGCTGAACACGACCGGCCCGACCTACAGCGCCTATACTTCGTCAGGCACGGGCTACTGCACCACGCTCGGCTGCCAATACTATCGCTTCACCAATGCGAGCGGCTCACAGCGCGTGCTGCAGATCAGCAATTGCGTCTCCGAACGCGTCACCACCAACGTCACCACGGATGCGGCGCCGAGCACGACCTTCGTCGGCCGCAACTACGCGAGCACCGGCAACCCGTGCGATACAGGCACGGGCCTTATCCCGCTGACCACAGATCGCGCTGCGCTGCGCGCGCGCATCTCTGCGCTCACCGCAGGCGGATCCACCGCCGGCCAAGTCGGCACGGCTTGGGGCTGGTACATGCTGTCGCCGAACTGGGGCTATCTGTGGCCGAACGCTTCGCAGCGCCCGGCCGCTTATGGCGCGCCGAACACGCAGAAGATCGCCGTGCTCATGACCGACGGCGCTTTCAACACCGCATATTGCAACGGCGTCATCGCGCAGAACTCGCTCTCGGGCTCGGGTTCGAACAACGATCACATCAATTGCAACGCCACTAACGGCGCATCGGCGGCGCAAACCATCGCGCTCTGCACCGCCATGAAGGCGCGCGGGATTATCGTCTATACTGTCGGCTTCCACATCGACAACGACGCGACCGCGATGTCGGTGTTCAGCCAGTGCGCCACAAGTGCCGATCACTTCTTCCTCGCCGACGACGGCACGTCACTTCAAACTGCCTTCCGCCAAATCGGACAGTCGATCTCACAACTAAGACTGACTCGGTAAAGCAGGTTCTGGGCGCGCCTATACCGCGCCAACAACGCGACCGAATTGTCGCGAGCGTTTGACGCCATCGGCACGGGCATCGGCTCGCTGCGTCTGACGCGCTAGGTCGGCTGTTACTGCGGCGCTTGGAAGGCGACGGCGATGCGCGTGCGCGCGCCGACGGAACTCTGGCCGTTCGAGAGTGTCGGACTCGCGCGATACGAGTTTGAGGCGCTCAGCGCCGCGCGTCCGAAGCCCTGACCAGCCGGCGATTCCGACGCCACCGAGCAGGAAACAGCCATCGAAGCTTGCACCGTGCAATCAAGTTGCACGCGACCGCCCGTGCCTTCACGCAGCGCGCGGTCCGGATAAAGCTCAGCAATGCGCCGTGACGACGGGCGCTGCGCCCACTGCACCGTGCCCGCCGGCGGCGCGCGTGTCGTTGCCGGCGGTTGCGTGACCGACGCGGTTTGCGTCGCGGGCGGCAGTTGCGTCACTGAACTCGGCGGATCGAGGGACGGTCCGACCGAACTATTCGAGCCGGGCTGCAGCGAAACCGGTCCGCTCGGCGTCGAGTTCGCGGCGACTACCGTACGCGGCGGTTGCGGTTCGGCCGCGCGGTTCAGCTCGGCCAAGCGGCGTTGCTCTTCTTCGCGACGTTGCTGTTCTCGGCGCTGTTGCTCGCGGCGATCGTCACGCTGCGAGGCTTGTTGTGTCGGACGCTCGTCCAGAACCTGCGGCGCACTCGCGCCCTCGACTTCGCCCGACGAGTCCGCCAGCGGCGTGCCGCTCGGCGTGTCGAGCGCGCTCGTATCCGGCGCTTGATCCGTCTGCTCTGACTGCGTGGCGCCGCCGACGTCGCCCATGCCGCCGCCAAAGTAGAGGCCGCCGGCAAGCGCCGCGCCGCCCAGCAACGCGATCAGGATGAAAGCGCGCATCGCGCCGCCGCCTTGGCGCGGTGTCGGCTCACGCAGATCGGCGCGGTCATAGCTGCGCTCAGGCGGTGGCGTGCGCCGCGGCTCCGAGCGCTCGGCATAGCGAGGCGTCGCGGGCGGAGGGTCCACGCGGCGGGGCGGAGGCGTTTCGCGGCGCGGTTCTGGGCGCTCGGCATAGCGTGGCGCTGGCGGCGGCGCCGGCCGCGGCGCTGGCGCGGGCCGCGGAGCAGGCGCCTGGCGCAGCGGCGGCGCAGCAGCGGCGCCGGCCGTCAATTGCTTCAAGCGCAGTTCGGCCACTTCGGCAAACGCACCGTGTGCGCCGTAGCGCGAAAGGTAATCCATGAAATCAGACGGATTGCGGCTGTCGCGGATCGCGCGCCAGTGCTCGGCCTCAGTGCCCAACGGATCGTTGGGCGGCGGCGCTGGCGCCGGGGCAGGCCGCGGTGGCGGCGTCGGCGCAGCGCGCGGCGCGGCCCGCTGTGGCGGTGGCGGCGCTTCGTACACATCCTCGCGCGCAGGCGCGCCAACGGATGCGCGCGCCGCGTTCACCATGCGGTCGACGGTGAAGAACAGCGGATCGAGCGAAGGATCATTCGGATCGCCGTCCCAGCGCGAAAGATCAAACGCCGGGCTGTCGCCAATGCTGGACGGCGGAGGGGGATCAATGAGGCTGGCGACAACCGCCTTGTTGGCGTTGATCACACGCTGCGCTGCATCAAGAAACGGACGCGAGCGGATCGAGGCCTGCGACCAGACCACAACACCCGCGCCGCTTGAGCGCAATGCGCCGTCGCTCGATGGCGCGCCGCCAATCGAGAACCCAGCCGCTTCAAACATTTCCGCGAGCGCTTTGGCCTGAGGTTCGTCCTCGCGCACACAAACGATCAGCACGTCGGCCATGCCGTCTCCCGCGCCCCTATCCCAAGCCTTCTTGGCCGCATAGCACGGAACACCCGGCCGCTGCCACGACGATCACCTGAGAATAGGGTGAATTAACGTCAAACCACGGGACTAAAGGCGCCTGTAGTCGGGTCCATCAGCTCCAGACTGCCATCGGCAACACCGTAACGCGCACCGGCTAACCTTAATCCGCGCGTTTTTATTGCTTCAGCGACGAACGGGAACGTCGCCAAATTCTCCAGCGTCACGCGGATAGACTCGTATTCGAGCTCCGTATGGTGGTCTCCGTCATGGCCCGAAACCCGCGCTTTTGCCGTATCCAGCAGGCTGATCCACGCATCGAGGAACGAGTGCGGATTGCGCGGCCGGTCTTGCAAAGCGGCGGCTACACCGCCGCACTGCGCGTGCCCCAGCACGAGCACCGTCTCAACCTTCAACTGCAACACCGCGAACTCAATCGCCGCGCTTACCCCGTGAAAGCCGGGGGCCTCCTCGAACGGCGGCGCCAGGTTGGCGACGTTCCGCACCACGAAAAGTTCGCCGGGTCCTGCATTGAAAATTGTCGCCGGATCGACCCGACTATCGGCGCAGGCGATGATCAACGTCTTCGGAGATTGGCCAACCTCGGCCAGTTTCTTGTGGAGCGCGCGAAGTTCCGGCCAGCGCTGCTGGCGATAAACGCGATAGCCTTCGATCAGCTTTTCCATGGCGCTCTTCAAGCGAAGCTAGGCCCGAAGGGCAAGCTTTTGCATGGGATGCTGGCGCCCGATTTTCGTTTGCGACGATTGCGCCTACATATTCGGCTATGCGCGGAACAATTCTTGGAACTCACGACGGCCGAGGAATCGTCCTCACAACCGATGATCGCCGACTGGAATTCCCCCTGAGCGAGTGGCGCTCGGCCGCGACGCCGCTCGCAGGGCAGGTCGTCGATTTCGTGGAGGAGGGCGGTCAGGCGCGCGCCGTCTACATCGTGCCAGGCGCCGCTGGCCCCGGCGTTCGCACGCACTCCGGCTCGTTCGTTCTTAGCGCCTTCGCGCTCGGCAGTCTGGCGCTCGGCTTCATCATCCCGCTGCTCCCGACGATCGCTGCTTTCGTGCTCGGTGTTATTGCGGCTGGCCAGGCGCAAGCCGAACGCGACGAGTCTGCGTTGCTCATGGCGCGTATCTCTTGGATCGGTGCGCTTGTGATGATGATCCTGGGTTTCCTGGCGATCCTTGCCGTGATCTTGTTCGTCGGCACGCTCGGCTTCGCTTCCATCTTCCACTGGGCGCCGATGATGGATTTTTAGAACAGCAGCTCAAGCGCCTCGTCGGCGGCGAACGCGCGTATTGTCTGCTGATGTTGGAGGAACACCTCCGGCCATTCGCGCTCCAACATCGCCAGCAACGCAAACACCTCGAACGGCCCAAGCGATGTTTTGAAATCGCTGTAGCGCGCCTGAAGCGTACGCCACGCCTCGGCGTCGTCGCTCTTCACGATCGCCCATTGGCTTCCCTCACGAATGACCAAATGCAAGTTCTCGGCGCCGGGCGGAGCGTCGATGCGCCATGGCGGATAGCGGCGCACATTACCGGCGTGGAAAATGCACACCTGGTTGCCCGCCGGATCGCGCAGCCACGCTTCATACCATTGCCAGCTTTGCATCACCGGCGCGCGCTCGATCGCGACGCCGGCGATTTTCAAACGCTGCACTTCAAAGTCCACATCATCGCACTCAAAATACAGCTGCGGCGCGTTCTCGCGCGGGATCTCTCCATCGACCACATGCAGTGAAAACGTCGCTTCGCCCGCCGGCAATTCAAAGCGCGCATAAGCGTCGCTCCGAACAATCAAGCGCAGCCCTAAGAGCTGATAAAACGCTATGGATTGCGCGAGGTCTTTGCAGCCGGCG
This sequence comes from Hyphomonadaceae bacterium, assembly GCA_046349455.1. Classification (GTDB taxonomy): domain Bacteria; phylum Pseudomonadota; class Alphaproteobacteria; order Caulobacterales; family Aquidulcibacteraceae; genus Vitreimonas. The sequence continues at coordinate 888,473 of JAXMCH010000001.1, read as the reverse complement.
GTGATCTGATTGAGACGCATGGCGCAACGCTAGCACAAGGTCCGAATTCGGCCAGCGCGCAGCGCTCGAATGCGGCACGCTGGCGATCAAGGAGTTGATCCCATGAGTTTCCGCGTCACCGGCCTCGATCCCGCGCCGTTTCAGCATTTGCACGCCTTGAGCGATGAAGCGCTGGCGGCGCAAGGCATCGAGCGTGTGCGGATCACGGAAAAACCCGCCGCCCCGTGCAGGATTTCACTCGACGATGCCGAGATCGGTGAAGCCGTGCTCTTGCTTTCCTACGAACACCAGCCCGCTAACACGCCCTATCGTCAGCAGGGCCCGATCTTCATTCGCGAAACCAGCGCTCGCGCCAGCACGCACGACGTTATGCCGCCCGCCCTGGCGCGCCGCATGCTATCGCTGCGCGCCTTCGATGCGCACGGCGCAATGGTCGACGCCGATGTTTGTGAAGGCGCCGCCGCGCCAGATTGCATCGCGCGTTTCTTTGCCAATGATGCGGTTGCTTACATCCACGCGCACTACGCTCGCCGCGGCTGCTTCGCTGCGCGGATTGATCGCGCCTAGTTGACCGGCTTCAGCGCCATCGCCAGAGCCAACACGGCCCGCGAGGCGTTCACGTGCGGCAGCGAAGATTCCTGCGCCTTCGACACCACGAACGCCCCTTCCATCGCCGCCAGCATGGCCGAGGCAAACGTGGTCGCGTTTTCCTTGCTGTAGCCATTGCTCATGGCCGCAAGCGCGATCTCGTCTTCCCATGAGGCGAAGGAATCCCGCACTGCCGCCTGCAGCTGTGGATTCTCGTTGCTGAACTCAGCCGCGATCGCCGCCATCGGGCAGGAAGCCTTATAGGCGCGCTCCTTCACTTCCTTCGCCGTCGTCTTGAACACGCGCTCGACGAAGGTCGGCATATCGACGCCGCTGAGCCGAAGATCGCGAAAACGTGAAGCCACCTCGGCCCCGACACGGCGCACCGCTTCGGCCCCAATTTGCTCCTTGCCGCCTGGAAAATGGAAATAGAGCGAGCCTCGCGGCGCGCCAGATTTCTGAAGTAATTCAGCGACTCCCACCCCCGAATAGCCCCGGGCGCGGAAGAGCTCGACGGCCGCGTTGAGCATGTCTTCGCGGGCGGATGAAACCTTAGCCATGGGGAGAAGATAGCGCTTGTATGACGACCGGTCCAGTGATAACAGAATAATAGATCGGTCATCATAGTTGGGGGCCGGATCCTCACTCCCCGGAGGGTACTATGAAGAAGTTTGTTACCGTCGCGGCGCTTGCCGCTTTCGTCCTCATTCCGAATCTGGCCGGCGCCCGCGAGCCGACCGAGCAGATCCAGGCCGTGCGCCTCTGCCGCGCCGAAATCGCTCAGCAAACCGGTCTCGAGAACGACAACATCCGCCTCGACCAAGTTCGCCTGCGCGCCCAGTTCATCCGCGTCGACCTCGACGTTTGGAACGGCAGCACGCTGCAGAACGTCCGCTGCGACGTGAGCCGCGGCGACACGCTGACCGTCGCCTCGATCGACCCGGCGCTGGCGTCGGCTCAAGCGACGCCGACGGCCGCGCAAGGCCAGTAAGCCCGATTGCCCAGCGCGTCGCGTCGCCTCCCGCACGGACGCGCTAGAACAACCTGACGCCCCTGTCTCAAAGCAGGGGCGTCATTTTGTTTGGGCGAACGTGATGGACGTGCGCGCTCGCTCCGGCTCTAAGCTCAGCGCCCATGTCCGACATCGCAACGCTCTTCATCACCAAGCTCTATCGCGCCGAAATCGAGAACGCGCGCGCGCTCAACGCCGATCTCGCAAAATCCTGCCGCGCCATCGCGAGCGAGGATGAAGCCGGCAAAGCCTGGAGCCGCGAGAAGGGTTATCGCGGCTACACCTCGTACGCCTCGCTCGACGATCTGCCGAGGCGCGATCCAATCTTTGCCGATCTAAAGCGCGAACTTGATAAGCACGCCGCCGCCTTCGCCAAGGCCCTGCACCTTGATCTCGGCGGCCGCAAACTGAAGCTCGATTCCATCTGGATCAATGTGCTCGATCCCGGCGGCGCCCATAGCGGCCACATCCATCCGCACAGCGTCCTCTCCGGCACGTACTACGTGGACGTTCCCGCTGGCGCATCCGCGCTTAAGCTCGAAGACCCGCGCCACGCCCTGATGATGGCCGCGCCGAACCGCCGCGAAGATGCGCCGCTTGAGGAGCGCACCTTTGTTTACGTCACGCCCAAGCCCGGCGACGTCATCATGTGGGAGAGTTTCATCCGCCACGAGGTCCCCACCAATGCCGCCAAGAAGGCGCGCGTGAGCGTGAGTTTCAACTACAGTTAGGTGCGCCTCGGAACGCCGCGCTCGCGCGCCGCGCGTATCCTGTCGCGTCCCCACGCCCCGCAGCGAAACTGGCGCATGGGGAGAGGGACCATGAAGCGCCTGTTCGCCGCCGCGCTCGCGATCATCGCCTTGAACGGCTGCGCCGCATCCGCGAGCTATCAGCAGCAGCGCCGCGAAGCTGTGGCGCGCGGCATTGTCGATGACACGCTCGCCTTCAACGAGGCGTATCACGAAGCCATCACCTCGCAGATTTTGCTCAACGTCATGCGCGCGCAAAACCGGCAGCCGCGCCAATATATGTCGATGAGCGGCTTCACCCAAAGCGGTGGTTCGCACGGCGCCTCCATCACCATTGGCGGCATCGAATTGGATCAGCTCGGCGAGTCCTGGGGCGCCGCAGAACTCGGCGGCGAAGCTTCGCGCCGCACCTCGCCCGACTTCACGCTCTCGCCATTCTCGACCGAGGCCTTCGCCAACGTCGTCATGCGCCCCACGGACCCGCAGCTCTTCCGCTATTACTGGGACAGCGGATGGAATCCCGATCTCTTGCTCATGCTCATCGTCGACCGCGTGCGCATCATTCCCGCTGACGGCAGCGCCCCGCGCGATCTGCGCAACTCCGCCGGCACCATCGTCAACGATTGCACCGGCGATGCCGACGAAGCCGGTTGCGCCTTCGTGCTCAGCATGCGCCAACTCGCGCTCGATCTTTCACGCGCCGAACGCATCGCGCCGCCCGCGACGGCCAACGGCGCTTGCGGTCCGTTCGCGGTGTACGTCGCGCCAAATTCCGCCGCCGCAGAGCAAGCCCAACGCCGCGCCGCGCCGCATCGCGAAACCGACGCCAACTGCCCGGTTGAGATCGTCGTCGGCGGCACGCGCTATCTCATGGCGCTGCGCTCGCTCGACGACATCGTCTATTATGTCGGCCAGTTGATGCGCCGCGATCCCAACGCCATGGCGCCCGCGCCTGAAGGTGAAATGCGCGCGCGCCTCGGCGTCACCGCGCCGGGCTTTCCGCTTTGGGCCAATGAGCGGCGCCCGCTTTTCCGCATCGTCGAAGCCACCCGCGAGACCGAGCGCGACTACGCCGCCACGATCAGCTTCCGCGGCCATCGCTACAGCGCCGGCGCGCCCACCGATCGCTTCTGCTACGTCGAAAACAACATCGACGCCTGCCGCACCGACGAATACCTCGACACCAGCGGCACGGTCCTCGAACTCTTGACCGGAATCCTCGCGTTCAACCAAAGCGACGAAGCCGTAGCCCCGCCGCAAAACTCGGTGCTGGAAATCAGGTAGGCGCTACCAAACGCCAGTGTTCGGCATGCTGGCCCACGGCTCGGCCGGCGGCAGCGCCGCGCCGGCTTGCAGCAGTTCGATCGAAATCCCATCGGGCGAACGGATAAACGCCATGTGCCCATCGCGCGGCGGCCGGTTGATGGTGACCCCCTTATCCATCAGCCGCTGACACAGCGCGTAAATGTCATCGACGCGATAGGCGAGGTGGCCGAAATTTCGCCCACCGCTATATTCGTGCTCATCCCAATTATAGGTGAGCTCGATCTCCGGACTTTTGTTCGCGCGCGAATTCTCCGCATCGCCAGGCGCCGCCAGAAAGACCAGCGTAAAGCGGCCTTTCTCGTTTTCCACCCGCGACCGCTCAACCATGCCAAGCTTGTCACAAAAAAAGTCGAGCGCAGCAGGGAGGTCGCCGACGCGGATCATGGTGTGAAGGAAGCGCATGCGAGGAGGATAGCGCTGGGTGGGGAGTGAGGCGAGAGACCGAGTGTTCTCAGTGCGCTGCCTTATCAAATTGCACGCGGAAGTGGTAAAAATGATTCGGAGGAAGTCAGTGAGATGCTGCGGACGGACGGCAATCGGCTTCAGTTTATTGGAAGCACCGGTGTGGATGTACTTCCCGCCACGGCGGGATTGTTCACCCTCATAAGAAAATCTGGCTACAGAGACGTCGTTCTCGATTTCTCCGAGACCACTTTTTTCTATCCAAGCTTCATGTTGCCGCTGGTGACATCGGCGCGCGCCTACCGCGTTGAAGGAGTCGATTTTGAGATCATCGAGCCATACGAACCCAACAGCGCGAAGTTGTTGAGCAACGCCAATTGGGCTCACCTAATCTCACCTGAGAAGTATGACGCCCGTGATGCCTTCAATCAGGCGCATCTGTCCGCTGTTCAGTTCAAGAACGCCAGTGAGCACTTCCAGGTCGTTGATAGAAGCATTGAAGTCATATTGCGCAGCACGACCGGTCTCGATCGATCTAGGCTTAAGGCGCTTGAATGGTCCTTGAATGAGATCACGGACAACGTCCTGAATCACGCCGAATCGCCGGTCGGCGGCATCCTACAAGTGACGAGTTTTCCGAAGAAAAGCACGATTGAATTCTACGTCTGCGACGCGGGATTGGGAATCCCGAAAACACTCAGGCAAGGTCGTCCCGAGCTGACAGATGACGTTCGCGCGTTGCGCGCTGCTGTTGAAGAGGGGGTTACCCGGAACTCAAAGACAAATCAGGGCAACGGTCTCTTCGGAACATTCAAGTGTTGCGAGGTGAGTGGAGGCGAATTCGACATTCTCTCAGGAAAAGTGCTGCTTCGGCATCGACCCGGTGAGTTGCATGCCGGGAGAAGGCCGGTCCCATTTATGGGCACCTTCGTCAGAGCATCTATAAATTATAGCTTCGAGCGGCTGCTAGAGAAGGCGCTCGTATTTAAGGGTAAGCAGCACGATCCCGCGTACAATTTTGTGGAGCGAATGTATCAGACCAAGGGGGCAAACATTGAGTTTGTGGTGGCGAAGGAGCTGACCGCCTTTGGGAGCCGTGAGGCGGGCAGATTCGCCCGAAATAAGGTTGAAAACTTGATGGACAATAGAACGTGTCCAGTAGAGTTCGATTTCTCCGACGTGCGCTTGATTTCAAGTAGCTTTGCAGACGAGGTGTTCGGCAAGCTTTTTGCCGAACTGGGTGCGCTTCAGTTTGGACAGCTTTGCAAATTCAAGAATGTAGACACAACGGTCCAAAAATTAATCGATCGGGCGATCGAACAACGTCTCAAACAATAGATGCCGGTCCTCAATTATCCAAAAAGCTCCGCAGCTTCCGGCTCCGGCTCGGATGCTTCAGCTTACGCAGCGCCTTCGCCTCGATCTGACGAATGCGTTCGCGCGTCACGCTGAATTGCTGGCCCACTTCTTCCAGCGTGTGATCGGTGTTCATCCCGATCCCGAAGCGCATGCGCAGCACGCGTTCTTCGCGCGGCGTCAGCGAAGCCAGCACGCGCGTCGTCGTTTCGCGCAGATTGCTCTGGATCGCGGCGTCGACCGGCAGGATGGCGCTCTTGTCCTCGATGAAATCGCCGAGGTGTGAATCCTCTTCGTCACCGATCGGCGTCTCGAGCGAGATCGGCTCCTTGGCGATTTTCATCACCTTGCGAACCTTCTCGAGCGGCAGGCCGAGCTTTTCAGCAAGTTCTTCCGGCGTCGGCTCGCGGCCAATCTCGTGCAGCATCTGGCGCGAGGTCCGCACCAGCTTGTTGATCGTCTCGATCATGTGCACCGGAATGCGGATCGTGCGCGCCTGGTCGGCGATCGAACGCGTGATGGCCTGGCGAATCCACCACGTCGCGTAGGTGCTGAACTTATAGCCGCGGCGATACTCGAACTTATCGACGGCCTTCATCAGACCAATGTTGCCTTCCTGGATGAGATCCAAGAACTGCAGGCCACGGTTCGTGTATTTCTTCGCGATGGAGATGACGAGGCGCAGGTTCGCTTCGACCATTTCCTTCTTGGCTTGGCGCGCTTCGCGCTCGCCCTTTTGCACCGCGTGGACGATGCGGCGATATTCGTCGATCGGCACGCCGGTTTCTTGCGCCAGCACGCCAATCTCAGCACGGATGTCGGCAATATCGTCCGCTTCGGACGTCACGAACTTGCCCCACGCCTTCGACTTGGCGGAGACCTTCTCGGTCCATTTCGGGTCGAGTTCGTGGCCCTGATAGGCTTCCAAGAACTGCATGCGCGGCACGCCGTTCGATTCCGCCAACCGCATCAGCTTGCCTTCAAGCTGGATGAGCTTCCGGTTGATCGCATAGAGCTGCTCAACCAGGCTCTCGATCCGCGCATTGTTGAGCTTCAGCTTCTTCAGCTCTTCAATGATCGTGTTCTGCGCGGTCTCGTAGGATTCCGCCTTCGCGCCGGGCAGGGACTTGCCCTGCAAGCGCAATTCGATGCGCTTGTCCTGCAGCTTGCGGAACTGACCGAACGCTTCGGCGATGGCGTCGAGCGTCGACATCACGCCTTCTTTGAGTTCGGCTTCCATCGCCGACATCGAGATGGCTTGTTCGTCGTCGAACTCGCTATCAGCGTCCGCTTCAGCAGCGGCTTCGCCCGGATCGCGCTCTTCCTCGTCGCCCGTGGGCGCAGGCTTCGGCGCAAGGCGCGCAGCGGCGGCCTCGGCCTTCTTGCGCTCAGCTTCGGCGATTTCGATTTTCGCTTGCTCAGGATCGACGAGGCCATCGGCGTTCACGCCGGGCGCCGATTGCGGCACGATGCCCATCTCGGCGCCGTACGTCGCTTCCAGATCGATGATGTCGCGCAGCAGGATCTTCTGCTCACGCAATTCATCGCGCCACACCATGATGGCTTCGAACGTCAGCGGGCTTTCGCACAGGCCGCGGATCATCGCGTCGCGGCCAGCTTCGATGCGCTTGGCAATCGCGATTTCGCCCTCGCGCGACAGAAGCTCGACCGAGCCCATTTCGCGCAGATACATCCGCACCGGATCGTCCGTGCGGTCGGCGTCTTCGCGCGTGTTGGTGACAGGCGGCTTGCCGTCTTCGCGGGTGGCGACGGCTTTGTTCGAGGTGTCTTCCTCGGCCGCTTCGCCTTCCTCTTCATTGTCGACGACATTGATGCCCATCTCGCTGAGTTGGGACATCACGTCTTCGATCTGTTCGGAGGAGAATTCCTCCGACGGCAGAACCTTGTTGAGCTCTTCGTGGGTGACGAAGCCGCGCGTCTTGGCGGCCTTGATCATCTTCTTCACGGCTGCGTCGGAGAGATCGAGGATCGGGCCGTCCGGCGCGTCCTTTTCTTCCGTCGCTGTCTCTTCGGTCTTGCTCATCAGAACTTGGCTCTTCCCATTGGAAATAGGCATCAAACTTCATGCGACCAGATCGTCGGCTTCAGGATTGGCAGGCTTCTCGAGCGAGATGAGGTAGGCGCCAGCCTCCACCGCCTTCGCTTCCTTCAAGAGCGCCTGGTAGCGTTTCATTGCGGTAGGATCGCCAGCTTCTTCCGAGGCAAGCAATTCCGCCATTTCCTCCTTGATAGCTGGAAGCACGACGTCCCGGGTCACCCGCGCCTGCCACTCTTCGGGGCTGCTCTGGTAGCCTGGGGCCTTGGCCGATTTGCCAAAGGCTTTCTCGTGTTCCTTCCAGCGCTCAACGCGCGCCGCCGCGCGTTCCTGACCCGACCGCGTCAAATGGAGCCTGAGAAGGTTCCGGTCAATGCTGGTGGGGGTAGTTTCGGCGCCGGATTCTGCTTCCGCGAGCTCCAGAAGCGCATCCCGGATGGCCTCCAACTCGGCGTCGCTGGTCTGGAGGCGCTCTATCCAGTTCGTGAAGCGGCTCAAAATACCCGGATAATCGACCGCCGCGCGCAGGAAGTTCTCCGCCGCCGGGCGTGGCCGGGTCGCCGCGGCGTGCGCCTTCAGCTCCTCCGTTGCCGGGGCAGGCGGGGCGTTGCGGCCCCAGCCGCCGCCCTGGCCAGGCGGACGCGGCGTCCACGGCTGGCGCGGCGGGCGCATTGCTTCGTTCGCGCGGCGCATCAGCTCTGAGAAGTAGGCGCGCTGCGTGTCGCGGTCGGCGATCTTGGCGATCGCCTCTTTTAGCCCCGCTTGAAACGCCGCCCGCGCCTCAGGCGTCGCTAGCCCATGGCGCGCCTTCTCACGCTCGAACAGCGCGTCGGAGGCCGGCGAGGCGCCATCGATCAGCGCTTTCAGCCCGTCAGCGCCATCACGCCGAAAAATGTCATCCGGGTCTTGGCCTTCGGGCGCATGCGCAATGCGCACCGTGCGCCCAGGTCCCAGATGCGGCAGCGCCAGTTCAAGCGCACGCTCCGCTGCGCGCTTGCCGGCGCTGTCGCCGTCCAAGCTGAACACCGGTTCGCCGCCCGCGCGCCACAGCAATTGGAGCTGTTCGTCCGTCACCGCCGTGCCGCACGGCGCCACAGCCGCGATGCCCGCGCGCTCGAACGCGATCACATCGAGATAGCCTTCGCCGACAACCAGCCCCGGCGCTTTGGTTTTCGCCAGCAATTCGCGCGCTTGCTTCAAGCGATAAAGCACCCGGCTTTTCGAATAGAGCGCCGTTTCGGGTGAATTGATGTACTTGGCCGCCTTCGCGCTCGCGTCGAGCAAGCGCCCGCCGAAACCGATGACTTTGCCCGCCGTATCGGTGATTTCGAACGTGACGCGTCCGCGGAACGTATCGATCGCGCGCTTGCCGTCTTCGCCGTCGCGCGCAACGCCCGCTTGCGCGATCTCTTCCAGCGTGAAGCCCTCGGCCTTCAGCTTATCGATCGTCCACGTCCACTCATCCGGCGCAAAGCCAATGGCGAAGCGGTCCCATTCTTCCGGTCCGAGGCCGCGTCCTTGCAGATACTTCCGCGCATCAGCGCCGCCCGATGACCGCAGCGCGCTCGCAAACAATTTCGACGCCGCCGCGGTGACCGCATAGAGGCGCTTGCGCTGATCGTTTTCGCCGCGATTGTCGTAGTCGTCCTTCGGCAGCTGAACGCCCGCGATCTCCGCGAACTTCTCGACAGCTTCAGGAAAGCTCAGTCCCTCAAGCTTCATCGCCAGCGTGAAGACGTCGCCTTTTTCACCGCAGCCGAAGCACTTGAAGAGCCCCTTATTGTCCAGCACGTGGAAGGAGGGGCTCTTTTCTTGATGGAACGGGCAGCACGCCCAGAAGTCGCCAGCCGACGGCCGGGACTTTTGCTTGTGCCAGGCCATTCGCTTGCCGGCGTAGTCGGCAATCGAAACCCGGTCGCGCACCTGGCGTAGCAAGGTGTCGGAAAAGCGCATCAAATCCTGAGGAGCGGCTAAGCCCATATTATACAGCGATTCGCCGAAACGATTCGGCGGATGCTGTTTTCATGGAGTTTTGCCGCTAACGCGCCGGCGGGTCGCTTGCCGGGAAGCTCTCATCCGACGCTTCGTCCACCGCGTCCCACGACTTCGGCGGATTTTCCATTGCCTTCGGCCCCGCGTCGCGGACTTCAGGCTCAGCGGGAAGGGACGTGGGCGGCTCGGCCATCTTCCAGAGATGGTCCTCCGCACCCACGCCCGCAACTCATCCTTCAGTATTTCGCCGGTGGGTCGCTGGCCGGAAAGCTCTCATCGCTGGCCTGGTCGACGTCCGTCCACTTCTTCGGCGGATTGGCCATCGAGTCCGGCCCAGCATCGCGAACCTTCTTCGGTCTCTGCGGCGGCGTTTGGGTCTTCGGTTCCGGGTGCGTTTGCTTATGCATGGCGAACCTCCTGTCCCGAGTGAAACGCGCGGAACGGAACAAAGGTTGCCCCCTCACATTTTCGACAACGGCCGGAAAAAACCTGACCGCGCCGTAATTTGGGCGCCCTGGATCGCAGGCTTGGCGCTCGCAAGGGGAAATGGAGTTCACGATATGAAACTGATCAAAGCGGCCGCTGCTTTCGCCGTGATGGCGACGTTCGCGGCGCCGCAAGCCGCGCTCGCGCAGGATGCGCCACAAGCGGTGAGCACGCAGGGAACGCTGCTCAGCGTCAGCGCCGAAGGCAAATCCGAAGCGCGGCCTGATCTCGCGACGATCAATCTCGGCGTCACCACAGAAGGCCAAACCGCGCAAGCCGCGCTGCAGGAAAACGCGCGCCGCATGGCGGCGTTGACCCAAGCGCTCCGCCGCGCCGGCATCGCCGAGCGCGATATCCAAACCTCGAATGTCTCGGTTTATCCGCAGCAGCAATACGTCGAAGGCCAACAGCCGCGCATCACGGGCTATCAGGCCAACAACACAGTGACCGCGAAAGTCCGCAACATCGACAATACCGGCCGCGTCATCGACGCCGCGGTCGCTGCCGGCGGGAACACCATCAACGGCGTCAGCTTCTCGCACTCGGATCCGAACGCCCAGCTCGATGTGGCCCGCCGCAACGCGATCGCCGAGGCGCGCCGCCGCGCTGAGCTCTACGCCAATGCATTGGGCATGCGCGTCGCGCGCATCGTTGCCGTCAGCGAAGGCGGCGGCTACTCGCCGCCCGTGCCGATGCCGATGGAGCGTTTCCAAGCGCGTGACGCTGCTGTCGCCAATACGCCGATCGCGCCCGGCCAAATTGAAACGACGGTGAGCGTCAACGTCACATTTGAACTGCGCTGAAGCGGAGCGAGGCGCTAAAGCGAAAGGGCGGCGGATTTCTCCGTCGCCCTTTTTGTTTGTGCTTTTTTTCGTTACGGCGTTGGCGCCGGTTGCTCAGCCGCTGGCGGCATTTGCGGCGCTGGCGGCGGTTCGGGCAAATCCACGTCCGGCGGGTTCACCTTCACATCCGGCAAGTTCATTTCCAGTTGCGCCGTTTCGCGCTGCGGATTGAGGTTGCCAGTGTACGCGGCGATGCCGAGGCCCACGAGCGCGACGAGCACGATGCCGGCAAGAAACGCGACCCACGGCGCGGAACTTCCACCCTCTCTCTCAGCCATGTTCCAATCTCCAGTTCTGTCCTGGAGCAATAACCGCGCAAATTGGTAAGTGGTTCCGGCGCGTCAGCCCGCCAAAGGCGTGAGCAATTCTTCGCCAGCGTAAAGCCTACGCAAATTCTCGATCACGTTTTGCGAGCCTTCCCACAGCGCCTCGCGCGTGCCGCCGCCTAGGTGCGGCGTCAGCGTGCAGTTCGGCACGTCCTTCCAGCGCGCGACCGGCGTCGGCTCTTCCATAAACACATCGAGCCCCGCGCCGCCCAGCGCGCCCGACTTCAGCGCCGCTATGAGCGCCTCTTCATCGATCACGCTGCCGCGCGACACATTGATCAGCACCCCATCGCCGCCTAGCGCTTTGATCACGTCGGCGTTGATGATGCCTTCGGTCGTCTTATCGCCGCGCGCCGCCACAGCCAGCACGTCGGCCCATTCTGCGAGCTTCATCAGATCCGGCTCATAGCCGTACTTCACGTCCGCCTTCGCGCGCGGTCCGTACCATTTGATCTCGAGCCCAAACGCCTCGGCGCGATGCGCGATCGCTTTGCCGATCGCGCCCATGCCAACGATGCCCAGCTTGCGGCCACGCAAGCGCTTCTGCGGTGGCACAGCAAGCGGCGGCGTCCACGTGCCTTCGCGCACCACGCGCTCGCCTTCCGTGAAAAACCGCAGCCGCGCAATCATCAGCCCGATCGCGACATCCGCGACGTCCTCGTGATTGATGTCCCGCCCATGCGCGATCGCAACGCCGCGCGCTTTGCAATACGCGAGATCGAGCCCGTCGACGCCCACGCCAAAGCACACGATCCCACGCAGCTTCGGCAGCGCATCGATCATCGCATTTGATATACCGACATGCCCGATCGTAACCGCCGCTTCGATGTCGGTGCGATCCGTCGGCCAATGCACCACGTCGTAATCGACGAGACGCATCTCAAACAAACCAAGCGGCGGATGAACGAGCAGGGCAGGCTTTGTCATACTCAACGTATGGACCGCCGGCTTCCAGCCGGCAAATCTAAGCGGCGCTCTTGGCTTTCTTCGCCATCAGCTTCGCAAAGCGTTCGAACAGATAATGGCTGTCCTGCGGGCCGGGCGAGGCTTCGGGGTGATATTGCACCGAGAACACCGGCTTGCCGTCCACTTCGATGCCGCAGTTCGAACCATCGAACAGCGAAACGTGCGTTTCCTTCACGCCCTTCGGCAACGTCGAGGTATCGATCGCAAAGCCGTGGTTCATCGACACGATCTCGACCTTGCCGGTCGATTGATCTTTCACCGGATGGTTCGCGCCGTGATGGCCTTGCGGCATCTTCAGCGTTTTAGCGCCGAGCGCGAGCCCCAGCATTTGGTGGCCCAAACACACGCCCATCACCGGCAAACCGCTATCCACGAGCTTCTTGATCTGCGGCGCGGCGTAAACCCCCGTCGCCGCCGGATCGCCAGGGCCGTTCGAAAGCAGCACGCCATCGGGCTTGTGCGCCAGGGCTTCTTCCGCCGTCGCCGTCGCCGGCAGCACGATCGTCTTGGCGCCGATGTCGCCGAGTGCGCGCAGAATGTTGCGCTTCACGCCATAGTCCATGACCACGACCGTGAACTTCGGCTTCTTCACTTCGCGCACGCCGTCCGGCCACTGCCAGCGGCCTTCAGCGACAACATAGCTCTGCGCCGTCGTCACATCCTTTGCCAGATCAAGCCCTTCGAGCCCCGGCCATGCCTTCGCTTGCGCGTGCAGTTTTTCGAGATCGAATTTGCCGTCCGGCGCGTGCGCGATCATCGCATTCGGCATGCCGTGTTCGCGGATGCGCCGCGTCAGCGCGCGCGTATCAAGCCCAGCCAGCGCAATCACGTTGCGCTTCTTCAGCCAGGCGTCGAGATCATCTTCGCTGCGCCAGTTCGAAGGCAACGTCGGCCGCGTGCGAAACACAGCGCCGCGCGCAGCTGCTGCAGCCGCCGGCGAAGACGTCTCAACATCCTCGTTGTTCGCGCCGACATTGCCGATGTGCGGAAATGTGAAAGCCACGATCTGCGCGGCGTACGAGGGGTCTGTCAGGATCTCCTGATACCCCGTCATCGCGGTGTTGAAGCAGACCTCGCCCGCGGCTGAACCTATGGCGCCCAGGCCTTCGCCCAGGAAAACGGAGCCATCGGCGAGCACAAGGGCGCCGGTGGCGGCGGGGGAGCGAGTCGATTTTACCAAAGCGGCAGTGAGATAGGGGGTGTCGGGCAGGGTGTCAAAACGCCTGTTTGGGGAGTTGCCCGCAGCCTCCGTCAAACCCCTGCCGTAAAGGTGAACTCCTTGTCAGCCATGCGCGTTGGCCCGGGGATGACGGACCTGTAAGATTTAAGCCGGTGGGGAAGACGAGGACGACACTCCGAGCCGGGGCCCTGGTGGCCCTTGGGCTTGCGGCATGCCTTGCCGCCTGCGGCCGCGACGAAGCGCGCGCGCCGCTGCCGCCTGCCGCCCAGCCCCCCTCCATCGCCCGCGCCGACCTCTTCGGCGACCCCGTCCGCCACGGCGGCCAACTTTCCCCGCGCGGCGACCGCGTCGCCTTCCTGGCCCCGCGCGACGGCGTCCAGAACATCTGGGTGCTCTCGGTCGACGCCATGGACGAGGCTCGCCCCGTCACTGACGATCGCGCCCGCGGCATCCGCAACTTCTACTGGGCGCAGGACAATTCCACGCTGCTTTACCTGCAGGACGACGCCGGCGAGCAAACCAATCGTCTTTACGCAGTCGACATCGCGCGCGGCATCCCGCGTGCGCTAACGCCGCCCGGCGCCCGCGTCGAAATCCTCGGTCTCAGCCCCAGCGATCCCGGCGGCGTTGTCATCACCTTCAATCAACGCGACCGCGACTGGCCGGACGTGTTCCGTCTCGACATCGCCAGCGGCGAGCGCACGCAGCTTCAGCGCAACATGGGCCCGCGCGGCTTTTCGCGCTTCATCCTCGATCGCGACAACAATGTGCGGCTCGGCGTGCGCCCGTTGCCTGATGGCAGCGCCGAACTCGCCACGCTTGGCCCTACCGGGAGATGGACCACGCTTTTCGCTATTCCGTTCGAAGACGCGATGTCCTCACGTCCCATCGCCTTCGAAGCCGACGGCCGCACGTTCTTGATGCTCGACTCCACCGGCCGCGACCGCACCGCCTTGATGCGCGTCGACGCAGGCACGGGCGAAAAGACCCTCGTCGGTGAAAGCGCGCGCGCGGACGTTGTCGATGTCTGGCTCGACCCCGCCACCAACGCGCCCGAAGCGTTCGCCACAGAATATCTCCGCCGCGAATGGCGCGCGCTCGATCCCGACACACAAGCTGATCTCGATTATCTCGATCGCCAGCTCACCGGCGATTTCACCGTCGTGTCGCGCAACAACGACGACAGCCGCTGGATCGTCGTCGAAGAGGGCCCAACCACGCCCGCGCGCTCTTACTTGTACGACCGCGCGGATCGCGCCGGCCGGCGCCTCACATCGCTCTTCCGCCACCGCCCCGCGCTTGATCAAGCCAATCTTCAGCCGATGACGCCGGTTGAAATCAACGCGCGCGATGGCCTCACGCTGGTCTCTTATCTCACACTCCCCATCGGCTCGGACGGCAACGGCGATGGCCGGCCGGAGCAAGCCGTGCCGCTCGTCATCGTCCCGCACGACGGCCCGTGGGCGCGTGATTCATATGGCTTCAGCGCCTTGCACCAATGGCTCGCCAATCGCGGCTACGCGGTGCTGAGCGTCAACTATCGCGGCTCCGTCGGCTTCGGCAAAGCCTTCCTCAACGCCGGCAATCATGAGTGGGGCGGGCGCATGCGCGAAGACCTGCTCGACGCCGAACGTTGGGCGATCGACAATGGCGTGGCGCAAGCTGATCGCGTCGCGCTCGTTGGCGCAGGCTTCGGCGGGTACGCGACGCTGTCAGCGCTCGCGTTTTCCAGCGATCAGTTCCGCTGCGGCGCAAGCTTCGGCGGTCCGTCCAATCTCTTTGCGCTGCTCGATGGCGCATCGCCCAGCGCGCGCGATGGCCTTTATCAGCGTGTCGCCGACGCACGCACCTCCGACGGCCGCCAACTGCTGCGCGATCGTTCGCCGCTTTTCCGCGCCGGCCAAATTCGCGGCCCGCTTCTGCTCGCGCTCGGCGGGCGCGACGCCAACGCCACACGCGGCGAAGCCGATCAAATCGCGCAAGCCCTGCGCGCACGCGGCGGCGGCCTCACCTACATGATCTTTCCCGACGAAGGCCGCCAACTCGTACTGCCCGCCAACCGGCTCTCCTATCTGGCGGTGCTTGAGCACTTCCTCGGCGATTGCCTTGGCGGCCGGATCGAACCCGTCGGCACTGCCTTCGAAGGCGCCAATATCAACGTCTACGACGGCGCCGTGAACGTACCGGGCCTCAGCGCCTTCGCACGCCGCCGCGCGGTTGCGCCCACGCAGCAAACATTGAACGAATCCGCCGAAGACGAAGCCGGCGCGGCCATTGAAGGCGAGATCGTGCTACCGCCGCCGGAAGAGGCGGCGCCTCTCCAGCCAACGCCCTGATTAGTGCGAATAGATCGAGCGCACGCGGCTCTTGCGCTTGTTGAAGCTGTCCCACACCAACGTATCGACAAGCACATGGTCGTGCTCGAAGTGCACTGCGTCGAACATCGAGCCATGCGTCACGCCTGACGCCGCGAACACAACGTCGCCCGGCGCCATGTCGTCCAGCGTGAGCTTCGCATGCACATCGCGGCCCATTGCCTTGGCGCGCGCTGCTTCTTGCTCGTTCTCCGGTAGAAGACGCGCTTGCATCTGCCCGCCAGCGCAGCGGATCGCCGCCGCCGCCAGCACGCCTTCTGGTGCGCCGCCCGACCCGAAGTAAATATCGACGCCAGAGCGCGCCGCTTCCGTCGTCCAAAACACGCCCGCGACATCGCCATCTGGGATCAAGCGAATGCCGGCGCCCGCACGGCGCAATTCTTCGATGATCTTTTCATGGCGCGGCCGATCCAAGAGGCACGCGCGAATTTCGCTGATCGGGACACCTTTCGCCTTGGCCAAACGCGTCACGTTTTCCGTCGGCGACAGATCAAGATCGATGAGCCCAGGCGCATAGCCGGGCCCGATCGCCAATTTGTCCATGTACATATCCGGCGCGTGCAGCAGCCCGCCTTGCGGCGCCAGCGCCACCACCGTCATCGCGTTCGGCGCATCAGAAGCGCAGAGCTTAGTGCCTTCCAGCGGATCGACGGCGATGTCCGTCTTGATGCCGCCGGCGCCCAATTCTTCGCCGATATACAACATCGGCGCTTCGTCGATTTCGCCTTCGCCGATCACGACCTTGCCGCTGAACGGCGCGGTTTGAAACGAGCGCCGCATCGCATCGACCGCCGCTTGGTCAGCGTCATTTTTTCGCCCGAACCCACGCAGCCGCGCGCTGGCGATCGCCGCCACTTCCGTCGCGTGCTGCGCGATCTGGGAGAGAATTAAGCCTGTTGTCGTGTCGCCCACGTTGTCCTCGCCAAACCATGTTTGGCATCTCTTATCGCGTGGGGCCGAGCGGGCAAGGGCGCGCGCCTGTTTGCGCTAATCCAGCGTCAGCAGATCGCCGCAAATGGCTTCAAGACCAGCTTTGTCCACAGCGTCGAACGCATCGAACTGCGTGGAATCCACGTCCAGCACGCCCACTAACGCGCCCGCGCTGTCGAACACTGGCGTCACGATCTCCGAATTGGAGCGGCTGTCACACGCAATGTGCCCAGGAAACGCATGCACGTCAGGGACGATGATCGTCTCACGCTTGGCCGCCGCCGCGCCACATACGCCTTTGCCGAACGGGATACGCAGGCACCCAAGCGTGCCCTGGTAAGGACCGACCACAAGTTCATCGCCTTTGGCTTCGTCGACCAAATAGAACCCCGTCCAGAAAAACCGATCCGGAAACGCATGAGCAAGCAGGGAAGCAGCGGTGGCGAACCGCGCCGTGCGGCTGGGCTCGCCGGCGATTACCGCGCCAATCTCAGCGCGTAGTGTCGCGTACGCTTCGGTTTTATCGCCCGGCAATGGCGCGCGCGCGGCTTCCGCCATTTAGCGGCGGCTTTCTTTACGGTTTGGCATCGCGCCCGAAGCCTTGAGCGCAGTCATTTTCTCATGGTTGGTCATTTGGCGTCCACGCGGCTTCGAGAGCGCCCGCCCGGCGATAACTGAAATACCGACAATGACCAGAACGGCGACGATGATGAACACCAGCATGTGCAAACTCCGGCCCCCAAACTAGGGAACGCCTGACCGCTTGACCAGTGCCGTGCTAAGGCGTCGCGGGAAGGATCGGACTGGGGCGAGTTGTCAGCACAACCACCCCGCGCTTGCGCCGGATCAATCTCAACTAGTCTAGTCCAGACAATTGTACTGAGTCTGGTCGGGGGGGCCGTTCTTGGCTATCGCAATAAGCGATGTCGACGGGCTGGTGCGCAACGCACGCCACAATACGCGCTTCGCTTGGGTGCGACTGCCCGTCATTGTTGTCGTGGCCGGCTTTGTGTGCGCGCTGTGCGGAGCCGTCCCGGGTGTGCTCTGGACAATCGCCATGCTCACCGTCGAGCGGGCTTCCACGATGTTTCGTGGCCGGCTGATCGGCGGCGCCAGCCAGTTCGCGGTGTGGCATCTGGCGAGCCTTGCCGCGATGTCGCTGTTGTGGGTGGCGTTTGGCCTCCTACTGTGGTCGGCGCAGAATGAACTGGGGCGCGTCGCCGCCATCATTGGACTGCTGACCACGGCGCTCTACGGCGCGCTGAGCGGGGTCAAGGATCTGCGCCCGGGCGTGATCCTTACACTGCCATCGCTCGTCGCTCTGGTGACGCTGATCAGCACGTATGCTTGGCACACCTGGGCGTGGCCGATCGCAACGCTGAGCACATTGGGGACGCTGGGCGCCGCTTTCTCTGTGATGATCTGCGCGTGGGCGCTCAACCATTCGGATCGCACACTTGAAAGCGCCAATATGCGGTTGGCGCGCGCCGCCGAGGCGCACGCGGAGCAGGCTGCGTTGCTGGAAGAAACCTCAGCCGCCGCACAAGTTGGCGGCTGGCGTTTGGATCTAAAGACCAGGAAGATCGAGTGGACCGCCCAAACGCGCCGCCTGCTTGCGCTCGACGACGCCTTTGAACCCACCCTTGAGAAGGCTGCATCTTTCCACGCGCCGCATGCGCGAGCGAAGATTGAAGCCGCCGTGCGCCACGCCATAGCAACTGGCGAAGGCTGGGATCTCGAACTGGAGATCGACACCGCGCGCGGAGAGCGCCGCTGGTTCCGCTCGAACGGAAAAGCACGCTTCCAGGACGGACAGCCCGTCGCGCTTATCGGCGCCATCTTCGACGTCACCGACCGCGTCCGGCTGGAAGAGGAACTCCGCCAATCGCAAAAACTGGAATCCATCGGCCGTCTCACCGGCGGCATCGCGCACGACTTTAACAACATCCTCACCGCAATCTTGAACTCAGCGGAATCCCTCAACCGCTCCAGCGAACCGCGCACGTTCCAGATCGCGCACGTCATTACCCGCGCCGCTGAGCGCGGCAGCGACCTAACCGATAAATTGCTCTCGTTTTCGCGCAAGCAGGCGCTCAGTCCGCAAACGATCGATGTCAATGTCGCCCTGCGAGAAGCGCGCGAATTGATTACGCCGTTGCTGAAAGGCGCCGTTACGCTAACCTATGATCTCTACGATGATCCGCTTTACGCGGTTCTCGATCGCGCACAGTTCATCAGCGCCCTTATAAACCTCGCCATCAACGCGTGCGACGCGATGCCCGCCGGCGGCGCGCTGCGGATCGCCAGCGCTTTGGATTCGAACGGCCAGGTCGTGGTCTGCGTGACTGACACCGGCGAAGGCATGAGCGATGCGCTTAGGACCAAGATATTCGATCCCTTCTTCACCACCAAACCAGCAGGCGTCGGCACCGGCCTGGGTCTATCGATGGTGCACGGGTTCGTCAGCCAATCGGGCGGCGTGATCAGCGTTGCCAGCGCGCCAGGCCAAGGATCAACCTTCACGATGCGCTTCCCTCAAACCGAGGCGCCGCTCTTCGCTGAGCCGAACTCAGAGACGCCAGTGGCGTTGCCAGGCGCTGCAACGCGCTTGCTGCTTGTTGATGATGACGAACTTGTGCGGGAGTCGCTCGCGGTTGCGCTACGAGTGCGTGGTTACGCGGTGGAGGAGGCTGAGTGCGCCGCCGCAGCTTTGGCGATCTTCGCGCCAGGCAAGTTCGACGTCGCCATCGTCGATGTTGTTCTCACCCACGAAATGGCGGGCCCGGAGCTTGTTCAAGCGCTCTTAGCGCAGGACCCCCAACTCCGCGCCATCCTTGCCTCGGGCTACGCGTACGACAAGGACCTTCCGGCCGCGCCAGGGCGCGTTCAGTTTCTGGCCAAGCCCTTTGCAGTCGATACGCTGATCGCGCGCATGAACGGTGATGATGGTCTCACCGAATCCGCGCTCCGCGGGGCCAAAACGTGAAGGCGCGCGACTACACTCTGCCGACTACACTTTGATGTCGTATCGTTTGCACAAGAACTCGATCAATAGCCGATCGGTTCGGTTGGCGCGCTGGCGCGGCTGCTCCAGCGAAATTGCGCGCAACGCAGCAAGATCGTTGCGAAGCAACTCGGCCGCGGCTTTGTCATTGCGATTGATGACATAGCGCGCAACGTGCCGCACCGTTGAAAGCAGCAGTGGCTGGTCGCCGTTCAGATACTCGTCGACGGCAGCATCAGCGTC
Source organism: Hyphomonadaceae bacterium (assembly GCA_046349455.1). GTDB lineage: Bacteria > Pseudomonadota > Alphaproteobacteria > Caulobacterales > Aquidulcibacteraceae > Vitreimonas. The sequence goes on along the minus strand of JAXMCH010000001.1, from coordinate 868,640 downwards.
CTTCAGCTTCGCCACCTGTTGCGGATCACACGATAGCACCTGCGCGATATACAGATTTACACTGAGGTGTCGCTTGACGTCGCTGCGCCACTGGCCACCGCGCGTCCCTTGTAACAACGCGAGTTCTTGCTGGAGGCGCTCTTGGGCCGTCGCAGGGAAATTCGAGCCAATATGCTTCAAAAGATCCGTTGTCTGCACGCCCGGTAACCGAAACGGCGTCGGCCACCAGGCCTCGTTGGCGTTCACGCCGTGGAGCCATTGAGTCATCTGCACCGAAAGCTGCTCGGATCGCGCGCGGAACCCATAGGCGGGGTCCGCTTCCTCACTGAGCTTGACCGCCTCATCTATCGCCGCAAGCGCGTCAACGAGGTCGCGCGCGCGCGTCACGCCGAGGCGCGCGGCCAAGCTGAAGAGGTAGAGCGCTTCTTGCTTAACATCCGCTGAGGCGCCCTCACGCTCGATTTTGGAGCGCGCACTGCGTGCAAAGAACATCGCCGGCGCCCAGGCATCGTGTGCGAGGCATTCAATCGTCGCACCGAAAAATTCATCTATTTTTCCGCTGAACCGCTTCTCGGGGTCCAGCGCGTAGTCCTTGTTGCTGACGCGAATGACAAGTGCTCTGAGCGGCGCAGCGCCTTGGCTTCGGTCGCTCTGGAGTGCGCGCACAGTGTCCAGCGCAAACATTGCGTGCGTGACCAGCGCATCGTCAGCCGCGGCGCGTATGTGCCTCAATAATTGTTTCTGGGTGCTGGCTTTGCCGACCCATTTATTCATGTCGTCGAGGATATCGCCGAGGTTGGCCGTGTTGGAATTGATCGCGACCGAAGTGAGCATCGCACTGCGCCAACTGGGATAGAGGCGCGCGCGGGCTTTTCCTGAGGCCTGCACGTTGCCGAAGCTGTAATCGCGGTCGACGTTGTCCTCGAAGGCGCCGTTTTCCCGGTACTCCCGCTGTGCTTCGTTCCCGTTCTCATCGCGCACGCGAATGGGGCTCGCACTCAGGACCGCATAAGTGGCGTCGCCCAAATCGCGCAACACGCGCTGGTCGAGTTGCGGCTCGGCGCCGGCGGCGGCCAGCGCTTTGATTTCCCGCGTGTTCAGCACCGCCGCATACTGCGCGGGATCGCGCAGAATGTACCAATCGTCCGTGATGTTTCCGTAGCGGAGTCGCTCAGGCTCTATCTTGTTGAGTTCTTGATCGGCCGCGAAGCCTTTGAAGAAGAACTCGCGATATACGCGGTGGACGGCGTGATCGTTCGTTACGAAAATGCAGCGCCGCTTGCTCTTTTCATCGAACCAACGGCGCTGCAACGCAATCAGCTTTGCGAGAGACTTCGCATCGCGGTCAGCATTTTTTTGCTGATGGGGGCGGATCGCGACAATGCGGCGCCGCAGTGCTTCTTGGAGGTCGCCAGGGGGCGGCTCCAGCCGCAGGCCCGTCGCCGTGTTTTCGGTCAGCAGCAGCTTCATTTGCTGCAGACGCGTCAGGCGGTCGAGCGCCGCCGTATCGAGGAACAGCTTCAAGAGCTCGCTGTCGTCGACTTCTCCAAACTGCTTCTCGAGCTTAGCTTCGAATTTGCCTGGGTCGGAGCGCGTCTCCTCGCTTTCGATCGCGGCGGCGTCATCTTCATCGCGTGCCGATTTCAGGTGCTTCTGGATATGATCGTCGATGCGCTGATGCAGGTAGGCGCCGTAATTGCTCAGTTCGAACCGATGTTCCTCAGTCTGCAGGATGACATCCGGATTCTGAGAGGGGAGGCGGCGGCTGACCAGGTAGTTGAAGGTCTCAAAGGCGCCGACAATTACTGCTGTCGCGTCAGCGCCGATTTCATCAATCCTGCGCATCTTGAAAAACGCGTCCAGCCGATCCGGCGGGCAGAGATTGAAGAGGTTGGTGACGTGGGCGAGCTTGTCGATCGTCGCCATATCAATGAGCACGCTGGCGTCGAAAAAGTAGCAGACCTCGATGTCTTGAGTCAGCCGCGTATCGTCGAATCTGTGCGCGCGGATCAGGCGTCGTACGTCAAGCGCATCGCGGAGGTAGTCACTCCGTACGGTCATCACGCCGCCCGTCCCTGCGCATAGTCGAACCACTCATACAAAAGACCGTCGGACACGCTGATCTGCTGGTGCGCATAATTTCCCGATTTTACGCGCGCCAATCGCGGCGGATCCGTGTCGCCGTATCGATCTCCAGCAGTGTCGAACCTGAATTCAATGATATTATGGGCGTCATGCTGCAGGAATTCGATGATCGCCTCGGCGGTTTCGCCGATCTCGTTGTCGCGCCGCCGCGCTCTTTGCAGGTCTTGCGTAAACGCGGCCAGTTCGCGTTTGCCAATAATGCGGCGCAGCGCTTCAAGCTTGGAGCGGCCGCGTAACTCCCTGCCCAGAAATTCGGCGCGGTGTTCGTGCACAAATTCTAGCCACGTCTCCGGCTCCGCGTGCACTTTTGCAAGGATACATGGGAGCGCCGCTTGGGCGTCCCAAAGCAGATGTTTTCGCAGGCTCCGCTCCATACGCCGGATGTCTGCGAGCGGGCTCGCCACAGCAAGCGAGTCGAACAAATCCTTGGTCAGGCGTTGGCGTGTTTTCAAAGCAGGTTCATCTGTCGCCGCGAGCGAACGAAGCGCGCCATCGTCGATCAGCCGCAATACAGCGCCGTCTCCGCCAATCGGTTTCCAACGACGCATCAGCGCCAGCAGCAGGTGAAAAGCGGGCGCGCCTTGATCATCCAATGTCCAAGACCGAATTGCCTGGACCAAGCCAAGGTCGCGATTGGGCTGATTGTCGCCGATGCGCGCGCGCACGAAGCGGTCAATTGCCGTCGCGGTTGAATGGCTGGGGCTGAAACGCGGCCAATCGTGAGGTCGCAACGAAATCGCCTCGGCGCCTTCGTGACGCGCTTCGACATCCGCGTCGATCATGGCCGCATCGAACGCGTTCCGCCGCACGTTGGGGTCGTCGCTGTGGATTTGCCGGCTCCCGGCGCGAAACCACTTCGCCCAATCCTCGGAGGACCAATCGCTCAACATGCGTCTAGACCAACGCCGTTAAAGTCGTCAGCACCTGCGCAATCGGAATCGCGGTCATGATCGCGGTCTGAAAGTCCTGATCCTCTTTCGAGAGGCGGCCGGTCGCCCGGCTATTGATCACCTTGATTTTTACGTCATCGGCGGCGTCGAGCCGCAGCGGCGGCGCAACCGCCTCTCGCACGCCATCCGTCAGGGTAGGCAACGGCTTTATGTCAGCTGTCGTCCCAAGTGGCGTGGGATTGTGCTTGGCGTGACTAATTTTCAGTCGCGGGCGGTCCGGTCCGTCGAAGACACTCGGCCGGCGCGCTTCGTCTGTGAGCAGGTCGACTGTCTTTTCCGTAGCGATCACGATGAATTGGCCCGAGCGATCTTCAAACGGAAATCCCAAACGGCGTAGCAAGTCCTCGTCAGTGTCGATCAGGTCTCCAGTCGAGGTGAACACGTCCTCGTACGGCGCAAACCACCACGTACCGAAGCGCGCGCCGAGCGTGGCGTCAGCCGCGACCTTCGCCTCTGGCGGCTGGTCGCCGTCCTCGTCCGCGGTCGCAGCGCCCTCGTAGTCGTCGAGAAGCCGAAACGGCTGCTGCAGCGCGCGAGAAATGTGCACGGTGTGGCTGAAACCGTAATTGGGATTTTGGCTGTCGTAGCACTTCGGCCCGTTGTGCTTGCAATTCACCGCGTGCAACTTCCCACCACTCGCATCCGCGAAGAGATCGGGGGTGGCTGCGTGCAGCGTGAGGATCAACTGCAGCGCCTCAGTGATTTTTGGCGTGAAGGTCGCCGCCAGGGGCTGAAATGCGGGATCCTTATGCGTCCAATATAAGCTGTACAACAAAACGACGCCCCGCGGCGCGTTCTGGAGATGACCAACGATATTCTGCTGGATAAGCGCCTGTTTTTGAGCGGGCGTCATCGCACGCCCCTGCGGCACGCAACCGTGCAATCCCTGCACCAAGAACGCATGGGAGCCCCCTACTCAGCCGCCAAACGATTCCACAACTCGACCCAGGCTTGCAAGCTTTCTCGGAAAAGGTGCAAGATTTCGGCGCGGACGGGTCTGAGCTGATGCGCAAGCCATTCACGGAAAGTGCGCCGAAGATGTTGCTGGAACGGGAGCATCTGCGCGTCGAGGAGCATCGCCTTCGCTTCGAAGAAGATGGTCGTGTGAGCGCGCCTTTGGATTATGTGGTTGGGTGTCCCGGCGACAGCGTAGCGGTCGTTCTGTTTGACGGCCGCGAGCTCATTTTTGTTCGCCAGTTTCGCCCGCCCGCTTGGATCGGGCGTGACGAAGGCGAGACCTTCGACGGCGTTATGACCGAGGTCGTGGCCGGAAAAGTGAAATCGGGAGAAACGCGCCGCGCCGCCGCGATCCGCGAAGTACGCGAAGAAGTTGGCTATGTGCTCGACGACGTGACCCCGATCGCAAATTTCTTTCTGGCGCCGGGAAGCTCGTCCGAGCGGCTGTTTCTCTATTTTGCGAAAGCCGACCCTTCAAGAAAGGAGCCGCCAACACAGTCGGCGCAAGAACGGACGGAAGAATGCAAATTCACACGGACGAAGTTCTATGAATTCATCGAGGCTGGCGGAATTTGCGACGCAAAGACCTTGGCCGCCGCAGAATGGTTGCGCCGTCACGGCGCGGACTTTGGGGTAACGTGATCGACGGCGGGGGCTGTGGTGCAGATTTTCGGCGCTTCCTGGCTTTTTGTGTCGTCGCAAGCGGCGCCTAACGGACGCGCCGAGTTCGCGCAACTCGTGCAGAGTTTTGACGGCGGCGCTCAAGTCGAGGACTTCAACGCCGCCTATGCCGCAGATAAATCTGTCGCGATGCGCGCGCTCGCGACCGCCGGTCAAGTCGCCGTCGATATTTCGAACCACGATCCATTCGCCCTGTTTGTGCTCGGCCAGCGTGAGCTGGCAAGTCGAGCCACCACCGTCGCCATCTCGGAATCTGAAGTGCAGCCTGACATCGCGAAAGCACTTGGCGAAAGGCTCATCGTGCGCGATCCCGCCAACCCAGCGATCCTCTCTACAGCCGTCGCGGCGCTCATGGAGGCGCATCGCCTTCGCGACGATAAGTACTGGAGCGACGCGCGCCGGATTATGCCGGACTTCAAATCCGGGTTCACCTCAGCCCGCGAGAAGCTAAGCGGGCCCAAACACTACGAAGTCAGCCGAACGCATGGCGGCGCGGCGCGCACGAAAATCGGCCTTTGGACCGGCGACCTGTTCGACGTCATCGAGCGCGCCAGCCGCAGCGGCGATACGCAGGACATCCAAGCCATCGTCAATTCCGAGAATACATACATGGAAATGGCGCGCGTCCATGAATCGTCGATCTCCGCACTGCTTCGCCACCAAGGCATGGAATTTAGCGGCGAGCGGCGCGTCACCGATCTGATCAATCGCCAATTGCTCGATCAAGTTGCCGGACGCGTCCCCGTTCCGCCGGCGAGCGTCTATCTCACCAAAGCCGGGCGGTTGAAGCGTTTTGGCGTGCTCGCCATCGCGCACGTCGCCTGCGTTGAGCCGGTTCAATCGGCGCAAGCGGGCAAGGGTTATCGCGCCGTGAAGGATCTCGGCGCTTGCGTCGTGGCGGTGCTCGAAGAACTGAGCCGGGCGCAGCCATGGTGGGATGGTCGGCCCCGCAATGTACTGTTTCCGTTGCTCGCCGCCGGAACAGGCGGCAACGATCCGCGCAGCAGCGCCGAAGAAATTGTCGGCGCGGCAATCGACTATATCGCCAAGCGCAACCCTGATTTCCTCGATGATATTTATTTCCTTGCCTACACGAACAGCGATCTCGCAGCGCTGCAGAGCGCCATCGACGCGCGTCAGCTCAAGTCGTTGCCATGATCGAATTCGATCATTCGAAGTGGAAAGCGGCCGTGCGCACGTTCGGCGCTAAAGCATGGCACGAAATTCAACTCATTCCCTGGCGCTTGCGTTTGGTGTGGTCGCGCTGCCAAGACCTTCTCTACACCATCATACGCCTACTGGAGCATCCCGCGCGCGCGCTCATGCGCTTCTGGAATACGGCGCGGCCGTCATGGCCCATCGCACTCGCGGCGGCTGTCGCCAGCTGGCTGGCCACCCAAACCGGCCAAGGTTGGGTGGTGCTCACCAGCGTCGCCGCAGATGGCGGCGTTCTCTTCAAGTCCGCCATGCTCGTGCTGATCACAAGTCTGGCGCAAAACCTCATCGCGCTCGATTTAATGAGCCGCTATTTCCCGTTCACAGCCAACGGGCTCGCCGGCGTGCTTGGTCAATTGTTCACAGCCGGATTTATCGCAATTCTGACGCCGCTTGCGCTCTTTGTGTTCTACTTCGGCGAAGCGTATCGCGCCCAACTGATCAGCACTGACATCGTGGGTGAGGGCGGCGTGTTCTGTGCTGCAGCCGTATTCGGCGCGACCACCGCCTTTCTTTGCGTCGCGTTCTTCGTGATCGCCCGAAAGTTTGTCCATATCTGGGGCAGCCCGCTAAGCCCCATCATGGTGCTCGATCCGGTGCTGCGTCGAGCCAGAGATTTCGTCTGGGCCGGGGCGATTGCCGCGACGATCTGGCTTTCGTTCTTCGATGACGCGCCAGCCCAGGCTGGACCGATCGGAGTGCTCGTCATCGGCGCTACCATCTGGGGCGTGGCGATCGCCTTCTTGGTCTCGCTCATCGTTCAACGCGGCGGCGCGATCACAGTCGGCGTGCTGGTCGCCTCCGTATTGTTGGCGCTCTCGCTCAACCGCGATCATCACCTGGTGCGGACCATTGAAGCACCCCAATCCGAGATCACCAGCGCCGAAACTTATGCATCGCAATGGCTCGCTGCGCGCCGCATCGACGCCGATGGCCGCGACGACACGCCCATTCCTGCCTATGTCATCATAGCAGAAGGCGGTGGCATGCGCGCGGCGCTCCACACGGCGGCATTGCTAGCGAAACTCGACGCCGATCCCGCGGCGCATTTCTATGACAATATTTATCTCATGAGCGGCACGTCCGGCGGCGCGCTGGGGCTTGCCGCCTTTGCAGCGATGAAGCGCGATGGCGCCACGCCAGACGAAGTTGATGGTTTCCTGCGCACCGATCACTTGTCGCCGCTGATTGCGAGGCTCTTCCTGGCAGACGCGCCGGCAGAACTCGCGCCGTTGCCGCGTATCCCCGATCGCGCTGCAGCCTTCGAGCGCTCGTTGGAACGCGGCTGGCGCCGCATCATGATTGACGGCGACGCCTTCGCACTGCCTTTCGCGAGCGTACTGCCGCCTGCGCGCCCGCGCGCCTCAGATGGCCCTGAGATCGCGCCGGCCATGCTGTTCCAAACAGTCGTCGCCAACACCGGCGAACTGGAGATGGTCGGCGCCATCACATTCGGGGACGGCGCCCGGCGCACCGGCGCGCCCGTCAACGTGCTCTCACACTTGTCCGAGAACGAAACGCTGTCGTTATCCGCGGCAGTCGATCTCAGCGCTCGGTTTCCGCTCGTCAGTCCCGGCGGAATCATTGAAACCCGTTCGCCGGCCCACGAGCGCAGGGTCTATGTGGACGGCGGCTATTTTGACAATTCGAGCGCGGCTTCGGCGCTGCCCGCCGTGCGCCAGCTCATGCGCCAGGCTGCTGAAGGATGTCAGGCAAACCAGCGCGGCGCGTGTTACAGCGATCGCTTACGCGTCATTGTCATCCACATCTTCACGCGGACGCTCACCAGCAACGAAACAGAGGCCGTTCAACCCGAAAGTCCTATTGATGAACTTTCGATACCTTTGCGCGCGTTCACGCTCGCGCGGCGCGTTAGCGGTTATGGGCCCGCCGAAGCGCTCTGCCGCGCCGTCGCCAATGAGGTCGCCGTCAATTCGGAGAACGAACGTCACTACGCCACTGATAGCTGTGCGCTGGTGCGCGAACTCTACAACGATCGCCCGCACGAAGACCTCAAACCCTCATCTGTCGCCGTCGCCCCGCGCTGCGCCGCTGCCGACATGGCACGGCGCCAAGCCGGTTGGATGACGCCCGGCCAGGCGTCCGCCGTCGCTGGCGCCGCAGCGCAGGACGATGTCATCTGCGCGCTCACAGGCCGGCGCTTGCCATGGATCAGCGCAGCGCTTGACGCCGCGGAGCGCCCCGGCGATCGCGGCTTTGCGCCGCTCGGCTGGTACCTCTCAGGCGACGGCGACGGCGACAGGATCACGGAGCAGGCGCGCACACGCGCGGAGGTCGTCGCGCGTGCACTTTGCGTCTTGCGCACGCCTGCCGATCAAAGCGTGGAGCAGTGCGGCTAGCCCTTACGCCACACCGAGCTTTCCGCGCTCACCGTCGCGTGGCGCGGCCAAATCCTCTGGCGTCAGGTGTTCGGCCAAGTCCGCAATTTCCAAGAATGGCCGGATTTCGAGCTGGCTCTGCCCCGACGAGGGGTTCGGCGCGCGTTTGGCCCACGCAAGCGCTTCGTCCATGTCCTTGACCTCCCAGATCGAAAAGCCGGCAACGACTTCCTTCGTCTCGGTGAACGGGCCATCGAGCACCACCGCGCCGCCGCGGCCGTCGAACGCGATGCGTTTCGATTGCGCCGTCGGCTTCAGCCCCGCGCCGGCCACCAGCACGCCGGCCTTCGCCAATTCTTCCGTGAACTGATCCATCGCCGCCCATGCCTCGGGCGAGGGCGGCGCGCAGTCCTCCGCGACCTTTGCGAACACCATTACGCGCATGTCAGTCTCCTTTGCCTCGCGCCGCCCAGCGGCGCTCCTCAGAACGACGAACGCCCCACCGACAAGTCGACAATCACCCAAATTTTCTATCGAGCGGTCGACCGCTTCGCGTGGTGGTCAGCGACAGCAGCGACGGCGAATGGTGGGCCTGGCAGGACTCGAACCTGCAACCAGACCGTTATGAGCGGCCGGCTCTAACCATTGAGCTACAGGCCCCCAAGGCTTCGGGAGCGGGAGCGCCCTAGCATTGTCCGTCACGCGCCGAAAGGGTGGCGGCGCAACGCGCGCCCTTCGAGCGCGCCTTCGACGCCGATTTGGCAGATTTTCAATATTTGGCTCCTATCCGATCCTACCATGCCGGCGTCGGTCCATATCAACGAGAAGCTTGCGCTGCGGGTGCAACACCATACCGGACGCTTGAGGCTGTCCGAGTTCGCAAATCTTATGGACCACTACCGGTCGAACCCGCGCGTGTTCCGCTTCGACGTGATCCATCTTCTCGACGAGACATCGTCCTTTGCCTTTGGCCCCGAAGAGATCCCGCAGCTCAAGTCACGGTTCGCAGAGCTTATAAAAGCTGCTCAACTCCCCATCGTGCTGAGATCGGCCTGGGTCTGTCCCAGTCCCAATGCATGGAACGTCTTGGAGGCCTGGCTTTTCGAGCGGCACTCCCTCGATGGCCTTCACACCGAAGCTTCGCTTGTCGGCAGGCTCGAAGAGGCGCGAACCATCTTTGACGCGGACGAACTCGACGCGGTTCGATCCATGCGCGGTTTTCGGCCTTACTTCTCGACTTGAGCCGCCAGGTTATTCCGATCCGTCGCCGCGCGCGTAGCCAACAATTGCCGCGCGCACAAAATCATCGAAATTGATCGAGTCCAATGTGTCGGGATGCTTCGCCCAAGGCGGGCCATCAAGCATTTGCACGGTAATATCCGGCTTCTTGCCGTTTGAGCGCCGCCGCCGCGTCAGCGCGTAAGAAGCTTCCTTCTCGACCCACTCGGACTCCGCCGCCGCTTTCGACCAGCAAAGATGGAAAAGATCCGCGCGCTCGATCTCGCGCCGCAAACGCGGGCTCCATTCCTCGCCCGACTTCAGCGACGCGCGATCCCAGAAATGCTCCACGCCCGCGGACTCATATGCCGTCGCGATCGCGGAAACGACCGCGCGATCCTTGCTCGAATAGGAGAGAAACACGCGCTTGTGTCGCTTCAGCCGCACTTTATCGCCATCGCCTTGCGGCTTCTTGTCGGCGCCGATCACAGGCCGCGTAAACGCCAGCACGCCAATCTGCGCATCGTTCACGAATACCCGCGCCAGCACGACGATCTGTTTTACGTCAGCATCGGCTTCGATCGAAAAATTGAAATCGATCGGCGTGCCGGCCCACGTGCGCCGCTGCACCGCGCCATCGCACGCTGCGCCACGCACTTCCAACGAAACGCCAACGCTTGAACCCAACGCCACTTCGCCGATGCTCATCCCGCTCGGCGCCGGATTGGTGCGCGGATCGATTTGCTTTGCGGCTTTGATAACAGCGTTCAAATCTTGCGGCTGGTGAATGACGATGCGCACCAGTTCCGGGGTCCCGCGTCGCACTTTCTTTGGCGCAAACGCCGTCGCATCCGCCGGCGCGCTCGCAGCGCTTTGTTGACGGGGTGCGCTTCTCTTCGCTTGCACGCCCCCCGTCACCGTTGCGCCGTCAAGGCTGTCGTCACGGCGCTCGCGAATAGGCGGCGGCGGCTCCGCCGTTTGCGGCGCCGCTTCTGCGCGTGGCGCAGGCGCGGGCGGTGGCGGCTCTCCTTCCGCTGCTCCGCCCGATCCTGCGCCAAACGTGTCTGAGGGCGCATCCCGCGCCAATTCGTCCGCCGCGCCAACATCATCATCGTGCGGCGGTTCGTTCGTTGGCGGCGCAGTCTCTTGCTCAGCCGGCGGCGGCAGCACGTCTTCAATAGCAGGCGGCGGCGCTGGCGGTGCTTCTTCTGCAACCAGGGGAGGCGGCGTCGCCTGCTCTGGCTCCGGCGTGGGTGTAGATGGCGCCGGCGCCGGCGCTTGATAGTTCTGTCCCGGATGGCGCTGCTGCCACAACGCGCGCGCGCGTTGCTGCGCCTGCTCCAGCGACATCGCGGGCCACGTCGCCGGCAAGAACGGAAACAGCCCGCGCGCATCCGCGGTCGCCAGGATTAGCTGCGCGGTACCTAGTTGAGTCGCCAACGCACGCAGCAGAGCGCTGAAGTTTGGATCAGCCGCCGCCGCTGGGCTCAGCACCAAACCGACATTCGCCGCGCGCGCCAGAGCAGCCGCTGTCGCTGCGTGGTCGCCAATTGCGCCTGCGCCGATGAGTTCAAGGTCGAACCCGTCCGCGATTTCGCGCGCCGATCCGATATCGGCCTCGGCCGCGACGATGTACCCAACGGACATTCTGACACCCCTTGTGCGGTGCAATGGTAGGGCGCGCGCGCGGTCTCCGGCAAGGCGCACGCTTAGGGGATTATCGTTTCACACTGTCGCGGAAATGATATGACGGGCGAACGAGGAGAAGCCTTCATGCGTCTTGCCGCAATTTTCGCCATCCTTGCGCTGGCATCGTGTCAAACGCCGTGCCCGGGCCCCGAAACCGGCTCGCGCACCGCCGCTTTTCATTGCGAAGACGGTTCGGATTTGAATGTCACATTCGCATACGGCGCGACTGACAGCGCCCGCGTCGTCCAGGATGGCTACACCACGCTCGATCTGCCGGCCCGTATCATGGGCTCGGGCTATCGCTATGCCGACAACGGCGCTGAATTGCGCGGGCGCGGCCGCGAAGTGCGCTGGACGCGCCCCGGCGCCGCAGAGACCGTCTGCACCGAGACGCATTAAGCTGCTACTTCTATGTCGAGACATTGAAACGCTGCCGGCGTGCGGGGGCTAGCCGCGGCAACAGACGGAGTGTCGCAATGAAACGCAATCTCGCTTGTCTCGCACTCGCTGGCGCCCTCGCGCTCGCCTCGTGCGAAACCACCGGCGGCTATGGCGGCGGTACATACGGTCCGCCGCGCACACAGCTGTCACAATGCATGCGCAACGCACTGGTCGGCGCAGGCATCGGCGCTGTCGCAGGCGCTGTCATCGGAAGCGAAGAGAACCGTGTTGAGAATGCGGCGATCGGCGCAGCGGTTGTTGGCGCCAGCACGTACGGCGTCTGCCGCTATCTTAGCGCGCGCGAACAGCAGCGCGTCGAAAACGCCTACTACCAATCGCTCAATAGCGGCCAAGCCGTGAACCAAAGCTGGCAATCGGACCAAGGCAGCCAGCGTTCGCTGCACGTCTCCAGTCCCGCGCCCTCAAATCGCGGGCCTGACTGCCGCACCATCCGCGCAACAGTCTCCGATCCGCAATACGGCAACCAGAACCTGCCGCCGGAAACCTTCTGCCGCACCGGCGGCGGCCAATGGACGCCCGCGTAAGATAGAAACGGAGCGCGGATTTTCAGATCCGCGCTCCGCCTATTTTACGAACGCCGCTTCGCAGCTTTCATCAACTCGTCTTTGCGCGCCTTCATTTCCGCGCCGAGCTCCTTCAGATCGAGATCGGCCTTCTTCGCTTTCGCGAACATGCCGTCGCGCTGCTCTTCTTCCTTCACGTGGTGCTTGATCATTTCCGACAGCACCTTGACCTTTGCGTCCCAGTGATCGTCGCCAGGCTTGCCGGCCTCGATCTCTTCGATCAGCTTCTTGGCGCCGTCATGCTCGACGTCGGCCTCATCCATCATGTCCTCTTCGATGCCCGCTTCGCGGCACGCGGGATAGAAGACCTCTTCCTCGATCTGGGTATGCACCCGCAGCGCTAGGCAAATCTGATTTGCGAGCTTTTGCTTCTTTGACGCGCTATTGGTGTCCTCGAAGTCTTCGAACCAGCCCTCGACCTCACGATGGTCGTCCTTCAAGAGCTTGATCGCGTCTAGGTCGGTCGTGCGGCCTCCGGATTTTGCCTTACGGGTGGATGTGCGGGATTCATTTTGCGTTACGGCCATAGCGTTGTTCCTCCGGATTTGCTCAGAAGAACAACGTTGAATGCTGCTGGTTCCTTTCGCGAGCGGTGCGGGATCAGCGACGGCGGTTCCAGTCGCTCTCACGCCGATCCAACGGTTTTCGTGACGGCCTAAGCGGTTTCCGCGCGCTCGATGCCGTTTTCGACGCGATCCCAGTCGCTCTAATCCGCGGAGGTCGTGGCAATGGCCTTGAACGCAGGGATAGCGGCCAGCGCAAAGAGGTGTTTCGTTTTGGAGGCTCCTTCATGCCCTCGCTGCTCAAACTGAGGGCGTCGAGCTTTCCGTCGCTAGCCCAGCGCGAATTCGAGCGCCGCGTCGCGGCCGGCAGTAATGTCCTCGCGCGTTAACTCAATGGCGACATCGGGCAGAAGGCCGCCATCGGGTCTCGGCGTAGGAGGGAAGCGCGCAATCAGCGGCAGATCCGCTTCTAGACCAGAAGCGGGTAGGCGCAGGAAGAAAAACGCGCCGCCATTGATGCCGCGCTGGTTGCCGCCGGTGGGCTGGCCGATGAGGCGGCCAAGGCGATTGCTCTTGATGCAGCTGGCGAACTGGAAGGTGGCGGACGAATTCTGCGAGTCGATCAGCACGTCGACCGCGCCGCGAAAGCGGGGGCCGCGCGGTTCGATCTGGTCGACGTCTGCTTCGCCGCGGAGATCGTAGAAGCCGTCGTCGCGCGCAACCGCGTCGTCCCCCCAATTGCGAAACGAACGATCCCAGGTGTCGAGATATTGGTTCAAGCGCTCCGGTGTTTGGCGATAGCGTGTGCGCCGGGCGTAGCCTTCGCGGGCGATCGGCACATCCGTGAGCCGCGCGGCGATGAGATCGCCGCAGTCATTGCCGCCTTCATTTCCGCGAATGTCGACGATCAACTTGGTGATGCCGCGCGCGGCAATATCCGCGAAAGTCTGGTCGAGAAAGCCGCGCCAATCCCAAGTAGAGTTGTACATCGCCCAGTTTGGCATCGTCAGCAGAGCGATTTGCGGGCGAGGGTAGGCAAGCGTCCAGAGCGGGCCGTTATCTGCCGGTTCCGGTAACATGATCGAGCGGCGCGCGGCGAGGTCGATGGTTGCGGCTTGGAACGTTTCGGCGCCCGATGAGCCAGCGGGCCGCACTCGGAGGCGAATCGAAGCGCCGGGCCGATGAAGCAGACCATAAAACACGTCAAACGTTTCGTAGCGATCGAATCCTCGCACGGCGAGCAACGCGCGTCGTTTGGCGTCGTTATTTCCGTCGGCCCTAACATAGGGCATCAGCGAATGCAGGATGGATTGCGTCGAACGTCCGTTGATGCTGAGCACTTCGGCGCCTCGTCCAAGTCGAGGGTCGGAGGATTGATTGGCGAGAATGACCATGCGTCCATCGATCCATTCGAAGTGAAATGGAAGCAGACGCTGCCCATCGAACAATTCAGCGCTGACATCGTCGGATTGGTTGTAGAAGTTCGCGTAAGTGTGGCCGCACTTCACGGTCGCGAGAAAGCGCGAGAGCGAGAGGTAGCGCTCAGCGCGCGTTTGCGGGCGTGACCAGGCGCGTGCGAGCGCATCGAAGCGCGCGTTCATCTGGCGCGGCGTCGCATAGCGGTAGAGGCCGGGGTGCAACGTTTCGTACGCGTCACGCAGGATGGCGATGTCGCCGGAGGCGTCGGGCGTCTCTTCACTCCATGCCGGCGCTGCGATTGCCGCTGCCGCGGCGCCCAGCAAAACGCGTCTTCGTGACCACATGGCGCTGCTCCCCAACGCTTTTGCGGCATTTACGGCTGAAACGCGGCGCCGGATCGCTCGACGCCGCCCGGAAGCATCGCTATATCCGCGCTTCGATTTCCCGACAGAACGGATCACCACCCATGGCGGCGCAGCCGGCACAATACATTTTCACGATGCAGGGCCTCACCAAGGCCTATCCGGGCGGCAAGAAGGTGTTCGAGAACATCTGGCTGTCGTTCTTCCCGGACGCGAAGATCGGCGTCGTCGGCGTCAACGGCTCGGGCAAGTCGACGCTGATGAAAATCATGGCCGGGATGGACAAGGACTTCACCGGTGAAGCCTTCGCGATGGCCGGCACCAAGATGGGTTACCTCGAGCAGGAGCCTCAGCTCGATGCCGCGCTCACGGTGCGCGAAAATGTCGAGAGCTGGTGCGAGGAGAAAAAACTCGTCACGCGCTTCAACGAGGTCTCGATGAAGCTCGGCGAAGATTATTCCGATGAGCTCATGGAGGAGATGACCAAGCTCCAGGAGCAGATCGACGCCGCCGATGCGTGGGACGTCGACAGCAAGATCGACATGGCGATGGACGCGCTCCGTTGCCCGCCGGACGATAGCGGCGTCGAAAAGCTCTCAGGCGGTGAACGCCGCCGCGTCGCGCTCTGCCGTCTGCTGCTGTCGAAGCCCGACATGCTGCTGCTCGACGAACCGACCAACCACCTCGACGCCGAAAGCGTCGCATGGCTGCAGCATCACCTTGAGAACTTCCCGGGCTGCGTCATCCTCGTGACGCACGATCGCTACTTCCTCGATCAAGTGACGAAGTGGACGCTCGAACTCGATCGCGGCAAGGGCATTCCGTACGAAGGCAATTACTCCGCTTGGCTCGAAGCCAAGGCCAAGCGCATGAGCCAGGAAGAGCGCGAAGCCGAAGGCCGCTCGAAGGTCATGTCGCGCGAACTCGAATGGGTGCGCCAGTCTCCGAAGGCGCGCCAAGCCAAGTCGAAGGCGCGTATGGCGCGCTACGAGGAAATGGCCGCGCAGGCCGAGCGTGAAAAGCAAACCTTTGCCACCATCCAAATTCCGCCAGGCCCACGCCTCGGCAACAACGTCATCGAATTCGAGGGACTGAAGAAGGGCTTCGGAGACAAGCTCTTGATCGACGGCCTGACGTTCAAGCTGCCGCCGGGCGGCATTGTCGGCATCATCGGTCCGAACGGCGCCGGCAAGTCGACGCTCTTCCGCATGATCACCGGTCAGGAAAAGCCGGACGCTGGCACGATTCAGATCGGCGAAAGCGTCAAGCTGGGCTTCGTCGATCAGTCGCGCGATGCGCTCGATGACAAGAAGACGATCTGGGAAGAAATTTCCGGCGGCCTCGACATTCTCGAAGTCGGCAACCGCGAAATTCCGTCACGCGCCTACGTATCGAGTTTCAATTTCAAGGGTAGTGACCAGCAAAAGAAGGTCGGCCAGCTTTCGGGCGGTGAACGCAACCGCGTCCACCTCGCCAAGACGCTGCTCACCGGCGCCAACGTCCTGCTGCTCGACGAACCGACCAACGACCTCGACGTCGAGACGCTGCAATCGCTCGAAGCCGCGCTCGAAGATTTCGCCGGCTGCGCCGTCGTCATCAGCCACGATCGCTGGTTCCTGAACCGTCTAGCGACGCACATCCTGGCCTTCGAAGGCGACAGCCACGTCGAATGGTTCGAAGGCGATTTCGACAGCTACGAAGAAGACAAAAAGCGCCGCCTAGGCGTCAGCGAGATCATTCCGAGCCGAGTGAAATTCCAGAAGTTCGGGCGCTAGCTCAACCGCCGCGTTCCTTCTCCCCGCGAGGGGAGAAGGTGGCGCGAAGCGCCGGATGAGGGCGCCGCGGAGCTTTCATGTGGATTCGCTGTTAGCGCAGCGGTGTATCCGTATCCTTGCCGATCTCGCGGCAATCGACACCATCGATCCACTCCAAATAGCTTTCTTGACCGCCACCACCACCGTGAACGGCAGCAACGCCGGTCTCTGCAATCTCGCGCATCAACTCAAGTGAGAGCGTGCGACTGAGGCCGGAGGAACCTTCGACAACGCTCACTGAAGTCTTGCTTCGTCTCTGCTGCATTTCCGCGAGATGCTTGAACAGACCATTGGCGTTCGGCTTCTTGAGCCGCAGGCGATAGATGGCTTCCCGTTGCGCGTCCGTAAGCGCCATGACGACCTCCCCAATACCGCCTTCAGCTAACAACCTGCGCGCGTAGGTGGCAAGAGAGGGCGAATGGAGAACATTGCGGCCAACCGCTAGCCTCGCGCCCCCGCCACATACGCATCGATCACGCGCCCCAGCACCGTCATCGGCACGTTGCCGCCGGTGACCACCGCGTCGTTGAACGCCGCAAAATCGTAACGCGCGCCGAGCGCACTCTGCGCGCCTTCGCGCAAGCGGTTGATCGTTGAATGCCCGACCTTGTAGCCGCACGCTTGGCCCGGCCACGAGCAATAGCGATCGACTTCGCTCGCGACTTCCTGCGGGTTCGAACCGTTTTCGCGCACGAAGAAATCGACGCCTTGCGCGCGCGTCCAGCGCTTGGAGTGAATGCCGGTATCCACGACAAGCCGACACGCACGGAACGCCAACGATTGCAGATAGCCCAAGCGCCCGACCGGAAATTCGTCATAGACGCCCAGCTCGTCCGCGATCTGCTGCGCATAAAGCGCCCAGCCTTCGGAATACGCGTTGAAGCCAAGCAGCGAGCGAATGAGCGGCTGACGAAACGTGTATTCGCCCTGCCAAACGTGCCCCGGGATCGCTTCGTGATAGGTGAGGTCCGCAAGATCGAACTTCGTGTGCAGCGCCGGCGTCCTGAGATTGATCCAAAAGTGCCCTGGCTCGCGCCCATCGATCGTGCCCGCGCCGCCATACGCGCCCGGCGCGCCATCCTCCACGTCCGGTGAAATCCGCACCACTTCGAGATAACCGCGCACAAGCGTGTGAAACGCCCGCGGCAGCCGCGCGCGAATATCCGTCAACCGATCCTGGATGAACGCCATGATCTCCGCGCGGCCCGCATCGCCCTCCGCGAACTGATAGCGCCGGTCGCTCGCCAGCGCCGTCATCCGCGCGCCAACGCTGCCTTCACTATAGCCGATCGAACGCAGGATCGGATCCATACGTCCATGCAGCGCGCGCAATTCCTCAAGCCCCATTTCGTGCACTTCGTCGGGCGACATCGTCGTCGTCGTGCCCGCACGCAGCGCCCACGCGTAGTACTCCTCACCGCGCGGCAGCTTCCACACGCCCGCATCGCTCGTCGCGCGATCGCGCAGTGCTTCCAGCGCCGCGATCTGGCGATCCAGCGCCGGCGCGATCCGTCGTTCCGCAATCCGCGCCGCATCCGTCGCATACGTTGCCGGCAGATGCGCTGTCGCAGCGCGCGTCGCTAGCGATGTTACGATGCCCCATTGCGCAAATGGCGCGGCGCGGCTCGTGCGTAATTGCGTCAGCGTCTTGTCCAGCAGGAAGTCCGGCAACACAGCGCCGCGCCCCGCATCGGCGCGCACACGTTGCGTTTCGCCATCGAGCTGACGCGCATATGCCTCCATCCGCGCCAGATACGCATCCGCGTCGTCGGCGGTCGTGATCGAGTGACTGGAATCCAGGAAAGAGGGGATTTCGACAAACGCCCCAACATTCTGCGCCACCACATAGGGCGTGTTGCGATACGACCAATTGTTGTTGAGGATCGCCACATCGCCGTACGGAAACTGAAACCCTTCCGACGCCAGCTCATACACCGCGCGTACAACGTCCACGTCGAGCCGCTTCTCAACGCTCAATCCGTCAGCGTTCAACCGCTGCAGCTGCCCCAACGTTGAGCGCACATGACTGCGAATGGCGTTCTGCCCCGATGCCGAATGGTTCGCCAGTCGCGCACGCAACCGCGCACGCCCATCCTTATCGACGCCCGCACTCGTCGCGCTTTCCGGATAATCGTTCAGCAATTGCTCGGTGATGCGCGCCAGCAGGCGATCCGCCGCAGCGTCCGCGGTTTGCGCGTCCGCTGGTAGAGCCTGAAGTGCGAGCGTTGCGGCGCCTGCTTGCAGCAAGGCGCGCCGATGAACCGACATGTCGTCCCCCAAAATACGTGTCCGCGATGAAAGAGCATCAGCCGAACCGGTCAAGTCCAAAGCGCTGAAGAGCGCCGCTCATGCGCCAAAGAAAAGGACAGCGCGGGCAGAACCACGCCGTCCGCTTATCCCGCAAGCTTCGCGCTCAATGCGTTGAAAACACTGGCCCGCGTCAAAATCGATCCACCCTACAAATATCGAGGCGATACTCTTCGCATCTCCAGCACGGGAGGCTCCGGCACCAAAGCCGTCAGCGCGGGAGATGCGGTTTGAACGTGATGCGATGGAAATCCGCGAGGCCAGACATCGCTGCTCCGTGAGAGAAAAGGAAGCGGAGGTCCGGGTGCGAGAGATTTGGCTCTCGTCCGCACGTCAGCCGGGAACGTGAAGCAAGGCGCCAAGAGTCGCCGGATACCCAGCGTCGTGGGTGATCGGTCTGCGGGAGAAGTCCGCATCGATCTTCAGCTGAGCGCGCAAGCGTTGAGCAGCCCATCGTTCGAAACGCATGGCCACCCGGGATGCCCTGAACGCTTCAAGCTTCCGCCGGCTCGCAAAACAAACTGCGCAGGGCGCGCTCCGGCACACCCAATACAAATTTAGTTTTGAAGCTTCGCTCCGAAGCGCGCTCTGCTCTCCCGTTTTTCACCGCCGCATCCGCGCGCGGCGCGCAAACGCGCGTTCAGCGCGAAAGCAATCCGAGCAACAGCCCGTAATCTTCATCCATCAAGCCATTGCGCCGCGCACGCTGCACCGCTTCGCGGCCATCATCGGCAATCCGCGGCGCCCACGCCGCCATCTCAGCGCACCTTTGCGTCGATGGCCGCTCGCGCCGCTCAAGCGCCAAGCCAGTCAACGTCGCCACATAGCGGCCCACGCCTTCGCGCACCTCACGCTCGCCGCCGCCGCTCGCCGCCGCATTCATCGCGCCGATCTCCAGCGCACCCACAAGCCCCGCATCGATCACCTGGCGCATCGGCACGCGGCACGAAAAGCTATCGCCCAAAGCCTCTGACCAAGCCTCCGTCGTGCGATCCACCTGCGCCTGGTTCGGCCGTCCCGCCAGTAAGGTCGCAAATGCCCCGCGACTGGCCGCATCTGCGTATCGCAGCGAAGGCCCGCTCTCGCCAACAGTCGCGCACGCGCCAAGCGCGAGCAGGGCGGCAAAAATCAATGTGCGCATGGTTGGCTCCTCGATCGAACCGAAGGCTTACGCCTTGTGCGCGCCGAGCCAAGTCAAAATCACATTCATCGCCGCATCGCGATCCAGATCGTTCAGCAGTTCATGCCGGCCTTCCGGATAGAGCTCCAATCGCTTGTCCGCAGCAGGGATCATCGAAACGAACCGCTTGCTGCCCTCGGGGTTGGTCGCGCCGTCCTTCTCGCCGTGCAGCACCAACACCGGCGTCCTCCAGTTCGGATACCGCGTCCACGCGCGCTCCGCGACCGCGATCGCCGTGGCGCCCGTCTTGGCCGGCACACGCGGGTCGGACACCATCGGATCGCTCTTGTACGCCGCGACTTCCTCCGGAATCCGCGAGAGCCCGTCCGTATCGAGCGGCGGCGCCAGGCGCGCACCCGGCGCAAACGATGCAACCAGCCCCGCGATCGCGCGCAAATGCGCGGGCGCCGTAATCAGCAGAGCCGGCGCGCTCAGCACGACGCCGGCAACACCCTCTGCACCATCGGCAACACTCGCCGCCGTCACCAATCCGCCCAGCGAGTGTCCCAACAGAAAGAGCGGCTTGTCCGCAAGCTTCGCCCGCGCCGCGCGGAGATCGGTGACCGCCGCACGCAGATCTGTCACGCCGCGCGCGCCCACCGATCGCCCGTGCCCGCGCATGTCCCAGCCAAACACATCGAAGCCGTACGCATTCAGCTTCGGCACGAGCAAATTGTAGCGCGTGAAGTAGCGCTCGGCGTATTCAGCGAACCCGTGCGTGATCAGAACATTCGCGCGCGCTTCAGGCGTGCGCCACGCATAACCGCTCAATCCGCGTCCGAAATCCCAAGCCTCGGCCATGCCGCCTCCGTCTCGCTCTTCCCGTTCTCCCTAACACACGCCATGATGCCTGCGCGAGGCAGGGGAGAGGCGAATGAAAACGAAGGCGTTGCCTGCAATGGCGTTGGTATTGATGGCGCTCGCCGCCTGCGGCCCAGCTTGGGCGCCGCCGAACGCACCAACGCGGCCGTGCGATATCGTCAGCGAAGCGGCGTACAACGCCGCGCGCGAAGCCGGCGCCGCGCAAGGCCGCGCGCGCATCCACGAAAACGGCATGGTCTCGCTCGACACAGGCCCAGGCGTGTCGCACTGCGCGACGTACAACAGCACGATGCGCCCCTGCCGTCGTCCCAACGACTACGCGATCGAATACACGCAAGTGGACGGCACGAAATTCTACGTGCTCATTCCTGCCGGCGCCGAGTATCGCTTCAACGTGCGCGCGTTGCCGAACACGTGCCAAATCGTGCTTCCGCCGCAACCTCCCGCTTGACACAACGTCGCACAAAGATCATACACGCGCCCCTTCGCTCGCGATTGGCGCGGGCGAAAACCGGGAAAGTGAAATGAGAAGCGCACAGCTATTCATTCAGCCGACTCTCAACGCACGCAAGCCATCGGTTTGCGGCGCCGATGAGATGCGCGCGCTTTCTCGCGGAGGTGGAATGGTCTGATCCATTCCAACGTGTTCGATCTTTCGAGCCCCTCCCGAGCTGATTGCTCCGGAGGGGTTTTTGTTTCCGCCGCTCCGAAGCCTTTGTCATGGAAACAAAGGAGAGTTTACAAGTTTGTCGGTGGTGAAGAGTGCGGATACTTCGCTCTTGGAAAAGCGGGTTTCGACACCCGCCAGTACATGCATCGTACCGTGGAGGCGGCCTCGCGAGGGCTGTCGTGACGCGGGCTCCGAGCGGGAGACCTTGTCTCAAGCTTTGCGATGGCGTGGCTGAAACCGCCCTCGCTCGTTCCCCGACAAAACCAATTCCGATCCGGTGGTGAAGAAGTCTGTTACTTCGTTTCCCAACGACGAGGCGCGGGTGCAATTCCCGCCAGGTCCACGATATTCATGGGGGCCTGTAGCTCAGCAGTAGAGCGCGTTTGCCGCTTCGGCGGCGTCTCAGGTTTCGCCTGTTCCCCGGATCGGTCCAAATTGTCGAGTTGGTGGTGAAGGCATCTGATACTTCGCTGTTAACGACGGGGTCGCGGGTTCGAATCCCGCCGAGCTTCGGCTCGTAGCTCAGTGGGTAGAGCACGTGCTGCTTCAGCTTCGGCTGCGGCGGCAATTCAGGCGCCGCCTGTTCCCCAACTCGGCATAGCAATTGGCGGTGGTGAAGAGATCGCGTTCTTCGCACGGGCGAAACGCTGGCGCATCTTCGGATGCGCAAAGCGCGCCAGCTTCCGACATGGGGAAGCGCTCGCGATCTCGCCCGTTCCCCGTCAAATGAAGTCAGTCGGTGGTGAAGGTGTGCGCTACTTCTTTGGGTGAAGCCCGGCTCGAAACCGGGAGCGGACACCGAAGCGTTCCCCGATTGACACCTTTTGCTGGCGCTTTGCGCCAGCGTTGTTTGAAGATGGAGTAGGAAGCCAAGGTGATGTGATGGTGAAGTTGAACAAGCCCCAGACCGTGCGCACGCATGAAGGCGCAAAGGGCCGCGCGTTCGCGCCGGAGCAGCAATTGCGCCGCGCGCTGATGAATTGCATGCTCTGGGAAGATCAGTTCTACGAAGACGGCGTCTCCATCGCCCAGCGCATGAGCGATCTCGTGCCGAAGGTGAAGGCCGAGGCCGTCGCCGCGCTCGCCATCGAAGCGCGCGAAGAGATGAAGGTGCGCCACGCGCCGCTTCTGATCGTGCGTGAAATGGCGCGCCACGAGACGCATCGCGGCCTCGTGGCGGAAACGCTTGAGCGTATCATCCAGCGTCCGGACGAGCTGACCGAATTCCTCGCCATCTACTGGGCCGATGCCTTGGGGCCGATGCAGCAACGCAAAAAGGCTGCCGTCTCGGCGCAGGTCAAGAAGGGCCTGGCGCGCGCGTTCGCCAAGTTCGATGCGTACCAACTCGCGAAGTACGACCGCGACGGCGCCGTGCGTCTGCGTGACGTGCTGTTCATCACGCACGCGAAGCCGAAGGATGAACGCCAGGAGAAGGTCTGGAAACAACTCGTCGATGGCAAGCTCGAAGCGCCCGACACCTGGGAAGTCGGCCTCTCGGCCGGCGCCGATAAGAAGGCGACGTTCGAGCGCTTGATCGCCGAGAAGAAGCTCGGCGCACTAGCGCTCTTGCGAAACCTGCGCGGGATGCAAGTCGCCGGCGTGCCGAAGGCGAAGATCGCCAAGGCGCTCGACGACATGCGCACCGATCGCGTGTTGCCGTACCGCTTCATCGCGGCCGCGCAATACGCGCCGGATGTCGAGCCTGAACTGGAACACGCCATGTTCCGTTCGATCGAGGGACACGCCAAGCTGAAGGGCAAAACCATTCTGCTTGTCGACGTCTCCGGCTCGATGGACGGGCTGTTGTCCGGCCGTTCCGAGATGCGCCGTCTCGACGCCGCGTGCGGCCTTGCAGTTCTCGCGCGCGAGATCTGCGAGGACGTAGAGATCTACACGTTCTCAGACGCGGTGAAGAAAGTGCCGGCGCGGCGCGGCTTCGCATTGCGCGATGCGATCGTGAAGTCGCAGCCGCATATGAGCACCTATCTGGGCCGGGCGGTTCAGGAGGTCGATCGCAAGGGCGCGCGCTTGATCGTCTTCACCGACGAACAGTCGCACGACCGCGTCGATGCGCCGAAGGGCCTTGGCTACATGGTCAACGTCGCGTCGTACCAACACGGCGTCGGCCACGGCGATTGGCGCCGCATCGATGGCTTCTCGGAAAAGATCCTCGATTGGATCATCGCATCCGAGCAAGGCTGAAGCAGGAGCCCGCGATCGAGAGGTCGCGGGCTCTTAGCGTTCGAGCAGCGCAGCCGTCGCCATGCCGCCGGCGGTGCATACGCCGACAATGGCGCGCTTGGCGTTGCGGCGTCCGAGTTCAAGTAGCGTCGAACCCAGATAACGGATGCCGCTCATGCCGTAGGGATGCCCCAACGCAATGGCGCCGCCATTCACGTTCGTGCGCTCCCACGGCGTCTCCAATTGGCGCTGATTATAAAGCGTCGTCACCGCATACGCTTCGTGCAGCTCCCAAAGATCAACATCGCCTGCGTTCACCGCGTTGAGCTTCATCAGCTTGCGGATCGCCGGCGTGATCGCGATGCTCATCTCCTCAGGCGCGACAGAGCCCAGCGCAAATCCGCGCCAATAGCCGAGAATTGGCAGGCCGCGCTTGGCCGCGAGCTCAGCATCCATCATCACAACCGCAGCCGCGCCATCGGAGAGTTGCGAGGCATTGCCCGCTGTCGTCGTGCCGCCTTCGAGAACGGGCTTCAGCGCCGAGAGCTTCTCGATCGTGGTGTCGGGGCGGGGGCCTTCATCGTGATCGAGCGTCACATCGACCATGCTGCTCTGGCCGCTCGCCTTGTCCGTCACCTTCATCTTGGTCGCAAACGGCACGATCTCGTCAGCGTACTTGCCGGCGGCATTTGCTTCGGCGACGCGCTTCTGGCTCATCACCACGTATTCATCGAGATCGCGACGGCTGATCTGATACCTCTCGGCCACGAAATCCGCCGTCTGGTTCATCGTCCACCACACGGCCGGCATCATCTGCTGCAGCGGCTCGTAGAAGAAGCCGTTGAAGTTCAGATTGAACTGCACCAGCGAAATGCTCTCAACGCCGCCGGCCATGCCGCACGCGATCTCGCCGCGTGCAATCGCGTTTGCCACGAACGATGCCGCCGTCAGCCCCGAGCCGCAATAGCGGTTCACCGTGATGCCAGGCACGCCGGCGCCAAAGCCTGCATAGAGCGCCGCATTGCGCGCCACGTTGTGGCCCGTTGCGCCCTCGGGAAGTCCGCACCCGAGCACGACATCTTCGATCTCGCCGGCTTCGATCTTGGCGCGCGAAACCGCTTCCTTCATCACGTGTGCGGCCATCGCGATGCCGTGCGTCTGATTCAGCGCGCCGCGTTGGGCCTTGGCGATGCCAGTGCGGCAATAACTGACGATGGCGACGTCTCTCATCTCAACACTCCTCGCGCGGCGCAGCGTGCTTCGATCTTTCCGGCTGCGCAATTATTCGAACATATGAGGCTGCACGACTCATTCCGCACCCCCTGTGCATAAGCCGCAAATCAGTTCAGCATTCCTACCCGTGACCGTTCCGGACCCGGTCCGGACAACGCGAAGGGAGCGCGTGAATGTCTGCGTTGCGCAAGTATCAGCCGCTGCAATCTCATCTTGAACGCCGTCGCGGCCGGCCGGAAATGCTGACCTTCGAAGACATCGAGCAGATTATCGGCAAAACGCTGCCGCCCAGCGCAACCAAGCACCGCTCGTTTTGGTCAAACGACAATAGCGAAGAAGGCTCGGCCTCTCACGCCTGGAGCCGCGCCGGCTATCGCGTGGCCTATCTTGATCGCGAGCAGAAGGTCGTGCGCTTCGAGCGCATCCGCTGAGTATTCGCAGCCGGTGGGTCCTGCGCTAGAAGCCGCGTGGGGCCCGCATGGCCTTAGTCGCCGTGATCTGCTGATCGCGCATGGCGGTCTCGTGTCCGGTTGTCGGCCGCCCAATCGGTGCGCCGCTCCGGCCGCCCATGGCCGGTTCGCGCTCAATGCCGGCGTTGGCTGATGCATCCATTCTGACCTAAACTCGCATCCCAGTGGGGTGACGAGGGAGAATGCGCATGCGTGCACTGATCGCGGTCTTGGCGTTGGCGGTATTGGCGGGCTGCGATGCCTCCGTCGAAAGCAGTGGCGGCGATAACGCCAGCAGCAGTAGCGGTGGCTATACCCTGGAAATCCGCGCCGACGCTGCGCAGCAAACTTATTTAATTACCACGCCCGATGGCCGCACTGTTGGCGCGCGCGCCGCCGAAGGCGCGTCGGCGCTGATGGACACGAGCCGCGCGCAAGCGCTTGCGGGCGAACCGCCGCCGCAGGGCAGTGACGAACTGCCGGAAGTCGTCGCGATGCGCCTGCCGGGCTTCGAAATGAGCGTCTCCGGCAACGACGAAGATAAAAGCGGCGAAAACGGTCGCGTCGCGCTCTCCATTGGCGGCGGCGAGCAGAACATCGTCGTGCACGCGGACGAGGGCGGCCCCGGCGAAGCGGACGACACGGCCTACGTGCGCATCACCGGCGCGGACGAAGCCGCCGTTCGCGATTTCGTTCGGGACGCGGAAGAACTGTCGCCTGAAGTGAAGACGGAACTTCTGGCCGCGCTGAGCTTGCAGTGACACTGCGGCGCCGCTGACCTTGCGTCGGCGGCGCCGATTGCGCTCTTAATGACGGCCTCTTCGAATCTTTTGGGGGCCTCATGCGCCAGAATTTGCGCGCGACACTCACAGCAGCCAGCATTCTTGGATTGTCCGCTGCCGCGGCATCGCCCGCGATGGCCGGCGAAGGCATGTGGACGTTCGACAACTTCCCAGCCGATCGCATGCGCGAAGAATTGGGCTGGGCGCCAGATCAGTCGTGGCTCGATCGCGTCATGGCCGGCATCGCGCGCGTTCCTGGATGCTCTGCCTCGAACGTGAGCGGGCAGGGTCTTGTGCTCACCAACCATCACTGCGTGATCTCGTGCGTCACTTCGCTCTCGACCTCGGATCGCAATTACATTGCCGATGGCTTCTTCGCGCGGGCGCGCGAGGAAGAGTTGCGCTGCCCGAACATGACGGTGGACGTGCTGATGAGCATCGCCAACGTCACGTCGAATATCGAGACTGCGACCGCGGGCGTCGCCCCCGACGCATTCGCGCGCACGCGTGATGCGGAGATTGCGCGGCTTGAGCAAGGCTGCAGTTCTGGCACGACGCGCTGCGAAGTCGTCACGCTTTATCAAGGCGGGCGCTATGCGCTGTATCAGTACAAGCGCTTTGACGATGTGCGCCTCGTGTTCGCGCCGGAGCATGGCATGGCCGCGTTCGGCGGCGATCCAGACAACTTCAACTTCCCGCGCTACGACATCGATTTCTCGTTCCTGCGTGTCTATGACAATGGCGCGCCGGCTGCGACGCCGAACCACCTGTCGATGCGGTTCACGCCGTTGCAGGAAGATGAGATCGTGCTCATTGCCGGCAATCCAGGCCGCACATCACGTCTGCGCACAACGGCGGAGCTCGCGTTCGAGCGCGACATGAGCCTGCCTTGGCAGATCGCCTCGCTTTCGGAAATTCGCGGGCGGCTGATCGCATACTCGGCGATGGGCCCGGATCAGGCGCGTATTGCTTCGAGTGCGCTTCAGAGCGTCGAGAATTCGTTCAAGGGCCTCTCGGGTCGGCGCCAAGCGCTGGCTGATCCGGCCGGCTTCGCGCGCGTCGCGGAGCGACAAGCCGATTTGCAAACGCGCGTCCACCGTAATCGCGCCGCACAGCGCGAAGTTGGTGATGCGTGGGGCGAGATCGAACGAGCCCAGGTCGCGTATCGGGGCATGTTCTATCAGTATCAATATCTGGAAGCGCGCGCGGGCGAGCGTTCGCTGTTGTTTGGCTGGGCGCGCGACATCGTGCGTGGCGCGGCTGAGCGCGAAAAACCAAACGAGCAGCGTCTGCCGCGTTACGCCGAAGCCCGCTTGCCTTCGATCGCGCAGAGCATCCGCGCGCAACGGCCGGTGACGCCGGAATTCGAAGAGATCCACCTCGCGTTCTGGCTCTCGAAGCTGCGCGAATATCTCACCGTCGATGACCCGACGGCGCGGCGTATTCTCGGCAACGAAAGTCCCGAAGCGCTGGCCGATCGCTTGTCGCGGTCGCGCCTGGCCGATCCGGCGTATCGTCAGCAATTGTGGGACGGTGGCGCGGCGGCGGTCGCAGCGTCGGACGATCCGATGATCCAGTTCGTGCGCGCCTGGGACGAAGACGCACGCGCCGCGCGCGCGCGTTACGTGGAGCAGGTCGAAGGCCCGGTCGCACGCGCGCATGAGCGCATCGCGCGTGCGCGCTTCCGCGCGTTCGGTGAAGCGCAGTATCCGGATGCAACGTTCAGCCCGCGTGTTTCGTACGGCCGGGTCGAAGGCTGGAGCGAGCCGAGCGGCCGCACGGCGCCGGCGTTCACGCACACGGCGGGCCTCTACGAGCGCGCGACGGGTCATCCGCCTTTCGTCTTGAGTCAAAGCTGGATTAACGCGCGCCCGCGCCTGGACCCGAACACCATCTTCAACGTCTCGACCAGCAACGACGTGATCGGCGGCAATTCGGGCAGCCCGCTGCTGGATCGCGAAGGGCGCGTCGTCGGGGCGGTATTTGATGGCAACATTCACTCGCTTGGAGGCGAGTACTTCTACGACGGCTCGCTCAACCGCTCGGTCACCGTCGCTTCAACCGCCATTCGCATGGCTCTTGCCGATGTCTACGACATGAGTGCATTGTTGGCGGAACTGGAGGGGCAATAGGACGCCTCCAGACCTTTAGGCTTCGGACGCCGGCGCAGGGTGATTGTGGGTCTCCGCGCCGGCGTCCTATCCTTTCCTTCGTCACTTGGGGGCGATGGAAAGGGCGCCCCTGGCAGGCGTGAGGGGGCCTACCAGATCTCTACACGCTCCGAATCCGGCAGATAGAGCGCGTTGCTCGGCTGTACGTTGAACGCGGCGTACCACGCATCCATGTTTCGCACCGTGCCGTTGCAGCGGAAGTATGCCGGCGAGTGCTCATCCGAAGTCACGATCGTGCGCAGGAAGGCGTCGCGCATCTTCGTGCGCCACGCTTGCGCCCAGGACATGAAGAAGCGCTGATCGCCGGAGAAGCCATCGAGCACGGGCGCTTCGGCGCCATTCAGCGCGAGATGATAAGCATAGTACGCGACCTGCAGGCCGCCATTGTCGCCGATGTTCTCGCCCAATGTGTTCTGGCCATTGAGATGCAAACCCGGTAGCGCTTCGAAGCCCGAATATTGCGTCGCCAGTGAAGCGGTGAGCGCGCTGAAACGCTGCACGTCTTGTGCGGTCCACCAATCACGCAGCACGCCGTGCGCATCGGACTTGGCGCCCTGGTCGTCAAAGCCGTGACCCATTTCGTGGCCGATGACGCCGCCGATGGCGCCGTAGTTCACGGCTGGGTCAGCATTCGGATCGAAGAAGGGCGGCTGCAGGATAGCGGCCGGGAAAACGATCTCGTTAAAGACCGGATTGTAATAGGCGTTGATCTCTTGGGGATCCATGTAGAGCCATTCCGACTTGTCAGTCGGCCGGCCGAGGCGCGCCACGTCGTAACGCCATTGGTAAGCGCCTGAGCGCTTGCGGTTGCCGAAGGCATCGCCGGCGCGCACTTCAAGCGCCGAGTAATCGCGCCAATTGTCTGGATATCCGATCTTCGGCAGGAAGGTCTGCAGCTTCTCACGCGCCGCAACCTTCGTCTCCGGCGACATCCAGGTCAGCGCGTTGATGCGCTCCCCGTACGCACGGCGCATGTTCTCGACCAGCGCCAGCATCTGCGCCTTCGCATCGGCTGAGAAATGGCGCTGCACGTAGATTTGGCCGATGGCCTTGCCAAGCGCGCCGTTGGTGGCGGTGACGGCGCGACGCCAGCGATCGCGTTGCTGTTGTTGGCCGTTCAGAGTGCGGCTGTAGAAATCAAAATTTTCGTCGTCCAGCGCGCGCGGCAGAACGGCGGCGTAGTTCACGAGATACTTGTAGGTGAAGTAGGCCTTCCACGTTGCCACCGGCGTGCTGAGCACTGTGCGCGCTAGCGGCTGCATGGCGCTCAATTCGTGGACATTTACCTCCTGCACGCTGCCGAGCTCGGCGCTTTCGAGCCATGCATCCCACGGGAAGCGCGGTTCGAGGGCGCGGATTTGCGCGTGGTTGAGCAAATTGTAGATGCGCTCGCGTTCGCGGCGTTGTTCGATCGGCCAATGATGGCGCGCGATCTCCGTTTCAAGCGCGAAGATCTGGCGCGCCTTGACTTCCGCGCCGCTGACGCCGCCAGCGGTGAGCATGCGGCCGACGTGCGCCTGGAATTGCTGGCGGATTTCGGCGAAGGCCGCGTCTTGGCTGAGATAGTATTCGCGGTCGGGCAGCGAGAGGCCGCCGTGCGTCATCTGAACAAGGAAGCGATCGGGATTGCGCTCATCGAGATCGATGTAGATCGCGAGCGGGAAATCGAGCGCGATGTCTGGGCGGCCAATCAGGCGCGCAACATCCTCGTGCGTACGCATCGCATCGATGGCGGCGAGATCGGCTTGCGTTGGGGTCATGCCGGCAGCTTCGATGGCCGCCTGGTCGTTATAGGAATTGTAGAAGTCGGCGATCTTCTGCTGGTTCGAGCCAGGGGCGCCCCCCGCAGCGGAAACCTCATCGATAATCGCCTTCACGTCGCGCTCGGCCTTTTCGGCGAGGATGGAGAAGGTGCCCCATGTGACGCGGTCGGCGGGAATTTCGGTGGTATCGAGCCAGTGACCGTTCACGTAGCGGAAGAAGTCGTCGCCGGGTTGGACGCTTGTGTCGCGGCTGGTGAGATCGATGCCCCAGGCGCCGATCGCGGCCGGCGCGCGCGTGGGCGGCGCCGTCGACGTGTTGGTCTGCGTCGCGCAGCCCGCAAGCAATGCCGCCGCCGAAGCCGACATATGTCGGCGCGTAATCGCAATCATTGATCCCTCCAACTTAGAGTTCAGTGGCGCACACGGAAAAGTGTACGGCAATTTCCATGAGACGAGCGGGCGTCTATGCGCGCCGAACGCCTGCCGCCACAAAGCTGTCCCGTTTGCGTAAAGCTTAGGCCAACGCGGCGTTCAAGAAGTCCGCTTGCTTCTTCAGTGACGCGAACGTCTGCGCGTACGGGAAGGCGATGAAGCCGTGGCAGGCGCCCGGATAGATATCGAGTTCGCCCGCATTTCCGGCCGCGATCCAGCGCGCGTGCATGAAGAGGCTGTCGTCGATCAGCGCGTCGCGCGTGCCGATGGTGAAGAGCGCCGGGCAGAGACCGCGGAGATCGGCATAGAGCGGTGAGTATTGTGGCGCCCGCCGGGCTTCGGCATCGACGCCAGGCAGAAACGCTTCGCCGAATTTCACGATGTCGATCGTGCGCAGCACGAGGCGCTCGTCGCCGAAGGCGCGCGCGCTTGGCGTCATGCTGAGATCGAAAATGCCGAACACGAGGTTGGCGGCTTTGAACGGCGTGCGGTCGTGCTTGTCGCGAAGGCGCAGCATGGTCAGCGCCGAAAGATGCGCGCCGGCGCTCTCGCCGCCGATGGCTATGGTTTCGCCGCCAAAATCCTTGGCGTGATCAGCGACCCAGAGCGCGGCGGCTTCGCAATCATCCGGGCCAGCGGGATAGGGGTTCTCCGGCGCCAAGCGATACTCGACGCTGATGGCTGTCAGGCGCGTTTCATCCGCGATGCGCTCAAGCAGACGATCTTGCTGGTCGGCGGCGCCGAGTACGTGACCGCCGCCGTGAATGTGCAGATAGACGCCGCGCGGGTTGGCAGGCGCAATGACGCGCAACTTCACCTTGCCGGCGGGGCCGTCGATCTCGATCCAGCGCGCGCGATCGGATTTCACTGGCGCGGGAAACACGCCGTTGCCGCTGGCGCGTTCGTCGCGCACGCGCTGGGCGCCGACGTCCCACCAGTTCGCCATGTCCTTCGTCGCTTGCACGATGCCGGCGTTGATTGCGGCGGTATCGGCGGCGATGGCGTCGGCGCCAAAGCGTTTGGGATCGAGATAGTTCACTTCAGTCCACCCATCTTGCGGATCGTCTTCCATTCATCGGCGGTCACGGGTTGCACGGAGAGGCGCGAGTTCTTCACGAGCACCATGTCGGCAAGCTTCTTGTCCGCCTTGATCGCCGCGAGCGTCACCGGCGTCTTCAATGGCTCGACAGCTTTGAGATCCACGCACACGAACGCGCCAGTCTTATCCGTGGCGTCCGGATAGGCTTCCTTGATGACCTCGGTGACGCCGACAATCTCTTTGCCTTCGCCCGAATGATAGAAGAAGGCGCGGTCGCCTTTCTTCATTGCCTTGAGATGGGCCTTGGCTTGGTGATTGCGCACGCCGGTCCAGGCATCGGCGCCTTTCTTCACGTGCTCATCCCAGGACCACGTGCCCGGTTCGCTCTTGACCAGCCAGTACGCCATCAGTTCGTCGCCGCGACTTGCGCGAGCGCTTCGATCTGAATGCGCACGGCGTCGCCAATGGCGCCCGAGCCGGTGCTTGAGCCCCAGGCGGAGCGGTTGAGTGTGCCGGTCGCGGAGAAGCCCGCGGTGCGGCGCCGGTTCGTGCCGGCTTCGCCGATATTGTTGAGCGTGACGTTGAGCGTGACCGGATGCGTTTGGCCAAGGAGAGTCAGATTGCCGGTGACTTCGGCAGTGTGCTCGCCGGTCGTGCGCACGGCGGTGGAGCGAAACTCCATGGTCGCGAATTGTGGTGCGTTGAGCCAACGCTCGGCGCGCAGGTGCTCGTCGCGTGCGTCGTTGCCGGTATCGACGCTGGCGACCTGGATGACGGCGTGAACCGACGAGTTGGCGGGATTGGCTTCATCGATGACCATTTCGCCGGTCACGCTATCGAAGCGGCCAAGCACGTGGTTGAAGCCGAAGCGATCGATCGAGAACGCGACCTGAGTGTGCGCAGGATCGAGCGTGTAATTGACGGGCTCGGCCTGTGCTGCGCCGGCCGCGAACATTGCGGCGGCGAAAATCAATGCTCTCATTCAAGTCCCCTCGAGGCGCTAGCTCACGCGCGCGCCTCGAACACCAGGTTGAACGGCGTCTCGGCGGCGCGACGGAATTTAGCGAAGCCGGCCTCCTTGGCTACACTTTTCAGCCGCGCCTCGCCGGCTTGCGCGCCCAGGCCTAAGCCGACTTCCTGGCTAAGCGAGGCGGGCGTGCAGATCATCGTCGAGGCCGAATAATAGACGCGGCCAACGGGGTTCAGATTGTCCTTCAGATCATCGTGCGCGAAAGGTTCGACAATCATCCAGGCGCCGTCGGGCGCAAGTGCGCTGCGCGCGTGTTTGCCGGCACCGACGGGATCGCCCATGTCGTGCAGGCAATCGAAGAAGGCGATGAGGTCGTATTCGAGCGGCGGATAATCCTTGGCGCTCGCTTTCTCGAACGTCACGCGCTTGGCGACGCCGGCTTCTTTCGCAAGTTGCTTGGCGCGGAGGATCGAAGGCTCGTGATAATCGTAGCCGTAGAACTTCGACTTCGGGTAGGCGAGGGCCATCAGGATCGTTGATGCGCCGTGACCGCAACCGACGTCTGCAACACGCGCGCCTTTCTTCAGCTTCTCTTCCACGCCCTTCAGGGCTGGTATCCAGTGCGAGACGAGGTGCGCGTTATAGCCCGGGCGGAAGAAGCGTTCGGTGCCGCGGAAGAGGCAGTGCGAATGCTCGTGCCAACCGACGCCTTTGCCGCTCTTGAATGCGGCGGCGACCTTTGGTTCGTCGAGCCACATGGCTTGCGCGACTTCGAACGCGCCGGCGAAAAATCCCGGCCCGCCTTCGTCTGCGAATGCGGCGCATTGTTCGGGGTTGAGTTTGAACTTCTTGCTCTTGGAGTTGTAGTCGACGTAGCCGGCGGCGGCTTGTGCTGAGAGCCACTCGCGCAAATAGCGCGCATTGAGCTTGGTCTTTTCGGCGAGTTCCTCCGGCGTTACCGCACGGCCATCGGCCATCGCCTTGTAGATGCCGAGCCGGTCTCCCAGCAGCACCAGTGCGGCGCTCGCCGCGGCGCCCAAGTCGCCGACCAATTTGCCCAGAAAGGCGTTCAATTTGTCAGGATCGGGCGCAGGCATTATTCCCTCCCGTAGTCCAATATGGTGCGGAGCTAACGCCTCCTTTCAGGGCGCCGCAAGCGAACGAAACGGGTTCTTCCAAACTTTCACGTCTCGCCCGTCGCGGGCGGCGGCGGAGGCAAATTCGCGCGGCAGCGTCAATCGTGAAAGCGCGTCGTGTCGCGCTTGATCTCGCCAGAAAGCCACGTAAACGTGGGCGCGCATGAATGCAGCGCTTGAAGCAGAAGGCCTGGTCAAGCGCTATGGCGCGCGCACCGCGGTCCGCGACATTAGTTTCTCCGTCCCGCAAGGGTCGATTTACGGCGTGCTTGGCCCAAATGGCGCCGGCAAGTCGACGACGTTGCGCATGCTTGTCGGCGTTCTGAAGCCGAGCGAGGGGCACATCTCCATGCTCGGCGGGCCGGTCTCGCGGGAAACTCTGCAGCGTGTTGGATATCTGCCGGAGGAGCGCGGGCTCTATCGTTCGATGAGCGCGCGCGCGGCGATCGCGTATCTGGCGCGGCTCAAGGGAACGCCATCTGGCAAAGCGTTCAAGCGCGCGGATGCGCTGCTGAAGGATCACGGCCTCGGCAAAGTACGGGGCAAGAAGATCAAGACGATGTCGAAGGGCATGGCGCAGAAGGTGCAAGTTCTCGGCGCCATCGCGCACGATCCGGAGCTGATTATTTTTGATGAACCGTTCTCCGGACTCGATCCGGTGAACCAGCGCGTGCTCGAAGATACTATTCGCGCGCAAGCGGCGGCGGGACGCACTATCCTCTTCTCCACGCACATCATGGAGCACGCGGAGCGGCTGTGCGATCGCATCTTGCTGATCGCGGAAGGGGCGAAGGCTTTTGAAGGCACGGTGCCCGAAGCGCTCGCCCTCGCGCCGAGTGTTGCAATGCTGGAAACGGACGGCGACTTTGATCTGGCTGGCGCGCTGGCGCCGCGCGGGTTCAACATCGCTTTCGACGGCGAAGAGCACGGCAACAAACGCTGGCGCGCGCGGCTCGACAACGGGATGGGGTCGCGGCAATTGTTGCAGGCGTGCGTTGAGGTCGGCGCGCCGCTTTCATTGTTCGAACCGGCGCGCGCGAGCCTCCATGAAGCGTTCGTTGCGCTTGTGGGCGATAAAATGAAGCCGAGCGCCGCCGAATGAGCACCTCAACCGTTCTCCTTGTCGCGCGGCGCGACTATTTCGCTTACATCGGCGCTTGGGGCTTCTGGCTCTCGCTGATCACCGCGCCGTTCATCGTGGCCGTGCTGCTGTTTGCGCCGGTGTTGCTGGCACGTGCCGAGCCGCCGCGCGTGCTGGCGGTGCTGGCAGAGCAGCAGGGCGACGCGGATCTCGTGGTCCAGTCGTTTCGTGATCAAGCGCGGCGCGATGCCCGGCGGGAGATTGAAGCCTACGTCGCGGCGGCGGCGCCCATGGCTGCGCAGGATGCGCTGGCGGCGTTCGATGCCGAAGCGGATCGCGCGGCGGCGATCCGAGCCGCGCGTGAGATGGTGCAAGCGCGCGCGCCCAACGCGATGCGGGCCTTCCCGCAACCCTCGCCGCGCTACAGCATCGCCGATGCGCCCGCGGACAGTATCGAAGCGCTGCGGCCTTATCTTGATGGTCAGCGCGCATTGCCGGATGGCCGCTCGCTCTATGGCGCGCTGAACTTGCGTCGTGATGAAGCGGGCGCCCCGCGCATCGAATATTGGAGCACCAATCTCAGCCACGACGAACCGTCGAACATTGCGCGCTCGGCGTTGCGCCTGGCGATGCAGCGCGAAGCGCTTGCCGCGCAAGGCTTGGCCGCGAGCGAGGCGGATCGGATTGATGCGTTCGATCCGGCGATCGCGCAGTTCGATCCCCGGCCAAGCGGCGGCGAGGGGGAGGTCACGCTGCGCCAACGAGCGCCGTTCTATGCGGCTTTGGCGCTCTCGTTCATTCTGTGGAGCGTCGTGTTTTCGGTCGCGAACATGCTGCTTTCGGGCGTGATCGAGGAAAAATCGAACAAGATTTTGGATACGTTGCTGACGAGCGTCAGCCCGCTTGAATTGCTAATCGGCAAGTTGCTCGGCGTGGCGGCAGTGAGCGCGACGCTGTTCGTGTTCTGGGGTGCGCTGGGCGGTACGTTACTCAGCATGGCCGCGACCAGTATGAGCAACAATCTGTTCGGGCAGATCGCGGCGGCGTTCCTCGATCCGCGTTTGCTGACGGCGTTCGTGATCGGGTTCGTCGCTGGATATCTCATGTACGGCGCGATCTTCTTGGCGCTGGGCTCC
Organism: Hyphomonadaceae bacterium; assembly: GCA_046349455.1. GTDB lineage: Bacteria > Pseudomonadota > Alphaproteobacteria > Caulobacterales > Aquidulcibacteraceae > Vitreimonas. The sequence goes on along the minus strand of JAXMCH010000001.1, from coordinate 832,971 downwards.
CTCTGCGAGTCGTTGCAGGAGGCGCAGACATTGCTCGGCCCGGTGGCGTTGGTGCTTGCAGTGCCGATGATGCTGGTGGGACCGGCGCTGGATAACCCGAACGCGCCGATCGTTGAGACCGCGAGTTGGGTGCCGCTATTCACGCCGTTCTTGCTGCTGATACGCGCGCCGACCGGCTTGTCTTGGATGGAGATCGCGGGGCAAGGCGCGTTGATGCTGGTGGCGCTCGTGATCGTGCTCGCGTTGGCGGCGCGGGTGTTCAAAGCGGGCGTTGTCGATCAGGTCAGCGTCGCGAACTGGCGGCGCAAGAAGGGCTGACCTGCCCAAGGTCGCACTGGACAATCACGTCTGGCGCGCGCGTTATCGCTCCCAACCATAGGGAGACGCGCGATGGACGCTTCTAAGCTCATGTTCAAGGACGGCCTGATGGCCGGCGAACGTATTCTCGTGACGGGCGGCGGCACCGGGCTCGGCAAGGAAATGACGGAAGCGTTCGTGAAGTTGGGCGCCGACGTTTACATCTGCGGGCGCCGCGGCGATGTGCTGAAGGAAACCGCCGACGAGATTATGGGCAAGCACGGCGGCAATGTCTGGCCTATCGCGTGCGATATTCGCAATGCCGATGCCATTCATGAGATGGTGGATCAGATTTGGGCTTCGGGCGGCGCATTGACGGGGTTGATGAACAACGCCGCTGGCAACTTCATCTCGCGCACCGAAGATCTTTCGCCGCGCGGGTTCGAGGCGATCTCGAATATCGTCTTTCGCGGCTCGTTCTTCGTAACGCTCGACATCGGCAAACGTTGGATCGCTGAAGGCAAAAAGGGCAACGTCTGCTCGATCCTGACGACATGGGTGTGGAATGGCGGGCCGTTCACGGTGCCGTCAGCCATGTCGAAGGCGGGGCTGAATGTCATGACGCAATCGCTCGCGGTAGAGTGGGGCCGCTACGGCATTCGCTTTAATGCGATCGCGCCCGGGCCGTTCCCGACGAAAGGCGCGTGGGAGCGGCTCTCGCCTGGGCAAACGGCGGATGCGGCGCGTGCGCGCGGCGGCGAGGACAATCCTTCGCTGATGGCGCGCGTGGGGCAGATGCACGAGCTCTGCAATCTCGCTGTGCTGCTGATGTCGCCGGGCGCGGAATACATCAACGGCCAAACCATCGCGATCGATGGCGGGCAATATCTCGCTGGCCAAGGCGGCTTCGGCAGGCTCGCCGAATGGGGCGATGCGGAGTGGGCAGCGGCGCGCGAGGCGATCAAGGGCTCGAACGAGCAGGATCGCGCGAAGCGAACGACGTAAGCGATGACGCACATCGCTTCATGTCAGTGCGGTCAACTGAGTATCGCGCTTGAGGGCCAGCCGCGCGGCGTAGGACTTTGCCATTGCTATGCATGTCAGCGGCGGACGGGCAGCGTGTTCGCAGCGCTTGCCGGCTTTCGCGGCGCGTACAAAGTTAGCGGGGAGGCGACGGAATACGTGCGCGCAGGCGATCAGGGCGCGCAGTTTCGGTTTCGCTTCTGCCCGACGTGCGGAACGAACCTGTTTCATACCGAAGAGGGTGTTGAAGGCAGCCTCAGCGTCGCGTTGGGATGCGTCCGAGATTCGACGTTCGGGCCGCCGCAGGTCTCGGTCTATGACGCGCGGCGTCATGCTTGGGTGCATTTGCCCGACGGCATGACGCACTACGACAAAGACCCCGACTGACCTTACGCCGCCGCCCGCCAGCCGAGCAGTGCGAGTTGGTGGCCTTCGGGATCCTTGAACGCGCGAAGCGCGAGTTCGCGACCGGGCGCTCTTTGGAGAATCTCGGCCTTGTGATGGAAGGCGATGCCGCGCGCTTCGAATGCGGCTTCCGCAGCGCTCCAATCGCGCGGTTCGAAATAGATCACGGTGTCGCCGCCAATGGTTGCGCCGTGATGGTTGGGGCCGATCATCAGGCGCGTGGCGCCCGATTGCATGAACGTCATGCCGCCGGCTTCGAACAACACCGCAAGGCCCAGCACGTCGCGATACCAAGCGGCGAGCGCTCCAGGATCGGCGCTCCCGAGCGCGATCTGGGAAATGCCGGAGAGAAGCGGCGGGGCGTCATTCATGGCGGGCTCCTGCGTGATCGTCATATAATTAGTTTGACTAACTAAATAAGTCAAGCGATCTTCGGCTTATGGCCAAATCAGATGCTTTGGAGGTGGCGACGCGGTTGCACAGCGCCGCCATTCGGTTGCTGCGCGGCGTGCGTGCGGCGGATGCCGAGACGGGGCTTTCGGCGCCGCGGCTTTCGGCGCTGTCGGTTCTGGTGTTCGCGGGGCCGCAGAGTTTGAGCGCGCTGGCCCGCGCAGAGCAGGTGACGGCGCCGACGATGTCGAAGCTCGTCGCTGATCTCGAGGTGCTCGGGCTGGTCAGCAAGAAGGCCGACCGGGACGACAAACGTGGGGTCCGGATCGAGGCGACGGCGGCGGGAAAGGCTGTGATGGAGGAGGGGCGGCGCAGGCGCTTGGCGCTGCTGACCAAAAGGGTGGCGGGGCTGACCAAGGCCGAGCGGGCGCAGCTGGACGGGGCGGCGGCGCTGATGATGCGCCTGGGCAGCAGCGACTAGCCCCAATGAAAAACGCCGCCCGGCCAAGGCCGAACGGCGTCCTCTCAATCCCCTGAGAAACTCTAGCGTCTAGCGCTTGCTCGGCGGACGCGGCAGCAGGCCTTCACGCTGGGCGCGCTTGCGGGCCAGCTTACGGGCGCGGCGCACAGCTTCGGCGCGTTCACGCGCACGCTTTTCGGACGGCTTCTCGTAATGGTTCCGGCGCTTCATTTCGCGGAAAGTGCCTTCCCGCTGCATCTTCTTTTTGAGCGCCTTCAACGCCTGGTCGACGTTGTTATCGCGGACGAAAATCTGTACCAGGACCCGTCTCCCGTGAACCAAAACCCAAACGCAAACTCTCCCGCCGACGATCCGCCGGGGTTGTTCGTTCTGAAGCGAAGGCGCGGCAATAGCAAAACGCCGCGGGGATGTCCATCGACGGCGTGCCTTTAGAAGCCTACCTTTTTGGCATGACCAACACCCCCTCAGCCCGGTTCCGCGCTCGCATTTTGGAGGCCTTCCCGGCCCATGCCGCTCAGCTTGGCTGGACGGATGCCGCGCTCCGGGCGGCGGTGGCCGAGGCCGGCTTGAGCGAGGGGGAGGCGGCGCTGGCCTGTCCCAAGGGCGTGTTCGACCTCTTCGATGCATTCGCCGAACGGGCGGATGAGGCGATGCTGGCGGGACTGGACGATCTCGATCTGCCGAACATGCGCATTCGCGACAAGGTGCGGGCGGCGGTGCAGCTGCGGCTGGAGGCGCAAGCTCCGTACAAGGAAGCGGCGCGGGCGATGACGCGGGCGTTGGCGCGGCCGACGCGGGCGCCGGAAGCGGCGCGGCTGTTGTGGCGCACCGCCGATCACATCTGGCGCGCGTTGGGCGACAAAAGCACCGACGAGAATTTTTATTCCAAGCGCACCATTCTCTCCGGCGTGCTGGCGAGCACTTATGCGCGCTGGTTCGCTGACGACAGCGCCGATCACGAACCGACCTGGGCGTTTCTCGATGCGCGCATTGAGAACGTGATGCAGTTCGAGAAACTTAAAGCCCAGATGAAGCCGGTGAGCGAAGGCGTGCAAAGCGCCGTCGGCATTGCGGCGCGCTTTCGCTACGGGCGCTGAGGCGTCATCGCCGCTTTGGCTCTACACGGCGCGCGACGAAGCGTTTCCGCGCTAGAACTTCAGCTTGGTGACGTGCCCCATCTTGCGGCCGGTGCGTGCGTCGCGCTTGCCGTAGAGATGAACGCGCGCGTCGGGATCGGCGGCGAGGGCGGGCCATGTGTTTGCGTCTTCGCCGATAAGGTTGAGCATCTCGATGCCGGCGACGCGCGTTGTCGGGCCAAGCGGCCAGCCGGCGACGGCGCGGATGTGCTGTTCGAACTGCGACGTGAGCGCGCCTTCGATGGTCCAATGACCGGAATTGTGCACGCGCGGGGCCATTTCGTTGGCGACGAGCTGGCCGTCCGGCATGACGAAGAATTCGATCGTTAGAACGCCGACGTAAGAGAATGCTTCGAGCACGCGGCGCGCGGCGCGTTGCGCTTCGGCGGTGACCGCGGCGCCGACGCGTGCGGGCAATGTGGTGCGTGAAAGAATGCCGCCAGCGTGTTCGTTCTCGTTGAGCTCGTAGAAGGCGATGGCGCCCTCATGGCCGCGCGCGGCGATGATCGAGACTTCGCGCTCAAAGGCACAGAAGCCTTCAAGGATGCCTGGCGCGCCGAGTTGCGCGTAAGCGCCGGCCGCATCGGCGGCGGTTTTAATTCGGATTTGCCCGCGGCCATCGTAGCCGAGGCGGCGCGTCTTCAGGATGGCGGGCGCGCCGATCTCGGCAATGGCGGCGTCGAGATCGGCTTGAGAGCTAATGGCGGCAAAGGGCGGCGTGGCGATGCCCATCGAGGCGAAAAAGCTCTTCTCGTCGAAGCGATCTTGCGCGATGGCGAGCGCGTGCGGGCTCGGCGCGACGTTGGCGCCGGCGTCGATCAAGGCTTGCGCCGTTTCGGCGGGGACGTTCTCAAACTCAGTCGTCACGACATCGACGTGACGCGCAAATTCGGTGAGCGCTGCTTTGTCGAGATAGTCGCCGATCGTGGTGCGCGCCGAAACGCGTGCGGCGGGGCTATCTTGTTCGTCGGTGAAAATCGCGACGTCGAAGCCCAGTTGGGCCGCGGCGATGGAAAGCATGCGGCCCAATTGTCCGCCGCCGAGAATGCCGATTGTGCTCCCGGGAGGCAGCGGCTTCATCGCGGGTCTTCGCCCACCGCGTCGGTCTGCGCTTGGCGGAAGGCTTCGAGGCGCGCGGCGAGGGCTTCGTCGGAAAGCGCGAGGATGGACGCGGCCATGATGCCGGCATTGGCGGCGCCGGCTTCGCCGATCGCCAGCGTGCCGACCGGAACGCCTTTCGGCATCTGCACGATCGAGAGCAGGCTATCGAGGCCTTTCAGGTCCTTGCTGCGCACCGGCACGCCGAGCACGGGCAGGGATGTCATCGAAGCAGCCATGCCGGGGAGGTGCGCGGCGCCGCCCGCGCCCGCGATGATCACCTTCACGCCGCGCGCCTTGGCGCTGGCGGCGTAATCATAGAGGCGCTTGGGGGTGCGATGGGCGGAGACGACCTTGGCCTCGTAGGCGACGCCGAGCGCATCGAGCGTCTCGGCCGCGGCCTTCATCGTGTCCCAGTCCGATTTTGAGCCCATGATCAGGCCCACCGGCGGCGTAGCCATTTTGCGGCTGCTCCTAAAAAACGGCCAAGTAATTGAAGCCGGGCGCGGCGTCCAGCCCGGGCGTCAACGGCGCGGCCAGTGGCGGTTAAGGCAGTCTTTACCTCCCGGGCGCATCCCTGTTGGTAAAGGCGCTGCCCACATGCGTTTCGGCAATTCTAAATTCGGACCGGGAACGATCCAGCTCTTGCAAGGGCTGGGGCTGTCGCGCCGCGATGTTTCCGATGCTGGATTGGCGGCGCTTGAGCGACTCGTTGCCGAGCGGGACGCGACGGCCGAGCGCCTGGCGATCGCTGAGCAATTGGCCGACCGTGATACGCTGGCGCCGGTGTTCAATCGCCGGGCGTTCCTGCGTGAGCTGCATCGGACGATGTCCGAGGTCGAGCGCTACAAATCTCCGGCCGCCGTGATCTACATCGATCTCGATGGCTTCAAGTCTCTGAACGACACCTACGGCCACGCCGCGGGCGACGCCGTGCTGGCGCATGCGGGGCGTTTGCTGCTGGACTCGGTGCGCGAAAGCGACGTTGTCGGCCGTTTGGGCGGTGACGAGTTTGGCGTCATCCTCAACCGGGCGAGCGCCGAGGAAGCGCGCGTGAAGGCCGAAGGCCTGAGCGCTGCGCTCAACAACACCGCGATCATTCATGCAGGCGTGCCGCATCGGCTGCGCGCGTCGTTCGGCGTGCATGCGATCGCGATGGTGGAAGACCCCGAGGCCGCAATCGCGCGCGCCGACGAGGCGATGTACGCCGACAAATACGCGCGCCGCGCCCAAGGCCAGGCGTTCGCGGGCTTCTAGCCGCTCAAGCACTGTCGTCTTGCGAAAGAACTGCGCGCTACATCCGCACGCTCAGCGCCAGCGCGCCGAAGTCTTGGCGTGTGGGCTGGGTTGCGAATTCTTCGGTGCGCCAGACGTAGGTGTAAGCGAGGCGCCAATCTCCGGCGCTTAGCGAGAAGCCGGTTTGGAAATCGGCGACGTACGGATTGCGCTCAACCGAAGCGCTATCTTCGAAGGTATTGCCATCGAGGAAGAGGTTGTGCGCGACAGCGCGGCCTTGCACGCCGGCGAAGATCGACCACGAAAGTGCGCCGCCGCTGAAGTGTTCGACGCCCGCTAGAGAAGGGCGCACGCGCGGTGGGCCGTAATCGTTGTCGATGCGCTGGCCGATGCGCGCAGTGACGCCGACGCGTGCTTCGGTGCGCAAAGTGCCGAGCGAGACGCCGGCGCTTGGCGTCAAATCCGCCTCGAGGCCGCCCAGGAAATCGCCGAACAATCGCGCGGCGCGCCAACGGCGATCGAATGAGACGGCGAAGGCAAGTTCGTCGTGGAGCTGGCTATCCCATCCTTGCGGATCGGGTGCGCCAAGGATTTGATGGATGCCGCGTTGCGCTTCTTCGCCGAGCGCGGACGGACCTGTGACGCCGAGTTCGAGTTCGTAGCTATCGATGAAGCGCGGGCGACGGCCGTCGGTGCGATCTTCCTCCGCGCTCACCATGATCTGCATGTAAAGCCAGCCGGCATAAGGATGCTGATCGGGCGGCGCGGGATTGGCTTGGATGTCTTCCGGCGTGAAAATGGATTGGCCGATCGAAATGCCCCAGAAGTCCGGTTCGGAGTTTGAGAGCGCGCGCGTGAAGCCGCCAGCGCTGCGGAGCCAGCCGGGCACGCGATCAGCTTCAGACACGTAAGCGAGCTTGATGCCTGAAGTGTAGTTGCGGTCGGCGCCCGAAGAGAGCGAGTCGTTCTCGACGACGATCGAGAACACGCCTTTGCTTTCGGCTTCCGATTGCTGAGCGAATGCAACGCCTGGCGTCGCCGCGAGCAACGCGGCGCCCGCCAGCCAAGTCAGGCGATGATGTCCGGCATCAGCCGATCTTCGATCCATTGAATCTGGTCCCTCAACACCAGCTTGCGCTTTTTCAAGCGCGCCAGCTGCAAAGCATCCCCGGTGCTTTGCTCTTGCAGCGCCACAATAGCGCTGTCGAGCGCGCGATGCTCTTCGCGCATCTCGCCCAATCTGACCTTCAGCGCACGCCGTTCAGGCGTGTCGCTGATGTCGAATTCGTCGTCACCGGCGCTCATGCGCTCTCGCGATTTTGCGCGGGACCCCGCCGCCCGCACGCGAGCTAAGCCATGGCCGAAACGCGCTGTAAAGCTGCTTACGATTCTGAAGCTTCAGAGTCGCAAACGGCGCATCTGAAAGAAAGGTAAAATTTGTTGATGATGTAAGGAGACAACCCCCAAAAAGCGGAGCAGACTGTGTGTCGCCCTAAGCACAGGAGGCGCTTTCGATGGCTATCGAGCAGCGTTTACGCGAACTCGACGCCCGGCATCGGGATCTGGATTTGATCATTGAAAATGAAGCCAAAAGGCCATCCGCGGATATGACGCGGCTGACGGCGATGAAACGCCAAAAACTCAAGCTCAAGGAAGAGATTGAGGTCATCCGACAGAACATCGATCACCATTAACCACCTAGCTGGCGCGCGGGCGCAGACGCGTCCGCTGCGGCGCGGACGGTGAGTGCGGTGGATAACTTCGGTTGTCCTCACTTTGATTGTGCGCATCGACGCAGAGTTGGCGCGTTGAAACCGCGCGGCGATGTCACACGTATCAACGGCATGATCCGCGTACTCTTCGCCAGCCTGTTGTTCCTCTTTGCGTGCTCTGCGCCGCAGGATTCGACCGCTCAACAAGCCGAGCGGCCGATGCCCGCGAACGTTCAAGAAGCGGTGTTCGCAGGCGGCTGCTTCTGGTGCATGGAACACGATATGGGCGCGCTGCCGGGCGTGGTCGCTGTGATGAGCGGCTATACGGGCGGACACAACGCCAACCCGACATATGAGAACCATCCGGGGCACTACGAAGCCGTGCGCGTGCGGTTTGATCCGAGCGTGATCACGTATCGCCAACTCGTCGATCGCTACTGGCAATTCACTGACCCGACCGACGACGGCGGCCAGTTCTGCGATCGCGGCTCAAGCTACAGGCCGGCGATTTTCGTCACGCCGGAGCAGCGTGCTGACGCCGAAGCGAGCAAAGCCGCCGTCATCGCTGGCGGCCGCGTGAATGGGCAAGTGATTACCCCGATCTTGCCGCTCGGCCGTTTCACGGAGGCCGAGGAATATCACCGCGATTACGCGCGGCGGAACCCGGCGCACTACGCCGCGTATCGCGCCGGGTGCGGCCGCGACGCGCGGTTGCGGCAGGTCTGGCGGCGCTAGGTTCTAGTTCTCTTCAGTCGCCGGCTCATGCTCGTACGTTTCGGCCGGCACGGTTTCCTGGGCCGACTTCAGCGTCTTCGATTGCGCCTTGGCGGCGCGGGCATCCGCGCGCGCTTTGGCGGCGGCCGCTTCTGAGACGACGGCGTCGAGTTCGATCTGGCTGCAGAGGCCGATGGTCACCGGATCGACCGGCTTGATCTGTGCGCTGTTCCAGTGCGCGCGGCTGCGGACTTGTTCGATCGTGGCTTTGGTCGTGCCGATCAGCTTCACGATCTTGGAATCCGGGACTTCGGGGTGGTTTTTCAGGAACCAAGCGATCGCGTCCGGACGATCCTGGCGGCGGGCGATCGGCGTGTAACGAGCGCCCTTCTTCTTCACTTGCGGAAGATCGATGCGCTTTTGCTCAAGCGGCTTCAGGACGTGCGTTTCGTCGGCTTCCCCCCTCGCGATCTCTTCGCGGGACAGGAAGCCGCCAGCGATCGGATCAACGCCGCGAATGCCCTTGGCGACATCTTCGTTGGCAATGCCTTGAACTTCTAGGGGGTGAAGACCCGTGAATTCGGCGATCTGTTTGAAGGCCAGCGATGTGTTCTCGATCAGCCAAACTGCGGTGGCCTTCGGCATCAGCACGTTCGATGTCATGGGGAGGCTCCAGATATGCAAAAGCGCCCGGCGTCGTCGCCAGGCGCTAGCCATCTGGTGCAACGGGCTGACGCATCCGGGCGCGGACGAAGTCAGTTGGGCGGGATATAGCGCCGGGACTTGCGAAAGGGAATACTCAACCTGAGCGGGGGTGGAGTTTTGGGGCACAGGGAGCGCGTCTGATCCGCAGGAACCGCACCGACTCTTGGCTGTTGCTCTTCGAAGGAGAATTTCATGGCAGAGCCGCGGCCGCCTGAGAGCCAGAAAGACGCAAAGAGTGGTGTGAAGCCGGGCGAGACGCCGACCACGCCTGGGCCGAAGGGCGGGGATCGCCCTGTGCCGGAGGAAGATGTGTTTGGCGGCGCCGAGCGCGTACGCAAAGGCAAGGACGTCCGTTCGGAAAACGCCAAGCCCTAAAAGAAAACGGGCCCGGCTTTCTGCCGGGCCCGAGAACTGACCTTCTGACGGATCAGTGGAAGGTGATCGTCACCGCCGTGCGGCGGTTGAGCGGCTCACGAACGCCGTCACGCGTTTGGCGTGCGAGTTCGGTTTCACCGCGGCCTTGCGCCGTAATGGCGGTGGCGGCGATGCCACGCGCGACGAGTGCGTCCCGGACGACGCCAGCGCGACGCTCCGAGAGGCCCGCATTGTAGCGCGTCGAGCCGGACGTATCGGTGTGGCCGACGACAGCGACAGCGCTGGTGTTGCATTGCGCAGCACGTGCGATCGCTTGGTCGATCACTTCCAGCGCCGCTTGATTGAGATCAGCGCGATCCCATTCGAAGTACACCGTGAATTCCGACGTCGGGCACACAGGCGGCGGCGGAGTAGGCGGTGTCGGCGGCGTAGGCGGTTGAGGCGGCAGCGGCGGTGGCGGCGGCGCGCCAAACTGGTAGCGAACGCCAAGCGTAACGGCCTGATGTTCGTAGTCGGCGTTGAGACCGCTGAAGTCGAGATCGTCCACCGACATGAAGCGGTAGCCAAGATCGAGCGTGAGGTTTTGATTCACCGGCACGCCGACGCCCGCCATGGCTTGCCAGGCGAAGTTGCTGTCGTCGTCATTGTTGATGTCGACTTTGGCGTAACCGACGCCAAGACCAACGTACGGCTGGAAGCGACCGCCGCGGTTGAAGTCGTAATAGCCGTTGATCATCAGCGATGTGGCTTGTGCGTCAACGGTCGTGTTCGAGATGTCGTTGTCGCGGCGTGCAAGTTCGATTTCGGCGCGGAAGCCGTTGTCGTAGCCGTGGCCAACGGCGGCATCGAACATCCAGTCGTCTTCGAAATCGAAGCTCTGGCTGATCGTTAGCGCTTGCGGGCCGGCGTTGCCGCCGCTGGGCGCGGACTGCGGCCGCGTTTCCAATTCTTCTTCGTCATTGACTTCGAAGCTCGTATCGAGCTGGCCGCCAACGCTGTAGCCAAGATCGCCGCGAACATACCAAGAGCCTTGCGCGTGTGCGCTCGTGGCAATGCCCGCCATCAGGGCTGTCAGCGCCAGCATGGCAAGATGCTTGCGCATGGTGTGCTCCCCTACGCGCGCCAAACCGCGCGTGATCACAGGCTGTACGCCTGGGTGGAGGGAGCTTCGAACGCGCGCGTCTGGAAGGCGAGTTCCGGGCGCGCTTCTCGCGTAATTTAGCGCGCCGGTGGATGTAGCGGCCGATGCTGATCGCTAAACATGATCAGCTGCCGGTTGTCAGCACCACCTTGCCGGCGTGACCGCCGCTTTGGAGGCGAGCGTGGGCTTGTTCAGCTTCGGCGAGCGGGAAGATGGAGTCGATCACGGGCTTTACTTTGCCCGCTTCGATCCAGGGCCACACGACGCGTTCGACTTCGCGGGCGATGCGGGCTTTTTCTTCGTTGGAGCGCGAGCGCAGCGTGGAGCCGGTCAGCGTCAAGCGCTTCAGCATGAGACGCATGAGATTGAGTTCGGCCTGCGGGCCTTGTTGGAAGGCGATCATCACGCAGCGCCCGCGATCGTTGAGGATGTTGAGGTTCTTCTGCACGTAGGCGCCGCCGACCATGTCGAGCACGACATCGACGCCGCCGGAATAATTGGCGACCGCTTCGAAATCCTCTTCGCGATAATTGATGCCGCGATCGGCGCCGAGCTTTTCGCAGAGCTTCACTTTGGCGGCGTCGCCCGCTGTGGCGAGGACGCGCGCGCCATGGGCTTTTGCCATTTGGATTGCTGTGGTGCCGATGCCGGAGGCGCCGCCATGGACGAGCAATGCCTCGCGTGGTTGCAGCGCGCCCGATTCAAAAACGTTGGCCCAAACAGTGAAGACAGTTTCAGGCAGCGCCGCGGCTTCGGTGAGCGAGAGGCCTTTAGGCACACGAAGCACCGAGCCTTCGTGCGCGATCGCGTAGGTGGCGTAGCCGCCGCCAGGCAGTAGCGCGCACACTTCGTCGCCCGCATGCCAGCGTGTGACGTTTGCGCCGACGCTTTCGATGACGCCCGCGACTTCGAGGCCTAGGGTTTCGGGCGCACCCGGAGGTGGTGGGTAGAAGCCGGCGCGCTGGGTAAGATCGGGGCGGTTCACGCCTGCGGCGGCGACTCGGATCAGGATCTCGTGAGGTCCAGGCTCGGGCCGCGCCACGACGGCGAGGTGAAGCGGAACATCGGGGCCATGGACAATCTTCTGCACGTTTGTTCCTCCGAGCCGGACAGCGGCTTAAAGCTTACGCTGATCTAGGATAGAGTGCATGGGCAGGAGGTCAGCGAATGATCGAGGACGATCCCTTTGCTCCAGCGGCGAAGAAGGCTTTATCGCTGGAGGCGCAGCTTGAGAATGCGTCTGTCGACGAACTTGAGGCCCGGATCGAACGGCTAAAGGCCGAGATCGTTCAGTGCGAGCGCATGATTGTATCGAAGCGCGCTCAGCGGGAGGCGGCGAATTCTGTGTTCGGCGCCCGCCCGTCTTAACCGAATGGCCAGCTTCGGCCCGCAGCTTGCGAACCTGACTGGCCCATGACCGATACGAACCAGACTTCGCCTCAAAGGCCACATTTCGACGCGCAACGGGCGATCGACTTCGCCCGTTCGGAGCTTTTCGAGCGCACTTTCAAGGAGGGCATGGGCCTGGTTGAGGAAACCGCGGCCTATTTGGATGGCCCGGGCCGGGCCGCCTCCAAACGCCTGTCGCGCGGCGCGGCGCTCGCGTATGCCGGCGAAAGCATGCGCCTGACGACGCGGCTGATGCAGGTGGCCTCGTGGCTGCTCGTTCAGCGCGCGGTGCGAGATGGTGAAATTAAGCTCGAGGAGGCGGCGAGCGAGAAATATCGCCTTATCTCGCGCGAGCAGCAGCCGGCCGCGACCTTCGCGGGCTCGGATGAATTGCCGGAGGCGCTGAAGGCGCTGATCATTCGCGGCGCGGCGATCTATGAGCGCGTGCGGCGTTTGGATGAGACCATGTACGAAACCGGCGGTGAAACCGCGGCGAACCCAGTGTCGGAGCAATTGGCGAAGCTGACGCAGGCGTTTGGGCGGTAACGAAATTCAGCGATCACTGCCAAAGCAAAAGGGCGCCGGAGTGATCCGACGCCCTTTGATTTTGTGCGCGGTTGGAGGGCTTAGCCTTCCTTCTTCTTCATGAAGCCGCCGAACTTATCGTTGAAGCGCGAGACGCGACCGCCGCGGTCCAACATGGTTTGGTTGCCGCCCGTCCAAGCCGGGTGTGACTTCGGGTCGATGTCCAGCGCCAGGTTCGCGCCATCTTCGCCGTAGGTCGAACGGGTCTTGAAGGTCGAGCCGTCGGTCATGGTGACCGTGATGATGTGGTAGTCTGGATGGCCTTCGGACTTCATGACCGTATTCCCTAAAAGGGTATGGGGGAAAATTTGAAGCGGGGCTGATACCCGAAACCCCCGGCGACCGCAAGGAGGGCAGATGCCCGCAGGCTATTCAGGCACACCCCTGGCCAAGAAGCTGGGGTTTGGCGACGGGGTAGGCGTCTATGTGGCGGGGATGCCGGCTTCGGTGAAGGCGGAGATCCTGAGCGCGGCCAAACCGAAATTCGCGGCCAAGCCGGCCAAGGGCCAGTTGGCCGCGCATGTCTTTCATACGAGCAGGGCCAAGCTGGAGGCGGAGTTGAAGGGCCTGCGGAAGCTCATCGCGACGAACGGGATGGTCTGGGTGTCGTGGCCGAAGAAGGCGGCGAAGGTGGACACGGACATCACCGAGGATGTGATCCGCACGATTGCGCTGCCGATGGGCTTCGTGGACGTGAAAGTGTGCGCCGTGGACGAGACGTGGTCGGGGCTGAAGCTCGTGATCCGCAAGAGTGAGCGCTAGGCGGTCGCTTGTTCTGGCGCGGGTTGCGAGACGGGCTTGGGCGTCGGCGGCAGCTCGGGTGCAAGGCGCAGCAGAAATGGGTTGAGCGCGATCGAGACGAGTGCTGCGGCCAAGATGACGTTGTAGGTCTCACGCGACATGACTTCGAGCTGGAGTCCGAGCCCCGCGAGCACGAATGAAAATTCGCCAATCTGAGCGAGGCCGAGCGCGAGTGTGACGCTGGCTTCTGGAGGCTGCTTCATCGCGCGCATGAGGAGATAGGCGAGTCCGGCTTTGCCGAGGATCACCACGGAAACGATCGTCGCGACCATCCAGGGTTGGCGCAGCACGACGCCAGGATCGAACAGCATGCCCACGGCGACGAAGAAGAGCACCGCGAACGTGTCGCGAAGCGGCAGTGAATCCTCCGCCACCTTGTGGCTGAACTTGGTGCCGTTGAGCGCCAGGCCGCCGAGGAAGGCGCCAAGGGCGAAGCTGGCGTCGAACCAGAAATAGGCGATCCAGGCCACGCCGAGCGCCAGCGCCAAAGTGCCGAGCGAAAGTAGTTCGCGCGACTTTGTGTGGGCGATCTGGATGATGAGCCATGGAAAGAAGCGCGCGCCGATGACCATGATCAGCACAACGAAGCCAGCGATCTTGGCGAAGGTGACGCCAAGAGCGCTGGCGATGCGCCAAGGCGAGATCTCCGCTTCGCTTTGCGAGGTGCTCCAAGCAATTGCCGGCAACACGACGATGGCGAGGATGATGAGCAGGTCTTCTACGAGGAGCCATGAGATGCCAATGCGGCCCGGCTCAGATTTGAGGAGCTTGCGATCTTCAACGGCGCGCAGAAACACGATGGTGCTGGCGATTGAGACGGAGATGCCGAGGATGATGCTCTCCATGAGCGGCAGCCGCAGCACGACGCCGACGAGCGCCCCGAGAGCCGCCGACAGCAGGGTATGGAAGACCGAACCCGGCACGGCGACCCAACGCACCGACCAGATATCCTCGATCGAGATTTTGAGGCCGACGCCGAACATCAGCAGGATGACGCCGATTTCCGAGAGTTGCAGCGCCAACTCAGTATTGCCGGTGAAGCCCGGTGTGTGGGGCCCCACGGCGACGCCTGCAAGCAGGTAGCCCACGATGGGAGAGAGACGCAGCCGCTGGGCCACAAATCCCAAGACGAAGGCAAGCACGATCGCGGCCACCAAGGTCGTGATCAATGCGTACTTGTCTTCCATTCTTGAGGGCGCCTCCGTGCGAGACCATAAACGCACATCGCGCCGCTAGCGCGCAAGGCGAACGCCGATTTTCGCCGCCTTCGGAACAAGATTGAGGCGCCGCCGTTGATGCCGCGGACGGGGCCGAGGGCTGATGATGGCATACGATTCGACGTTTGTGATGCACGCTGATGCGCCTGCCGCTGACGCGACCGCTCTCCGCCGGGAGTTCACGCGCTCGGAGCGTCTCGTGGTGCTTGCGGGCGCGACGGGTTTTGGCGCTGTGCTCGGCTTTTCTGCGACGATCGCGACCGGGCGCGCAGATCTTATGACGTCGCTGCTAATCGCCGCGCCGATGTTGGCTGTCGCGCTCTATTTGGCGGGACACACGCTTACCGACGCACTGGCGCGCGACGCGCGCGGCTGCGCGACGGCGACAGGCCTTCATGTTGCGGCGCTGCTGGCTTGGCCGATGACAAGCCTACTTTCACCGTTCATGGCGTATTGGATCGCGCCGCTGGCGGCGATCTCGGCGCTGGTGATGTTCGCTTCCTGCTGGGGCGGGCCGCCGCGCGCCGTTTATCGCATGGCGGGGCAGGGCGCCTTGGTGGCGGCGCTGGCCGCGCACCAAGCTGCGCTCGTGATCATGCTTGGCTGAGCGCGTCCGCTAGGCCGACTCGGGTGACCGCCTCTGCTTGACGTTTTGCGAGGGCTTCTGAGGAGAAGCCTTCGACACTGTCTGCGAACATGCGGCCGAAGTTCAGTTCAGCACGAAGGTGCAGGAACGCGGCACCGAGGCCAATCGCGGCGCGGTCCATAAACACAAACTCGCGCGGGATAAGCACGGGCCCCAGCGTCTTCAGGCGCTTGCGCACTTCCATGGCTTCGCGGCGTCCGTATTCGGCGGGCGGAACGTTGTCAGCGATGGTGCGCACGCGATCTTCGAGCAGGGGGCCGTAGATGAAGCGGGCCCACATCGTCAGCGCTTCAATGAGATCTTTGTTGAGGTTCTTGAAGCCCCAAATTTCGTAGGCGTGCGCCACTTGATCCATGTCCTCGGCTTTGAGGCCGCGCCAGAGGCCGACGACGCCTTCCAGGAAGCGTGGCGGGAAAATGCGGACGCATCCGAAATCCAGGAGGTGCAGGCGCTCGGCATTGTCGGTGAGCGCGTAGTTGCCGAGATGCGGGTCGCCGTGGATGACGCCGTAATGCGTCATCGGTCCCCACCAGGCTTTGAAGAGGAGCTCGGCGATGCGGTTGCGCGTCTCTTGTGGCTCTTCGAGCCAATGCATGAGGCCGCGGCCTTCGAGCCACGTCATGGTAAGCAGACGCTTACTGGAGAGCTCTTCCAGCGGCTCTGGCGTTTTGATGCGCGGCTCGTCGGCGAGGACCTGCGCAAAAAGGCGCATGTGCTTTAACTCGCGCGTGTAATCGAGCTCCTCACGCAAGCGCTCGCCGACTTCAAGCATTGCTTCCGAAGAATCGATCGAGCCATCCATGCTTTTGAAGAGGCCGAGCAGCGTTTTGAGCTGGCCGAGATCGGCTTCGACGGCGCTGGCCATGTCTGGATATTGAAGCTTGCACGCGAGCGCACGACCATCGTGTGCTGTGGCGCGATGAACTTGGCCAAGCGAAGCGGCGGCGGCGGCTTCACGCTCGAACGACGCGAACTTGGTTTCCCAATCCTCACCAAGCTCGGCGCGCATGCGGCGCTGCACGAAGGGCCAGCCCATTGCCGGCGCATGCGCCTGTAGTTTGCGGAATTCTTCAGCGTAAGCGTGGGGTAGGAGATCGGGAATCGTCGAAAGTAGCTGGGCCACCTTCATCAGTGGACCTTTGGAGCGGCCCAAAGCTTGGCGCAAGGCGCGCGCAAGAGCCTGTTGATCTGCGCCTGCTACACGGGCGGCGACGGCGCCCGAAATGTTCGCGCCGACACTCGCAACGCGGCCAATGCGCGCTGTGATGCGATTGCGTTCGGGGTCCTTAGCGCCAGTCATGTGCTCGCGGTCATGGTGAACATCGCGTTTATCTAGTGCCTACGAGGGCTTACGAAAATCGCGTTTGAGTGTGCCATTTTAACGCGACCTCCATACCTCGTGGTTATGGTCCCGCCAACGATCAGCGTTTCCGTCAGAGAAACGCGGCGAAACGTGGTGGTGGTACATGGGAAAGACGATCCTGATCGTCGATGACGATCCGGCGCAGCGCCGTCTGTTGCAGGCGGCTGTCGAGCGCAATGGTTTCCTGACACGTGCAGCTGAGAACGGCGCCCAAGCGGTAGAGGCCGTCGAGAAGCACGCTGATATCGATATCGTGCTGTTGGATCTCGTCATGCCGGGCATGACGGGCCAAGAAGCCTTGAAAGAAATTCGCCAACGCCGCGGCGATCTGCCGGCGATCGTGCTCACCGCTTCAGGCGGCATCGACACGGTCGTGCAGGCGATGCAGGCGGGCGCGAGCGACTTCTTTGTGAAGCCAGCCTCGCCAGAGCGCATCATGGTCTCGATTCGCAATGCGCTCGAGATGTCGAACCTGAAGACCGAAGTCGTGCGCATGAAGAAGCGCGTCGCCGGTCAGATGTCGTTCGATGACATGGTCGCCAACGCGCCGGTCATGGCGCCGGTTGTCCGCATGGGCAAACGCGCGGCCGCTTCCAACATCCCGGTGCTCATCACCGGCGAAAGCGGCGTCGGCAAAGAATTGCTGGCGCGCGCGATCCAGGGCGCTTCCGAGCGCGCGGGCCGTCCGTTCGTCACGGTGAACTGCGGCGCCATCCCTGAGAACCTGGTTGAGAGCATCCTCTTCGGCCACGTGAAGGGCAGCTTCACAGGCGCGACGGACAACCACGCGGGCAAGTTTGTGGAAGCCCACGGCGGCACGCTTTTCTTGGACGAAGTCGGCGAACTGCCGCTCGACATGCAGGTGAAACTGCTGCGCGTGCTACAAGAAGGCGAAGTCGATCCCGTCGGCGGCAAGCGCCCGGTGAAGGTCGACGTCCGCATTATCAGCGCGACCAACAAGGATCTGGCGAAGCTCGTCGCAGATGGCGCCTTCCGCGAAGACCTCTATTACCGCCTGAACGTGTTTCCGATCGAAGCGCCGCCGCTGCGCAATCGTAAGGAAGATCTGGCGGCGCTGGTTCAACGCTTCATCGCCCGCTTCAACGCGGAAGAGGGCCGCAATGTCCGTGGCGCTTCGGCCGCGACGATGAACATGCTCATGAACTTCGATTGGCCTGGCAACGTCCGCCAACTCGAGAACAGCGTCTTCCGCGCGGTCATCCTATGCGAAGGCGACATGCTAGAGCCGGAAGACTTCCCGCAGATCTCGGGCTTGAAGCCGCTCGTGGCCGCAAACGACACGTTGCCGCTCGAAGTTCCTGTCCCGGCCAACGACCATCACGTCACGGCCGCGCACACCGCGTTCCAGGACGTGATGAGCGCAGCGGGCGAAGTCTCGCCACAGCCCGTCGCGGTGTTCGACGGCGAAGGTCATCTGCGTCAGCTCGAGCAAATCGAGCGCGACCTCATCGAGCTCGCCATTGACCACTATGCCGGTCACATGTCGGAAGTGGCGCGTCGCCTCGGCATCGGCCGTTCGACGCTCTACCGGAAGCTCCGTGAGTACGGTCTTGAAGAGAAAGCCGCGGCGGAGGGCTGAGATGGAGCGGGCGGGGGGAATCGAACCCCCGACATTCAGCTTGGGAAGCCGACCGGAGCTGAAAGTCTGGCCTGGAGCGGGCGGCGGGAATCGAACCCGCACGAAAAGCTTGGGAAGCTTTCAGGCTACCACTACATCACGCCCGCAGTCCCTCTCGATCACTAGCTGATCATGCTTTCGGGGGATAGAGGGGACCGTCAGGATCAGCGATCCTTTGCGCCGCGCCACTGATCTACCGCCTCCAGCGCCTGAGCCGCATACATCACGCTGGGGCCGGCGCCCATGTAGATGGCGACACCCATAGTGTCCGCAATCTCCTCATCGGTCGCCCCGGCAGCCACTGCCGCTTTCGCGTGGAACGTTATGCACGGGTCGCAGCGTATCGCGACTGACACGGCAAGGGCGATGAGTTCCTTGGTCTTCGCGTCTATGGCGGCAGGCTTGAGCGCCGCTTGCGCTTGCTGACTGAAGGCGCGCATCACATCTGCTTGCCGCCCGCGCAGAGTGGATACGAGTGTGTTCAGCTCGTGCGCCATCCCGGGCCAGTCTTTGTGCATGTTCGACTCCCTTAACCTACGAACGCCTTTTCGATCACGAAGTCGGCGGGCGTTGCGTTCGACCCTTCTCGGAAGCCCGCGCCGAGCAAGATCGTTTGCATATCGTGGTTGAAGGGGAGCGAGCCGCAAATCATAACGCGGTCGGTTGCTGGGTTGAGTGGGGCGATTGCCATATCGGCGAAGGCCTTGCCTGACTGGATGAGATCCGTGATGCGTCCGGGGCGCCGACAGGGACCCCGCGTGCAAGTGGCGTAGCGCATGACGTGAAGCGAAGCGGCTTCGCCAACAAGCGGGTCGTCGGCAAGTGCGTTGACGACATCCTCACTATAGCGAAGTTCGGCTGCCTCGCGGCAAGTGTGCGTGACAATGATCTGTTTGAACTTTGAGTAGGTCTCCGGTTCGCGTAGCAAGCTGGCGAACGGTGCGAAGCCGGTGCCGGTCGAAATCAAGAAAAGGCGGCGGGCGGGCGTTAGTGCATCAAGCACCAGCGTGCCCGTGGCCTTCCGCGCAAGAAGCACCTCGTCTCCTGGCCTGATGCGACACAGGCGTGATGTGAGCGGGCCGTTGGGGGCAATGATCGAATAGAACTCAAGCATGTCGTCCCATGGCGGGGACGCTATCGAGTAGGCTCTCAGCAGCGGGCGGCTGTCCGTCCGCAGTCCGATCATCACAAACTCGCCAGCGCGGAAGCGGAACGAGGCAGGGCGCGTGATTTTGAATCGGAAGAGCCGGTCGGTGTAGTGCTCAACCTCAAGGACACGCTCCGCCGAGAGGTTCTCAGGCGGTGGCGCCAGCGTCTGCGGTCCCGCCGGATGCTTCGCCGCCGACGCTTTTGGTTTCTCGGTCGCGCGAAGGAACGGGAAGGTCAGCGTGCTCATAGAGCGTCTGTGACGTCGCGCAGCTCAAAGCGGATTGATCTGCGTCAAGAAGCTTGGAAAAACATGCGTCGATGCTAATATATGTCGCAGGAGCACTCGATGGCCACGGCGGCAAGAAGCAAAAAGGCAATGCGGGATCTGGAGAGCCGGGCGGGGGAAGCCGCCGAGCTTCTAAAGCTCCTTGCCAACGATCAGCGTCTCATCATTTTGTGCCGGCTGAGCGATGAAGAGCTATCGGTTTCGGAACTCGGCGAGTACGTGAACCTCGCTCAGTCCGCATTGTCGCAACACCTCGCAAAACTCCGTGCGCAAGGGCTCGTCGCCACTCGGCGTGAGGGCCAGAGCATCTACTATCGGCTGGCCAACCCGACCGCGCAGAAACTGGTCGGCGCATTGTGCGAACTTTACGGCGGCAAGTGACCTCTACTTGAACAATATGCCGGGTTTGAAGCCCAGCCGCTTGAAGACCATCGCGGCAGGGCAAAAGCCGGTGAACGCGGCTTGAAACATGTTGAGCCCGGCGAATGCAGAGAGAAGCACCCAGTAGGGATGCACCCACGTCGCCAGCGCCAAACCAGCCAGCACTACAAGTCCCGCGAATGCAAAAACGGCGCGATCGATTGTCATCTGTGATTCTCCGCAATTGAGAGGGTCCGAATGGCCTGACTGAGCCAGGCGTCTAATTGAGCGCCGCTCATCAAGCCGGCTTGGCGCGCGATCTCGCGGCCGTTGTGGAAGAGAATGAGCGCCGGGATACCTCGAACGCCCAGTTGTCCGGGCGCACTTGTCTGGTCCGCGTTGAGCTTCAGAAAGCGCACCCTTGATCCGAACTGTTCCGCGGCTGCGGCGAACGTAGGCGCCATCATCCGGCACGGTCCGCACCATTGAGCCCAAACGTCGACCAGGACGGGGATCGAACTCTGCTTCAGGTGCGCGGCGAACGCTGAGTCATTGACGTCAATGGGGGCGCCAGTGAAGAGCTTTTCTCCGCAACGACCGCATTTGGCCGCATTCGGATCACCAGCGCCCACACGATTGCCCGTATTGCACGCTGGGCAGGCGACCTGAGTCATGTTTTGGTTTCCTTCAGTTTGGCGATGCCGAGCACCTTGAGTGCGAGCGCCTCGTAGAACGTCTCGCTCTGACCGCGGCGGAGTTTCCCAAGGAAGTATTTTTCGAACTGCTCCTTCGCGAGGTGCACCCATTTGCCGTGGGCCGACCAATTGACGTTGCGTGGTGGGATCTGTGGCTGGGCGATAAACGCGACGCCTTCGTCGCCGAAATCGGCGAGACACACCGCGTTCCACGTCGCTTGCTCCTGCGGCGCCTTCTTCCGCAGCAAAGCGCCGATGTTTCTAGCCGTGGCGGTGACCATGGATTCGATCATGAACCCAGTCTTCGGGACACCGACCGGTACGGGTGTTTTGCCGGTTGGCGGAATGGCAACCGCAACACCGATGCCGAACACGTTGGGGTAGGTGGGATTTCGCTGGTGCTTGTCGACAATGACGAAGCCGCGTGGGTTCACGAGACCTTCGAGGCCCATGATCGCAGGCACACCGCGGAAGGCCGGCAGCATCATTGAGAACTTGAACGGCAGTTCGTGCGTCGCCTTGACCGCGCCTTCCTCGTTCAACTCCTCAACAAACATCTTCCCGGCTTCGACCTTGGCGACGCGGGCGTTGGTGATCCATTTGATATGCCGCTCGCGCATTTCGCTTTCGAGCAGGCCTTTGGTGTCGCCGACGCCATCGAGTCCCAAATGGCCGACATAAGGCTCGGCGGTTACGAACGTCATCGGCACCTGATCACGCAGCTTGCGGCGACGCAGCTCCGTATCGAGGATCATCGCGAACTCGTAGGCGGGGCCGTAACAAGAGGCGCCCTGCACGGCGCCCACCACGATTGGCCCTGGGCAATCGCAGAACGTGTCGAACGCCGTCGCGGCGCGCTCGGCATGATCGACATGGCAAATGGATTGGGTGAAGCGCTCTGGTCCGAGACCTTCAATCTCATCGAACGCCAAATCCGGGCCGGTTGCGATAACGAGATAGTCGTAAGCTAAAGATGTCCCGTCGTTCAGCTCGATCCTATTGTCGCCGGGATGAACCTTCTTCGCCCCTGCGGGGGTGAACTCGATGCCCTTTCGCTTCATGACGGATGGCAGCTTCACTTCAATCGCGTCGCGCTTGCGCCAGTTCACGGCTACCCAAGGATTGGAAGGCACGAAGTGATAGGTGTCGCCCTTGGAGATCAGAACCACTCTGTCCGAGGACCGCGCTTCGCCCTTGACCTCGTAGGCCGCCAGCACGCCGCCTAAGCCGGCGCCAAGAATTGCGATGGTCGCCATTTTGTTTCCTCCCGGCGCTCAGGCGCCGTTGCATATATATTAGGAGATGCGTATATACGCAAGTATGCGAGCGATCGGTGATCATGATTGCTGCTAGCCCGCGCCGCGCCTTGATCTGACGCAAGGTTAGGCTCGTCGTGACGCCGCAGGTTCACGTGATGGAGACGGCAATGATGCGGGTTCAGGGACTGCTTGCTGCGTTGGTGCTGCTCAGCGCATGCGGACGACACGAGCCAGCAGCCAGCGGCCCGGTGGCGGCTCACGCCGATCAACTGGTTGTCCAGCGAGCCACCGTTCCGGACTACAAGACGGTGTCGGCAATTCTCACGAGCCGTGACGTTGGCGATGCACGCGCTCGCATCGGGGGCACGCTAAGCAGACTCTTGGTGCGCGAGGGCGATTCCGTGCGCCGTGGTCAAGTCGTCGCCATCATCAGCGACCAGCGTTTGGCGCTCGAAGCTCAGGCCGGCGCGGCCGGCGTCGTTGCCGCGGAAGCCGCAGCCGAGCGCGCCCGGGCTGATCAAGCGCGCTTCCAAGTCCTTTTCGACCGGGGCTTCCTCTCGCAAGCGCGTATGGATCAGGTCAATGCGGAGGCTCGTGCGGCTGAGGCTCAACTTCGTGTCGCCCGGTCTCAAGGCGGCGCGCTGTCTGAAGCCAGCGCACAAGGACGCGTGCTCGCGCCGGCCGATGGCCGCGTGACACGCGCGTCGATTCCGCAGGGCGCCGTGGTGATGCCGGGCGAGGTCGTTGTCGCAATCGCGACGGGCGCGCGCGTTCTTCGACTAGAGTTACCGGAAGGCCAGGCGCAGTTCATTCGTGAAGGGCAGGATATGCGCATCCTTGGCGCCGGCGATGGCGCCGAAGCGCGGACCGTCCGCGTTCGCCAAGTTTATCCCGCAATTGAGAATGGTCGCGTCGTGGCTGATCTCGATGCTCAGAGCTTGGACGGGGAGTTCGTCGGCGCCCGCGTTCGCGTGTTGATCTCGGCTGGCGAGCGCGAGGCGATCGTGATTCCGGCGCGCTACATTCAGACCCGTTACGGCGTTGACTATGTGCGCTTGGTGCGCGCCCAAGGGACGCTCATCGACGCGCCGGTCCAGCGCGGAAGTGCAGTGCCGACCGAGGCGATGGCGGACGGCGTCGAGATTTTGTCTGGTCTAGAGCCTGGCGATACCATCGTGCCGCCGGAGGCGGGCGCATGAGCCTCGGCATTTCCGGAACACTGACGAAGAGCACCATTCGCTCGCCGCTGACGCCGCTTTTCCTCCTGACGGCGCTCGCCGTGGGGCTACTCGCACTGTTCACGATCCCGCGCGAGGAAGAGCCGCAAATCTCCGTGCCCCTGGTGGATATTAGCGTGCGCGCGGATGGTCTGCGGGCGCCGGACGCTGTCGAGCTTGTCACCAAGCCTCTCGAAACGATCGTCCATGGTGTCGAGGGCGTCGAGCACGTTTACAGTCAAACCGAGGATGATCGCGTCCTAGTCACGGCGCGTTTCCTTGTGGGCACCGACCCGGACGACGCCATCGTTCGCATCCAGCAGGAAATCAGAGCCAACTACGATCGCATCCCGGTCGGCATTCCGGAGCCGCAGATTGTCGCTCGCGGCATCAGCGACGTGCCGATCATGGTGATCACGCTGTCCCCCACGGCCGCTGCGGCCGACCGTTGGGATGACAGCGCGCTCTACCGCGTCGCCGATGAATTGCAGAGCGAGCTGATGAAAGTCGACGATGTCGGCTTGACTTTTATCGTCGGCGGACGACCGCAGGAAATTCGGGTAGCGCCAGATCCCGGCCGGCTCGCTCTTTATGGTGTTCCGCTCGGTCGCGTCATCGACGCTGTTCGCAATGCCAATCGCGCGTTTCCAGGCGGCGACTTGCGGGGACGCGATGGGACAAGCTCGACCGCGATTGGCGAGACGCTGGATGACCCGGCGGAGATAGGTCTGCTCACTGTCCAGGCGGCGGACGGACGCTCGGTTTATATTCGCGACATCGCGGAAGTGACCCTGGGCGCCCGTGAAGACCAGGCTCGGGTGTGGCGCTTTACGCGTGAAGGCGAGCAACAGCGCATGGCGCCGGCGGTGAGCTTAGCGATCGCCAAGCGCGACGGCGCGAACGCCGTTGTCGTCTCCCAGGCGATCGAGGCGCGCCTGCACGCGCTCGAGGGAAGTTTGATCCCGAATGGCGTGGAAGCGGCTGTCACCCGCAACTATGGAGAGACCGCGAACGAGAAGGCCAACGAACTGCTCTTGCACCTGGGCCTCGCGACGCTGTCCATCGTCGCGTTGATTTTCTTTGCCGTAGGCCGACGCGAGGCGCTGGTCACAGCGGTGGTGATACCGACCACTATTCTCCTGACGCTCTTTGCGTCGAACCTGATGGGCTACACGATCAATCGCGTCAGCCTATTCGCGATCATTTTCTCCATTGGCATTCTTGTCGACGACGCCATCGTCATCATCGAGAATATTGCGCGCCATTGGGCCCAGCGGGACGGCCGTTCGCGTGTGGATGCGGCAATCGCGGCCGTCGCCGAAGTCGGCAATCCGACAATCGTCGCAACGCTCACGGTGGTTGCTGCGCTGCTGCCGATGATGTTCGTGTCGGGTTTGATGGGCCCCTACATGGCGCCGATCCCCGCGAACGCGTCAGCGGCGATGTTGTTTTCCTTCTTCGTCGCAGTGGTCCTTGCTCCGTGGTTGATGCTGAAATTTGCGCGAAAGCAAACGATGAGCGGGGAGGAGCCGACCGCTCATGCGCACGGCGAGGAGGGCTTCTTTGGCCGCGTCTATCGTCGCGTTGCGGAGCCGATCATTCGCTCTCGCAAAGGCGCACGCCGCTTTCTAGTGATCGTTGGCGTCGCAACATTGGTTGCCTGCACGTTATTTGCGACCCGTACCGTTCGGGTGAAGCTTCTGCCGTTCGACAACAAGTCAGAACTTCAGGTGGTCGTGGATTTGCCTGAAGGCACCTCGCTGGAAGCGACGGAGCGGGTGTTGATCGAGGCCGCGGGCATTTCAGAAGCAGTGCCCGAGGTGGTTTCTGTCGATGCCTATGCTGGGACGGCGGCGCCGTTCAATTTCAACGGCCTCGTAAGGCACTATTACATGAGGCAGCGCCCCGAGCTGGGCGATCTGCAGCTCACTCTGCTCCCGAAAGGAGAGAGACGTCGAAACAGCCACGCTGTCGCACTCGACTTGCGGCAGCGTTTACGCGCTTTGACTCTGCCGCAAGGCGCGGTGATCCGTGTCGTCGAAGTGCCGCCGGGGCCGCCCGTCATCGCGACGCTTCTAGCGGAGGTGTACGGGCCGGACGCGCAAACGCGACGCGAGACTGCAAATCAGCTGCAAGCCATCTTCCATCAAGTCCCATATCTCGTGGACATCGACAACGGCTACGGTGTGCCGCGTCCACGATTGAGACTCACACCGAACCGCGAGCAACTGGAGTTCTTTGGGGTCTCCGAGCGAGACATGATGGACTCCGTTGCCGTCGCGATGGGCGGGCAAGTCGTCGGCTATTCCCATCGCGGTGAGGGACGCAATCCAATCGAGATTTCGGTGCGGCTGCCGCAAGCGGTTCGAAGCTGGAACCAAAACCTAGCATCGATGCCTGTAGCGACTGCCCAGGATGGATCGAGACTGGTCGAACTCGGCGAACTGGTATCGGCGCAGGAAGAAGCGGGCTCGTACCCCATCTTCCGTCGCAACGGCCGTTACGCGGAAATGGTGATGGCCGAGCTTGCCGGCGACTATGAAGCGCCGATTTATGGCATGCTCGATGTTGAGCGGCTCGTGCAGCAGCACGACTGGGGCAACGTTTCTCGGCCGCAGATCCTTATGCACGGCCAACCCGCGAACGAGAGCACGCCATCCATTCTTTGGGACGGCGAGTGGGAGATCACTTATGTCACGTTCCGTGACATGGGCGCTGCGTTCATGGTGGCGATCCTCGGCATCTACATTCTTGTCGTTGCGCAGTTTAAGAGCTTCAAACTGCCGCTCGTTATTCTAACGCCGATACCGCTGACGCTCATTGGTATCGTCCTCGGGCACTTACTGTTCAACGCGCCGTTCACGGCCACATCGATGATCGGTTTCATCGCACTCGCGGGCATCATCGTTCGAAATTCGATTCTGCTTGTGGACTTCATCCGGCACGCGAAAACCGCGGATCGGTCGTTGCGCGAAGTGCTCTTGGAAGCGGGTGCGATCCGTTTCAAGCCGATCATGCTGACAGCGCTCGCAGCGATGATCGGCGCCGCTGTTATTCTGTTCGACCCGATTTTCCAGGGCTTGGCGATCTCGCTCTTGTTCGGCCTCGCATCATCGACACTACTCACGGTGCTGGTCATCCCAGCCATCTACGTCGTGATGCGCGATGACGAGCGTCCGCCCGACGCTACGCCCAGTGAAACCCCAGCGCAATTGGCCAACCTCAAAGCTGCCGAATAGGAGATATGGGATGCGAATAAACGAAGGCGTCGTCGACCGTGTCGTCCGCGTGCTGGCGGGATTGGCGATCTTGTCGCTTGTGTTCATCGGCCCAAAGACGCCGTGGGCTTGGTTCGGCCTTGTGCCGATGTTGACGGGGCTGGTAGGCTTTTGCCCCGCCTATGCGCTCCTGGGACTGAACACCTGTGGAGTCACAACGCGCTGAACAGACCTTGGTGCCACGCCGCGATGCTGCACGGTTCGTTATGGCGCGACCGACCGGAACAGGCTGATCACGCCAGCGGCCAGCGCAAAAACAGCGGCTACGCCCATTACGATTTGAGGCGCGTTGGTCATCGGGAAAAACACGAAGAGCTGTGCGACGAGTGCTGCGCCGCCTGCCTGTCCAAGTAGTCGGGCCGCGCCCTGCATGCCGCCCGCCGCGCCGCTGCGCGTTATCGGCGCGGCAAGAAACATGTTTCGATTATTCGCGAGTTGAAAAAGGCCGAAACCGACACCTGCGGCCATCATGGACGCGATGAGCAGCTGGGCATTGTGAACGAGCGGCGCGAAGGCCATCGCGAACAACGCTGCGGCCAGTAATGCGCCACCAACGGCGCAAAGGGCGCCGGTGCTTGCTCGCGATGATAGGCGCTCAGCCATGAACGCAGCCGCGGCAACGCTGAGAGGCCACGCCGTCATGTATAGGCCGGCGAGCGCGGGGGGCACGCCAAGGATGTGTTGCAGATAGAACGGCAGCGCGATTAGTCCGGCGGTCTGGCCGACGAAGCACAGAATTGAGGCGAGGATCGAGTTGCGAAACGAAGGGTTGCGCAACAGATCCAGCGGAATGAGCGGTGTCGATTTTTTCGCTTCGCGAATTGCGAGGGCGGTGAACGCGAAGGCGCTCACCGAGACTAGCGTGATCGCCATCGTCGATTGCTGGCTGATGATGTTCAAGCCGAAAATGAGGCAGCCGAAGGCCGCGAAATTCAATGCGATACTGAAGCGATCTAAACGCTGGTCATTCGGTGGAACGCGCGGCAAGCTACGCGTCGCGACGAGGGCGATGAGGCTAAGAGGCAGCTCGAAAACGTAGAGCCAATGCCAACTGAAGTTCGACAGGACGAGTGCGCCAAGAGCCGGCCCCGCCGCGGCCGCAAGCGCGACGGTTGTCGCGTTCCAGCCAAGGGCCGCGCCGAGCACGCGGTCAGACACTGTCGACCTTAGCAGCGCGACGCCTAGTGCGAGGATCGCGCTCGCACCAAGGCCCTGAATGAAGCGCGCCATCAAAAGCCAGAGGAATGAAGCCGGCAGCGCCGAGAGCAGGGCCGCGGCGGCGAACGTGATGACGCCGGCGGCGAACACGCGCCGCAATCCAAATTGCTCGCCCAAAGCCGCGCTCGGCAAAAGCGCCATCACGACTGCGAGTTGGTAGGAGGTCACAACGAACATTGCTGCCGCCGGCTCAATCCGAAGCGCGGCGGCCATCGACGGGAGGGCTAGGTTGGTGCTGCCAGCGTCGATCACAACGAGCGCCATCGCTGACAGCACAGCGGTTATCGCGAACGCCCGCTTCAGCCTGTCAGGCGCGGTCCCGTTGCAGTCCTCGCAACGTCGGTGCTCGAGCGGAGCGGTCATGGCGTGGGTGGAACCCAGATGCCGTCGCGCTGCACATAGCGCACGACTCTCTTTTCTACGGCGTCTTCCTTTTTGAGATCGCGCTCTGTGAAACGAAAGAGCAACGCCGGACCCGACACGCACAGCGTGTCGTGAATGTCGCCCGGCAAGTACACTTGCGCTTGACCAGGTTTCACCAACGTCGCATTGCGCTTTACGAGGCGCGTCTTGCCATCGGCGTCCTCCACGCGCCCGTAAGTCCCCATCTCGCTTTCGCCTTGCTGGACTGCGTAGATCACCCAGCTGCGGCCGTGATCGTGTGGCGGGCGATAGAGCGCCGCCTGCTCGAAGTGCGCGAGTAGAACAAAGCCGCTTTCGTCGTCGCGATACAGTTCGCGGCTCGAAGGTTGGTCTCGGTGGAGATCGGCTAGCCACGGCTCCTCGGGCGAGGCTTGCGCAAGTGCTTCGATCTGAGTGCGAGCGGCGGCGACAAGTTCTGAGGTCAGTGGTCCCCAGATGGCGCTCATGCGCGCCATGGTCGTTTCCAGCGTGCCTTGTCCCATCTTCGGTCTCCTCGGGTGCTGCAGTGAGGATGGGCTCGGGCGAAGAGAGGCGGAATATGCAACGATTGCAGCTTATTCGTGCGTTTGACGCCATGTCATGGTAGGCGGGGCTATGTCAGCTCCTGATCTGAACTTGCTCGTCGCGCTGGATGTACTGCTCGAAGAGGGCAGCGTGGCAGGTGCGGCCGACCGCTTGCGCCTCAGCCCTTCGGCGATGAGCCGAACGCTTGCTCGACTGCGCGAAGCGACCGGAGATCCGCTGCTTGTGCGGGCAGGGCGCGGGCTTGTCCCGACGCCGCGGGCGCTGGAGCTCAAGGACCGCGTTGGCCCGCTGGTTGGCGAAGGCCAAACGCTCCTGCGGCCATCGCAGGCTTTAGACCTCGCAACAGTGGATCGCACCTTCACGATGCGCACCAGTGATGGGTTTGTAGAAAACTTCGGGCCGCGTCTGCTCGCGCGTGTCGGCGCTGAAGCGCCGGGCATTCGTCTGAACTTCCTTCAGAAGCCGGACAAGGACAGCGCGCCACTGCGTGAAGGTCGCATCGATCTTGAAACTGCGCTGGTGGATCCGGCGATGGGGCCTGAGCTTCGAACCCAGGCGCTCTTTCGAGATCGCCTGATTGGTGTGATTAGCCAAGCGCATCCGCTGGCGGGCAAGAGGGTAAGCGCGAAGAACTACGCCGCTGCGCGCCATGTTATTGTATCGCGCAGCGGATTCGACGGCGACTCGATGGAAGGTAAGCTGCTGCCTGACGGCGTCACACGATGTGTCGTCAGTTCTGTGGGCGGATTTGCGACAGCACTTGCTGTGGCGAGGCATTCAGACCTGGTGGCCACGGTACCTGAGTTGCACACGACGTCACTTCGCGATGGCATGTACAGCTTTGCGCTGCCGGTACGCGCGCCAAGCTTTGCCGTATCGCTGGTTTGGCATCCAAGGCTGGACTCGGATCCCGTTCACCGCTGGCTGAGGGCGTGCATTCGCGCGGTATGCAATTCGTCGTAAGGGCCGATCCCACTCTGTTCTTGGAACGCAGTCCGACAACTTTCTCTGTCGGAACTTAGCGTCATCTCGGATCGGTAGATCGAGAACGGTTGATACGAAATTTGGTTTGCAGCCCCTTCGAAAACGTATGTGATTTCAAGGGCCGCTTGACACGAAAGTTTGCAGCTAAGTTGTTGTTTTGACTCACGCGCTTTCGCTTTGGGAAGCTGACGTTCTACCTCTGAACTACGCCCGCGCCAGGGCGCCACGGATATAGGGCGCTGGGTTGCGGTGCAAGCGGGGTGACCTTGGCGGGGCTTCGGCCTACATAGCCGCTAAGAGGATACTCATGGCGGCGCTTGCTCAAGACAAACTGCGCGCATTCACGGATGCGATCTGGGACGACGAGGTCGTGCCGACTTTGGTCGAGTACATCGCGATCCCGGCGAAGTCGCCGTCGTTCGAGCCGGAGTGGCAGAAGCTCGGGCACATGGATCGCGCCGTCGAGCTCTTCGCAAAATGGGCGGAGACGAAGCTGGCGGCGCTGAATGCGACGATGAGTGTCGAGCGCTTGCCTGGGCGGACGCCGTTGATCTTTATCGATGTGCCCGGTTCGGCGCGCGATGGCGATACGGTCATGCTTTACGGCCATTTGGACAAGCAGCCCGAAATGACCGGCTGGGCCGATGGCAAAGGGCCTTGGGTTCCTGTGCTTGAAGGCGACAAACTCTATGGACGCGGTGGCGCGGATGACGGCTACGCGCTGTTTGGCGCACTGGGCGCGTTGCTCGCGTTGAAAGACCAGGACGTGCCGCACGCGCGCGCAGTGGTGGTGATCGAGGCAAGCGAAGAAAGCGGGTCTCCTGATTTGCCATTTTACATTGATGCGCTCTCGGAGCGCATCGGCAGTGTCTCGCTCGTCGTATGCCTTGACAGTGGCTGCGGCGACTATGATCGGCTCTGGGTGACGACGTCGCTGCGCGGCATGGTTGGCGGCACGCTGCGTGTCGATGTGCTGGAAGAAGGTGTGCACTCGGGCGACGCGTCCGGTGTTGTGCCGTCGAGCTTCCGGATTTTGCGCCAATTGCTGGCGCGCGTGGAAGACATCGAGACTGGCGCGATCAAGGGCAGCGCCTTCAACGTCGAGATACCCACGGAGCGGCAGAAACAAGCGAAAGTGGCGGCGCAGGCGCTTGGCGATCAGGTCTATGCGAAGTTTCCGTTCGTTGCCGGCATGAAGCCGAATGGCGCGGACCTGGCGGAGTTGGTGCTCAATCGCACGTGGCGGCCAGCGCTTTCGGTGACCGGCTTTGCGGGCGCGCCGACGCCGCGGGATGCAGGCAACGTGTTGCGCCCGTACACGGAAGCGAAGCTCTCTCTGCGGGTGCCGCCGACCGCCGATGCGAAGAAGGCGAGCGCCGAGCTAAAGCGGATTCTCGAAGTTGATCCGCCTTATGGCGCGAAGGTCAGCTACGAAGGCGAAAAGGACGGATCGGGCTGGAATGCGCCGAAGACGGCGCCTTGGCTGGAAAGCGCGCTTGAAGATGCCTCCATGTCGTCATTCGGCAAGCCGATGGCGATGATGGGCGAAGGCGGCTCGATCCCTTTTATGGGCATGCTGGGCGAGAAATTTCCCGAAGCGCAGTTCGTGATTACCGGCGTGCTCGGGCCGCATTCGAATGCACACGGCCCGAATGAGTTCTTGCACATTCCGACTGGTAAGCGCGTGACAGAGGTTGTCGCGCGTGTGCTGGCGGCGCACGCGACACGCTGATCAGCTGGCTTGCTTCTTTGCGGCGGTCGGCGATGCGGCCTGAATGGCCGATTGCGGACGTTTGCGCGCGTAGCGCATCACGGTGGCGGCGAGGTGATCGCGATCGGCTGGCTTGACGATGTGTTCGGCCGCGCCGAGCGACAGCGCGTGGCCGCGATCTTCGTTCACGGACAGCACGACGATGGGGATGTCTTGCGTCTTCGGGTCGTGCTTCAGGCTCTGCAGCACGCGCCAGCCAGAGCGATCCGGCAGGAAGATATCGAGCAGGACAAGGGCTGGGGCCTTGCTGCGCGCGAGTGCGAGGCCTGCTTCGCCGCCGCCGACGCCGAGCACAGAGAAGCCGGCGCGGGTGAGCGCGCGCGCCACGAGTTCGCGTGCGTCCGGTTCGTCTTCGATAACCAGTACGAGCGGAGCGTCGGCCGAGCCCTGGATGTCGTCGATCTCGGCAGCGGCGCCGACAGCGCGCGGCGCGTCGGTGAAATCGGCCGGCACGTGCAGCGAAAAGCTTGAGCCTTGACCAAGCGCGCTTTCGACTCGAACGTCACCTCCCAGCAGTTGCGCAAGCCGGCGTGTGATGGTGAGTCCGAGGCCGGTGCCGCCATATTGCTGCGTGATCGAGGGGTCGGCTTGCACGAAGGGCTGAAACAGGCGCGCGAGGTGTTCGGCTGACATGCCGATGCCGGTGTCGCGGACAGTGATAAAGAGTTGTTCGACACCGTTGTGCGGCGCGCGCTCGAAGCTGATGTCGATCTTGCCGTCGCGCGTGAATTTGCATGCATTTGACAGAAGGTTCAGCACGCACTGGCGCAACTTCATGGCGTCCGTGTGGGCGAGGCCATCGGGCGGCGAGCCGATGAGCGCGATCGCGTTGCCGTTCTGCTCGGCCAGCGGGCGCACCGTTTCAATGAGATCGTCCAGCATTTCGTGCGGATCGAATTGGCTCGGCGCGGCTTCCATTCGGCCGGCTTCGATCTTGGACAGATCGAGAATTTCATTGATCAAGTTGAGCAGATGCTTGGCCGCTGTGAGGATGCGGTGAAGGTCCTGAACAGCGGGGTCGTCGCCTTTATCCAGGGCGTCTTCCTGCAGCATTTCTGCGTAGCCGATGATGGCGTTGAGCGGCGTGCGCAGTTCGTGGCTCATGTTCGCCAGGAATTGCGACTTCGCGAGGTTTGCGCTCTCTGCCGCGTGCCGCGCGTGAGCGAGGCTGTCGACGCCGCGCTCGATGGCCTCACCGCGTTCCACGATGGCGCGCAAAGCCGCGCCAAGATCGGTGGATAGCGTAGCGACGCCGCGCTCCATGTCGTTGCTGAGCGGCGTTGAGAGTTCGTTGCTGAGCGTTTTCAGGGTTTCAGTCTGCGTGGCGAGCGCGGTTTGGAGTTCGCGAGCGGCCGTTTGCGACGCGGCGACGGCCGTGGGTTCGCTGAGGCGCGTCACGCAGGTGAGGCGCTCAGGTTGGCCGTCTGGCGTTGTTCGGAGGAAACCTTGGTGCCGCACGCGGACGCGTGAGCCGTCGGGCCGCAACACGTCGTGCTCGATGGCGATGCGGCGTACGGCGCCCGGCAAGGGAGCGAATGCGGCTTTTACCAGCGCACTATCGTTGCGATCGGCAAAGCAGGCGCGTTCGATCACATCCGAATAGGAAACGCGGCGGCCGATCAAAGCGCCGAGGCGCTCGGCGCCCACTAGCTTCCCGCGCGTGTAGTCGATCTCCCAACTGGCGGCGGCGTCGCCGTAGCTCATGTTGAGTTGACGCACCCATTCGGCGTCTTGCAGACGCGTATGAGAAGCGCGGATTTCGTGATGCATCGCGGCGGCCGCAACGTAAGCCACGCAGAGCATGCACATCGCCCCGCCGGCGAAGCCGCCGAGGCCGGCTGTGTCGATCACGAACATGGCGCCTAGCAATGCGTAGGGCGCGCAGGCAAGAGCGGTGTAGAGGCGGCCGCGGCGCGCGGTGAAGGCGGCATTGGTAAGGAGCACGGCCAGCATGCCAATTGCGAGCGCGGCCCCCATATCCGCGCGCGCGTACCAGGCGATTGCGGGTGCGATGGCAAGGCTTGCAGCGGAGGCGACATCGAGCGCGAGATTCGCCGCTTTCGATTGCGCGGGAGAGAAAGGACCAAGTTGCGCCAACAGCGCTTTGCGCGTCTCTTCGACAAGGAGTGCAGCGCCGAGCCAGACAGCGCCGAAGGCTGGGCCGGCGGCGGCGCTTACGCAAAGCGCCAAGATGCACATCATGTAGTACCGCGCGCGTGCGCTCGAAAACGCATCAGCGGCAACGCGCTCGAACGTCGCACGGTTGATGAAGTGTTGCACGCCCCGCCCCAATGGATAATTTCACGGTAAGGCTATCGCGGCTCTGTAAAGCAAGCGTTCGCGCGGCGTCGAAAATGTGCTGGTTTGAAACGAAGTCTGCGTGTTCGTGAGGCGAGAGCGTGAATGAAAACTTGCTGCGTGCGGTCAAAGGTGAAGAAGCATGAACTTTCGCTCTGACAACACGGCGTCTGTTGCGCCGGAAATCTTGGCGGCGTTAACGGCCGTCAACGATAAGCCTGTGAGCGCTTATGGCGATGATCCGTGGTCGAAGAAGCTCGATGAAGTGTTCAGCGAGCTGTTCGAGCGCGATGTGCGTGTGTTCACTGTTGCGAGCGGTACGGCCGCGAATTCGATTGCGCTCGCGAGCGCGGTCCCGCCGTGGGGCGCTGTTCTTTGTCATCGCGAGGCGCACATCGAGTGCGACGAATGCGGTGCGCCGGAGTTTTTCACCGGCGGCGCAAAGCTCGTGCTGATGGATGGCGTTGGCGCAAAGGTGACAGCAGATGCGCTGCGTGAAGGCATCGCGCGCAATGCGCGTGGGATTCACTCAGTGCAGCCGGCGGCGCTATCGATCTCTCAGACGACAGAGCGTGGCGCTGTATATCGTCCGGAAGAAGTGGCGGTCTTAGGCGAAGTCGCGCGAGGCGCGGGTTTGGCGTTTCACATGGACGGCGCGCGGTTCGGCAATGCGATCGCGGCGCTTGGCTGCAAGCCTGCCGATGTGACCTGGCGCGGCGGCGTGGATTTACTTTCGTTTGGCGCGACCAAGAACGGCGCGATGGCGGCGGAAGCGATTGTCGTATTCGATCCAGCGCGTGCAGAGGAAGTGGCGCGGCGGCGCAAGCGCGGCGGGCATCTCCTCTGCAAGGGGCGTTACCCCGCGGCGCAATTCTTGGCGTATTTGCAGGACGGGCTATGGCTGAAATTGGCCAAGCGCGCGAACGATCTGGCGGCCCGGCTGGGTGAGGCGGCCGTAGAGTTCGTGTCCGTGCCGGTTGAGAGCAACCAAGTGTTCATCAAACCGGGTGCTGCCGCGCTGGCGAAGTTACGCGCAGCAGGGGCGGAATTTTACGATTGGGGCGCAGAGGGCGATGAGGCGCGGCTCGTCGTCTCCTGGAATCAAGATGAGGCTGACGTGGAAGCGATGCGAGTGGCGCTCGCATCGCTTCGCTAGGTCCTAGCGCCAGGTGGTGAAGCGCATTGTCATGCGTGACGGAGCGGAAAACCGGTCGATGCTCTCGATGCGAAATTCACCGATGCGGCCTTCGCTGGTGCGCACGCAAATCCAACGGCCGGCTGTAATTGTCTCAATGCGCGTGCGCGCATCGGTGTAGGTCGCGGCGGTGCAGCCGCTGTAGCCCGGCTCGGTGGCGGACATAATGGAGAGACGCGCGCCGTTGCGGGAGGTGAGATAACTCTCACCCGAGCGGATCGCCTCGTACCAGAAATCAGCGGCCGGAGGGGGCGTTTCGGCGCCGGTGTCGAAATCGATATTGTAGGTGCCGCGCACAGTGAATGTGCCGCTGGCGTGAGATTCTGACGTTGGCGTGGGCGGTGGGCTGCTGGAGGAGCCGCATTCGAAACCACCGGTGCGCGCGACGCAGGTCTGGCCGGCCGGCACTTCGCGAAGCACAGCGCCCGCCGCGCTGTATTGGCAGACCATGGTGAGTTCTCCGCCGACATTGTCGACGCGGGTTTCGGTAAGGCGGCTGACGACAGGTGTTTGGCGCCAGCCGCTTGGAAGCGTGTTGGTGATCGAACGGCGCGCTTCGGTGAGCGGGCAGTTGACTGTTTCGGCGGCGGCGGGTGTAGCGATCGCGAAGAAGCAAGCGAAAGCGGCGGCTAAGCCGCACAGAAACATGCGCATGATGTCCATCCCCTGATCAGGCGCGTCCTCGCGCGGGCAGCATGGGTCCTGAAACATGGCGTTTCGGCGGCGGAGCGAACGGATTTCGGAGGCGTTTGGAAACGCCGTGCGTGGTTTTGGCCCAATGGTGCGGGCGGAAAACGAGTTCGAAGAGAGCGCAAAAGGCGGCGAGTGTGGAAAGCGGCCAGTAGAATGGCATGGTGAGCGCCGCGCGCGCGTGATTGAGGCTGGCGCTCAGCGCGCATGCCGTGAGCGCGGCGAACATGGCGACGCAATAGCCGAAGAGCGCGAGCGCGAAGTCAGCTGGACCGAGCAAGGTGTAGGGCGAAAGCATTGCCGTCAGCACGATGAAGGCGAGCGGGCCGTGCGCAAATGAGGCGGCGATGCCGCCGCCAAGCATGAGTTGCATCGAGACGAAGCCGGCGGCGCCCATCTCGCGCAGTGTGCGGATGGGATTGCGCATGAGCACGAGCCACGTCTGCATGTGGCCTTTGATCCAACGCGTGCGTTGCTTCAGCCACGCTTGGAAGCTTACTGGTGCTTCTTCGTAGGTTGGCGGGCCGATGACATCGGAGCGCCAGCCGTCGCGCGCGAGGCGATAGCCAAGATCGGCATCTTCAGTAACGTTAAACATGTCCCACAAATTGCGGGGCCCACGCAGCGCTCGCGTACGATTGGGACACGAATGGGATGCTAAAGTTCCTCGCTCGAAAGCGATTGAGTTTATTCGCAGAATTCGTGCGATCCTCGCAAACGTTGAATGATTATCGCGCTCTTTAGTTGCGCGTTGCGGCAGTTTGCAGTTTTTCCGCGCGCGCGGCGCATGGTCTTGTCGTGCTTCGGGTTTTCCAACTAGCTCACCCCTCGCCAACCCTACTGCGCCCTACCGCTCCCTCTGCAGCGAATGGGACAGGAATGGGATTTGTGGGACCTAGTGGAGTGTATCAGTTGCCAAGACCATCCAATCACAGACTTAAATTGACGCGTCGCGCGATCGAAGATTTGCAGCCTGAAGCACGCCGCTATCGCGTCCTCGACAGCGAGATTGCGGGCCTATCTATCATGGTGATGCCGTCCGGACGGAAGACGTGGTCGGTGCGATACAAGCCAGAAGGGGCTTCGCCGACAGAGGCCGTGCT
Organism: Hyphomonadaceae bacterium; assembly: GCA_046349455.1. GTDB lineage: Bacteria > Pseudomonadota > Alphaproteobacteria > Caulobacterales > Aquidulcibacteraceae > Vitreimonas. The sequence continues at coordinate 796,167 of JAXMCH010000001.1, read as the reverse complement.
AGGCGATTATCCGGGCGTGCTTCCTGAGACCGCTCGCGACTACGCTGGCAAGGTGCGCTCCGGCGCGCGGCTTGAAGGTCGAGACCTTGCCAAGGAGCGGAAGCAGGCCCGACGCACGAACGCTATTCGCCGCGAGCGCACAGTCGACAAGGTGGTGGAGGCCTACATGGCGGACGCACAACGGCGGATGCGTGATTGTACAATCGTCGGCCTGCAGTCGACGATCAGACTCTATGTGACGCCGAAGTTCGGCAAGAAGAGCATTGGGCTGGTGACGCTGGAAGAGGTCCGCCGCTACGTCGAGCAGATCGAGGACTCGGGCCGCCGGGGCGCTGCGCGAAGCGCCTGCTCGGCTCTGAAGGGACTCATGGCGTTCGCGCTGCAGCGCGGCCTGATCGAGCGCAATGTGCTCGCAGGCTATCCCGGCCCCAGCATCGCCAGTCGTGAGCGGGTGGCGACACAGGACGAACTGAAGCTGGTCTGGTGGGGCCTGGTCGACATGGCTAAGAATCCGCATGGCCGATCCACCGCACAGGCCCTGCAACTCGCTCTGTTGACCCTTCAGCGTCGAGGCGAGGTCGCAGGGCTAAACAAGTCCGAGGTCGATCTTGGCGCCAAGCGTTGGACCATCCCGGGCAGCAGAACCAAGAACAAATCCCCGCAAGTCGTTCCGCTGGCGCCCCTCGCCTTGAAGGTCGTGGAGGAGGGATTTGCGCACACCGGGACCGATCAGGCCTTTGCGGGCCGCAAGATGCTGATCGCATCGACCGGCCATGCGCTCACGCGCGGCTTCATTCGACTGAGGGAGGATGTTGGCGCTGGCGATCTCACGGTGCACGACCTGCGTCGGACTGGCGCAACGATGATGGCGGAGATCGGCATCTCGGGTGACCTGATCAGCCGTATCCTCAATCACACGCCGCCCGGACCGAAGGTGACGAACATATACAATCGCTTCGACTACGAGCCGCAAAAGCGAGAAGCGCTTGAGAGGTGGGAGGCGCACCTGATGTCGATCGTGCGCAAGAAGGAAGCAGTTGGAGCCCGACGTGCGGATTAGGTTGAGCATCAGGCGCTCCCCACTTCACGCGCCGGCGCGCCGTCTGTTTCGGACACCCGTCGTGCTGGGCTAAGGTCGAGCGCCGGAGATTCGCATGCGCCTTTGGGTCATTGCCATTTGCTTTGCCGTTTTGCCTGCGGTCGCCTGGGCTGACCCGTGCGAAGGCTCTTTACCGCGCCGGGCAGGCGAGAGCTTCAGTGGCCAGGTTAGGTACATTGGAGATGGCGACAGCCTCTGCGTCGGCCGTTCTTCCGATCCGTCCACTTGGATTGAAGTGCGTCTCGCCGACTTCAACGCGCCTGAGCTTCACGACCAAGGCGGGGAGGCGGCCAAACATGCGCTTGAGCGTTTGGCGATGGGACAGAACGCGCAATGCGTTGCGACACGCGGTCGTAACGGCCGTGTGGTGTCGTATGATCGGGTGATTGCGACGTGTCGAATTGGCGGGCGCCGCATTGGCGACGCTCTGCGGGCCGCCGGCGCCCGCGAGGGCGGCAATTAGGTTAGCCGCACCCATGGGGGCGCGATGGATAGGTTCGCATGGCCCGGACCGGGGCAACATAAGGCGAAGTAGGAATTGGCTCGCCTCAGAACATGTCGCTGCGATGAGCGGATAACGATGGCGACCGCCAAACCAAGCCAGTACACTTTGCGGATGGAAGCCTTCGCGAGAGTTCGTCAATTAATCTCGGACATCCGCAACTCGCGCGATCTGGAGCACAATCTCCCCGAGTTTTTCAAGGTCGTGGATGAGAATAGGCACGAGCTTCGAGAGGGGCTCGATATTCGCTGGCTGGTTTCGATTTGCGACACGTTCGCCGACCACGGTACGGAAATAGAGCGCCGAAACGCGCTGTTGATCTCGATGTTTGTCAATATGCTGCGTCTCGCCGAGACGCATAGATTCGTATCGGGACCAATGCAGAGCGCTCGCTTGGAGCTCGCGCGCGGCGATCCGATCGAGTTGTATGAAGGTGTGTGCACCTTCTCAATCGACCGGCAGGACGTCTACCTCAACCTATCGAAACGCATGGCGCGGGCGCTGGCTTCGACGCCGTTCCTGGAGTCGGTTTGGTCGACGATACTGGAAAGACTCCACGCTTGTCCGAATGCGATGACGGCGATGCGCGATCTGTCCAAATTGCCCGAGCGCTATTTTCCCGCCGATCCGCTGACGTTGGCCGACAATTACGGAATCAGGTGAAGCGAGGTGTCAGGGGCCGGGCCGTGGCGCTCTCTAAGAAAGCGCTTGCGTCCGCACCCTCAAGGTAAGTCACGTGCTGTCTCTCGCAGACGGACTCGCCGTTAAACCACTTTCGCCGGGCGAGGCGCTTTATGAGCACGTGCTCGGCTGTGGCGCGCCACTCGACATAGACATCGACAAGGCTCGATGCGTCCGGTGCGGGGCGGCTATGGTAGCTTGACGACCCATCGGCCACGATCGGCCCGCTCAAAGCATCTGCGGCTTTGGTTTTTGGCGCCCGCGCCGGCGCAGGCAGTTTTTCGAAATGGACGTGGTCGAGATCTGTGTGCGCGAGATCGCGCCAATGGTCTCGGGCAACATGCCGGTGCAGGTGCGCCGATCGGCCAAGACCAGCAACTCCCTCTGCGAGGAAGCGACCATCCAGATCGAACTGGGATGCGAAGTTGGATCCAAGAACGAGCGGATGTTCTAACGGCGCGAAGTCCTTGGCGTGCGGATGGCGCCGAAAAGCGATGTTGGAGTTGATGATCTGCAAAAGACCGCCAGCGGCAAGCGCTTCCGTCAGCAGCGAGACTATATCGAGCCACGCTTGCGCATCGACGCCGTTTTGCCGCGAGGAATCCATGAGCACCGAGTTCGCAACTACGATATCGAACGGGCCGGTGTCACGGATTGCAGAGGGGGTGGCGACGAAAACTGTCGCCCAGCCGGAAGTCCGGCGCTTAGCGATATCAACTCTTGCAGGATCGACATCGCATCCGACGATTGAAGCATCTGGAAAGAACTCGCGGATGGTGAAGAGTTCATCGCCCGAAGAGCATCCGAAAGACAAAATGCGAGCCGAATGAGGTAAAACGCAAAGATCGCGGAGTGCGCTGAACTCGGTCCAATAACGTCCAGGTATGGTTCCGCCGTGGGCCTGGAGAGTGGGAAGAGATTTCATCATCGGGTCCAGTTGGAGTTGAGTTCGTTCAGCATGTCCTTAATCCGCCGAACCCAGAGCTTTCCTCCGGTGTCGTTGTTCAAATGATGATCCTCAGGATCTGGGTGACGGAATGCATCGGACAGAACGCCCGTTTTGGGATCGATAAGGTCGCGGCTGAGATCGACAAAGTGTAAGCCCTGGTGCGCGCATACGGCCTCAAGTCGGCTATTGTATCGGAGGGTGAGCGCCGTGCGATCGAGCAATGTCGCTTCGACTTCGCGGCGCAAGTGCGCCACATGGCCGTCAAGTTGGCCATCTCGGATGGTCGGCAGGACGGCGGACGTCACCAGGATGTCGCGATACCCCTTGGACGACAGCTCGGCGAGGAAGCGCGCGTAGGCCTCGATCGATTGCTCGACCTGCAAGTCGACTGACTCGCCATATCGCTGGCTGCGCAACCAAACCACAAAGCCGCAGTCGACCTCGCCGAGCTGGAAGATCGGGACGACGGCTGAGCGATGGGGCACAAGCTCTGCGCGATAGACCTCCAGCGCCTGTGTCTGTGATGTGGGGTGGCGCAGTCCGATCGCGGTGGCGCCGCCAACCAATGTGAACTGCGTTTGCCAAGGCGCGAACCAGCCTTGCTCGGCGGCAAAGCGCGGGGCGCGCAGGTGGCTGTCGCCCAAGAAGTGCAGGAGCGGCCGCGGCTCAGCCTCGCTCATGACGAATCACCGCTAAGCCAAGCGTGCTGCGAAAGAGCTGTTCGGAGCCGTTCTTCGTAGGCGCGCCTTATGGTCGAGACATCCAGCGCACTTGGCGCCCAGTCGATGGCGTCGAATGCGCCGGGGACAAAGATCGGTGTGATTTTTTGAAGGAAACTAAAGCGCGCGTCGGTTTCCTTTCGGCAAATAATTGTTGGCACGCCCATAGCGATACTCGGCGCAGCAATATGGTGCAGCGGCGTAACGACGAGCGTGGCGTTGTCGCGGATTTCATCCAGGAGGATTGCTTCGTAACGCTCCGCCGCGCGTTGTTGGCTGACCGGCAATGGAAATTGAAATACCGGCAGGCGATGAAATAGGAATTCGGCGTCGTTCAGAATGTTCTGCGGCGCATGGGCAAGGGCTTGGCCCGGAAAAGCGCCCGCGCCGGCGCCGTGCACAAAATACGCCCTGGGCGGCCGTTTGGCGTCGCGCCGTGGCGATAAGGTCAGGGTCACGCATCCGGAGGTGAAGGCGTCGACGCCAAGAGTCTTGAGAGCGTCAGCCGTAGCATCGTCTCGGCAACCGATTGGTTCATGGCGTTTGAGGTAGTCTGCGCTAAGCGCGAGCGTTTCGGGTCGCGCGCAAAACCCCAGAAAAATTGGCGTGACGTGGTCGGATATTGGGAAGCTTTGAGGGCGAAAGACTGCGTTCATCAGCAACTGAACAGGTGGCCCCGAATAGGACGAAAGCGTGTCGCGATCCACCTCGATGATGTCATCCGCGCAAGCGCCTAAGCGAAGCAGGAGCTGACGCGCGGCAATCGTCTGAGCATTGTCGCCGAGATTGATCGAGTAAGCGCCCGTGCGCGCCAAACTCTCTTCAAAATGGTCGAACGTGGCGTAGCTGAATGTGAGGACGCCAACTTTCACTGGAGGATCGCCCCGTCGGACCGGCGAGGGCTCGCGCCTTGCCTGCAGCTGGTGAAAGAAGCGATCCCCGTCACAGCCGCACCATGGGCTCGCGATAGTCAGCGTCCTCCCAGTCCGTGAGGTCGCAACCGCTCAGCCGCGAGGCGGTGACGATATCGTAGCGGTATAGAGCGTTGAGGTACTGAAAGTCTTCACGCTGCATAGCGCCCAGATCGCTCGCTGCGACCGGGACGATGTATTCGCGTCCGGCGAGTTCCAAACGGTCGACCCCAAGAAAGTGCTCTATGTCCCCCAAGGTCTCCGCAGGCCGATTCCAAAGAGCGTCGGTCCTGAAATAATGAAGTTGCGCCCGTTTGAAGTGGTCCGACAGGCGTTGGAGTTGCGCTGCGTAAAAGCCACGCTCAACATAGGAATAGACCCGATGCACGCCGTTGGAGGTAGCGCCAACGCGTTGACGCCCCTCGCGAATGGCGTTCGAGAATTCCATTGTTTCGGCGCCGCGCGAAGTTTCCATTCGCCAGTGCGAGAACGCACGATGCGCAGGATGCCGAAGACCGACAATAATTTTGGCTTGCGGATTGTAGCGCTGAAGGCGTTCGATGGCCTGGGGCCAATATGTGTATATGGGGGTCGCCTCGCCGCGCAGGACGTTGGGCGCGTCCCAATCGAAACAATTGTGCAAAGCGTCGTAAGACGGTTCGAACCAATTGACGCCATCGTCGTCGAAGAAGTGGACTTCCTTGACGCTCGCCATCTGAACGCGGGGATGACGGCGCAGCATCGCGTCGAGAGCGGTTGTGCCAGACTTCTGGACGCCGGCTATAAAGAAGTCGACTTTCAAGTTGGGGTCCGCCTAGATTTGCTCGTTCCTAGCATTGAGCGCGATGACCACCAACTTCCTCTTCATCATTGTCGATGACCTGAATAGCTGGATCGGCGCGCTAGGACGCCATCCTCAGGCCCAGACGCCGAACATCGATGCTTTAGCGCGCCGCGGTGCGCTCTTCGTCAATGCATATTGCAGCGCCCCGTATTGCAATGCGAGCCGCATGGGCATTTTTACGGGCAGGTGGCCATCCACGCTTGGCGTCTACGACAATCAGCCGTTCTGGGATGCGCCGAAGCGGCCGGTGACACTCATGGAGCGCCTTCGCCAATCGGGATACCATACAGTCGGGGCCGGCAAGGTATTTCACGGCGCGTTTGACTATGCGAAGGCCGGCTTTGAGCGGCTGGATCACGCGCCGTGGCAGGAAGTGGAGAACCGGGATCTGGCTTGGGACGAATTTCATCCCAATACACATGAGCCGTTGCCATATCGGCGGCCGCTCAACGGCCTCTTCGATTTTGGCGAATTTGGCGCCGTGCCCGATAAGTATCGTCACTTCGATTGGGGGCCGTGCGAGGCCAGTCAGGAAGATGACCTTCCCGACGCGCAAGTTGTGGCCAGCGTTCGCGCTTTCTTGTCGAGACCAAAGGCGCCATTCTTTTGCGCGGCGGGTCTCTACAAGCCGCATTTGCCATGGCACGCGCCGAAGCGCTTCTTCGATGCGATACCAGAATCGGTGGCGCTTCCACTCGTCAAAGACGACGATTTGGATGACGCACCGCCGACCGCGCGTGAGTGGGCGTTGGATCCCAAAGATCACGAACTCATCACCCATCGCGGTGTTTGGCGCGATGCGGTGCGCGCTTATCTAGCTTGCATCAGTTATGCGGATTTCATGGTCGGCGAACTCGTCAAAGCCTTGGATGAGAGCCAGCATCGCAACGACACAACGATCGTGCTTTGCGGCGACAACGGCTTTCATCTCGGCGAAAAACTCCATTGGCGCAAATTCGCGCTGTGGGAAGAGGCGACGCGCGTTCCATTGATTGTCGTTCCGGCGGGCGGGCGCCATGGCCCTGCTCGGGTGCTGGAGCCCGCGAGCTTGATCGATATCTACCCGACCATTCTCAAAGCCGCTGGTGTCGATCCGGGCCCAGGCATCGACGGCGAAGATCTTTTGGCGAGAGTAGGCGGGGCGGCCTTGCGGACACGCCCAGTGTTGTCGACCTGGGGCGAAGGAAATCACTCACTCCGCAGCGCGCGCTGGCGTTACACAATCTATCGCGCCGGCGGCGCAGAACTCTTCGATCATGCATGCGATCCTTATGAATGGACCAACCTTGCGGACGATCCCGCATATGCGGACGTCTGTAGGGCCATGTCTCAATCGATTCACGCTGAAGTGGCGATCGGGAAAATGGCGGACTAAGCGCGCCGGCATCATGTCGAAGCCGCCGTAACAGAATTCTGCCGAGCTGCCGGTAGGGCGACTAACGCTCACCGGGACAGTCGCCGATGCAATCGCGCTGCGAGATCTGCTGCTCGGACACGTCGTGCGGCATCGGACGGGCGCGCGCGCCACAGTTTCGATGTTGCCTGAGACATCGAACTGACAACGGCCACCCGAGTGATGCTGTCGGCGCGGCTCTGCGGACCGCACTTTCATGACGAGTGTCGTGGCATACGATGCGCAGGGAAGGGCCGGCCGGCCAATTGCGGACCGTAGCGTTTCCGCCGCTCATATTGAGAAAGCACAGCGCCGTTGAGGCGCTTGGTTTTCCATATTGCCTTCATGTCCCGCAGCGTTTTCACTTTGTGGCACTTGGCGCACATGAGCTGATCGGGCTTTGCGCGCCGCCAAGCGTTCGGAGTCGAATGCTCGCCGATCAGACCCTCGGTCTCTTCGCAATCGCTGACGCAACACGCTCCTTTCTGCCTCTTCAGCAGTGCTTCGTACTCGCGTGCGGTCAAATAGAGACGGCTCATGTCGAGACGCGCTTCTTCGAGCGTTGAAGAGAAGGGCGCTGATGTCTCGACGTATCTTGCCCGCGAATGTCGCGCGCAAGACGGTCCCCGGTGGCGAGAACAAAACAAGCACAAATCGGTTGAGCGCGCAAGAGGTCTCTGCGAGGAGACGCACCGTTACGAGCAAGTGGCGAGCGCGGCGCGTGGGTTACGAAGAGAAAGTGCCGGTGAAGTTCGGTCAACTCGGGCGCCTCAGCGGGCTCTATTTCGGGTGCACGGGTTGTGCGCGCGGCAAGCTCTTTACGGCGATCGAACTGGTGAAGCTCTACGGCACGGAGGGCCGCGTCGCTGATCTGGCCAAGCGCTTATCGTGCAGGCTCTGCAAGCAGCGGAGGACGCGCCCCCCGCGCGTGTATATCGAAGTGTCGAAGCCGTTTTATACCAAGGCGGAAATCGCAGCGCTTAATGCGACGGACCTGGATGCGCTTGTGGTGAGACTGGAGAAGCTAAAGCCGACCAGGAAGGTGTCGTGAGTGCTGGGCGAACCCGCGCGTTGCGCCGGACGCGCCCCTTGCGCTTTGCTCCGGAACAGATTTTTCGTGAACCGAGCCGCGCGCGCTGAAGCTTGGTGCGCGTCTTGGCCCTGCGGGCTTCGATCGCTTTCGGTTAGGCGCGTTGGCCAAGATGTGCGTTCATCGGTTTTTACGGGTCGCGATCCAGGCTTCGAGATCATCGGGATCATATCGCACAGCGCGGTCCGTGGACTTAACATAGCGCGGTCCTTTTCCAGTGCAGCGCATTTTGTCGAGCGTGGACTTTGAGAGGCCAAGACGGGCAGCCGCTTGACGCACGTTGAGTAAGAGCGGCGGTGGCGGCGCCGCGTCGCCTCTTGCAGGCGCCATGGCCGCGGATCGAGCACGAGAAGGCGGTGGTCTGGGCGCAGCCGCTTGCCCTGGGCCTGCGCCGCCAAAGAGATCAGGCTGCGGCAAACGCTCGTCCATGTCGCGCCGCTTCTTCATGGCGGATAAGGGCGAAGGTGAATGTCTTGGCTGACGAGCACGCGAACGCGCGCGCCTGCGCGTATGCGCATGGTCGGACTCACGTTGAGCTCACGATCTATGAGGCGCGAACCAGATTGTGCCGCTTGTTGGGCGGCGGCGTCACCGATGCTCTGGGAAAGTATGGCGTCGTCGTCGTCCTCACTTTCATTTGCGGCGACGCCAAGTACGGCGGAGATGAGTGAAGCCACAACGATGCGGCCAATGTGTGCATCCACGTCGCCAGTTAGACCCGCGCGGCCGGCGGCGTCGGCGCCGGGCATGGCCCGCAGTGGGATCGACCAGCCATTCGGCATGATGAGCCTGTTCCAAACCACCAACAGGCGGCGCTCGCCATAGGCGGTGTCGGCATCGTAAGCGCCGATCAGACGCGCGCCCTGCGGGATAAGCAGTGTCTCGCCGGTGACGCTGTCGAACACGTTCTCGCTCACTTGCGCGATGACGCGACCGGGTTGGTCGGAATTGAGCGCGGTCATGAGCGCGGCCGAAATGGTAGCGCCCGCCTGGATCGTGTATGGCGAACGCGGCGGCGCATAGTTCGCGTCGAGCGCGCCTTCGTTGCGTCCGCGCTGACCATTGAGGAAGGCGGCGCGCCGCCCGTTTTCGCTGAAGCTCTGCGCATTTGCCGGCGCGCTGCTTTGGCGGGGCTCTGAAAAGAGAATGGATGACGTACGCGCCGCGTTCGCCTCGGCTTCAAGCGGTGATGGGCTGGCTGGCGCGTAGGCGCCAGAGGCTGCATCGTCCGGCGGAGCCAAACTCGCGTCCGCGGGCGCGTGATCGCCCCAAAAGTAATCGCGGCCTTCCGCGGGCGGCTGCAGAGCCTCAAGATCGTAATTCGCAGGCGCCTCTCGAATGTTCTCTGGCGGGTGAGACGTCTGCAGCGTTTGTGAACCGTCTTCGCCGGGGGCCGGCATGTGGTCGCGCTCCGACAATCCGTTGATAAGCGCAAAGGCGACCAAGCCGCCGAGGCCAAGCGCGCCCGCCATCAAGGTTTTGCGTGATAGCCGCCGTGGTTTTGGCGGCGCGGCGCGAATGGCGGTGAGGGACGCAGGCGAAGGGCGTTGTTCATCGCTCGGGTTAGACGGTGAGGCGGTCATGGACGCCGCCCGCGGCGGGTTGTGCGCGGCGCACCGGCGCCGTCTCGGCTGATCCGCACGATCAGTGGGCGCCGGTCGCCCAAGCGAAGCTCGGCGATGTCGAAGAGGCGGTCGATAACGTAGCGGCCGCCGGACACGCGATAATTGACGAGCGCTGCCTCGCCATTCTCGATGATGAAGAGCGGCGGCGCTTCGCTTGCCGCCATCGCAGGCGGAAATTCGATATAGGTCTTGGCCCCATCGTCAAAGACACGCACGGGTCGCCAGCGTGGATCGGCGCCGCCTAGCGTGCGGACGCGATAGGCGAAGTTGAGCGCATCGAATGCCGCAGGGCCGCCGGAGCGTTCGTGCTCTGCTTCGGCCGGATAGCGCCATGCCGTCTGCGCCGAATAGGTTTGGCCGCTCGTGGCGATTGCTTCGATGGCGTAGGCGCGCCGATCTGTCACAAGCACGATGTTGGTTCGGATGCCGGCGCGCGTCGGCTTGATCAGCAGCATGGCGCGCGCGTTGGCGGCGCCCCCGCCCACCGCTTCTTCAACCAGCCATCGTGTTGTGTCTCCGGCCGCGACGGTGACGATTGTTTCTCCAGGTTCGAGCAGAACGGTCGAGACGTAGCCTGGGGCGCCGTAGATTTCATAGAGCGCGCCCGGCGCGTAGTCGAAGATCTGCGTCGCGTCGGTAAAGTTGGCCGGGTTGGGGCGCCGGCGCGCTTCGCGATTGGCGTCCGCGATCGCGTCAAGCGGCGCCGGTGGCGCTGCTCTCTGCGCTTGCGCGGGCGCAGCGGTCAAATTGATGAGCGCCAAGCAAACAAGGGCGGTCCTGTTCATGGCTGAACACGCGATGAGGTGAATGCGGGCGTTTCAGGCGATATCGAAAATTCGGTGATGAAAAGTCCTAGAGGATTGTGCATCAGCGCATCGGCGTTGCGCGGGCGGTCGAAGTCTACGGTGAAAAGCCCGGTGAAGCTCTGCGCCGAACGCGCGTCGGCGCCGTGCGTGGCCTCGATCCAACTTACCTGCCATGTCGCCGCTGAGCGCTGCACCACCGATGTAATGACCGCAGTGCGCGCCCTTTGCCCCAAATGCGCGAACGGATCGTCCTCGCGTGCGATCTCATTGAGCTGCTGCGACGATTGCGGGGTCAAAAAGCGGTAGGCGTCGAACCAGTTTCGGCGCAGCACCACCCCGTCCGTTGGAATCTCGCGCACCAGGCGGACGAAATGGCCGAGAAAGTAGCTGACCTGGGCGTCGGTTGGCGTGTAGCGTCCCGAGAGCGGCTCCACCGAGAGTACGCGGCCTTGCGGACTGACCTCAACAACATGAACGAACGTGCGCTTCTGTAGCGCCACCAACGTGAGACCCGCTGCGAGGACGATGGCGAGCAAGCCAAGGCCGAATGCGAGCCAGCGCCACGTCACGGCCGCTTGCACGGCGGCGCCCATGCGCGCGTCCCATGCTTGTTGCGCGCGCGCGAACGGCGTGTCTGGCGCATCAGCCGCGTAAGCACGAGGCGGGCGTCGAAAAGGAAAGTTCATGACGATGCCTTCTTTATGTCAGGACTTCTGTCGCGGACCCATCGCCGCATAATTTGGACGTGGGCGTGCGCCGCCGCTTGAATTACGCCGACCCGCGGGACGCCCCTGAGAACCGCCGCGGCCAGAGGTCAGCAATTTCGTCGTGACCGCAGCGCCAACCACCATGCCGACGCCTGTCATTGCGCCTTGCATGGGTTGCGCGGCCGAAAGGCTGGGACTGCCTTGCATCACTTCGCTTGCAAGCGTCGGCGCAAGGAAAGAGAGCGCAAGAAGAGTGAGCCCAAACAGCAGCACATCAAGCGCGCCGCCATTGGCGAGCGTCATCGTCCGCGGCAATTCGCCGACGAAGGCGAGCGCTACGCTCGCAACAAACGCCAAGAGGAAAAGTCGGATCGCCGAACTTGCGACCCATCCCAATGGCCGCTCGGCGGCCCACGCGGTGCCTGAGAATACGCCCCACGGCAGGGCGACGAAGGCTGCGAGCGAGCCAAGCTTAAAAGCGATGAGCTGGACGAAGATCTGGAGCGCCAGCACGAAGAAGGCGAGGAGGATGGTGACGCCTGCAAGGAAGATGGTGGCGAGCGTTAGGAAGTCTGTGAGGATGTTCATGCCGTCGCCCATTTCCATGACGCGGCCAAAAAGCTCCTTGCCTTGAACCGCGACACGGGCGGGATCGTGCAATTGTGCCAAACTCATGCCTGAACCGCCCGCCTTTAGACCGAGCGCTGCGCCCGATTGGTTGATGGCGCCGGCCAGCGTGTTCCAATTGTTCACAAGAAACGCGAAGAGCCCGACGAAGAGCACCTTGCGAAAGAAGGGCGCGACCGGCGCTTCGGCTTTGAGGGCCCACATGGCGCCGGCAAGCGTCACTGAGATGACGATGAGCGCGTTCAGCACGAATGCGACATCGCCCTGGATCAATCCGAATCCACGATCGGCAAGACCCAGAAAACGGTCGAGAAAGGAATTTACGCTGCCGGGGTCCATGGCGCTCAAAACCGCGGCTGCGCGGCTGGCGCATCGCTTGAGACGTCGGTTGGAAAGGCGCGTCGGCGCACTTCGCGTGCACGCGCCTCGCGCGCAATCTGTTCGAGGCGTTCAGAAGCGAGCGCACGCGCCTCGGCGGCTTGCAGCTGCTGCAATTGCGCAATTTGCGCCGAGAGCACGCCCAATGCTTGCGTGGAAGCCTGGATCGCGCTGGTTTGACCTGAGGCGTTGGCGCTCGCGTCGAGCGTGCGGTCGATCGTCGATTGCGCCTGTTCAAGCTGGCCGGCGCTTGCTGCGCTCGCCGCCATCAGGGTCTCGACGCTGGCGCGGCTTTGCTCGACCCAAGCGTCCGATTGCTGGAGCAAGCGATCGAGATCCAGTTCCCTTAGATCTTCCGGGTAGAGCGCAGCCATATCTGCGCTGATGGTGTCGAGGTTTTGACGGATGCCGCGCGCCTGTTCGAGCAATTGGCGCGCGGCGCCGATCGAACTCGACAATTCAGGCCGCAGCTGAAGATCCAGCTGAGTCAGCATGCGCGCCTCGTTGGCGAGGCTCAAAAGCTGATTGTTGATTTGCTCCAATGCGCGGGCCGCCTGCAGCAGGTTTTCTGCATGGTTGGTTGGATCGTAAACGATCCTTTGTGCATGAGCGGGTGCGGCGGGCGTGGCCGCGATGCAGGCTGTGAGGAGCGCAAGCGCCAGCAGGCGCGCTTGACTGCGTTTCATATTAGGCCCCCGTCGGTTTGGCGTTGCAGTTCGCACGACGTCGCGGCTGTAAAGCGCTGCAAAGCGAGCGCCGCGTCGGCAAGATGCTTGTGTTCGAGCCAGGCTGCGGCGAAGTCGGAAGGCGCGGTTCGGGTCTGCACAACGTCGATGTCGCGCTGATCTTGGGGCGTGGATGCGCCAAGGAAGGCGAGCGCCGCGGGTCCTAGGACCAAGTCGATCAGTCGGGCGCCTGTTCGTTGCTGCACATAATAGTCACGCTTAGGCGCGGCTTCTCCAATGAGAGCGATCTGCCGGGCGTTGAGACCCAACCCTTCATAAAAGGGGCGCGTGCGCGGCTCGCGCGCGCGGTCGTTGGCGAGGAAGATGCGCGTCGGGCACGCTTCAAGAATAGTGGCGGCGATTGTGCTGGCTTCGACGTCGGCCAGTTCTTGGGTTGCGAAGACAACGGCGACGTTCTTTTTGCGCAACGTCTTCAGCCAGGCTTGGATCTGATCGGCGAACGCGCCATCGCGCAGATAGGCCCAAGCCTCATCGAGAATGAGCAGGGTGGGGCGACCGTCGAAGCGCGCTTCGAGTGCGTGCACGAGGCAGGGCAGCACCGCCGCCAGCGCATCGGCGTGTCCCATGAGGTCGCCCATTTCGAAGGCCTGCACATCATGCTGGGCAAGCTGGCCTGCATCCGCGTCGATCAGGCGTCCCCAGGGCCCCGCGTGCGTAAAGGGTCGAAGCGCTGAGCGGATATCGCCGTCCTGGATCAGTGCGGACAATACCGACAGTGTCCGTTCTTTTGCCGGCCTTGCGCCGAGCACGCAGAGGGCGGCCCAGATTTCCTCGCGTCGGGCCGGATCGACGGCGATGTTGGCGCGGTGCAAAAGTGAGATCAGCCAATCGCGCGCCCATGCCCGTTCGGCTTCGTCATCAATGTGCGCCAACGGCTGCAGAGCGATCGATGCCTGCGCTTCTTCTTGCATCAGATCGACAAAGGCGCCTCCGAGGCCCAGCGTGAGCGCGCGGCTTGAACGCCCAGCGTCGAGCATGAAGACTTGCGCGTGTGCGTAACGGCGCCATTGCGCGGCGATGAGACCCAAGAGAACGGATTTTCCGGCGCCTGTCGGTCCAACGATCAGTGTGTGGCCGACATCGCCGTGATGGAGATTGAGTCGGAATGGTGTCGCCCCATCGGTTGCGGCAACCAGAAGCGGGGGACCGTTGAGGTGCGTGCTGGAGGGTTCGCCTGCCCACACTGCAGAGAGCGGCAAGAGGTGGGCGAGTGACGGCGTCAACAGAATCGGTCGCCGCAGATCGGCGTAGGGCTGGCCGGGCAAGGAACCCAGCCAAGCCTCCACGGCATTGATCGTTTCCAGCGCCGTGACAAAACCCATGCCATCGGCGATCTGGCGAATTTGGCGGATGCGCTCAAAAGCAGTCGCTTCGTTGGCATCGGCGACCGTGATGGTCAGTGTCACATAGGCGGCGCCTGCGGCCTCGCCGTTTACCTCAGCCAAGGCGAGGTCAGCATCTTCGGCCTGCGCCGTCGCATCGTTGTCAAGGAGCGTTGCTTCTTCGCGATAGAGCGCCTCGCGCAACAGCGTTAGAATGCCTTTGCGCTTGGAGAACCAGCGCTTGCGAATCTTCTCAATTTCGGCGCGCGCTTCTTCGCGGTCGAGAGGCATCACCCGCGTCACCCAGCGATAGGGAATTCCCAATCGGTTGAGCGCATCGAGAAGTCCGGGCTCTGTCTCGCTCACATAAGCGCGGACCGAGAGCACTTTGAGATGAAGTTCGCCAAGCTTAGGCGCGATACCGCCCACTAGAGCGGAATCGGAAATGAGTTCGTCGATGTGGAAAGGCGTAGGCGGAACGGCCAACGGGTGCGGACGGTCGGAGATACATGAATGCAGATACGTGAGCGTCTCGGCGCCATCGAGAAAGCGCACGTCGTTCATGACAAGGTCAAGCAGCGCTTTGAAGGATTGCGTCTCCTCAACAAAGCTGGCGAGGCAGGCCCTGTAGTCGACGCCGATGGAAGCCGACGCAGCGCCGTTCTCGAACAAAGCGGCTTCGAACCTTCCCGACGCTTCGCTCGGTGGAAGCCATGACAAAGTCAGATAATAGGCGCTCTCGAAGCGGCCGCCGGCAGCGGCAAAGTCTTGTGCGCGCTCCTGGTCGATGAGCCACGAGAGAGGATCGGGCCAGTCGCTGACGGGATATTCGTGGGTCGGCGTCCGGCGCGCTTCGACATGCAGGCACCAGCCCGAGCCGAAACGCTTCAGAGCGTTGTCGAGTCGGACGCTCGCGCCCATCAATTCAGACAGCGTGGAGGAATCGAGATCGGGCCCACGAAACGTGAGCGTGCGTTGAAATGCGCCATCCTTGTTGATGACGACGCCGTCAGCGACGAGGCCGGCCCAGGGCAGCCAATCCGCGAGGCGGGCTTCATTCTGGCGATAGGGGCGCAGATCCATCATCGCCGTCTCACACGCTGAAATAGGAAGGCCTGGACATGGCGCGCGGCCAGGTATCCAAGAACCAAGGGTCGCGCGCCGAGGCGTAGGCGCCGGCTGCTTGGATAACGGCCCACAGCGGCAGGCCGATTATGGGTTGTTGCAACCCAAGCCCAATCGCTGTGCCAATCGTAGCGTTCAGGATAGCGAAGGTGCGGGGCACTCCGGCAAGCAGCAGCGGACGCGTCAAAGAAGTGCGGAGCGAGATGCGGAAGCCTTGGGGTTCGGTCTCCATCAGAGCACCGCTCCGCCAGCAAAACCAAAGAAGGTGAGAAAGAAGGAGGCTGCGGCGAACATTCCGGAGATGGCGAGGCCTACGATCGCGAGCTTTCTCATTCCACCGCCACCCTCGCTAAACATCATGCCCATGAAGCAGACGACGATGGCGATGACGGCGGCCGCGCGCGCGACGGGGCCTGTGATGGAGTCGACGACTTGTTGCAGGGGCGCTTCCCAGGGCATGCCTGAGCCGGACGCGAAGGCCGGCCCCGCCGCCGAGAGCGCCACCACCAAAGCGGTGCTTGTTACAACAACCTTCAAATATGATGTTCTCATCGCTCAACTCCCTTGCAGCTGACGATTTCTTCGATGCGGCGTCCTTGCGCCGTACGGGCCATGAAGACGATGGTGTCTACGGCCGATGCGATCAGCCGTTCGGGGCGAGCCGCACCTGTTTCAAGACAAAGATCTTCAAGCCGCAGCAGCGCGTCGGCGGCGGAATTGGCGTGGATGGTCAAGAGACCGCCGGGGTGACCCGTGTTCCACGCCTTCAGAACTTCGAGTGCTGCGCCGTCGCGCACTTCGCCCACGACGATCCGATCAGGCCGGAGGCGCAGGGTCATTTGCACGAGATCGCGCATCGAGACTTGCGGGTGCGAGCGCTTAGTGAGGATCTGCACCACATCGGCGCCGGTACATTGCAGTTCGGCTGTGTCCTCTAGGATGAGGAGACGCGAAGCGGAGAAGTCGGGCTCCGCCAGCAACGCATTCAGAAGCGTCGTCTTGCCTGACCCCGTGCCGCCGGCGACCACGATGTTACGTCGCGTGAGAATGGCTTGGCGAAGTTTCACTGCCTGCGCCGCCGAGGCGACGCCCGTGCGCACATAATCGTCGAGCGTGTAGATCAGCTTGGGGCGCTTCCTGATCGCCAATACCGGCGCGCTGACGATCGGTGCGATGAGCGCCTGCACGCGCGCGCCGGAGCCGGGGAGGGTTGCGGCGAGAAAAGGGTGGTCTTCTGTGACGGTTTCGAGGGCTTCGGCCGCGAGCAGGCGGATTGCGGTCTCCCGCTCCGCGACGCTGAGGCGCGCGTCGGTCGTCTCAATGCCGCGGCCGACGCGATCGACGCGCATGCGGCCATCGCAATTGATCAGCACTTCGACGACGGCGTCATCGGCCAGCGCCGCCTGCATCGCCGGACCCAGCGCCCTTGTTAGCGATGCAAGACGCCGCTCAGCGACGATGCGCTCCTGCGAAGGGGCGCCCGTGTTCATTCCGCCGCTCCGTTCATGACCACATCGGCCGCGGTGCGGCGGCCATGGGCGGCGTAGGCAAAGAGCGTCTGACCCGGCGCCATGCTCTCGGCGAGGAGTTCAAGAAAGGACTGAAAACGCCGCTCGGCGACGGCATTGGTCGCGTCGAGCGTTTCCTCAGGCGGCGGCGGCGTGTGCTCGAGCCAAACGCGAATGAAGAGAAGCAACGTCTCTTTGACGATGGCGATCTCGCGCTCGCGCACCACTTCGCGCTTTTCGAGGCGGTCGAGCCGCATCTTCACCGTATCGGCGACCGCATCATCCTTTTCATCGAGAAATACACGCCGCAACGCATCGGCCGCGGCGCGCGTCGTTGGCAACCCTCGCAGGCGAGCTTCCAAGTCGAGCGCACGCGCGAGGTCCTGTTCCAGGTAGATGGTAATCTTCTTCTTGGGCCTGGCGCTCATGAGCCGGCCTCGTTGGCGGAATCGTCGGCGGCCGGACGCAGCGCAAAGCGGGAAGGTGCGGGCGCGGTAGCTGGCGTTGCGGTTGAAGGATCGGCTTCGTCGCGTCCCTCCGGCGGGTTCCCCTCAGGCGCTGAAAGGAGATCGCCTTGTTGCTGATCTGGGGCCGTGCGCGAGCGCAGCGGCGCTCTCTGAGAAAGAGCGCGAACGACCGCGCCATCGCGTCCAGGCGGCGCTGCTGGCGCGCGGCGTTGCGCGAAGCCGAGGGATGAAATTCCGGTCCAGGGCGAAGGCAGCGCGCGCCGGCGCGCGTCATCAGGGGCGGCTAGCAGGCGCGCACGGAAGATCGGCTCCTCGTCGTAGCGCAACTTTTCGGCGCGCAGCGGTTTGGCGCCGGTAACGAAGATGAGTTCCTCGCGTTCGCTGAGCCGGCGCACCTCGGATGGCAGCAGGAGCGGGCGACGTTCCTCGCGATAGGTGATAGCGCGATGGTCGAGGCCAAACAATTGGCGCTTGCCCGACCAAGTCTCTTGCGGTCGCATCTCGAAGATATCGCCAGCAAGCTTCGAGATCGTCTCGGCGGTTTCGACATCGGTCGCAGCAAAGCTAGTCACGATCTGGCAATTGTCCAAAATCGTGTGATAGCGCCCATAAGCTTGCGTGACCTGATGCAGCGATTGGGTGACGAGATAGGCCCTCAGTCCATAGCCTGCCATCGCGCCCATCGATTGCTCGAACACGTCGAGCTTGCCAAGTTGGGGAAACTCATCGAGCAGAAGCAGTAGGTTGCGCTTCTTTTCACGGCCATCGGCGGCGCGCTCCTGATGCTCCATCAGTACGCGAAGGACGGCGCCGAAGACGAGACGTATGAGCGGTTTGACGCGCTTGGCGTCATTTGGCGGCCAACACAGATAGAGCGTCACCGGCTCTTCCGCGCACATGAGGTCTGAAATGCGGAATGTCGACGTCGCCGTGTTTTGGCGCACAAGCGGATCTGCGAAGAGCCCAAGATAGCTCTCGGCCGTTGCCTTGATTCCAGCTCGGAGCTTCTCGTGGTAGGCCGCGTAAGAGTGCGCGGCGCGTTTTACTTCCGGGTGCGTTTCAGACTCGCCGCTGGTTTCGTTCTTGCGATGAAGCGTCGCCTCCATCAGCTTCACCGTGTCGTCGAAACGGGCGAGCAATTCGAATACGCGCGCCAGTGTCTTGCTGGGCAGAGGTTCGGCATAAACGACGTGGATGATAAGCCCGGCGAGGATTTGCTTGGCGGCGCGGTCCCAAAACTCCTGGAAGCGCCCGTCGCCGTAGGGGTCAGCAATAAGTTCGACGAGGTTTTGAACGTCCCGCACCTCTTGCGCGCCCGGCCGGATCGTATCGAGGAGGTTGAGGCGGTCCGAGACTTCGTCCGTCGGCGCGAAACGGATAACGGGGCCGAGCCTCGCGCGCCAGCCGGCGGTGCCCGGGAAATCAACGCGTCCATCACCGGAATGGAGTTCGCCCTTCAGATCCAGGACCAGGATAGAGTGAGGAGAGGCGAGCAAGGTGGGGATGACGCTGCCGCGGGTCTTGCCCGAACGCGTGCCGCCGCTGAGCAAGAGGTGATGTGGGCCATCGTACGCGAGAATCTCGCCTTCGATTTTTCCAATGATGCTGCCACCCGCGGCGAAGAGGCCGGCCTCGCGCGCATCTTTTTTCGTGCCCCAGCTTTTGACGCCGAACGGCCGTTGGCTGGGATGGGGAGACTTCAGCGCGAGGAGCAGCGACATTGCGCTCGCCATGAAGCCGATAAAGACAATCAGTTTTGGCGCCGCGAAGGCGCGCGGATAGTGCGCGCTCCAGCGCTTTGACCAAGGCAGTATCGAGAAGGGCGGATAGATCGGCGTCGATCCGATAACAAACACCGGCCTGCCAAGTGCGGCTTGATAGTTGAAAGTTCTGGCGCACGACTGGGTGGCCGCGACGCATGCGGATACGCTGATCGCAAGAGCGGCGAGGCCGGCCCAAACCGATCGCATATGAAACATCCGCTCCCACATGATTGGAAACGTCTCGCTCATTTCCGAGCGACGCCACATGTTGCAACTCTTCGAAGCAGGCAGCGCAGCCGACGCCGACTCATCTGCGAGTTTCATCACGCGGATTGGTGTTAAGTGCTCAATTGAGGCAGCAAATGACAGGTGATGCGCATCTGGAATGCCGCTATACTGCGGGTTGGATGCGCGAGAACCATATCAGCGCCGAGATGATCGCCTTCGCAGCGGCCTGCGACGCGGCGCCGACATTGAACGAATTGGAACGCATATGGCGTGAGCGCTTGGTTGATCTGGGATTTTCCTTCATCGCCCTTGGCGTCCATTCGGACCCGCTCAAACCCGATCGCGCGGCCTACGTCTTTCAAAACTACCCCGAGGAATGGATCGCGCACTTTTCAGCGCAGCGTTACCACCTCATCGATCCGGTCTATCGCGCGGCTGAAAAAGGGACCGGGGAGTTTCTTTGGACAGACCCAGACTTCCTTCAGCAATTGTCGTGGCGCCAGCGCCGCATCCTCAGTGAGGCGCGCGAATTCGGCCTCCGGCATGGGCGCACCCATAGCTTGGCGTCCATGCTTCCTGGTCGCGCCTCCGCTTCCTTGGTGACGCGCGAACCGGACATGCCGGAAGATGTCTATGCCGCCGGCAAACTCATCAATGTGGTTGTGCATCACCGCGCGGCGCAAATATGCATCGCATCGGCGCCGCGTTTTGCGGAGCTGCGCCGGCGCGAGCGACAATGCCTTGAGCTTTGCGCCAGCGGTCTCGTCGATGCTGAGATCGCGCATGGGTTGGAGCTGAGCGCCGCCACTGTCCGGCGCCACATTGAGCGCGCCCGTGTGCGCTTGGGCGCAAGCACGCGCATTCAAGCTGTCGCGCGCGCAATCGCCTCGGGTCAGATCAAGCCGATCGCGTGAAGTCGGTCGGATTCGCCATGAGTCCGCTCCTCAGAATTTTGGTGAAGATTTCTCGTAAGATATTTACCTTATGCGCGCGCGAGATTTCGTCGCGTGAACGTCATGCGCCCGCTTGTCATCAAGCTTGCTTCGCCATCTAAGGTTGTCTGGCGAGGAGAATGCGATGCAGGCCTGCGTAAATTGGGCGTTCGCGGAAATCTGTGATCGCGCCACAAGCGTTGATGAACTACATGCCGCGTTCATGCGCGAGATCCGCGAACTCGGCTTCACGCATGCCGCCTGCGCCTCGCACGTCGATCCGCTGCGGCCGCCCACCGATGCGGTGATGATGGTAGATTACCCGCTCGTGTGGCTTCAGCGTTTCAGTGACCAGAACTACGCCAAGCGCGATCCGGTCTATTGGCGGGCGCGGCGCCAAACGCTCCCATTTCAATGGAGCGACCGCGCCTTTCGCGCCGGCCTTAGCGCCGATCAGCTACAAATCTTGAACGAAGCGGCGGAAGTCGGGCTCATCGATGGCATCACCATCCCGATCCATGCGCCAGACGCATTGCCTGCATCCTGTTCGCTGGTCATTGGACCCGATGGTGTCGACCCGCTGAAGGCGCAGAAGGCCACGTGGTACGGCGTCTATGCGCATGAATGCGCGCGGCGGCTGCGACTTGCGGGAATGCCCGCTAAACCTGTTCTGAGCCCCCGCGAGCGGGAATGCGTGCAGCTATTGGGCCAGGGCAAGGACGATGGCGACATGGCCATCATCCTCGGTCTCAGCGAGCACACGGTGCACAACATCGTCCGTCGCGCGATGCACAAGTACGGCGTCGCAAGCCGCATGCAGGCTTTCGTCCGCGCGCTCAAAGACGGTCAGATCAGGCTCGAAGATGTGTGCTGAGATCACCTCGTGCGACGCTGTCAATAGGCACGTCCGTGCCTATTTTCGGCGCGCGCGGAATACGCATGCTCTGGCCGTCTTCTGACGACTGGAGCTCCCATGATCCACATCATCACCGCCGAGAACCGGCGCCATTATCACCATGCGCTGATGGAGATGCATCGCCATCGGAAGGAGGTATTCATCGACCAAATGAAATGGCGCTTGGAAGAAAGCGCCGGCATCGAGATCGACACTTACGATTGTCCGGAGGCGATCTACCTCATCGAAGCGGCGGCGGCGCGCGCGGCTGTGACAGGCTCGGCGCGGCTTTTGCGGACCGACCGTCCCCATCTCTTGGGCGATCACTTCCGTTTCCTCTGCGATGACGAACCGCCCGCTGGGCCCGATGTGTGGGAAGCGACGCGGTTTTGTCCGGCGCCTGACATTGGGGCCGGCCAACCGCGCCACGATCTGCTCGCACGCATCATCGCCGGCATCATGGAGACTGCGCTCATCTTCGGGATTGACCGCGTGACGTTTGTTGCGAGTGCGGCGCTGGCGCCGCTCGCGGCCAAGGTGGGTTGGGATGCGCAGCCACTAGGCCCGGCGCGTCGGGTCGGCCGTGATCGCCTCACCGCTTTTGCCGCGGCGATAAACCAGCAGGGTTTGAAGCGTGTGCGTCAAACCAACGGCATCGCCGCGCCCGTCACCCGTTTTCTTGGCGGCGATCTCACCCAAGCGGCGTGAAGGAGAAACACCATGATGGAGATTTGCAACGTCGTGCCTTTTGCGCCTGCGGACCAAGATCATCTCTCGATCCTCGAGCGCGACGGATTTGTTGTGCTTGACAAGCTCATCGATGAGCGCCGCTGCCGCAAGCTCGCAGAGGAGCTCGATCCTTGGCTCGAAGCGACGCCCAGATGCGAAGGCGACTTCTACGGTTGGAAGACAACGCGCGTCGGAGGCCTTCTCTCGAAGGCGCCAAGTGTGCGCGATTTGGTCATGAACCCATACATTCTAGCGATCGCGGAGGCATTGCTGAGGCCAAATTGCGATTGCATCCAACTCAATCTCACCCAAGCCGTTCGCGTGCATGGCCAAGAACGCCCGCAAGCGCCGCATCGCGACGAAGAGATGTGGCCATGGCCAACCGGGGGCAAACATTGGCTCTTGAACGTCATGTGGGCCGTGAGCGATTTCACCGAAGACAATGGCGCGACGCGGCTTTGGAAGGGGAGCCATCGCGCGGCGCTCGATCGAAGCGTCGATCCCGCCGACAGCGTCGCGGGCGCCATGAAGGCGGGCTCGGCGCTTTTGTTTCTGGGCTCGCTGACGCACGGCGCTGGCCAGAATATGACCGCGCTGGCGCGCACCGGCATCATCGTCAGCTATTGTCTGGGCTGGTTGAAGACCTACGAGAACCAGTTTCTCGCTTACCCGCGCGAAGTCGCCGCTGCGTTCCCCGAGGATCTGCAACGCCTGATCGGCTATCGCATCCATCGACCCAATCTTGGCGGCTGGGAAGGGCAGGACCCGATCAATTACCTGCGCGAGCAGCGTAGGTTCATGCCCCATACCGATGCGCTGACGCCGGAGATCGCAGCGCAACTCAAGGCACACTATGGAGCGGCCGGCGGACGAGGCGAGGATGGCCCTTGATCCGCGTCCGGGCGAGCGCGTCTACCAGGAGATAAAGCAAGCCATCTTGTCGGGCGAGTTTGTGATCCTGCGGCGTCTGGACATCGACAAGCTCGCTTCTCAGTTCGGCGTAAGCGCAACACCGGTGCGTTATGCTCTGGCCATTCTGGCGGCGGAGCGACTGGTCAAGCTAAACGCGTCGCGCGTCTATCAAGTGGCCTTTTGGTCGGAGCTTGAGTTGCGCGAGCTTTACCAATGGCGCCAACACCTGACGAAATGGGCCCTGCAATCGTACGTACCCCAAGCGGCGCCGGCGATGTCGCCGGAGGCAGACTATGCCGGCGCTTATTTGATGGTGATGGAGCATATCGGCCGCAATGCGAATACCGAGGTGCGGCGCGCTGGCCGCTCCGCCGATGAACGCCTTCAACAGGCGCTGCGCGCCGAGATCGAGGCTGTGCCAGGCGCGGTCGACGAGCTCAGCCGCATTGGCGCCTTACTCGATCGCGGCGGCGCGGCGCTCGCCAACAAGATGCGCAGATATTTTGACCGACGTATCTATCATTGCGCGCTCATAAGAAGTGCAGCGCATGCCAAGGCGATGCCCAACAACGGCGCCTGATGGGAATCAAAACTCCCGACCAAATCTTTAGCCAGATAGTCCGCCAAATTGTGCGGACCTGCTGCAGGCTGTCATTCGCCGCAAGATCATGCGGCGGATGGAGAGTGCAATGCGTGAAGACATCGAACGCCAAGAAGACATCGTGGACCTGGGCGCTGCGACCGAAGTGACGCAAGGGATCTATGATCCCGTGAAGAAGGAAAACCTCGTCACGCCGCAAGCGCGCGACTTCTGATCGTCCGTCTGCGGCGCGGACGCCATTCGTCTGCGCCGCAGATCGCCAACTCAAGGAGCACTTAATGGAAACCCGCGAAGACCTGGATCGCGATGAGATCGTGACCGACCTAGGCCCTGCGAGCGAAGTCACGCTCGGCGTCTGGGATCCCATCTTCAAGGAAAACTTCGTCACGCCGCAGATGCGTGACATGTGACCTCATGAGGAACGCCGGGCGCGGATCGCGCGCCCGGCGACGCTGCCCATGACAACCTACCAATTGAGCCCGCACGTTCGCGCGTGCAGGGATGGCGGTTACATCGTCTTTCTCGACTTGCGCCTCGACCGCTATTGGAGCGTCCCTGTGCGAAGCGCGCCCGCCATCGCTGGCCTCGTGGAGACGGAGTGTGCGCGTGGGAGTGGTGCGCGGCTCATTAAGCTCGGCCTACTTGCGCCAATCGGGGCGTGTCCTGTGCCTTATCATGCACGTACAGCTGCGCCGGAGCAGAAGCTTCTGCCATCGCAGCAGTCTAAAGCGTCGTTTTTCGAGTACGGCCAGTGCGCGTCTGCTTGCTGGTGGACCGCGCGCACACTCTCCCGCCGCAGATTGGATCTGACGCTTGCGCGCTTGGCCGAGCTTAAGGCGCGCGCCGCAAAGCCAGAAGCAGACGCGCAACATTTGATCGGCGTGTTCGAGGCGTTCCGGCCCTGGTATCCGCGCCGACGCGTGTGTCTCTTCGACGCTCTGGCGCTGTTTCGCTTCATGGTGATGCGCGGGCTCAAGCCAGACATCGTGTTCGGCGTCCGCACAGCGCCGTTCGCCGCCCATTGCTGGGTCGAGTGGCAAGGTTGGCTTGCCGGCGACAGTTCTGATCACTGTGCGTCATTCACCCCGATCGCCTGGGTGTGAAGGTGTCCTTCATTGGTTTTCGCTGGACGCCTGGAGAGCGCGATGAGGCACGCGCGGCGCGCGCGCTTGCCGAACGCCTAAGCGATGGCGCTGCGTCTCTCCTCGACTGGCGTGGGCTTGTGCTGCTTCATCGCGGAGCAGGGCCCATCGAGGTTCTGCCCTATGGCATGGGCTTTGTCTTCGGCGAACGCTTCGGGCGCGAGCCGGATCCTTCGCCACCATGCGAGGCGTGCATCGATCCAACGCCAACATGGATCACCGAGCGATGGGGCGCTTATGTCGCCGTCCTGATCGATCGCGGCTTTGACGTTGTGCGCGTGCTTCGCGATCCGTCCGGCGCGCGCCCCTGTTTCATTTCTGAGATAGAGGGTGTTCGCATCTTCTTCTCCGACGCCGAAGACTTTCTTCGTTTAGCGCCCGATACCCGCGCCGACCTTGGGTTCCTTCGGGCGTTCCTGCGGTATCCGCCGTATCTCGGCCGGCGAACCGGCCTTGAAGGCGTTGAGGAGCTCGCGCCCGGAGAGTGCGCGATCTACCCGCGGCAAGGTTGGACGATTGAAGCGGCTTGGACACCGCGCGACTTCGTGCGCGCAAACAGCACGCTTGATTGGCGCGATGGCAAAGAGGCGCTGCGCGGCGCGGCGGACGCGACCGTGAAGGCGTGGGGCGGACCGCACCGGCGGATCGCGCTTCGGCTGTCCGGCGGTTTCGATTCATCGGTCATGCTGGGATTACTCCGCCGCAACACCGAAGCGGAGATCACTTGCGTCACGGAATATTGGGAAGGCGCGCCCGAAGGCGACGAACGCGCTCACGCACGCGCGGTGGCGGCCGCAAATGGAGCAGAGCTCAAGGAACTGCGCTTCGATCCCGCGCGGGTAAATTACGCGCTTTGCTTGAATGCGCCGCTTACGGCCAAGCCGACGCTAGCCCTGCTCAGTCTGGGCAATCGTGATCTCACAGCATTCTACGACGAACTTGGCGTGAGCCTTGTTACCTCGGGGCAGGGCGGAGATCATCTCTTCCAGCGCAGCCGCACGCCCTGGATAGCAGCCGATGCGCTTTGCGATCGCCTCCATCCCAAAGCGCTTTTGGAAATCGCCGTCGATACCGCCCGGCTTACCGGACAACCCGTCTGGGATGTGTTTGCCGCCATGGTCCTCGGCGCGGCGCGGCTGAAGTCGCCGGTTCGACCTCACTCCAATGTCATGGGCGCGCTCAAGCCGGCAGAGGACGATGCTGAGGCGCCAGCCGACCATGCGTGGTTTGCCAAACTGCGATGGGCTTCGCCCGCGCGCGTGCTCAGAATTCACCATTTGCTGCAGGCGCTAAGCTATTTTGATGAAGGCGCTCTTCCCAACGGCAGTCGCACGCACCCGTTGCTGCTATCACAACCGATCATGGAGACCTGCCTGCGCATCCCGGCCTATGTCATGGTTGCAGGCGGCAAGGAACGAGCGCTCGCGCGCGCAGCCTTCGCGGATCTCGTTTCTCTCGATGTTGCACGCCGTGTCACCAAGGGTGAGACCACGCGCTATTTTGCGGCCGTCCTTGCCGCCAACCAAGCTTGGATTCGTGAAATCCTGATCGGCGGAAAGCTCGTTGAGTGCGGCGTCGTCGATGCCGAGGCGCTGAAGCGCGCGCTCGCCTGCGGCTGGCTGCAAGACGGCATGGCGGCGGATGGTCTTTATGCACTCATCGCCGCCGAATGTTGGCTCAGAAACCTGGAAGCGGCGCGTGAACGCGTCAAGTCGGCGGCGCCGATGGTGGATGAGACTGGAAAGCTCAATTTATGAACTCGTTTCGAGTGGCGTGTGCGCGCTTGTGTCCACGGCGCTGGCCGCGTTCGCGCGTTCACGTCTGAGGTTTTTGCAGATCGCGAAATCCGGGAAGAGCGCGTGATTGTCGCGCCACGTTTACTGGGCTCAGGACGCCCAAGGATCGATGACGGTCACGCCGAGCGGTGCAAAGTCACGGACATTTCGTGTGGCCACAGCGGCGCTCCTGGATAGAGCGCACGCGGCAATGAGAGCGTCGATGGGATCGGTGTTTGAGCCTTGAGACGCCGCGCTCGCGCGAAGTCTTCCAGCCTGTTCCGCGACATTGACGTCAATATCGACAATGCGACCGGCGAACTGACTTTGAATGGCTGCGACCCAGGCGATCAATTTTATGCGACGTGCGGGGTCCGTCGCGCGCTCGGCGCCAAACACCATTTCATGGATCGTCAGCGCTGAGATCAGCGGATCGGACTGAGCGCGCACGAACGCCTGGACCTTGGGATCGGGCTTCGGGCGCACCAATTCCGACAGCACATTGGTGTCCAGAAGCATGCCGCTCATGACGTTGCGATGCTGTTGTTTTCGAACGGGTTGGAGCGATGCGAGCCGCGCCCGGGTGCTTCAAGCTCCTCGCCCATTGGCGCGTTGTCGACCAGCCATGCGCCCAGCGCTGACGGGTGTAGCGCTTCCCAGGTCTTGGCCGAGATCACAATGCAGGCCTCATCCGTCATGCCGATGCGTTGTGGTTCGCCGGCGCGCGCGCGCCGTAACACTTCGGATAGCTGGGCTTTCGCGTCTTGGACCGTCCAGGAATCGTTAGGCATTTCACCCTCCAAGTCCAATATAGACTAGTCTGGTCTAGTGCGCAATGCAAGCCGCCGGCCGAGCGTGGCCTTCAAATTTGCCCATAACCCGATGCGTCTGCTGGCGATGACGCAGCGTGAACCCTGTTTGGCGCTAGCGGCCGCCAGCGCGGTCTCGAAGAGCGCGCCAACGCGCTAACCGGCCGGGCTCATGGGGATCCGCATGTTCGACCCCGCTTAGCCAAAAGTCCAGCCAGTCCATGGCGCGCGTCTGCGCCGCCAAGAGCTGAGCCGGGCGCCATTTGATGTGATAGGCGCCCGGATAGAGGTAAGTCTCGATGGGACGACCCAATTCTTCGAGCCGCGTCGCCAACGGAAATCCCATGATGGCTTCGCTTTCGGCGAGGTTCATAAGAAGGGGCGCGCGAATCCGCTCCGCATGGAGCACTGTTGTATTGCGCGCCCACCAGACCGCCCACGGATCGGCGCTATCGGCATTTGGTCCGCGCATGCCTTCGCCCAGAAGGCTTTGGCGGAAAGCGCGCGAGCCAAGCGTCCATGCCGTCGTATCTGTGGGCTGCGTGCTGGCGACGGCCGCGGCGAACAGGTCGGAATTGGTGATAGCCCAATAGAGTGTCTCGGCGCCGTCGCTTAGCCCAGTAATGCCGATGCGGCGCGGATCGCTGAGGCCGCGCCGGTCAAGCTCAGCGAGCATGGCTTCAAGCGCGGACTGCTTCATCAGATTCTCGGAATTATCTAATGCTGTTCGCTGATCAAGCACCGCTTGAGGAAGCGATGCCTCGGCGCCGCGCCATTCGGGACGATCGACGCTCAGCACGAAGTAACCGCGGCCGGACAGCGGCAAAATCGGATACTCGCCGCCGACGCCGCCGCGTAGAAAGCCGCGCGAGCGATACTGCACCACAATCAGGGGATAACGACGTCCGGCTCGATAGTTTGCGGGGAAGACGAGATGCGCGAAAGAAGCATTTCCGTAGGCGTCGCTGACTTCAATGGTCTCAAAGCGCGGTTGGTCGAATGCACGCCAATCGGGATTTGGATCGTAGAGTTCAGTGAGATCGCCCGTATCGACGTCGATGGAGACAATGCGGCGCGGCTGGATGGGACTTTCCTGAAGGCAGACCAGCCGGGCGGCCGCGCGGCCGCAGCCAAACAATTCTTCGTCTGCTCGCCGGATGCGGCGGACTGTGTTTGCCCGCCAGTCCCAGGTATAAAGTGCGGTTAGACCGGCCCCGTGTCCTTCCATCCTGCGGAACACAATCCGATCGGCGAAGATCCATGCGCCAAGCATGCGTCCGCTGCAGGCGGGATCCGCGCACATGACGATATCGCGGCCCTCGGCCGCGGCGTAGTAGAGGCCGAGCGCAGGGGTCGAGGCTTGATCGCCGGCGATGCGCGGCGCGATCCAGGAAAATGCGCCGCCAGTTCGATGATGCGCGATCGCATCAGGCGGCGCTGGATGTGGTGGACGGACATTGAGTTGCTCGATCTCGTCGTGAGATGCCGCCCGCGCTGCGCGCGTTGCTGCGTTGACGACAAGTTGCACGCGCGCTGGATCGACGGTCGCGCGCGGCGTGAGGCTCGCGTACGGCGTGAAGAAGTCGTCGGGGTGGAAGCCATAGGTCGCAGCACGTGATGATGCAGCGTTCAAGGCATCGCGAGGCGCGGCGGTTTCCACAACGAGATGGGTGTCGTCGAGCCACCCAAAGCGAAGCACTTCACCGGGACCGTCGACGAGCAACTGAGCGGCCGCGCCGTCCGGCGACGCGCGCCAGAGCTCGGCGCGCCCATCGCGTTCAGCGATGTAAGCAAGATAACGTCCATCGGGCGACCAAGCCGGCGCGCGGTCCGCCGCGGCGCCGGTCGGGCCATACGGGGTATCGCGCAATATGATGTCGCCGGCGTCGGCGATCTCGCGTGGCGAACCGCCCGCGCTCGACATCACGAGAAGCCGATAGCGATAGTCATTCTCCCGCACGCGCGTTTCGCGGGCAAACACGGCCAGTGTTTGGCCATCGGGCGAGATCGAGAGGCCGCCGCGATAATCGCCCAATTCGATGAGCGCGAGGAGATCTTCCGCAGTTGGGGGGCGCGCCGCTGCTTGGCCCGAAAAGAGGAGAATGATCCCCGCCAATGCAGCGGCGCGCGTGAGGCGCGTTACCAACGCTGCCTCACTTCGACCATGACAGCGCGCCCCACCGGCGAGGCGTTCAGCGTATCGAAACCCATCCCAATCGGATTGTTGGCGAAGGGAGGATCTTCGTCGGTGAGATTGCGAACGTCGAGCGTAATCTCTGTCCCTGCGCCGTCATCGCTGGCCTGGAAGTGGCGTGAGATGCGCGCGTCGAACGTCATCCACGATGAGATGTCACGGGCCGGCGTGCTGAACGTGTCGCGGTAGTCGTCCGTGTATTGCATCGATAGCGCGCCGCGCCACGCGCCGGTGTCGAGCGCGACGCCCGCGCGGGCGCGCCAATCCACCGGGTTGAGCATGGTATCTAGTACGTCGGCGCTCGCGAGCGCCGGATTGTTCTGTCGCGAGAACTGCAACAAGCCGCTGGCTGTGGCGAACACCGAAAGTTCGCCGAAATCCGTGTCGAAGGCATAGGACGCGGAGAGGTCGACGCCGCGGACGCGCAGCGAGGCGAGGTTGGTCAGCCGCTCGTCCCAGATGACTTCAATCCCATCCGGCGGAATTACGCCGGATACATCGTCCGTGAGGCCTAGATAGAAGGCGATCTGATCGGGCGTTGGGTTGCGAATGAAATAGCCTTCGTAGTCTTCGGGATTCTGGAAGGCGTCGAGAATAAAGCCGGGGATTGCAATCCGGTTCGAGAAGGTGATGTCGAAATACGTGGCCGAGAGCCGGAATCCATCGAGCCAAGACGGCGTAAGTTCGAAGCCCGCCGTCCAAGTCTCGGCTTCCTCTGGTTCAAGCTCACGATTGGCGCCGAGAATTTGCAGAAGTCCGGTGGATCCGTTGGTGGCGTCAGGATCTAGGAATCCCGGAAGCGAACCGATCGTGGCGCCAGTCCCGCCCAGCATCTGGGCAAACTGAGGCGCCTTGAAAGACTCACCCCAAGTCGCGCGCAAAGTGAGATCCGTAAACGGCGTCCATTGCAGGCCGATCTTCGGCGTCGTTGCATCGCCGAAATCGGATGAGTCCTCGCGGCGTACGGAGAGGGACAAGGATACGGTGTCGAGCACCGGCAAAAACGCCTCGGCATAAATCGCGTCGGTGGTGCGCTCGCCAGGCTCTTGCGTGAACGGATTGGTGATAAGGCCGGAACCAGAGGTCTCGGTGCGGTCGATGCTGAAGGTTTCGTCGCGTCTTTCGATACCCAGCGCGACACGCGCGCGACCGCCGGGCAAGTCGAACACACCGCCATCAGCGCGTAGCGCGTAACCCGTCAGCTCTGAATCGGTCTCGATGTGCTGCCGCATCGTAAGCGCGGCCAGCGCCGCGGCGGGCGTATCACCGCCGTCGCCAAACGGGTTGAACGCTATCGAAGGATCGGAACTGGCAAGCGCTGCGCCGATCGCCCCGGAATCGGCGATGTTGGTATTGTCCACCTCGTCGGCGTGAAAGCCGTAAGAGGTGCTCGCTTCGACGCGCCAATCCGAGCGCAGCGCGAATTCCAGACCTGCTGCCGTGGCGATGGTGTCGGACTGTGTGTCCGTCATCAGCGGACCGAGATCATCGCCGAAGAAATAGGCGAGGTAGATGTCGCCATCTCCGGCAAACAGGCCGTTCTGTTGACGATAGTAGTTGGTCTCCGGAACGGCGACGACACCGCCGAGCTGCGCCTTTTCGGCGTGAGCCTCGCGTTGTGAGGCCAAAACATCGACGAAGAGGCGGACGTTCGCGTTGAAATCGTGGCTGAGCGAGCCAAACAGCGAATGGCTCCGCTGCTCCGGGAACAAGAAGGAGCCCTCATTGCCGTTTTGCAGATTGACCACGCCATTGAGCAGATCGCCTTCGCTAAGCGTAAGACCGTCCTGACCGTCCGGGATTGCAAGTGTGACGGGTGCGCCGCCCACCAGAATGATGTTGCCGGGTGACGCCGTGAAGCGGGAAAAGTTCGTGCCGCCGAATGGCGTGAGATCTGTGTTTGCCGCGTAGTCGCGGTCTGAAGCAGCGAGCGCGTCGCGCTGGCGATACTCATAGCCGGCGATCAGCGAGCCGCCTGACCAGTCCGTGCCCAGAACGTGAGAAAATCCGGTCTCATTCATGCCGTCGGCGACGCTGAACCGTGCGCTTGTTTCAGGATGGTCCAGCGTGCGCCGAAGCAGGACGTTCACCACGCCGCCCACTGCGTCGCTGCCATACGTGGCCGACGCGCCGTCAGCGAGCACTTCGACGCGCTCGATCGCGGCCAGAGGGATGGCGGAGATATC
Source organism: Hyphomonadaceae bacterium (assembly GCA_046349455.1). Classification (GTDB taxonomy): domain Bacteria; phylum Pseudomonadota; class Alphaproteobacteria; order Caulobacterales; family Aquidulcibacteraceae; genus Vitreimonas. The sequence goes on along the minus strand of JAXMCH010000001.1, from coordinate 764,502 downwards.
AACGAAGTTGCCGAGGCCCGCTGGCGCGAGGCGGCGCCCGTTGAGCAGGGTAAGCGTTGCGTCTGAGCCCAGGCCGCGAAGATCGACCGTCGAGCCCAAGGCGATGTTGTTGCCGGGCGCCGTTGAGTTGAGCTGAGTGAGTTCGCCTTGGCTGCCTGGAAAAACCTGCGGAAGCGTTTGCAGCAGGTCTTGAACGGTCGTGCGGCCGCTCTCTTCAATGTCGCCGCGATCAAGCGTGAGGAGGTTGGCGCCCGCAGGTATGGCGCCGCGAATGCGCGTGCCGGTGACGACGATCTCTTCGTCAGGCTGGGCGCCGTCGGCGCCAGGTTCATCGGTGTTTGCGATGGCTTGAGTGGAATCAACGGCGCCGTTCGCGGCGCTCTCCCGCTGGGGGCGGGACGATTGCTCCTGCGCCAGTACGAGATTGCCGTCGCTTATGCGTCCGTTATAGCCGGAGCGCGCGAGAAGAAGATCGAGCGCCTGCTGGCGCGTGTATGAGCCGCGTAGCTGCGAGGAGGAGAGGCCGCGAAGATCGTCAGAGAAGTAGAGTGCGTTGACGTGCGCTTGCCGCGCAAACTCGCTCAAGGCGCTACTGAGCGGTTGAGCGGCGATATCGAACTCGACACGCTCGTCGCTGATCTGCAGCAGGTCTTGCGCGAGCGCAGGTTCGGCGTTGATGGCGCCCATGGCGCCGAGAATCAGGACGGTCGCCAGCTTTCGCCGGCGGTCATGCCGCTTGGTGGTCTTGCCCTTCATGATTTCCCCCTTCCGCTCTTGAACGAGCGTTGTCGGGAGGAAGACACTTCAGCTCGAAGACTGCGCCACGCCGACGCGAACGATGTTTGCAATGCTGGATCGGTGCTCATCTTGACCGACACCGGAATAGCTTTCCTTGAAACCATGCGGCCGTTCATAGACGGGGTGACGCTCATCATGTGGGCGTGGGCGACGTGGTGGATTCCATTGCTCGTGCTGTTCGGTTTCTGGAAGCATGGGGTGCGCCGCGCCCCCATCACCTATACGCCGATGCTCTGGAGTCTTGTGTTTCCGCTCGGCATGTACGCCTTGGCGAGCCTGCGTCTTTCCTTGGCGGCTGACTTCACACCGCTGCGACTCATTTCCGGAGCGATGGTATGGGTGGCGCTAGGCGCGTGGTCGCTCACCGCCGGAGGGTTGATAATCTCCATGTGGCGCGGTGCGCGCGGCATTGGAGGGACTTAAGGTCCAAGCAGACGCGCGACCAGATCGAGTTGCAGAAAGCCGAGCACCATGAGGGCGTTGCCGGCCCATACGACGGTCGAAAGGCGGGCAAAAAGACGCCAGTGCGGCCTGGCGCGCTCGGCGCAACGCCAAACCGAGGTCAAAATCCACGCTGTGTAAAGGGCGAGCGCGACAAGCAGCGTCTGCTCCATCCAGAGCTTTTGTTCGTGAAGCGCTTCAAGCAACAGCAAGGCGAGGACGACGCTGGTGAGAACGCCGTAGCCCCAATAGACCTTCCAGAGCGTCATTTGCCCGCGCCAGGCGCGCAGCTCCGGCGCGAAAAAGAGTGAAAGCCAGCGCACGAGCCAAATCTCGAAGTGTCCAAACGCCAGTGTGGCGCAGCGAGGCGGGCGGGCAAGGCGGATCGCGATGGGACCTTTGGCTATGGCCCGATTTCGCCCGGCTGTGGCCCAATCATGCCTTGGCCTCGAATTGGTCGAATGCGCGCAGCGCGTCGGCCGCATAGTTCATGGCTGGTCCACCGCCCATCTGAATGGCGACGCCCAGCGCCTCTGCCACATCCTGGCGGGTCGCGCCCGTGCGGCGGGCGCCGCGCGCGTGATAGGCGATGCAGCCTTCGCAGCGCGTGGCCACCGCGATCGCGAGTGCGAGCAGTTCCTTGGTCTTCTTATCCAGAGAGCCGGCCGTCTGCGCCGCTTTGGATAGTCCGCCAAAGGCCGCCACTGTCTCGGGAATGAGTTTGCGCAACTCAATCGCGTAAGCATCGATCTCGGCGATGCGCTCGGCGTAGTCCGTCGTCATTGATTGATACTCTTCCGGCCAAACATGAAGCAGCCGCTCCGCTTTGACACGGAGCGGCGTGCCCGACCGAGCGTTCCGCGCCTCCACGGTGCGGGCGGCTGGCCTCTTGAAGCGCTGGGGGATGCGCTAGACGCAAAGTCAAACACGGCCACGAGCGGACGCGTTTGACCATCGTCAAGTCGTAGCGTGGTCGATTGCCGCAATGGCCGAGGCGGATGCTTCAAGGGACGGGCGGGCGGTTTGATCGGCGTCAATATCGAGGTCGGCCATGGGCGCAAGGCTTGATGTGAGGAGCCTGCGCCAATGAACGATGCCTCGGCACTTGATCTCTTGCGCCAGTGTGAGGAAGCGCACGCCGCCGGGCGCGATTTTCCCACGATCTGGAACACGCTCTTGAAACGCCATCCACTCGTGCGCGGCATACCCGGCCACGAAGTCCGGAGCGGCGAAGTCCTCATCGTCGTGCAATTGCTGAGCGGCCAACGGCTCGCCTCATCGACGCGCGGTTTTTCTCTCCTCTAGCGGAGAGAGCCATTGATGCGCATCAAACGAGTTCGGCCCGCCGCACGTTAAGGCCTTCGCATGCGAACCATTATCGAGCCCTTCCGCATCAAGTCAGTCGAGCCTATCCGAATGACTTCGCACCCGGAGCGGCAGGATATTCTTTCGCGTGCGGGCTACAATCTTTTCCGCATTCGAGCCGAAGACGTCATCATCGATCTTCTTACCGACTCGGGCGTGGCGGCGATGAGCGCCGAGCAATGGGCAGCGCTTATGCGCGGCGATGAATCCTATGCGGGCTCAGCCTCGTTCGAACGGTTCGACGCGGCGGTAAAGCGGCTGATGCCGTTCAAGCACGTGATCCCCACTCATCAGGGGCGCGCAGCGGAGGCCATTCTTTTTGCCCTCCTGGGAGGGGTGGGCAAGATCATCCCGTCCAACACGCATTTCGACACCACCCGCGCCAATATTGAGGCGACGGGCGCCGAAGCCATCGATCTTATTTGCGCCGAGGCGGATCATGTCGCCTCAGAAGCCCCCTTCAAGGGCAACATGGATTTGGATCGGCTGTGCTCTCTGCTGGAGTGCGAAGGCCAGCGCGTGCCTTGCGTAATGATGACGATCACCAACAATGCCGGCGGCGGCCAGCCCGCTAGTCTGGCGAATATTAGGGCGGCTGGCGAGATCGCGCGCCGTTACGGCAAGCTCTTCGTCATCGACGGCTGCCGCTTCGCGGAGAATGCCTGGTTCATCAAGGAACGGGAGGAGGGGCAGCAGCGCCGAACCATCCTGGAGATCGTCAATGACATCTTCGCCTGCGCCGACGCTATGACGATGTCGGCCAAAAAGGACGCCCTCGCCAATATCGGCGGCTGGCTTGCGCTCAATGACGATGAATTGGCCGAGGAAGCGCGCACCCGTCTCATCCTCACCGAGGGATTTCCAACTTATGGCGGGCTCGCCGGGCGTGATCTTGACGCTATCGCCCAAGGTCTCTCAGAGATCATCGATGAAGACTATCTGCGCTATCGCGTGCGCGTGAACGAATATGTGCTTGAACGGCTGATGGCCGAGGGTGTCCCAGTTGTGCGTCCGGCAGGCGGGCATGCGGTCTTCCTGGAGGCCGGCGCCATGCTTCCACACATTCCCCCGCTCCACTATCCAGGACAAGCGCTCGCCGCGGCGCTCTACGAGGAGGGCGGCGTACGTGGCTGCGAGATCGGCAGTGTCATGTTCGGAAGGCAGCCCGACGGCAGCGAGCGGCCGGCGCGGCGCGAGCTGGTGCGCCTCGCGATGCCGCGCCGGGTCTACACGCAAAGTCACGCCGACTATGTCGTCGAGACGATTCTCGCGGTGAACCAGCGACGCAGCGCTCTGAGCGGCATGCGCATCATCAGCCAGCCAAGAGCGCTTCGGCACTTCACCGCTGCTTTCGCTCCTATGCGTTGAGATCCAGTTTGCGCCATTGCTCGATGGTCATCTCCCAATAGCGCGAGCGACGTTCGCTTCCATCGGCGCGGCGCGACTGGCGTTCCCCCATGGGTGTGAAGCCGGCAGCCTCAATAACTCGTGCTGAACGCATGTTGTCGAGCGCAGCGGTCACACAGATGAGGCGGACTTTGAACGCCTCGAACATCCAAGCGAAGCTACGCAATGCGCCAGTCTTGCCGAGGCCAGCGCCTTGGCGCTCGGCGCGAAAGCCCCCGGCGATCTCGGCGGCTGCCAGGTCAGGCCAGATCGTGAAGTAGGAGTAGGAGTAGATCGTGCCGTCCGTCGCGGTGCGAATCGTCAGGAGCGCTTCGCCGCGCCGGCGTTTGGTCTCAGCGTCAGCAATCCACGCGCCCACCGTTTGAAGCGTGATAGGCGAGGGCAGGTCATAAATCGCGGTTGCGATCGATGGATCGGCCAACAAATGCGTCAGTGCTTGCGCGTCCTTCTCGCTGGCTGCTGTGCAATCGGCGCCAAGACCCGAAGGGTCGGCCGCGATGACGGCGGCGCGAATGGCGCCGGCTTCCTCAGGCGCCGCATAGAGCCGCGTCTTTGGTGGTGCGCTCACCGCGCCTGAGCCGCCCGGGCGGTGCGATAATCGCTGTCCGGCGCGGGCAAGAAGATCTTTTCGGGGTTCATGATGCCGTTGGGGTCGAGGGCACGCTTAATATCAGCCATCAGATCGACCGCGCCACCCAATTCTTGGCGCAGCGACTCACGTTTTCCCATCCCTATGCCGTGCTCGCCTGTCGATGTGCCGTCCATAGAGATGGCGCGCGCCACCAGCGCGTCGTTGAAGCGCTTGGCCGCGTCGGTCTCTTCGGGCTTGGCTGTGTCCAGTAGCAGGACCACATGAAAGTTGCCGTCGCCGATGTGACCAAGAACGACCGCCGGAAACGGCAATGCGGCGATGTCTTTCTTGGTCTCGTCAATGCACTCCGGCAATCGGCTGATTGGGACGCAGACGTCTGTCGACCAAGGACGCGCCCCTGGGCGCAAGCTGAGTGCGGCAAGGCCTGCATTGTGCCTCGCCTTCCAGAGCTGATTGCGTTCCTCGGTTTCGATAGCCCAACGAAAGTCGCCGCCGCCGTTTTCTCTGGCGATGGCGCGCGCGCGCCCCGCGTGAGCGGCGACATCTTGGGCGGATCCGTGAAATTCCAGAAACAACGCATCGCTTACGGCGTAGTCAGTCCCGAACGTATTGTTGACGGCGCTGATTGCGGCGTCGTCGAGATATTCGGCGCGCGCCAGCGGCAGCCCGCATTGGATCGCCTCAATCACGGTCGATGTCGCCCCTCGCGACGAAGCGAAGGCGCACACCGCCGCGCTCGTGGCTTCAGGCGCGGGATGCAGCTTCAGCGTCACGTCCGCGATGATCCCGAGCGTGCCTTCGCTGCCGACGAAGAGATGGGTTAAGTCATAGCCGGCGGAAGATTTGCGCGCCCGGCGCGCTGTCTTGATCACCTGGCCGTTCGCTGTGACGACGGTGAGCGCCACCACATTTTCGCGCATGCCGCCGTAGCGGAGCGTTGTGGTTCCAGACGCGCGCGTTGAAGCCATGCCGCCGATGGTGGCGTCAGCCCCAGGATCGACTGGAAAGAAGAGCCCGGTATGGCGGAGTTCTTCGTTGAGGGCCGAGCGCGTCAGGCCCGGCTCGACCGTGCAATCCTGGTCCTCGAGGCTGACGCGCAACACGCGCTTCATGCCGGAGAGATCGATCGAGACGCCGCCACTTGGCGCGCCGACATGGCATTCGAGCGATGTGCCGGCGCCATAGGGTATGATCGGAACTTGGTGCTCGGCGCAAGCATGAACAATCGCGATAATTTCTTCGCGGCTCTCGACTATCGCGACAGCTTGTGGCGGGAGCGGTGCAAAGTGCATGCCGGCGCCCGCGTGCTGGTCACGCACCGCCGCCGCGCGACTGAAACGGGCGCCGAGCAGAGTAGAGAGCTGCGCGCAGAGCGCGCTGGGCAAGTCCTTCATCGGATCATCACCTCGATGAGTGCGGGACCAGGACTGGCGTAGCTGCGCGTCAGTGCGGCGGTGAGCGCCGCGGGTGTTTCCACGCGCTCGGCGGGAACGCCAAAGCCGCGCGCGATGCTGCAGAAGTCGATCGCGGGGCGCTTCAGGTCGAAGAGCGCGTTCGCCGCCTCGGACAATTGATTGACGCCGGCACGAATCATCTCCAGGCGCAAGATGGCGTAAGCGCCGTTGTTGAGAATGACATTGGTGACACTCAGTCCCTCGCGCGCTTGCGTCCACAGCGCCTGGATCGTGTAGAGCGCGCTGCCATCTGCCTCCAACGCAACAACCCTGCGCTCTGGACAGGCAATGGCCGCGCCCGTCGCTAGCGGCAGTCCCTGACCGATCGACCCCCCCGTCAGCGTCAGCCAGTCGTGTGGCGGGCATGCCGCGGCGACGTCATAACAAAAGAGGCCCGCCGTGTTGGATTCGTCGCAGACGATGGCGTTGGCGGGCAGTGTGGCGGCAAAGCATTGCGCCAGCGCGGTTGGATCGATCGCGCCGCCGGAAGCCGGCGCGGGCATCGCCGCGGGCGACACTGCAACATCGCCGGCCTTGAGCAATGCGGCGAGCGATTTCAACGCACGCTCGACGCCGCGGCCATTCGAAGTGAGTGGAAATATTCGCGCGCCATCGGGAGCGAGTTTCGTTGGCCGTCCGGGAAGCGCGAAGAATGCGACGGGTTCAGCTGCGCCAGCGAGGATGACCGTATCGACATGCGCCAACGCCGCTGTGGCCATCTCGCCGAGATAAGGCAGTCGCTTTAACTGCGACGCCGATCCCTCGCGGCGAACGCGAGCGGGGAAAGTCTCGATCAGAACGAGAGCGCCGGTCTTGGCGCCGATCCGCTGAGCCGTTGAACACGCCTCGGCCGACAGAAATCGTCCGCCGAGCAGGAGCAAGGTGCGCGATCCCAGAAGCTGCGCCGCTTCTTCGATCCGGCTGGACTCGAGCTCCTCGTCCGGCGCCGTCGCCGTTGACGGGAGCGCGAGCGCGTCATCGCTCCAGGCAATGTCGGCGGGCAGAATGATAGCGGCGGGCCCCAGCCGCCGCGCGGCTGCGAACGCATCCTGCGTCAGGCGAAGCAGGTCAGCAGTCGTTTCGACCGTTTGCACCCAGGATGAAACCGGACGCGCAAGAGCGGCAATGTCGCTTGCCAGCGGAGGATTGTTGGCGCGGTGGAACGTAGCGTGTTCGCCAATCAGCGAGACGATTGGCGTTCGCGCGCGATAGGCGTTGTGCAAATTGGCAAGGCCGTTGCCGAGACCGGGTCCCAGATGCAGCAGCGTCAGCGCCGGCGCCTGCATCATGCGGCCGTAACCATCGGCTGCGCCTGTCGCCACCCCCTCGAACAGACATAAGACCGGACGGATGTCCGGCGCGGAATCGAGCGCGGCGACGAGATGCATTTCGGAGGTGCCAGGATTGGCAAAGCAGGCGCGTACGCCCTCGCGCGCGGCGAGCGCCAGGAGGCTCTGGGCCGCCTTCATACGTGCGCGCCGCTGAGGCTCGCTTCGACCAGCCGACGCGCGCCCGGCGTGGCGTTCATGAGGCGAAGGCCCGCGCCGCGCGCCAAACGCGCAAGCATGCGCTCGTCGGCGTAGAGTTTGGCGATTGCGTTGGTGGCGGCAAAGAGCGGGAGCGTGGCGCGTCTGTGATCTCGCTCGTAACGGGCAAGGCCCCGGCTGGCGCCAATATCACGACCCTGCTGGCTCGCTGCGAGAATCTCGCGCCCGAGCGCGAAGGCGCCCCGCAGGCCGAAATTGAAGCCATGCGCGGTGACTGGATGCATGCCGACGGCAGCGTCGCCCAGCAGCGCAAATCTGGGCGCAACGAAGCGATCCGCGTAGACCGCAATCAACGGATAGTAGAAGCGCTCGCTCGTCAGCGTGATATCGCCCCAGCGGCGCTGCGTGCGGCGTTCGACCTCGCGTGCGAAGTCGTCGGCTTTCAGCGCCTTGATTTCCTCCATTTCGAGCGCGTCCAGCGTCAGAACGAAAGAGGATTGCCTGTCCCAGAGCGGCAGCATCGCGATCGTTTGTCCGCGATCGAACCATTCGGTGGCGATATTGTCGTGCGGCCGTGTATGGCGCACGCGGCAAACCAACATGGTGCGTCCAAAGTCAACCATGCGAGCGCCGATGCCCTGGCTTTGGCGCAAGCCCGAAAATCTCGTGTCGGCCCCGACGATGAGCTTGGCCGCTAGTGCGCCACCATCCTGAAGCCCTACCTTGGCGCCTTTGTCGTTTATTGCGGCGACGTGCGCCGTGCTCCCTGCGAACAGATCGCAATTGTTCTGAGCCTCGACGCAATCGAACAAGGTGCGGCGAAGAGCGGCGTTCGAGACGAGCGCTCCCAGCGGCGCGTGGCGGTCGCGATCGGTGAATGGCAAGACGTAGGAAGAAGCGCCGTCCAGCACTTCGGCGCGCGAGAGGGGAGCGGCTTCGTCTTCCTTTAGGCGCTGCCATGCGCCAAGTGTACGCAGCCGTTCGATGGATGCGCGGGTGAGCGCGATCTCGCGCCCATCATAGGCGGGGTCGCTCAAGGCGGCCGCCGGCGACTTGTCGATAAGCGCAATACGCAGCGGCGCTTCGGCGAGCCGCGCGGCGAGGCTTAGGCCCGCCGGTCCGGCGCCGACAATGATCAGATCATAATCACGCATGGGATATTCCTTCGCGTTCACCCCGCGCTTGCCTGGCGCGGCCGCAGCAAAAGTGGAGCATAGACGATGGCGAACCAGGCGAAAGCACCGCTCCAAAGCACCGCCGACAGCGCCACGAGCAGAGTGTAATGTTCGGCCAGAAATGGCGCTGCGACGCGGACCAAAGCGCCGAGATTGACCAAGACGTAGATGGCGCTGATGCGCGGCGTCGCGGCAAGAGGCTGCCCAGTGTGCCCGAGGCTTGCCCGCGTCATCACCGAAAGCGTCATGACGCCAAAGGCGCCGGCGGTGATGGCATGAAGGCCGGACGCCGCCGGCACAACGGATGGGGCAAGGATAGCGAGACCTTTAAGGCAAAGGCCCAACGCCAGCCAGAAATAGCCGAGGTGTAGGATGAGCACCAACGGTTCGACCGTGGTTCGCCAGCCGCGCCAGCGCGCCAGCCGCACAAAGTGCAGCGCGCCCGCGAGGGTGAGTGCGAGGCCCGCGGCGTAAAGCTCCGGCGAAATGGCCCAAATGCCCAGGCCTATCGCGCCCACCGAGAGCGCGACTGCGTCGAAGCGGCTGGGTGAAGCGGGCTCGGGCGTGAGTTTGCGCTTGGCCATCCAATTGCGCGTGAAGCTCGGTACAATTCGTCCGCCGATCAGCGCCACAAGCGTCGCGACGACGGCGATACCGATGCGCTCGCCGAGCAGCGCCAAGTCAGGATCGACGCTGCGCAAATGCGAAAGCACGTTGGCGCTGCCGAGAACCGTGAGCAACACCAGCACCGGTGCGTTTCGAACATTGCTGCCGGCGATGATCTCGCGCCCGACCACGGCCGCGAAGACGAAGAGGAACGCGCCGTCGACGATTGGCGCCGCGGCGAAACCCGGGATGAGCATCGCGGCTCGTCCGGCGCACCATAAAAGCACAAGCCCCATGAGCGGTGCGCCTGTTACCGGGAGCCGCCCCGTCCAGTTCGGGACTGCCGTCAGCAGAAAGCCGGCGATAACGCCGCTCAAATAGCCGAACACCATTTCGTGCGCGTGCCAGTCGCGGTTGAAGTGCTCGATCGGCAGCCACCCTGCAAATGCCGCGACCCAGAGCGGGACCGCCAACGCGGCCCAAACCGCGGCGAGCAGGAAAAAGGGTCGAAAGCCCATGCTGAACAAGGCAAGGCCCCGGTAAGCTCGGTAACGTTCAGCGGTTGTGGTGGTCATGACAGGGCTTTAGACAGCGCGCGAATGCGCAAGCGGGGCGGATTGGCCGTAGGCGTCAAAAGCCATGGCCACGAGACGTGAAAATTGCCGTGCGGCTCGTGGAACGACGAGGACGTCGCCATGAATTTCGACGAGGCCCGCTTCCGCGAAGGGCCTCACCTCCGCGTAAGCTTCCGGGAACATGTCCCAGCCGCCCCAGGGGCCGAGATCGATTTCCAGATTGCACATGATCGATTGAATGACGGCGCCGCGACGCAGATCTTCCGCGCTCTCCGCATGGCCACGCGAGACGGGGAGCGTGTTGGCTTCCACCGCACGGCGCCATGCGCCGATTGTGGAAATATTTTGTGCGTAGCCGCCGGGAAGATGAGAGATGGCCGAGGGGCCAATGCCGATGATTGCCCGACTGGCTTCGGCGACATAGCCCTGAAAGTTGCGATGGAGCTTGCCTTCATGCGCCGCCTTGGCAAGTGCATCATCGGCGCGCGCAAAGTGGTCGAGCCCAATGCTCTGATACCCGAGATCATTGAGCATTCGCCCCGCCAGTTCGGCCTGATCGAAGCGCTCGTGTGCGCCTGGCAGCGCGGTTGCGTCGATGAGACGCTGACGGCGCTTGAACCAGGGCACGTGCGCATAGCCAAAGAGCGCAATCCGCTTGGGCCTCAGTTCGGCGGCGAGCCGGATCGAACGCGCAAGGTCGCCCGTTGACTGATGCGGCAAACCATACATCAAGTCGAAGCTGATCTCTTTCAGTCCCGCCTCGCGAAGGATGCGTACGCCTTCGCGCAGCTGCTCGAACGGCTGGACGCGTCCGATCGCTTCTTGCACGTGAGCGTTCAGATCCTGAACGCCCAATGACACCCGGCCTACACCCGCGGCCGCGTAAGCTTGCGCGAGTTCAGGTGTGATATAGCGCGGATCGAGTTCTATCGCGTGCTCCACGTCCGGTCGCACGTCGAACCAAAAGTCAATGTGATGGATGATGCGGAGGAATTCAGCGGCGGAGAGCACGTTGGGCGTGCCGCCGCCCCAATGGATCTCGCCCACCGTCCGCGATCCCAACGCTGAGGCGACGAGATCCATCTCCATCATCAACGTGGTGACGAAGTCGCCGATATCGCCGCCGCGCGTCAGGAACGTGTTGCATCCGCAATACCAGCAAAGCTGTCTGCAATAGGGAACATGCAGATAGATTGAGAGACTTGTCGTTTGGTCGAGAGCGCTGAGCCAGCGCCGATGGAGGCCGGCATCGACGCTGGCGTCAAAATGGTTGGCGCTAGGATAAGATGTGTATCGCGGCGCTTGACGTTCCGCGAAAGACAGAAGCTGCGGATCCATGTCCGCCATGATCGATGCGCTTGGCCTGGAAGCGATTGATCTTGGTCAATCGCCCGTGCGGCCCAAGCGCGCATCAACTCAAGGGAAAAGCACCTCGACGAGCGCGCCTTCGGCTGTCTCGGGCGCGTCCGGCGGGCGCATCACAAGTGCGGGCGCTGCGGCGAAGACCGATATCAACGAGGAATCTTGCTGCGTTGCCGCTTTCACCCACAACTGACCCGTCTCATCACTTTCGATTGCGGCGCGCAGGTAGGTCTCGCGCACGCCGTTGGCGGCAAGCGGCGATCGGGTGCGCGCCGCGATGGTGCGGGTGGACGCGCCAGGCTCTTGGCCGCAAAGTTTGTCCAGCAAGGGGCGCAAGAAGAGCCGCGCGCATACCATGGCTGACGCTGGATTACCTGGAAGACCTAGAACAAGGTTTTTTTCTATTCTTGCGAACCATGTCGGTTTGCCGGGGCGGAGCGAGACTTTCTCAAACAGGATCTCGCCGCCAAGTTCGCGCACCGCGGGACGGGCATGATCGTGATCGCCGACCGAAGCGCCGCCAATGATGACCGTAAGGTCGTTTGGAGTGAGTGTCTCTGCAATAGCGCGCGCGACATCGGCGCCGCGGTCCTTCAGCGGCGGAGCAGTGCTTGCTCCGCCGCCCCATTGCTCTACCAGCGCCGCCACGGCGAAGCTCATCGAGTCAAAGACCTGGTCGGCGAGCGGCGTATCGCCCGGTGTTACGAGTTCGTCGCCTCCACCCAGGACCGCGACCCGTGGACGCCTTGAGACGGTAAGTGCATTTCGTCCCAGGGTGGCCGCAAGCGCGATCGAAACCGCATTCAACGTCACGCCCGACGTCAGGACGAGTTCACCCGCGCGGAAATCAACGCCGGCATCGCGGACGTGGCGGCCTGGTGCGACCAGCGGCGCGGTGACGATATCCTGGTCGCGTACTGCATCTTCCTGGATAAGGATGGCGTCCGCCCCAACGGGCAGCGGCGCGCCGGTGAAGATGCGCGCGCATTCCCCAGGGCCCAGTGGAACCTGAAGCGCGTTGCCCGCGCCGGCTTCACCGATGACGCGCAGCGCGCCGGGCGTGTCGCTCGCGCGCACGGCATAGCCATCCATCGCGGAAGCGCGAAACGGCGGGTGATCTCGCGCCGCGATCAGATCTTCGCGCAGCGTGCGTCCCAAGGCGTGGCGCAGACGCACATTCTCGGCGTCTACGGGCTCTACGGCGGAGAGAATTGCCGCGCGCGCTTCAGCGACGCTGATCACGCCTTGGCCCGCACATAAGAGCCGCTCGCGCCACCGTGCTTTTCCGTGAGCGTGACCTCTTCGATCACCATGCTCCGGTCTATCGCCTTCAACATGTCGTAGAGCGTTAGGCACGCCACCGAAACCGCCGTCAGCGCCTCCATTTCGACGCCCGTTTGTCCATTGACGCGTGCGCGCGCCGAAACGGAAAATCCAGGCAGACCATCGTCCGGCGTCACCTCGACCTTGATGTTGGTCAAGGCCAGGGGATGGCAGAGCGGAATTAGATCCGAGGTCCGCTTGCCCGCCATCACGCCGGCAATCTCGGCGATCGCGCGCACATCGCCCTTCGGCAGATCGCCTGCCAACGCGCGCTCCAAGGTTTGCGCCTGCATGCGGATACGCCCCTGGGCTATTGCCTCACGGCGCGTGGTCTCCTTGTCGCCGACATCGACCATGCGCGCGCGTCCTGCGTTATCCAGATGCGTCAGGTTGTTTTTCATCTCAACGCTCCAAAAGGCGCGGCATGATTTCAACCAGATTGCAGGGCGTGTGGCGGCTATCAAGTTGCCAGCGGATGATCTTCTCCCATCCATCCCGGCAGGCGCCGTTCGAGCCGGGGAGGGCGAAAATGAACTTGCCTTTGGCGACGCCAGCGCACGCGCGCGACTGCAAGGTCGAGAGGCCGACGCTTTCGAAACTCAGCATGTGCCACACGATCGCGAAGCCCTCGATTTCTTTTTCGAAGAGCGGTCGAAGCGCCTCGGGGGTGACGTCGCGCCCTGTAAGGCCGGTGCCACCGGTCGAGATGATGACATCAATCCCGGAAGATTCGATCCACTCGCTGACGCGCGTTCGGATCTCTGTTGCGTCGTCGCGGACAAGTGTTCGTTCGCCAACACGATGCCCGTCGCGGGCGATGAGCTCGGCCAATAAGGCGCCGGAGGTGTCGCTTTCCTCGTCTCTGGTGTCGGAGATTGTCAGGAGCGCGACATTAACGGGTTTGAAGGGCAGGCTCTCGTCAATCCTGCAGGCATGATCTTTCATTTCGAATGCTCCTCGCGCCGGCGCCGGTCCTCGGCCGTCGGTTCGATCCAGCGGGCGCCGTCCGGCCCGGTCTCCCGCTTCCAGAACGGCGCGTCCGTCTTCAAATAATCCATAAGCTCTTCGGCTGCTGCGAAAGCGGCGGCGCGGTGGGCGCTCAATGCCGCCACCAACACGATTGGCTCGCCCGGAAGGATCGTTCCAGCGCGATGGATTACCAATAGGCCGGCCAGGGCATGGCGGTCGGCGACGCGCCGTGCAAGTCGATCAATCTCTTTCTCGGTAAAGCCCGGATAGTGTTCGAGGTCGAGACGCGTGACTTCTCCGTCTTGCGAGGCGCCGCGGCAATAGCCGACGAACGTCACCGCCGCGCCGCATCCAGCGCCACGCATCGCTGTAAATCGCGCAAGCTCTACATCCGGTGAAAAGACTTCGGGCGTAATCGAGATTGTGATCATGCGGCGAGCGCCGCGGCGGCGATGCCCAAGACGACGCCCAGAACGCGCAACACGCCGCGTTTGTCGAGGCCCCTCAAGCTCCAATTCGTGCCGATCAAGGCGCCGATCAGCGCTGCCGCCATGAACCAGGGAAGGTAGGAAGGCAGTGTCGCAAGCAAGGAGGCGCGGCCGGCGAGGCCGGCGATGGAGTTGACGACGATGAAGCACGCAGCGATTCCGGTTGCGCGCTGAGGATCCGCCCAGCCGGCAAACACCAGCAACGGCGAAAGATAGACGCCTCCGCCGATGCCGGTGAGGCCCGCGAGCGCGCCGAGACCGGCGCCGGTCGGCAAGGCGACCAGAGCCGACGGCGCCTTGCTTGGTTTGATTGCGTCGATCGTGGGCCAGAAAAGATAGCGAAGAGCGGCGGCGCCGAGCGCTACGGCCAGCAGGGGACGATAGACATGTGCCGGCACATCGATGCGCCCGGCAAGAAAGGCTGCGGGAATGGCCGCGACTGCGAATGGCCAAAACACCTGCCAATCGAAGCGGCCAGCGCGAATGAAGCGCCAGGCGCCGAAGCCTGCGACGAGAATATTGAGCACCAGCGCCGCCGGGCGCACTTCCTCCGGCGCAAGACCCGCAAGCGCCATCAGAGCGATATAAGCGGAGGCGCCGCCGTGGCCCACAGAGGAATAAAGCGCCGCGGCCGCCGCGATCGCCAAAGCAAGCAAAAGGATCGTCTCGTTCATCCTAGCCTCCGCTCAAGGGCGGCATGAACGCAATCTCGTCGGCTCTCCTAACGCTCTCTGTGTCCCTGTTCGAGATCACTTGATCGACAACCACGTGGATGCCGCGGCCCTGAAGCGCGGCGCCGAGTTCAGCGTCCTCGCTGGAGAGCCAGGCGCGAAGGTCGGCGACGGTTTCGATGTGAGCGGGCAAAGTCACGACGCGTTCGCCGCGCCCTGCCACATCGCGCAGGCGCCCGAGGAAAAGCAGGCGCGTCATCCGCCAGTCACCGACATATGCCGGACCGTCGCGGGCGTGCGCAATCGATCCACCTGAAAATCGTGGCCCTTCGGCCGAAACGCAATCGCCGCATCGAGCGCTGCGTCCAAGGCGCCCACGGCTCCATCCCCGCGCAACGTCTGGCGCAGGTCAACCGAAGTTTCGTGCCCCAGGCAAAGATAGAGCCGGCCTGTGCAGGTGAGACGAACCCTTGAACAAGCCTCGCAAAAATTGTGACTGAGCGGCGTGATGAAGCCCAAGCGGCCACCCGTCTCTTCAACGCGAACATAGCGCGCGGGCCCGCCCGTACGGTCCGGCAGATCGGTGAGGCGCCAATAACTCGCCATGTCTTGGCGCACGCTTGCCAAAGACAGAAACTGATCGGTGCGGTCTTCGTCGATCTCGCCGAGCGGCATAGTCTCGATCAGCGTGATGTCGAAGCCGCGTCCGTGCGCCCACATGATGAGGTCGGGAATCTCGTGTGCGTTGTCGCGCTTGAGCGCGACGGTGTTGATCTTGACCTTGAGGCCTGCGCGCTCGGCCGCGTCAATACCCGCGAGCACTTCGGGTAGGCGATCGCGGCGCGTAATATGTTTGAAGGTGTCGCGATCGCGTGAATCGACCGAGACATTTACGCGGCGCACACCCGCCGCGAAGATCGGATCGGCGAACTCGGCGAGCTGGACGCCATTAGTGGTGACGGTGATTTCGTCAAGGCCCGACCCGAGGTGCCGCTTCACCGAGTTGAGGAGATCTAGAAACCCGCGTCGCACCAGGGGCTCGCCGCCGGTGAAACGCAATCGGCGTACACCGCGCCTGACGAACGCCGCGCACAACTGATCAAGTTCTTCGATGCTGAGAAGCTCGTTGCGCGGCAGAAAGCGCATGCGTTCGCTCATGCAATAGATGCAGCGCAGATCGCAGCGGTCGGTGACGGAAACGCGCAGATAGGTAATAGCGCGGCCGAAGGGATCGATCAGCGGGTTCATGCGCCGCCCTCCAGAGCGGCCAACGCCTCAACCGTATTGGCATTGGCGAACGCTCGCGCCTCATCAAAATGAACCGGGATGGCGCCGATTTCGGCCAGGAAGGCGCGCACCGATGGGTGGCGGCCGGCTTGCAGCTGTGCACGCAACGTGTCGTGGACGCCAACGCTCCAGAGGGCGCAGAGTGGATGTTGGCCAGAATCGGTCACGGCGAAAGCTGCGCGCGCGCTGCCAATATTTTGCGCAAGCCGAGCCACAAGGTCGCCAGGCAAACAAGGTGCATCACACGGCGCGCTTGCCAGAAAGGCAAAGCCCCGCTGGCGCGCCCAAACCAGACCGCTCAAGACGCCCGCAAGGGGCCCACTCGGAAACGCAGGGTCATCAAACACGACCTCAATCCCGGCTTCGCGCCCGCGCGCCTCGGCGCCTGACCCTGGGCGCGCGCCGATCGAGAATGCGGGTAGGTCCGCAAAGAGTTGGGCGACGCGGTCCATCATCGGCATGCCGCAAAAGAGCGCCAAGGCCTTCTCGGCGCCGAACCGGGTGGAACGTCCCCCGGCAATCAGAAGTCCGCCTATGGTGTCGATCGGGATCACGTCTTTGGCCGCGTGTAGTCTTCAATCCAGGTCAGCGCGCGAATGGCGTGCGGCCAGCCTAAAGTGGTGATGGCAAGATAAGCCACGTGGTGGAGTTCATCTGCGCTTAGCCCTTCCGCCAAGGCGCGGCGCGCATGAGAATGCGTCGCGCCCTCCGAATCGGCGCCGATGGCGAGGGCAAGCGTAACGAGCCGGCGCGTCTTGGCGTCGAGCGGACCAGCCTCGCCTGCCGCTGCGCCCAGCGCCTGCAACGCTTGCCATAGTTCGGGTCTTTCACGGGCGACTCGGCCGGCGGCGCCCGGCAAGTCGTCGCCAGCAGGTTCAGATGTCATAGCGTTCGCTTCTCCTTACTGCGGCACTCAAAGGCGCCTGCCGGAGGAGGTCAACCAAAGCGGGTGGGTTCATCGCGGCTTTGTCCGCGAGAGTTCCGATAGCCAAATCTCGGCGTCCGCTTCAGCGACAATATCGCCCCCGCGCGGGGCGTTGTTGTCGATCAGCGGATCGGGCTTTGCGAGTTGTTCCAATGCGGCGGTGTTGGCTAACGTGACGACCGAGCCTTGCACGCTCACGCCGTGCTTTTGCAGGGCGGCAAAAGAGCGCGAGAGATTTTCCGGCGTCATGCCGAGGAGCGACGCCAGTATGCGCTTTTCATGATGCAGAATGACAGTCGATCCTGAACTGTCGATGGCGCGTTGCGCCAACAAATAGTTGGCCAACCTCTCGGTGCTGTTGCGTAGCTTGATGTTCTTGATGTTGCGAACGAGACCGCGATAGCAGCCGGCAAGATCACGCGAGACGGACATTGCAAATCGCGGATCAAGGCGCATCGCCGTGCGGATCGCGTCGCCCGGGATCATCAGAATTTCGCACCGCTCCAAAGTGCGCGCCGACATCAAAGCGGCCGCGTCGAGCACGACGGCCGCAAGGATGAAGGTCGATACTGGCCGCAGGATGGTCAGCACTGTTTCATGGTCGTTCCAGGTGCCGTGGAGTTCGACCTGGCCATCGAGTAAAACATAGAGGAAGTCCACGGGATCGCCTTCGAGCAGCAGCATGGTCCCCGGGGGGAAACGCTGCACGTGGGCGCCAGCTGTCGCCACGCGGAAGGTCTCGGCCGCGGCGTCTGCGAACAGCGGCAATGCCTTGATCCGGTCGATGTCGCTCGCGCGCAAACTGCCCTCCGATCGAGGCAATGTGGCGCCGTTCTTAAGCGGACGATTTGATGCAAATCAAGCCAATGGGTCCGGCTGCCAATCTTCGCGTGGATGCTTGATAAAACTCAAGTTATAGGCCGGACATAGATCAATTGGCCCTGGTGGCGACGCGCGCAGCGACGATATTCGCGTTGATCGGCCTGCTTGGCTTGATCTGCATCAAATGCTCCGGGAGCGTTTAGTGCTGTTGATGCTCAAGCGCGCGCCTCTTCGGGGCGCTGCTGGCGAAAATGGGGCGATCGACATGGCGTCACTGCAAGCGCACCGGGGCAAGAAGAACGGAGCCGACAGCGCTCTTTGGCTCAGCACCGTGGCGTTCACGGCTTGCTTTGCCGTGTGGACCATCTTCTCGATTATTGGCGTTCAGATCCAACGCGATCTGGGGCTCAGCGAAACCCAGTTCGGCCTGCTCATCGGAACACCGATCCTGACGGGATCTTTGATCAGGCTCGTACTTGGCGTTTGGACCGAGCAATATGGCGGCCGCGTCGTTAATCTGGTTGTGATGCTGGCCGCAGCGGCGGCGACGTACCTGCTCTCCTATGCGCACACCTACGAACAGTTCTTGCTGGCGGCCCTGGGCGTCGGCATCGCTGGCGGTTCGTTCGCAGTCGGCATTGCCTATGTCTCTAAGTTCTATCCGACGAGCGAGCAGGGTACTGCGCTCGGCATTTTCGGCGCCGGCAATGTCGGTGCGGCCGTCACCAAGTTCGTTGCGCCGTTCGTGCTGCTCGCCTTCGGCTGGGAAGCGGTCGCGCAATACTGGGCCGCCGGCCTTGCGGTGATTGCACTCGTCTTCTTTGTATTCACAACGGATGATCCCGATCTCGTCGAGCGGCGGCGCCGGGGCGTTCGGCCGCGCTCCATGCTGGAACAGTTCGCGCCGCTCAAGAACGTCCAGGTCTGGCGGTTTGCGCTCTATTATTTCTTCGTGTTCGGCGCCTTTGTGGCGTTAGCACTTTGGCTGCCGCGCTATCTCGTCGGCGTCTATGGCCTTGATCTCAAGACTGCCGGCATGGTGGCGGCGGCGTTCTCGGTGCCGGCGTCACTCTTTCGAATCTATGGCGGGCATCTTTCCGACAAGGTCGGCGCGCGCCAGGTCATGTATTGGACCTTCCTGGTCGGCATCGCGGCGACCTTTCTGCTGTCCTATCCGCCCACAAGTTATGTGATCGACGGGATCGATGGGCCGATCTCGTTCCGGCTGGAAACCGGCTTGGTCGGATTCACAATCATCATCTTCGTGCTTGGCTTCTTTATGAGCCTCGGCAAAGCGGCGGTCTTCAAGCACATCCCGGTCTATTATCCCAAGGATGTCGGTGCAGTCGGTGGCCTTGTCGGCATGATCGGCGGTCTGGGCGGCTTCGTGCTGCCGATCGCTTTCGGCGTGCTGAACGATCTCACCGGGATTTGGACGAGTTGCTTCATGCTGCTCTTCCTCATCGTTTCCGGATCGCTCGTGTGGATGCATTTCGCTATCCGGCAGATGGAGCGCGACGCCGCCGGCAAGACGCTTGAGGCGTTGCCGGAATTCCCAGAAATGCAGCCCATTCACGAACCGGCCAAGCATAAGCCCGCGATGGCAGGCCTTATCAGCGATTGGCGTCCGGAGGACGCAAGCTTTTGGAAGGACAAGGGCAAGGCGGTCGCTGCGCGTAATCTCTGGCTCTCCGTGCCCGCGCTGTTCCTCTCGTTTGCCGTCTGGATGGTCTGGTCAGTGGTCGTGGCGAAATTACCGACCATTGGTTTCAATTACACGACCGACCAGCTCTTCTGGCTCGCGGCGCTGCCGGGCTTGTCGGGCGCGACGCTGCGCATCTTCTACTCATTCATGGTTCCCGTCTTTGGCGGGAGGTTGTGGACGACATTGACCACATGGTCGCTGCTCGCGCCGGCGCTCGGCATTGGCTTTGCCGTGCAGAATGCCGAAACGCCGTACTGGATCATGCTGGGTCTGGCGCTGCTGTGTGGACTTGGCGGTGGAAACTTCGCAAGTTCGATGTCGAACATAGGCTTCTTCTTTCCGCGCGCCGAGAAGGGCAATGCCCTCGCGCTCAATGCTGGTCTCGGCAATCTTGGCGTCAGCGCCATGCAATTTCTGGTGCCGATTGCAATCACGACGGCAGTGTTCGGAAGTTTTGGCGGCGCCGGTCAGGCCACCGATGCCGGCGGCACGCTCTTCATGCAGAATGCCGGCTTCATCTGGGTTCCGTTCATTGTCGTTTCCGCCTTCATGGCGTGGTTCGGCATGAACGATCTCTCCACGGCCAAAGCCTCCTTCGCCGAGCAATCAGTCATCTTCACGCGCACCCACAACTGGATCATGTGCTGGCTCTACACTGGCACGTTTGGTTCGTTCATTGGCTTCTCCGCGGCGTTTCCTCTCCTCACCAGCACGCAATTTCCTGGTGTCAACGTGCTGCAGATTGCGTTCCTCGGGCCGCTTGTGGGTGCGCTATCACGCTCGCTAACAGGTTGGATATCTGATCGCTTCGGCGGCGCGCGCGTGACGCTTGCTGTGTTCGCATTGATGATGCTGGGCACGATCGGCGTCATCTACTTCCTCGCCAACAAGGCGGCGCCCGGCGCTTTCACCGGCTTCTTCGCCTGCTTCATACTGCTCTTCTTCGCGAGCGGCGTCGGCAACGCATCTACCTTCCAAATGATCCCGGCCATCATGCGCAAGGAGATCGCCCGCCTCGCGCCGCAAGCCTCCCCTCAAGATCAGCTGAAGCAGGCGGAGAAGGAATCGGCTGCCATCACCGGCTTTACGTCGGCGATTGCGGCTTACGGCGCCTTCTTCATTCCGAAGAGCTTTGGCTTTTCAATCGCCGAAACGGGAAGCGCCACCGCAGCGCTTGTGGGCTTTCTTGTCTTTTACGTGTCGTGTCTGGCCGTCACTTGGTTTGTGTACGCTCAGCCGAAAGGCCTTCTCTTCGACGTCGAAAACAAGCGCCACGGCGCCCAGCCCGCCAAGGTTGCGGCGCAATAAGGACTGAACGCACATGAGCCATACACTCGATCGGCTGGCCTTCTTCACCCGCAAGACTGAACTTTATGCAGGCGGTCACGGCGTGACGAACGACGAGGACCGTTCCTGGGAGGAGGCGTACCGGCGCCGCTGGCAGCACGACAAGATCGTGCGCTCGACGCACGGCGTGAACTGCACCGGTTCGTGTTCGTGGAAAATCTACGTCAAGGGCGGCATCGTCACCTGGGAAACCCAGCAGACGGACTACCCGCGCACGCGTCCTGATCTGCCCAATCACGAACCGCGCGGGTGCGCGCGCGGCGCAAGCTACTCGTGGTATCTCTATTCCGGCAATCGCGTGAAGTACCCGATGGTGCGCGGCCGCCTGTTGAAGCTGTGGCGCGAAGCGCGCAAAGCGTTGTCACCGGTGAAGGCGTGGGCGTCGATCGTCGAAGATGCGGCCAAGCGCAAGTCCTACACCTCCATCCGTGGCGGCGGCGGCTTGGTGCGCTCGACATGGGACGAAGTCACTGAATTGATCGGTGCGGCCAACGCCTACACAGTAAGGAAGCACGGACCGGACCGGGTGTTCGGCTTCTCGCCGATCCCGGCCATGTCGATGATTTCGTACGCTGCTGGCGCGCGCTATCTGCAATTGCTCGGCGGCGTTTGCGGATCGTTTTACGATTGGTACTGCGATCTGCCGCCGGCGAGCCCGCAAACCTGGGGTGAACAGACTGACGTCCCGGAATCTGCAGATTGGTACAATTCGGGCTTCATTCTGGTCTGGGGCTCAAACGTGCCGCAGACGCGTACGCCTGATGCGCATTTCTATACCGAGGTGCGCTACAAGGGCGCGAAGTCCGTCGTCATCTGTCCGGACTATTCGGAAGCATCGAAATTCGCCGATCTTTGGATTTCGGTAAAACAGGGCACGGACGCGGCGCTCGCCATGGCGATGGGCCACGTTGTGCTCACCGAATTTCATCGCGACCGCGAAGTGCCGTACTTCAAGGATTATGTGCGCCGCTACACCGATATGCCGCTTTTGGTGCGGCTGGTGAAGAAGGACGGCCGCTATGTGCCTGAGCGGCTTCTGCGAGCCTCCGACTTCGACGATGCGCTGGCGCAAGAGAATAATCCCGACTGGAAGACCATCGGCATCGATGAGACGACCGGCAATCCGGTGGTGCCGACAGGATCGATCGGCTTCCGCTGGGGCGAACAGGGTAAGTGGAATCTGGAAGAAAAGACCGCTGACGGCGGCGATGTGAAATTGCGCGTGGGCCTGAAAGGCGCCCACGATGACATCGCTGAAGTGCTTTTCCCGTATTTTGCCAATAGCGCATCGAACGGCTTTGCATCGACAGATCACCCGGACACTTTGATGCGGCGCATTCCGGTAAAGCGGTTGAAGCTGAAAGACGGCGAGACACTTGTCGCTTCGGTGTACGATCTCTTTCTTGCAAACTATGGGGTCGATCAGGGCTTCGGGGGCGAGCACATGCCGTCGAACTACGACGACCTCGAGCCCTACACGCCGGCTTGGGCCGAGAAAGTGACGACGGTGCCGCGCGAGCAGGTCATCGCGGTGGCGCGCGGCTTCGCGGCGAACGCCGAAAAGACCAACGGCAAGTCCATGGTGATCATCGGTGCGGCGATGAACCATTGGTATCACATGGACATGAATTATCGCGGGGTGATCAATCTCCTCGCGATGTGCGGGTGCATCGGTCAGTCAGGCGGTGGTTGGTCCCACTATGTCGGCCAAGAGAAGCTTCGCCCGCAAACCGGCTGGGCGCCGCTCGCCTTCGCCTTGGATTGGGCGCGCCCGCCGCGGCAGCAGAACTCGACCAGCTTCTTCTACGCGCACACCGATCAATGGCGCTACGAGACGCTCGATGTGAAAGAAATTCTTTCGCCCACCGCGCCGGACGGCGACTGGGGTCAGACCTTCATCGACTACAACGCCAAGGCCGAGCGGATGGGCTGGCTGCCGTCGGCGCCCGCGCTGAAAAAGAACTCGCTCGAAGTGGCCAAGGCCGCCGAGAAAGAAGGCGTCGACCCGCGCGAATACGCTGCGCGCGAACTGAAGTCCAAGCGGCTCGAAATGAGCTGCATGGATCCCGATCACCCCGACAACTGGCCGCGCAACTTGTTTGTGTGGCGCTCCAACTTGCTGGGTTCATCTGGCAAGGGTCACGAATATTTCCTGAAGCACTTCCTCGGCACATCGAACGGCGTGCTCGGCAAGGATTTGGGCGAGACCGGACGGCGCAAGCCGGTGGAAGTCACGTGGCGCGAAGAGGGGCCTGAGGGAAAGCTCGACCTTCTCGTCACCATCGATTTCCGTATGTCGACCACAGCAGTCTATTCCGACATCGTTCTGCCGACCGCCACTTGGTACGAGAAGAACGACCTCAACACCTCCGATATGCATCCGTTCATCCATCCGCTCACGGCGGCGGTGGACCCGGTGTGGGAATGCAAATCAGACTGGGACATCTTCAAAGCCATCGCCAAGGCCTTCTCGGATGTCTGCCCCGAAGTGCTTGGCGTCGAAAAGGACGTCGTACTGACGCCGATCCAACACGATAGTCCTGGCGAGATGGCGCAGCCTTTCGATGTCAAGGATTGGTGGAAAGGCGAGTGCGACCTTGTTCCGGGTAAGACCGGCCCGCAGATCAGCGTCGTCGAGCGCGATTACCCCAACCTTTATCGCCGCTTCACCTCACTTGGGCCGCTTATGACCAAGGCCGGCAATGGCGGCAAAGGCCTTGTCTGGAACACGGAGCATGAGGTCGAGCACTTGAAGGCGCTCAATGGCGCCGTGCTCGACGGTCCGACCAAGGGATTGGCCAAGATCGAGACCGAGATCGACGCCTGCGAAACTATCCTGATGCTGGCGCCCGAAACCAATGGCGAAGTCGCCGTCAAGTCCTGGGCGTCGCTCGGCAAACAAACCGGTCGCGAACACACGCACCTCGCGCTCCCCAAGGAAGACGAGAAGATTCGTTTCCGCGATGTCGTCGCGCAGCCGCGCAAGATCATCTCCTCGCCGATCTGGTCCGGCATTGAGAGCGAAAAGGTCTGCTACAATGCAGGTTATACCAACGTGCACGAGCTCATTCCGTGGCGCACGCTCACGGGCCGCCAGCAGCTCTACCAAGATCACCTCTGGATGCGCGCCTTCGGCGAAGCGCTGTGCGTTTATAAGCCGCCGGTCGATTTGAAGACCGTCGAGCCGGTGCACAATCGCAAGTCCAACGGCGAAACAGAAATCGTGCTCAATTGGATTACGCCGCACCAGAAGTGGGGCATCCACTCAACGTACTCCGACAATCTCCTGATGCTGACGCTCAATCGCGGCGGTCCAGTCGTGTGGGTCTCGGAAAAGGACGCCAAGCGCGCCGGTATCAAGGACAATGACTGGATCGAGTGCTTCAATGCCAACGGCGCGCTTGCCGCGCGCGCTGTCGTATCCCAGCGCGTCCGCGAAGGCATGGCGCTCATGTATCATGCCCAAGAGAAGATCGTGAACACGCCAGGCTCGGAAATCACCAAGCTGCGCGGCGGCATCCACAATTCCGTGACGCGTACAGTCTTGAAGCCCACGCACATGATCGGCGGCTACGCGCAGCTTGCTTATGGCTTCAACTATTACGGCACTGTCGGATCGAACCGCGATGAGTTCGTCATCATGCGCAAGATGCGAAAAGTTGACTGGCTCGACAAGCCGCTCGCCGAGACGGAGGGCCGCTAGCGATGAAAGTTCGCGCTCAAATTGGCATGGTGCTCAATCTCGACAAGTGCATCGGTTGCCACACCTGCTCGGTCACCTGCAAGAACGTTTGGACTAATCGCGAAGGCGTTGAGTACGCGTGGTTCAACAACGTCGAAACGAAACCTGGCGTCGGCTATCCGCGCGAGTGGGAAAACCAGAAACGCTGGAACGGCGGCTGGGAACGTACGCGCAGCGGCAAGCTGCAGCCGAAGATGGGCCCCAAATGGCGCATTCTGGCGAAGATCTTCGCCAACCCGGATCTGCCTGAGATCGACGATTATTATGAGCCGTTCGATTTCGACTATGCGCATCTGCAGAACGCGCCGGAAATGCAGGCGTTTCCGACCGCGCGGCCGCGTTCGAAGATCAGCGGTCAACGCATGGAGAAGATCGAGTGGGGCCCCAACTGGGAAGAGATCCTGGGCGGCGAGTTCTCAAAGCGCTCGAAGGACGTGAATTTCGAGAAGGTGCAGAAGGACATTT
The DNA here is from genome assembly GCA_046349455.1 of Hyphomonadaceae bacterium. Taxonomy (GTDB): domain Bacteria; phylum Pseudomonadota; class Alphaproteobacteria; order Caulobacterales; family Aquidulcibacteraceae; genus Vitreimonas. The sequence continues at coordinate 739,496 of JAXMCH010000001.1, read as the reverse complement.
ACGGCCAGTTCGAAAACACCTTCATGATGTATCTGCCGCGTCTTTGCGAGCACTGCCTCAACCCGGCGTGCGTGGCGGCGTGCCCTTCAGGCGCCATCTACAAGCGCGAAGAAGATGGCATCGTCCTGATCGACCAGGACAAATGCCGCGGCTGGCGCATGTGCGTCTCGGCCTGCCCGTACAAGAAGATCTACTACAATTGGTCGAGCGGCAAATCCGAGAAGTGCACGTTCTGCTATCCGCGCATCGAGAGCGGGCAGCCGACTGTGTGTTCTGAGACCTGCGTCGGCCGCATCCGTTATCTTGGCGTCATTCTGTATGATGCTGACCGCATCGAAGAGGCGGCGAGCGTCGAGGAAAAGGATCTCTACGAGAAGCAGCTCGAAATCTTCCTCGATCCGAACGATCCTAAGGTCATCGCGCAAGCGCGTGCTGATGGGGTGCCGGAAGCCTGGCTTGAAGCGGCGCGCCGCAGCCCGATCTACAAGATGGCGATCGATTGGCGGGTCGCGTTCCCACTTCACCCGGAATATCGCACGCTGCCGATGGTCTGGTACGTGCCGCCGCTCTCGCCCATTCAATCGGCGGCCTCGCTCGGCGCCATCGAACATGACGGCGTTATGCCGGACGTGAAGAGCCTGCGCATCCCTGTGCAGTATCTCGCCAACATGCTGACAGCGGGCGAGGAGGCGCCGGTTGTCGCGGCGCTTGAGCGTATGCTGGCCATGCGCGCCTATATGCGCGCCAAGACTATCGATGGCGTCATCGATCACGCGATCGCCTCGCGCGTCGGCCTCACCGCCGAAGCGATCGATGAAATGTATCAGATCATGGCGATCGCAAACTACGAGGATCGCTTCGTCATCCCGACCTCGCATCGCGAGGGCGTGGAGGATGCGTATGGCATCCGCGGCGCGTGCGGCTTCAGCTTCGGCAATGAGGCCTCGGGTGGGCGCACCGAGCTTGGCCTTTTCGGGCCGGTGAAGAAACGCACCGCCAAGAATCCGATGGAGGCGTGACCGTGGCCTACACCTACCGCGCGCTCGGGCTTCTATTGAGCTACCCGACACCCGACACGGCCGCTGCAATGCCGGCGGTCATGGATGCGCTTTCCGGCGAGCGGCTTGTGCCGGGCGCACTCGTGCAGCGCCTTGCGTCTCTGGCGGACGAGTTGTCGAGCGCGGACCTCTATGACTCGCAGGCGCGCTACGTCGATCTGTTCGACCGCTCGCGTTCGCTTTCGCTCCAGCTTTACGAGCACATCCATGGTGAGAGCCGCGATCGCGGGCAGGCGATGGTGGAGTTGTTGAAGCTCTATTCCTCGCACGGCCTCGAACTCACGGCCAAGGAATTGCCGGACCACTTGCCGGTGTTCCTGGAATTTCTCTCGCAGCGCCCTCCGGCTGAGGCGGCGGCGCTGCTTGGGCAAGCCGCGCACGTTTTGGAAGCGCTGCGCGAGCGGCTTAAGAAGCGCCAATCGATGTATGCGTGCGTGTTCGACGCGCTGGTGGCGCTGGTCGAAGTGGACCGCAATCCCGCAGCGCTGAAGGCGCTCCTGCAAGAACCCGAAGACAACCCGGACGATTTGGAAGCGCTCGATCGCGCCTGGGCGGAAGAACAAGTGACTTTCGGACCGGACAAAGTGGATTGTCCCAAAGCTGCGCTGTTATCGCGGGTTAAGGAGCAGGCGTCGTGAGCACGATTTCATTGAAACTGGCGACGATCACTATCAGCGCGCTGAGTGCCGTGCTGGCGGCGTCGGCGGCGTCAGCGCAAACCCCGGCGGCGAACGGCGATGTTATCGTCGATGCGCGCCTGCGCTACGAGAATGTCAGCCAAGACGGCCTTGAGGACGCCAACGCCGTGACGCTTCGCACCCGCCTTGGCTACGAAACGCCGGCTTGGCGTGGCTTGCGACTGCTGGGCGAGATCGAAGCCGTCGGCCAAGTGACCGATGATTTCAACGACACCGTGAATGGCCACATCCAATACGCAATTGTCGCCGATCCGGAGGCGTTTGAACTCAATCGCCTTCAGGTGTCCTGGTCAGGCGCAGAAGGCCGGCGTGCGGTGCTGGGGCGTCAACGCATCATCCTCAACGACGCCCGTTTTGTCGGCAATGTCGGCTTTCGCCAGAATGAGCAGACGTTCGATGCGCTCCGTCTTGACGCGCATCCGTTTGAACGCGTGGGCTTGACCTACATCTATATTGCCAACGTTCGGCGCGTCTTCGGTGACGATAGTCCGCAAGGGGAATGGGAGAGCGACTCGCACATCCTGCAGGGCGACATCGATTTGCCGTGGGGCAAAGCCAGCGCTTATGGCTTGCTGCTCGATTTCGGCAATGACGCACCGGCGCAGTCGAGCCAAACCTATGGGGTTCGCTGGTCCAACGAGTGGACAGCCGGGGAATTTCGCCCCCGCCTAACGCTCGAAGCGGCAACGCAGAGCCAATATGGCTCGAACCCCGCATCGTTCGATCTAGGCTATCAACACGCTGAACTCGCCGTGCGCCGCGATCGCTGGACGGTGGCTGTCGCCGGCGAACGCCTTGAAGGTAACGACGCACGTGGCTTCACCACGCCGCTGGCGACACTGCACGCGTTCCAAGGTTGGGCGGACGTATTCCTGACAACGCCGCCTGATGGCGTGCGCGATCTCAACGCGACTGTGTCGTATGCGACCCAACCATGGCTCGCCAATCAGCCTGTCGTGTTCACTGTGCGGGCTCACGACTTCACGGACGGCGATGGCGGCGTCGATTTTGGATCCGAAGTCGACGCCTCGGTGCGCTTCTCGCTCTCCGAGCACGTTTCGCTCGAGACCAAAGCTGCTGCGTTCGATGGCGAAGATCCGCGTTTCGCAGACCGCACCAAGTTCTGGTTTGCGGTCGAGTACCGTTATTGAGGACCCCCTTGATGGATTGGCTCAATCAGGCTCTCTTCGGCTTTTATCCGTACGTGGCGCTCGCAGTGCTCGCGATCGGTTCGATCCTCAGGTTCGACCGTGAGCAATACACTTGGCGCACCGGATCGTCGCAATTGTTGCGCCGGCGCCAGCTGGTCCTTGGCTCGGTGCTGTTTCACCTCGGCATCCTGGCGATTTTCGCCGGGCACTTCGTTGGCTTGCTGACGCCGATTTGGGTTTGGGATGCGCTTGGCGTGCCGCACAGCGCCAAGCAAATGCTGGCGATCGTGGCTGGCGGCGTCGCGGGCGTGCTGTGTCTTGCGGGAGGTTGCCTACTCTTGCACCGCCGCCTGTTCGACGCTCGCATCCGCGCCACGTCGAGCTTTGGCGACAGCGCCATCCTCATCCTGCTGATGGCGCAGCTCATCTTAGGCCTCGCCACCATTTCGGTTTCGTTGCAGCACCGCGATGGCGCCGAAATGGTGAAGTTCATGAATTGGGCGCAGAGCATCTTCACGTTCCGAGCGGGCGCAGCGGACTACGTTGCCGACGCGCATTGGATCTTTAAGGCGCACATCACGCTGGGCCTCACAATCCTCCTTGTCTTTCCGTTCACGCGGCTTGTGCACATGCTCTCGGCGCCGGTGTGGTATCTCAACCGTCGCGGCTGGCAGATTGTGCGCTCCAAGCGCCTGGCGGCGGGGAGCGGCAAATGAAGCACACGCTCATTCGCACTGTTTCCGAAGCGCCGCCGCAGGAAGCGTTTTCCGGCTGCGGCCACGGCCCCGCGCCGGCGGCGCGGCGAGAGAAGGGTGCGCCTCCTATTTATGTGGACGGCGTCTTGATCGCTGAAGCCGCCATCGCCGCGGAAGCGCAAAATCATGCGGCCGGCTCCGCCGCGGAGGCGCGTGCGGCCGCCGCCCGAGCTTTGGTGATCCGCCATCTTTTGTTACGCCGCGCCGAGGCGTTGAAGCTAGAGCCCGACACCGAGCGAGATGAGTACGGCAGGGAAGAAACGCCCGAAGAAGCGTTGGTGCGCCAGGTGTTGCAGCGTGAAGCGCCTGGGGATGAGCCAACCGAAGCCGAATGCCGCCGCGTCTACGAGGCGTCGAAGGCGAAGTTCGCCGCGCCCGAAATCTTCGAAGCCTCGCATATTCTTTTTGAGCCCGGATCGCCTGGCGATGAAGCTTGGATGGAGGCGCATGAGCGTGCGAGCGCGGCGATCGCCGAGCTTTTGGCCGGCGCGGACTTCGCCGCCTGCGCTCGGGCGTATTCCTCGTGCTCAAGCGCGGCCGACGCCGGGTCCCTTGGGCAATTCGTGCGCGGCGATCTCGCGCCGGCAATCGAAGACGCGTTGGCTCATCTGACGCCGGGCTCATTGGCCCGGGCGCCAATCAGAACCCGTCATGGCTGGCATGTTCTGCGACTTGATCGTCACGCGGCGTCGCGCACCCTGCCGTTTGAAGCGGTGGAGGAGCACATTCGCGCGGCACTGCATGCACGCTCCGCAGTGGCCGCCTCGGCGCGCTACGTTGAAGCGCTCGCTGCGGACGCTGAGATCGAGGGGTTGTCGCTCAGCGGCGGCGCCGCGTCATGAGCGAGCTCATGCTGGGCGACATCATTTCGTTGGGGCGACAGTCCAGCGCCCAGTTGAGCGCTTGGCTTCGCGCCGCGGACCCTGACGCGGCCGCGCGTCTCGACGAGGCGGCGGCCGGCCGCCAGGAGAGTCCGGCGCAGTTTCTTCGCATCGCCGTCTCGGACTTCATCTCGGAGGCGGACGAGGAGGCGTGGGTTAGTCTCGTCTCCGCGGTGCGCGACGCGACGGATCCCGGAGCTGCCTGCGCCGCGCGCATGATTGCCTTCCGCCTCCATCTGGAGAGCGTCTCATGAACGATCTACGTGATTCAGGCGTGCGTCCGGTCTCGCCAAGCGATGCGATTGAATTCTTGCTGGCCGAGCACCTCAACCACCGGCGCATGTGCAGGGCGCTTGAAGATCTCGCCGAGAGCGCCGAGTTCGACGCCCTAAAGATTACCTCGCTCGTCGACTTCATCCGCTTTGATCTCACCCTGCACGTGATCGACGAAGAAGAAGACGTATTTCCGCTGCTGCGCCGCCGCTGTCTGCCAGAAGACGATATTGAGGAGATTCTCGGACGATTGGGCAGAGAGCACGCCGAAGACAAGGCGTTGTCCGAGCGTGCGCGCGATGTGCTCAATGCCTGCCTGATCGTGCGGCAGGCGCCGCACGCCATCGAAGGCGGCGCGGAGGCATTGAAGTCGTTCGCACAACACGAGCGGCGTCATCTGGCGCTTGAGAACGCCGTCATAATCCCGTTGGCGCGGTTGCGTCTCAGCGGATCCGATATTGAAATGCTCGGTCGCCGGTTCATGGCCCGCCGCCGCCGCGTGGCGGCGACAGGCGGGTAGGCTCACGAACACTTCGAATAACCGCACTCCAGACACTTATCGCAGCCTTCGGTGCGGACGAGGGCGCCGGCGCTGCAATGTGGACAAAAGCGCGGCCGCGCTTTTGTCGGCGCGCTCATGATTGGCGCAGGGGCGGCGACCGCGTCGCTGTCCAAATGCCGCTGGATTACGTCGCCGATGGCGGCCAGAAGCGAAGGCACATAGCGCCCGTTGAGCCACGAGCCGCCGCGGGGGTCGAAGACAGCCTTTAGCTCTTCGGCCACGAAGCCTACATCGCCGCCGCGCCGGAAGACGGCCGAGACCATCCGCGTCAGCGCAAGCGTCCAGGCGTAATGCTCCATATTCTTCGAGTTGATGAAGATCTCAAAGGGACGGCGTACGCCATTTTCTTCGATATCGTTGATGGTGACATAGAGCGCGTGCTCGCTTTCGGGCCATTTGATCTTATAGGTCGAACCAATCAGGGTCTCCGGCCGCGCCGTCAGCGCAGCGGTCGCGGGCAGAGCAGCCGGCGTGGCTTGATCGGGCTTCTCTACCGAGAGGATCGAGCCCGTGACGGCGTTGGGCCGGTAGGTCGTGCAACCCTTGCAGCCAAGCTCAAATGCCCGCGCATAGATATCGGAGAACTCTTCGAAGGGAATGTCCTCCGGGCAATTGACGGTCTTGGAGATCGAGCTGTCGATGTATCGCTGTGCAGCCGCCTGCATCGCCAAATGATCGGCGGGCGTCAGTGTCTGCGCGCTGACGAAGCTATGGTCGGGAGCAGGCGTATCGCCTCTGAGGCGGCGCCAAAGCGTCAGCGCATAATCTTGGACGGGTTCCTCGATGAAGGAATTGTCCTGCTGGCGAACGCGGCGCTGGTAGGCGAAGGCAAAGACCGGCTCGATGCCGGACGATGTATTGCCGGCTAGGAGCGAGATCGTGCCGGTGGGAGCGATGGTGGTGAGGCAGCCATTGCGCAAACCGTGTTCGGCTATCAGCGCGCGCGTTTCCGCATCGAGTGAGGCGAGCGTCGGCCGATCCAGAATGGCGGGGTCGTAAGCTGGAAAGGCGCCCTTCTCGGCCGCAAGCTTTGCTGAGGCCCGGTACGCCGCTGTGCGAATGGCGCTCAACCAGGTTTCGGTTAGCGCAAGGCCGTCGGCGGCGCCGTAGCGCGCGTTGCAGAAAATAAGAGCATCCGCGAGCCCGGTGACGCCGAGGCCGATGCGGCGCTTCGATTTGGCCTCGTCTTCTTGCTCACGCAGCGGATAGCGCGACACGTCGATGACGTTGTCCAAGAGCCGCACCGCCGTCGCTGTCAACTGCTCCAAGTCTTCAGGGTCGATCCCGGCGTCGGCCTCAAAGGGGCGCCGCACGAGCCGCGATAGGTTGATCGAGCCCAAAAGGCAGGCGCCATAGGGCGGCAGCGGTTGTTCGCCGCACGGATTGGTGGCCGAGACTTGCTCACAATAAGCCAGGTTGTTTTCCGCATTGACGCGATCGATGAAGATGACGCCCGGTTCGGCGACATCATAGGTCGCGCGCATCAGACGCGCCCAGAGATCGCGCGCCCGCACCGTACGATAGACCAGGCCGTCGAACTGAAGCGGCCAATCCTGATCGGCCGAGAGTGCGGCCATGAAGGCGTCGGTGACCAGGACCGATACGTTGAAATTACGCAGCCGCGCGGGATCGCGCTTTGCGTCGATGAATTGTTCGATGTCGGGGTGGTCGATCCGCAAGCATCCCATCATGGCGCCGCGGCGCTGTCCCGCCGACATCACGGTCCGGCACATCGCATCCCACGCATCCATGAAGGAAAGCGGACCCGACGCTTGCGCCCCGACGCCGCGTACGGGCGCGCCAGCAGGGCGGATGGTGGAGAAATCCATGCCTACGCCGCCGCCCTGCTGCATGGTGAGCGCGGCTTCGCGCAGATGCTCGAAAATGCCGTCGAGATTGTCCGGGATCGTGCCCATCACGAAGCAATTGAACAGCGTGACCGCGCGGCCCGTGCCGGCGCCGGCGATGATGCGCCCGGCGGGCAGAAACTTGAAATCGCTGAGCGCACTTTCGAATTGCGTTCGCCAATGGCGCCGCGCCCGCGCAGGCTCGGCCTCGGCGATGGCGGCGGCCACACGCGCCCAAGTCGCTTCGACGTCTTCATCGCCGCACGCGCCATCAGAACGGAAGCGATACTTCGCGTTCCAGATTTCGGCTGAGATTTCGGCGTCGAACGGCATTTAACTGGCTCCATCATAATCTAGCACGGGCCAGTCTCCGTGAGTCGAAGGTAATGCGAAGGTAAATTGCATTGGGTGGCGACAACGCAGCGCACTTTTTAGCGGATGTCGCGCGCTCTCTTGATACGCATCAAACGAGCGCCGCCGGCAACGCGTTATCATGGCGTTATGATGAACGCTGGTGTGGACGCGAACGTAGCCGATTGTGAACCGGACGCGGAGACGCGTTGTACCGACGCAGGCGCGGACATCCCATCCGATCCCCGCGCACTCGTGGATCACATTCTGACGCGCTTTCACGCTGTTCATCGCTGTGAGTTGCCAGAGCTGTGCACGCTCGCGCGCAGGGTGGAAAAAACTCATGCGAGCCACCCGCAATGCCCGCAGGGGTTGGCAGCCTTGTTGGACGCGATGCTGAGCGAACTTGAAGATCATATGGTTCGCGAGGAGCGGGTTCTTTTCCCGACGCTACTCGCAGGCGGCGGCGGGTGCGCGCCCTTTGCAATGCGCAAGATGCGGTTGGAGCATGATGTTCACCAAACGCACCTGGCCGAACTAGAAGCGCTTACCCGTGGCTTCACCCCGCCGCCCGACGCCTGCGGCAGTTGGCGGGCGCTCTACCAAGGATGCAAGAAGCTCAGCGACGATCTGCGCCGCCATATCGCGATTGAGAACGAAGTGCTGTTCCCACTTTACGAGAAGACGCCTTGAGGCCTGCGGCGACAGAGCGCAACTCATGCCTTGATGAGGGTCAAACGCCAATTGCGCCAACGCAGGTAATTTCTAACCCGCCTCCACAAGCTTGCGCGCCGCGGCCTCGGCCGCGCGTGCGCGCGCCGCAACGTGTTGAAACTCACGACACGTGCGGAAGGGAGGTGCTGCAATGGTGGATTTTCTCTCCAATTACTCGATCCAGAAATGGCTTGAATCTTGTCCCCAGGGCTATCTTGAGGACACCGTCTATGGTCATGGCGCCGATGAGCGCGAGCCAGCGGACCTGCTCCAGAACGATGACTATCGCGAGCAACAAATACGCACGACGGTTCAGTTGATCGCCGGCGAGCGCTGCGCGCTTGCGGCCTCGTCGGGGCTCGTCAACGCGGCGCCCGATCAGGCAAGCAAGACCTTCTTGGCGACGCAAACGCTCGACGAAGGCCGCCATGTCGAGATCTTCACCCAGCGGCTCTTCGATCTTGACGTCAAGCCGAACGATCTGGAGTCGACGATCAAAACCTACATCAACCCCCATCTCGGCAAGTTCGCCGAAGTGCTGTTGGAAAAGATCGACAAGAAGGATTTCGTCGCCGGCGTCGTTGGCCAGAACATCGTGCTCGAGGGCATGGCGTTCTCGGTGTTCGAAATGCTGCACGCCGGCGCTGAGACGTCCAATCCGAAATTCGCGCACACATTGTCCGGCACCATTGCTGACGAGCGGCGCCATGTCGGCTTTGGCGAAAATCGCATCGGCGAACTCATCCGCCGCTATCCGGAGAAGAAGCCGGAAGTGCAGCGCATGCAGCGCGACATGACCAGGCATATGCTGGCGACGTTCCACGAGGCGTTCGCAAAGAATGGCAGTCCCGCCGAAACGCGCGCTGGCGCGCCGCAGAAAGGCAAGCCCGGTCCGACTTATCAGGGCCTCAATCTGGCCGAGGCCTCCAACGAAGAAATGGAAGGGGCGCTCTCGGCGACAGTGCTGAAGGAGTTCAAGACAAGGCTTGGCCGCATCGGTCTCGAATATCAGCCACCGGCCTAAGGCGTCCCCCGTGGCTGAAACCGATAACCCGCACGATCTGGGCGAAGCCGAGTTTCGCGCCACCGTGCATTCGTTCGAGTTCTGGTTCGAGGCCGTGGAGGGTTATCTCCACGGCCGCCCCTACGGCGTCACGCCTGGGCTCGCGGAAGCAGATCTGAGTGAGCGTCAGCGCGACGGGCTCATAACGACGCTCTGCAACTATTGTGTAGGGGAAACCGCCGCGCTCGACGCCTCAAGCGGCATGATCGGATTTGCACCCGATCGCGGCGCGAAGATATTTCTCGCAACCCAAGTCGTCGATGAGGGCCGCCACCTGGAGGTTCTTCTCCATCGCATGAAGCAGCTTGGCGTCGCCGATCCTGACGCCGAGATCGCGCAGCGCGCCAATCGAAGCCTGCTCAAGTTTAAGGACCGTCTGCTCGAATTTGTCGATGCGCGCGATTGGGAAGCGTCCGTCTTTGCGCAGAACGTGATCCTGGAGTGCCTGGAGTTTACTGTATTTCGCCATCACGCCGGGACCGCAGATCCGGTCACGGCAGAGATGTTGCGGGGCATTGTCTCAGACGAGCGTCGCCACATGGGTTTTGGTGAGAACGATCTGGGCCGGCGCCTGATTGCGGCCCCGCACACACATGATCGTCTACACAAGATCAAGCGAGAGCTGGATTCGCTCGTGCTCGATACCTTTGCCGAGACCATGGGAGAGCTAGGCATTGAGCGCGAAGAACGACCCGATCTCGCAGGCGACTATTTAGCCGCCGTTGCACGTTTGGGCTTTCGGTTATGACCGATCCGCTCGAACTACCCAAAGCGGGACGGCGTCCGCGGCAAACTTTCGACCTGGAAGAAACCGGCTTCAACGAAGTGCCCAAGCGCTTTCGCCGTTTTTACCGGCGCTGGCGTGGACCTCTAGACAAGCTCGCGCCCAATGAAGCGCTCTGCCCAGTCTGCAAGGTGGTCATCCGGTCGACGAAAGAACTTCGCGCCGGAGACCGTGTCTATTGCATGCCGTGCATGTCGCGGCTGGAGCTCGTGGAAGAAGACGGGATGTTGATCGCCAAGGTTATCTATTGAATGAGATAAAGGACGAGGTCGCGCGCGTATGCAAAGCGCCTCGCGCCAATCACACAAGTTAGTGTTGTAGGGAGGTCGCCGATGCGGCTTGTCAAGGCCGCTTCCTACATAGTGCGTACGCCGCCGCCGCATTGGGGCGGCTATTATTGGTATTTCGTGCGCCTGGAAACCGATGCCGGCATAGTGGGATGGGGTGAAACCGCCATCCTGTTCAGCATGTATGGGCTTGAGAAAAGCTTTGCTCAACTCGTTCAGGACGTGTTCGCGCGCTATCTCGACGCGCGCGATCCGATGAACAGAGAGAAACTCAGTAAGCTCATGTATGCGGGTCTGTGCTCGCAACACGCAGACTATTTCATGGCCGGCGTCATAAGCGCGTTCGATATCGCCATGTGGGATATTTGCGCCAAGGCGCTCGACGTTCCGGTCTGCGACCTCTTGGGCGGGCGGTTCCGCGACCGCATTCGCTCCTACACCTATCTCTACGATCCCTCCGGCAAAGACCTCGCTTCGGCGGCGGCTGACTGGTCGGGCGCGCCCAAACGCATGGGCGAATTGGCTGTGCGCATGGTCGACGAAGGCTTTACCGGCGTGAAATTGGACCCGATCCGCTACACGCCGCCGGGATTGGGGGCGGCGCAGCCGTTCGAACTTTCGGTGGCGGAATACGATCTGGCGGAGCGCACGATCGAGGCGATCCGCACAGCCATTGGAAATCGCGCCGACATCATGATCGGGACCCATGGCCAGATCACGCCATCGGTGTCGCGGCGGCTCGCGCGCCGGCTGGAAAAGTACGATCCGCTTTGGCTCGAAGAACCATGCCCGCCGGAAAACGTGGAAGAAATGGCGCGTGTGGCCGCGAGCACCTCAATTCCGATCGCGACTGGCGAACGCTTGGCGCACGTCCACGATTTTCACCGGCTGTTCGCGGCGCGCGCATGCGCCTACGCGCAACCGGACCTCGGCAGCTGCGGCGGCTTCACCGCAGCAAAGGCGATCGCGTCTATGGCGGAGGCGAACTACGTCCTCATGGCGCCGCACGTATGGGGCGGGCCCGTCATAACCGCCGCGGCGATGCAGCTCGACGCGGCGATCCCGAACTTCCTCATTCAAGAGAGCATCTTTAAGTCAGGCGCCTTCTTCGATCAGATCGTCAAAGAGCCGATCAGGTGGCAAGGCGGCGATTTGCTGCTGGAAGAGAGGCCGGGCATAGGCGTCGAACTGGATGAGGCGAAACTTGAAGCGCACGCCGCTTGAGGCGCTGGTCCGCTCGGGCGTTGACAACTATCAAATGAGATTTCGTTGGCGCATGCGAGCATCGCCGCCGCCTTGCCATGTCGATTGCCAGCTCTCCCCAAAGTTACGATCTGCCCGGTTCTCATGGAGGAAAGCGGGATCAGCAAAAGCGCCTCCATCGTGAGGCCATACTTGCGGCGGGCGAACACGTGCTGGGCACGGATCTTCGCCGCTGTGTCGCCGTGGACAGGATCGCGGCCGAGGCAGGCTTGGCCAAAGGCACGGTGTATAATTATTTCGCCGACAAGGCGGCGCTGGTCGAGGCGGTTACGCAAAGGGTTGAAGCGCGCGTTCTAGAGCGCATCGAGCGGGCGATGTGGAATCTGCCCGGCGCCGCTGCGCGCGTGGCCGCCGCAATGTACGTCATGTTCGAGACGGCGATGCTATTTCCGGAGGAAGCCGTGATCCTGGAGCGCCGCTTAAGCGCCGCGGGAAGTCACGCGTCTTCGATCGGCGTCATCATCCTCGCGGAACTCCGGGATAAGGAATTCGACTGCTTGGCCGAACCCGGAGCGAGGAGAGCGGCGTTGACTTTGATCCTAAGCGCGATCTGCTCTGGCATGCGCGAAGCGGTATGCGACCGCTCGCGCTGGGGCGAGGCTGAGACGCAAGCGCTGATAAGGCGCTGCTTGGCGGCGTTAGGGACGGGCGTAGAGCAAGCTTCGCTAGAGACGCGCATCGCCTTATCGCCAATGGAAACGGGCGGTGACTGGCTTGGCGCAGATCGCTGACAGAGGCTTGGATCAAGTGAGGCTGCAAGGTGGTTCGCTCTGGCCGCACTAGAGTCTTGGTTAGGCGGGGCGGTAGAGCACGATGCGGCGATCGCCTACGCGGCGCGCCTTGAGGTTGAGGCTAGAGGACATGAGTCCGATGAAGGCTTCAGGATCCGCGGCGACATAGCCGCCGACGCGCATCCGGCCGAGCGCTGGATCTTCTAGCTCGAAGCTCCAGCCGGTTTGGCGCGAAACTTCGGCGATCGCTTCGTTGAGCGTCTCGCCGTCGAAAGCGAGCATGTGTTCTTGCCAAGCTAGGCGGCGCGGAATGATCTCGGCCGCGATGGGTATGACTTGGGCGCCGTCTTCATCCAGTACGATCTCTTCGTTGACAGTGGCGGTGACAGGCTCGGATGAGCCAAGAACGGAGAGCAGGCCAGCGCGAGGGGCGGCGCCGCTGACGCTGCCGCGCAGTACGGTGGTGCGAACCTGCGTGTCGGTGACGCGAATAACGAAGGATGTGCCCAAGACGCGAATGTCGCCGCGTGGTGTATGAACCACGAATGGCTTGGCCGGATCGTGGGTGACGTCGAAGAGGGCGTAGCCGGAGGTTAGTTCGACGCGGCGCTCGCTGTCGGTGACCTCGACCGATACTTCGCTGCCGCCGCTGAGTTCGATTGTGGAGCCGTCCGCGAGCGTGATGGTGCGAAGTTCGCCGGGGGCGGTTTGAACTTGTTGAGCGGTGATCGTGGCTGGTTGCTGTTGCACGAACCACGCAAGAGCGCCGATCGCGAGAAGGGCGGAGGCGGCGAGGGCAAGAGCCGGCGTTCTCCAGCTCGGGGGCTTGGGCGCGGTGTCGTTGGCGGCGGCGCGGCCCTTCAGATGCTGCAGCGATTGAACTGCGCCCCAGGTGCGCTCCAGCTTGGCGTAGGCCTTCGGATGGTCGGGATCGGAATCGAGCCAAGCTTGGAAGTCTCGGCGGTCGCGCTCTGTCGCATCGTGCGCCTTGATGCGGACGATCCAGCCGCTGGCTTCGCGCTCGGCTCGTGTCAGGGTTTGCCGGTCAGGCATGTCTGTCGGAGCTTAAGTGTCGGGTTCGGCGAGGGCGAGCGCCATCTGGGCCAAGGCGGTCTCGATGTAGCGCTGGAGCGTGCGGCGCGAGACGCCGAGGCGGGCTGCGGCCTCAGGCTGGGTCAGGCCCTCGATGATGTGGAGGAGGAGCGCCTCGCGGAGATGGGGCTCCAAGGCCGCCAGGGCTTCCGCGGCCGAGGCCTGTTCTGAGGCGATGAGTCCGCTTCGGGGTCAGCGGTGGATGTGAGGGCCAGGGTCTCGATCCCGCCAGCGTCGGCCCACGCGTGGGCGATATCAATCTGGACGTCGCGCGTGCGTTCTCGATCAATGACGACTATGCGCCCAGAGCGCGTGTTTCGTCAGCTCGCAAAGCCCATTGCTCATGCGGCGAGCGTGCGCAGCGCGCTGACAATTGACGTATTCCGGCGCACGACCGCCTGGCGCGATTTGTCGGCGCTGAGGCATATGAAGCGGCCGGCGGGCGGCTGGTGCGAGACTTTTCGAGCCGGACATCGTCTTCTTCGACGATGGCGATTTGCTGCAGCGGCTTGCCGTCGAACGCCTCGATACGATGCGCGAGATGCTTGCGGCTGAAGGCTGGGGCTGCGGAGACCTTGACCGGCCACGGTCAGGTCGATGGCTGCGCCGGTGAGCGGCTCCATCCGACGCAGCGCAAATTGAAGCCGGCGGAGAGACAAGAGATCGCCGCGCTGGAAGCGCGGCTCGAAACGCTGGACGAGAAGCTGGAGGATGCCGAGGAGGACAATCCCCTCTGGGCCGAGCGGGACGAGATTGACGCCAAGCTCGATTGTCTACGTGAAGCCGCGCGCGTGTTTGATCCGAAGCTCATGAAGCACGCGGGCGCGGCGGTCGCGATCGACCGCGACGGGCGGCCTATCATCACCAAGGGGCTCATCAAGCGCGTTCATGCGAAGACGATCGCCAAATTGCGCAAGCCCGCGGCCTCGCCAGCAGACGAGACGGGTGTTGCTGACGTTGCCGAGGCGGACGAGGAGGCGGGGCCGCGCCTGACGAAGGCGCTAACTGAACAACAATTGAGCGAAGCCCGCACCCGGGGCTTGTGCCGCACTTGCCGCCAATCCTCAGGTCGCCTCGGGCTCATGGTCTACACGTTGATGCGCCAGAGCGCCGACCGTTCATCTGTGCCGGGCGTCGGTATCGAGGCGCGTCCGGTCGGGTTCGACGACGATGATGCCATGGAAAACGCGCGCATCTCTTACGCTGAAAAGGCCGACGAGCATGAGTTCGCGTTCTTCGCCGCCTGCATTGAACAGCCTGCCGACACATTGCTCGGCATGCTCGCCGTGTTCGTGGCCGAGACCATAGATCTCACCCATGGCGGCGTCACATCCGAGGACAAGCGCCGTCAGCTCATGGGCGATGCGCTTGCGGCCGCTCTCGACCTCGACATGACGCGCCACTGGGAAGCCGATGAGGAGTTCTGGACGGCGGCGCCGAAAGCGCTCGCTGTTGCGGCGCTCGAAGGCGCGCCGGCGATCGTCTCGCTCGGCGAGCGGGAACGCAGCGGCATGATTGCCGCGTTCCAGAAGATGAAGAAGGCCGAACTCGCGCGCACGGTGGCGCAAACCTTGAAGGGCGCAGGATGGCTTCCTGATCTCTTGATCACGCCGCCGCGCGAAGGGGCTTTCGCCGTCACCGCCGAAGGCAAGCGCGCCTTGGCCAAGGCGCAGGCCGCCTAGTTCGAATTTCTCACCAACTTCGCGCCGCTGGCATCGCGCCGGCGGCGCCACTTCTTTCGAGGTCATCGTCATGACAACCCATCACGCGCGCGCCGGCGCGCGCCGCGACATCGCGGCCGAAATCAGTGCGAAGATACTTTCTGAGCTGGAGGCGGGCGTCCTGCCTTGGCGCAAGCCCTGGGACGGCGCGCGCACTGGCGCAGTCCTGCCGCGCCGTGCGACAGGCGAGACTTACAGCGGCGTCAACGTCATCCTGTTATGGAGCGCTGCGATCGAGCGCGGCTATCTCTCGCCTTATTGGCTCACCTTCAACCAAGCCGTGAAACTCGGCGCCCAAGTGCGCAAGGGCGAACGCGGTGAAGTCGTCGTCTATTACGGTCAAGGCAAACGCACGCGCCTAGACGAGGGCGGCGCGGAGATCGAAGACGCGTTCCGCTTCCTGAAATGGTATGTCGTCTTCTCGGCCGATCAGATCGATAATCTTCCGGCCCGCTTTCATCCGGCGCCCGTTGAGTCTTCGCGCGCGCCGCTCGCAGCGCACGAGGCTTGGTTCGACAAGCTAGAGATCGCCCGCATCGCGACGCGTGACATCGCCTGCTACGTTCCGAGCAAGGATGTGATCGGCATGCCGCCGGTTGCGGCTTTCGACACGGCCGAGGATTACGCGGCGACCCTCAATCATGAGAGCGTGCATGCGACCATGGCGCCGCACCGTGTCGGGCGCGACATGGGCAAGAAGTTTAGCCAGCATGCGATCGCAGCCGAAGAGCTGGTCGCCGAGATCGGCGCCAGCATTCTCGGCGCCCATCTTCGTCTGCCGCCCCAGCACATCCACGACCATGCGTCCTATATTGGTCACTGGATGAAGCTCTTGGCCGATGACAAACGCGCGTTTTTGACCGCTGCAGCGCAGGCGCAGGTGGCGGTCGACTGGCTGCTGGCGAAGAGCCCTTCACCTTTCGCGGAGGAGGAGACCGCCGATGGCGCGGCTTGAGCGCATCGTCGCGGCCTGCGGCGGCATCCTGCTCGATGGCGGCGCACGCGCGCTCATCCCCGGGCCCAATCACAGTCACAAGGACCGCTCGGTCTCGCTTCGCTTGACGGAAGAGGGGCGCATTCTCATCCATTGCTTCAGCCCGAAGGACGATTGGCGAGATGTGCGCCGCGCGCTGGCTGATCTGGGTCTGTTGGACGAAGAGCCTCGTGCCGGAGAGCCGGTCGCGCGCCCGTCGCCTTCAAGAGTCGTGGCGCAGCCGCTTGATGAGGAGCGCGTCGCACGTGCGGGTCGGCTCTGGGAGGAAAGTGGCCCGCTGAAGCACTCGGTGGCGGAAGCCTATCTGCGCAGACGCGCTGTTCCGGCGGGTTTGTGGGGCAGTCAGGCGCTTCGCTTTCACGGGCGCATGACAAGCCTCGACGATCGCGCCAAGCGGCCAGCTCTGGTCGCGGCGATCAGCGATGCGCACGGTGCGCTTCAGGGCGTGCAGGTGACATTGCTGAGCGTGCACGGGACGGCCAAGGCCGCTCTGGCGACGCCCAGACGCGTTATCGGCAGATTGATGGGCGGAACGGTGCGTCTAGCCGAAGCGCAAGACGAACTCGCAATCGGCGAGGGCGTTGAGACCATGCTGACCGCGTCCGATGTCTTTGGCGTTCCAGCTTGGGCCGCACTCAGCGCAGACAATCTCAGCCGCATCATCATCTCTCATCCGCTGCGGCGCCTCATCATCGCAGCCGACAATGATGAGGCGGGGATGCGTGCTGCGGACTCGTTGCGCGCGCGGATGGCGCCTTCAACAATCGTCGAGATCGAAAGAGCGCCGCCCGGCTGCAACGACTGGAACGATTGGGCGCGTGCGCAAGCGCTTCGTTCGTAAGCGCCATCGTCAGGTGAAAAGCATCCTCGCGCACTTCCCGCGAGCCGAGAGGTCGCAAGCCTCGCCCACGCCGTCGCCAGTGACGCCCGGCCGTCGCCGCCGGCAAGGCGAAAATCGTTTCCCCGCCCCGCTGACGCGGGCTTCGGTCGTGGGCGTGCCGCTCACGACGCGGGCCCCACCATTTTCACCTTGCCCGCGCCGCCTCATGGCCGGGCGCGATGTGCGCCGTCGCGGGCGAGGCCCGCGGCCCCGATCAACCGGGAAACGCTTATCGAGGATACTTCCATGACCAACCGCGTCACCATCACCGGCACGCTCGTTGATGATCCCAAGATCCGGTCGTTCGAGCAAAAGGGCGGCACAATCGAAATCGTCTCGCTCTGGCTTGAAGTCAAAGACGAGCACCGCACCGACCGCTTCACCGTCGAGATCAATGACGGCAAGGCTTCAACCGCCGCCAAGGCGATGACAAAGGGCGTGACCGCTGAAGTGAGCGGCAAGCTTCGCCACGACCGCTGGAAGGACAAGGGTACTGGCCGCTGGACCGGCAAAGTGTTTGTCGCAATCGATCCAGGCGAAGGCGCGATCAAGTCGCTCGGCAAGGCGAACGCCGCCGCCGCCTGATCGCGAGACGCCGCTTCCGGCACTTGGAAGCGGCGTCGTTCAGCTCTGTTCATTCTATTCAGAAGAGGAGACACACGCATGTCTTCACCGACGCTTCGCGCCAGCGATCTGGCGCACTTCACCGGCAGCGAGTGCTGGTATCGCCATCCGCTCTATCCTTCCATCACCTACACGGACGGCGCTCAATACGTGGCCGAAGCCGGCGGCGCCTATTGGCTGCTCGATGCGATCGTCTCACACCAGCACGACGCGCAGGTGCGAGGCGAACCATTCCAGGTTTGGACGCTCAAGGTGGCGCCGGACCGCACCGCTATGCTCACCTGCGAGGACGGCGACCATGGTTTGATCACCAGCCAGGCCATCGCGTTCACCGACTTTCCGCTGCCTGAAATCACGCTCTGGCTACAGAACGATGTGATCTTTCTGCCGAGCGAGTATTGAGGATCTACTGGAACACCAGGCGACCTTCGAAGGGTTGGCCGGCCCAGGTTGACCCGACCTGGCCGGTCAAGCCCTGCGTCGGCGAACAGCCCCAACCTTCGCGAGATCGCCGAAGCCATATTAACGGGCTGTTGCTCCATGTGTCGTATTATCGGCCGATGGCGCACGAACCATACCCCGGAGGCTCCGCGCGACCGGACCAAGTCCGCGCTCTTGCTGATGAGTATCGCAAAGCGGCTACGGTGCTTCTCAAGCTCGGCGAGCGCGGAAAGCCATTGACGCGCGCGCCGTTCCGGCTGAACGCGATTCATGCCGTTGAACTCTATCTGAACGCGTTCTTGCTGGCCCGCGGTCTTGAGGCGGACAAAATTCGCGGCCTGCAGCACGACCTTCCGGCCCGCGCCGCGCTTGCAATCGCCGGCGGCCTCAGCCTGCGCAAACGAACCCTGGAGCACATACGCAGTCTAAGCGCCGCGCGGGAGTATCTGGTCTCCCGATACGGTCCTGAACTCGCGGCGCCAATGTCCCAGATCAATCGGCTCATCGCGACTTTGGATGAAGTCGCGAACAAGGTGACGAACGCGCTTGCGATCGCCCAAGAGCCGCCAAGACGCTGAGCTCAACTCGGATCGGAAATCCGCTTTCGGCAACTCGTTCGCTAAGGCTCGCTTGGCAACACCACTGACTTTGGCCCACCCGCCCGCCCAAACGCGTGCGCGGTGTCGTTGCCGCAAGACGCCGCATTTTCGTTTCCGAAGTGTAAGGGCGATCCCGCGGCTTCGCCGCCGGGTCGGGCTGTCGTGCTTCGCATCGAGCCCCGAGGGTCTCGACCCTTCGGGCTTCCCATCCCTATCGCGAGACCCGCCCACCTGTACCCGCCGGTTAGGTGCTGAGGGTCGCTGTTTCCCACAGCGTAAACTTTCCGCACCGGGCCGATTCGTCAGGAGCAACCCACCACCCACTGTGCTTCGAGCAACCAGGGTGGGACGCGTGCCCTGACGAAGCGGCCGCGACAAAGGCCCCGTGAGGAGACTGCGCCTCGAGCGCCTGTACAGGGACCGGCAGATGTCGCGGTGGCTCGCGTTGGTATGGAGGACATCTGCATGGAAACACGAACATGGTTCGCCGGCGTCGACTGGGCGAAACAGACCCATCACGTCAGGCTGACCGACGATGCTGGTAAAGATATCGGCGAGCGCGTCTTCAAGCATGGCGGCGAAGGTCTCGCCGACATGGCCAAGTGGCTGATCGAGAAGACGCAAGCGAATGCCGAAGACATTCGCATCGCGATCGAAGTGCCGCACGGTCCCGTCGTCGAAACGCTGATGGAGCGCGGTTTCAGCGTCAACGCCATCAACCCGAAGCAGCTCGACCGCTTTCGCGATCGCTTCTCGGTCTCGGGCGCCAAGGACGACAGTCGCGACGCGCGTGCGCTCGCGTCAGCGCTGCGTACCGATCCGCAATGTTTTCGCCACATCACGCCGGTCGACCCGACGCTCGTGGAGCTGCGCGAGTGGTCGCGGATCGCCGATGAACTGATCGGCGAGCGCAACCGCCATATCGCGCGTATCCGCGAGCAGCTTTGGCGCTACTTCCCAGCCTACCTCGACCTCGAAGAGGACGTTGGAACGGGCTGGGTGCTCGATCTCTGGGAGCTCGTGCCTACGCCACAGAAGGCGCGGCGTGTGCGCAAATCCAGCGTCGCAGAAGTGCTGAAAAAGAACCGCATTCGCCGCTTCGATGCCGACCAGGTGCTAGCAATCCTGCGTCAGACGCCAGTCACCGTGCAGGACGGCGCGGTCGCGGCAGCGACCGCCCACATAGAAACAATCGTCGCGCGCACGCGCGTCGTTAATCAGCAGCTTGCGCAAGCCCACCAGAAGCTGGACCAGCTCACCATGCAGCTTGTCGGCGCGAGCGAGGCGCACGAGCAGCATGACGCGGCGATCCTCAGATCCTTGCCCGGCATCGGAAGAATCGTCCTCGCCACGCTGCTCTCCGAGGCTTGGGAGCCCCTGCGCCGGCGAGACTATCACGCCTTACGCAATTTGTGTGGCGTAGCACCCGTCACAAAGCGCTCCGGAAAGACCAACATCGTCATGCGACGCCGGGCTTGCCACCCGCGGCTCGCCAACGCGGTGTATTATTGGGCCAGGATCGCAGTACAACGCGATCGCATCTGCAGGGCGAAATATTTGGCGCTTCGCGAGCGCGGCCATGGCTTCGCCCGCGCGCTCCGCTCAGTCGCCGATCGACAGCTCAAGGTCGCTTGCGCCATGCTTCGCGACGGCACTCTGTTTGATCGGGCATTGGCGCCGGAGCCGCTTCCGATCGACTGAGACGCGTTGCACGACCAGATTCCCGCCCGCCCTCCCTCGCTTCGCGCGTTTGCAGTGGCTGACTTATTGTACGTTGCGCTCTCGTTTGGGCGCGTCGCCGGCTGCGCCGTCGACCGGGCTGTCGTGAACCAAGCCCAAAGTCTTGGCCCTTCGGGCGTCCATCCCTCGCGCGAGACCCCGCCCACACCACCCCAAAGAAAGAGTCGGCGAAGCCGTCGAATCCTCTTGCGGAAAGGTGAGGAGTCCCGCCCCGGATGAATTGAGGTGAGACGGCAAAGCGCATGCATTTCTATGCTGACATGCGCGCCACACCTTCGAAGCTCTGGCTCGGCGGCGCCGTATTGGCGTTAGCGGCGCTCGTCTTTGCCAGCGGCGGCGCCAGCCAAGATATCGTGCTCTTCAACCATAGCCCGTCGGTGCCCGTTGGGTTCTATGTTCGTGACTCTGCCGATCTCGCGCCTGGCATGTTTGTGACCGTTCGGGCGCGTGACGTCGCGCCCTTTGAAGCGGCGGCGCACCGCTATGATGACGAAGGGGACCGCTTCATCAAACGCCTGGCCGCAATCGCGGGCCAACATGTGTGCAGCGATGGACGCGTGCTCAGCGTCGATGGAGTCGACGTTGCGCTGGTTCACAATCGCGCTGGCGCACCACATGGATGGGTCGGGTGCCGCACACTTGCGTCCTCCGAAATTCTCCTGTTGGGCGACAGCCCGGACTCATTTGATGGCCGCTATTGGGGACCGATCCGTAGCGATCTCATCGAAGGTGTTTGGCGTCCGCTGTAGGATTTTTCCAACGTCGGGAATCACGGCGCCACGCGCGGCAACGAGTCGATCACGTTCATGCCTGCATGCGAATGAAGATGCAAAGGGCGCGAAGAGTGAGGGGTGCGGTGGAGAGCAAGATTAAGAGCGCCGCAGGTTTTCTTCTGAGACTTGTGAATCCTGGCGTTTTCGTGCGGCAAGGTTGATCATCGCGCGGTGAAAGCAGCGGCATCGCTGCAATTTCAACGTGGCGTGACGCGGCAATGGCCAAAGCATCACTCTCCGAGCGCCTCAAGACATCTGCTCTCGTGCGCCCGAGCGAGGTCATGCACAACATCGCCGCCGTGCGTGACATGGCTGTCTTTCGTGACGAGGATGGTCTCGTCGGCAAAGTCCATAAGACGCGCGCTCTAAGTGGCCGGGCGCGTAGCGGCGCGCTCGGCGGGCAATTGTCCAAGCTGCTTTCCGGACGTCGGCCCGGAGGACGCTTTCGCGCAAAAGGCGCGAATGCGGCATTCGCGCAGGACGGACGCCAGCGCGTTGTGGTGACGGTGTTCTACCAAGGCCACGGCGGGAGCGGGGCGGGCAAGCTCATCGCGCATGGCAAGTATCTTGAACGCGACGGCGCGGGGCCGGAGGGAGAGCCAGGACAGTTTTACGACCACGAACAGGATCGCGTGGAGGCTGGGCCTCGGCTGGCCAAGTGGGCCGATGAGGACAAGCGCCACATGCGTTTGATGCTGGCGCCTGAGAGCGGCCCCCGCATCGAAGACCTGAAAGACTTTACGCGCGCGACGATGGCCCAGATGGAGCGCGATCTGGGCGCGCCGTTGGATTGGGTGGCGGTCGATCACCACAACACCGACAATCCTCATGTGCACGTAATCCTGCGGGGCCGCCGGCGCGATGGACCAGACCTCATCATCCCACGTGACTACGCCACCCGGGGCTTGCGGCATGCGGCTCGCGAGGTGGCCACTCAGATGCTGGGCGATCGCGGACGCGACGACGAACGCCTGGCGCTTGAGCGAGAGACCCGCGCAGAACGATCAACGCGCCTTGACCAGCTGCTGGCCGCTGAACTGAAGCCTGGCAAGACATATCGCATCCAGGCGATCGGACGCGGGTTTGAACCTACGCTTCGGGCCGCACTTCGAAACCGTGTTCGCGAGTTGGCTCGGATGGGGCTGGGACAAGAGGAGAAGCGCGATCGCTTCCGTCTTGATCACGACTGGGCCGCCCGCCTTGGGGAGATCGGCAAGGGCATTGATCTGCGCCGTCGTCTCGGACGCGAGCTTGAGCCCGGGCAGGGCCGACTCAAGCTTTACGACCGCTCGATGGGACGTGTGGTCGGTCCCGTAATGGAAGCAGGCAGACGCGGGGAGACAGGCAAGGGCTATTTGATCGTCCTCGACGGCATGAAGCGCCCCGTGCTCGCCAATGTGCGCGAGCGCGATGGAGCGGGTCTGCAGCCAGGGGCTATCGTTGCGATCGAACCGAAGGTCCATGAGGGCGCGGGAACGCGGGTAAAGATCGATCGGCTATCCGAAATGCCGCTCGCCACACAGATCGAGGCGCCCGCGGAGACTGAGCTGGATCGTGAAATCGTCCGTCAGCTCGCGGGCGAGGCGCCGCGCCTGCCAAGCACGCGCGAGGTACGCAATGCCATCACCGGGCGGATTGGGTGGCATCAGCGAGAGGGCAATGGTGGCCGCGACCTCACCGGCCGCTTCGAGTTCAATCAGGGCGCATTGGACCGGTTGCGCACTTCGGAGCTTTCGCGCGCCGAAGACGCTCTGACGCGGACCACTGGCAAGCGAGCGATCAACATCGCCGACGGATTAGAGCGCGAGTGGCGCGTGCGCGGGTTCGTACAGCTTCACCAGGGCCGGTTCGCCATGCTTGAGCGAACCGATGGCGTGGCGTTGGCGCGCATGACGCGCGCGCTCTCGTTGAAGCAAGGAAACACTTATTCGCTCTCAATCACGAACGGCAAAGTCAAAGCGACGCCGTCTCTCGGCTTGGATCGCTAAACAGCTTTTCTCGCGATGCGGGAATTACCGGAACTTTTGCCAGCAACGTGAGGCAACACAAGGCAACGCCGGTGCGGGCACATCAAGCAACGGCATACGCCTTCAGGAAATCTGAAACAGACTTACTTGTTGGATGATGTTGCCCGTGTCCCTTGGCGTTCTGCGCCGACGGGCAATCGCTGTTCTCAACTCAGCGACTAATCAGCTTCGCAAGCGCAATGATCGCGCGCAGCATGGCCCACCAAAACGCGGTCGATAGTCATGAAGCTCGCTCGCAAGTCAGTGCGTCACGCATCAGCCAATCAGCTCTCGTTTCTGTTCACAGAAGCGCCGCCGCTCGCGCGAACGATGCCAGTAGAGCCGCCACGCCGCGAACCTCCAACGCCGTCAGCGGTTGTCTGCAAGCCGCGCCCGGGGCCAGAGAAAGCAGTGTTGAGGCGGCCGACGCCAATCATCGGCCAGGAAGATCGGCGGCTGACAGTGGAGGAGGCGGCGCAAGTGCTTTGTGTGAGCGTCAAAACTCTCGAAGCCTGGCGGCGTCTCGGCAAAGGTCCAGTGTTCGTGAAGCTTGGCCGCTCGGTGCGTTATACGATGCGCGCCCTTGATCAATTCACGCTCGAACGTACCGTGCGTAACTCTGCTGAGGGCCGTATGCTCGATGCGCGGCGCTGATCAGCGCTTCCCCATGACGCCCTTTCGCGCACTTTTTACAGTTACCCACAGAAATGAGAGCGGAACGGGACGCGCAAATCGCGACAACCACAAAACGCTGATTTTATGCAAGAAAAGCGCGACTTTTTTCTCTAACGTTATAGGCGTCCCAACCACCAGCTTTGCGCAGCGCTTCGGTACGGAAGTGGTTGCTGGTGCCGCCGAGTGCAAATGGAAGTTTGAGCTTGGCCAAGAAGGGCAGCAGTTCGCGGAATTGGATGGCGTATTCAGCGGCAAATTGGCGAGCGATCCAAGACGCGTCGGCATTGTCGATCGCGAGCGGCGCTTGAACGCAGGCCAGTTTTTCGTCGCCGTCTTCGAATGCGGCGAGCGCGGCCCTGAGTTGTTGCGGATGAGGGCGGTCCTCGGCGTCGTAGACGACGACAAACTCACCGCGGGCGATCGCCAGGCCGACGTTTAGCGCCTTTGGCTTTGTACGCGGCGTGGCCGCCGCCGGCACGACTACGATCTCAATGTGTGGAGCGTTGGCGGCGGCGAGTGCGGCGGCGAGGGTTTCGACGTCGTCGCCCTCGATCAGGATTTTGATGT
Organism: Hyphomonadaceae bacterium; assembly: GCA_046349455.1. Taxonomy (GTDB): domain Bacteria; phylum Pseudomonadota; class Alphaproteobacteria; order Caulobacterales; family Aquidulcibacteraceae; genus Vitreimonas. Next base: position 714,966 of record JAXMCH010000001.1, on the reverse strand, counting down.
CGAGCGCCTGCGTCGGGTAGTCGATGCGCGCAAGGGCGGCGAGAAGATCGGGGGCGACATTGGCTTCGCGATAAAGCGGGCACAGGATTGTGTAGGTTGGGAAGCGCGTGGGATCCGCGATGCGCGAAAGTCTGGGGGTGAGTTGCGCGGCTGCGAGCAGGCGTACGAGGATCGCGGCGGTGAAGAAGGCGAGCGCAGCGTAGTGAAGAGCGGTGAACGTCAATGTCGGGTGGGTGAGCGCGGCGTAGATGAAGCCAGTGATTGCTGCGATCAGCCAAAGCGCTTGCGTGGTGTGCAGCGTACGTTTGCTAGAGCGCTGCGGGTGCTGGCGATGAAAGCCGTAGCGGGCGGCGTCTAATTGCGCTGCGTCGACACTTGTCGTCGCTGCGTGCAAGCCGCCCAGCCGCACATCCGCCCCGTCCATGCAACACTGGATTGTATCGGTAACGAATTACTCACAATATACCCTGGGTTGCAAGATGAAATTTCTCGCTAGGTCGCGGTGGCGGGCGTTGCTCGATCGGCTATGCGCTCGGCGGCCTTGAAAAGCAGCGGGTTGACGGCGATCGAGATGAGCGCGCTCGCAAGGATGAGGTTGTAGGTGTCCTCGGAGAGAAGTTCGAGGCGCACGCCCATGCCCGCGAGCACAAACGAGAATTCGCCGATCTGCGCCAGCGAGGCGGCGATCATCATACCGGTGCGCAGCGGCAGCTTGTAGAGCGTGGTGATCGCGAGTGCTGCGGCGGCCTTACCAATAACGATGATGGCGACCACGGCGGCGACGCCGATCGGTTCGCGCACCAATGTCATCGGATCGAACAACATTCCGACGGACACAAAGAAGAGCACCGCGAACGTATCACGCAGCGGCAGCGAATCTTCGGCGATCCTATGGGTGAACTTGGTGCCGTTGAGCACGACGCCGGCGAGGAAGGCGCCAAGCGCGAATGAGGCGTCGAACAGTTCGTAAGCGACCCAGGCGATCCCGAGCGCCAGCGTCAGCGTGCCGAGCGAGAGCAGTTCACGAGACTTGAGGTGCGCCACCTGAACGATGAGCCAGGGAAAAAATCGTGCGCCGACGAACAACATGAGCGCCACGAAGAGCGCGATCTTGCCGATGGTAAGCCCGAGTGCGGTCAGCGTGGTGGTGAGCGCCGCGCCGTCGCTTTGGCCGGCAGAGGCCAGCGCAGGCAGGAGGACGATGCCGAGGACGATGGCGATGTCTTCGATGACGAGCCAGCCGACGCAGATGCGCCCGTTTTCGGTTTTGACGAGATGGCGCTCCTCAAGCGCGCGCAAGAGTACAACGGTGCTGGCGACTGAAAGCGAAAAGCCCAGCATCAGCGCTTCGGCCGCGCCCATGCCCATCAGCGATCCGACGGCATAGCCAAGTAAGGTCGCGACGGTCATTTGCACCAGCGCGCCAGGAACGGCGACGCCGCGTACGGCCCACAGATCTTGCAGTGAGAATTTGAGACCAACGCCGAACATCAGCAGGATAACGCCGATCTCGGAGAATTGCGCGGCAAGATCGCTATCGCCGACGAAGCCTGGCGTGAAGGGGCCGACGGCGACGCCGGCGACGAGATAGCCGACCAGTGGTGAGATACGCAGGCGCTGTGCGATCGCGCCGAAGAAGAAGGCCAGCGTGATCGCGGCGACGAGATTGAGGATGAGGCCGTGGTGCTCCATGCGTCAACTCCGCTCGATCTTGTGCGGGCTCGACGGGGAAGTGGCGGCTGTCGGTTTGTTCTTTTGTTTCTCCGCCGGTTTCGGGAGTTTGCCTTTGAAGGCGTTCATGACGGCTAGAACAAACGGATTCGACAATAGCTCGTCCTGAAATGCGAAAAGCGGCCGTCGCGTCGCGGCGGTCGCCTATTGGCTGATTGATGTGATGGCGTAGTCGAACCGATCGAGGCGCGGATGTCAAACGTTGCGCCTGCGTGCGATCAGCGCAGTTGCGAGCGCGCGGTGGGCTGCAAACGGCGAAGTTCCGTCGAGATGAGGCCCGGTGCTTGCGGCGCGGAGGGCGCGCGCGCGGCCTCCTGCGCTGCTACAGAAGCGAAGCGCGTGAGCGTGATGAAGACCGTGTCGTTCTCGCGCACGGGGAGGCGCGGATAGGAATTCGTGCTGTGCTCTGTGGCGAAGGTCGCGAACGGCGCGGCGCCGCCATCGCGCAGCCGCGGTGCGATTTCGGCGGCGTAGTGCGCGGAGAACGCGGCGTCCGCACCCAGTTCGAGGTTGTAGAGAGTGACAAGAATGAGCGATTGCGGCGCCGGAGCGCCGAGGGGCGGCCGTGGCGCGGAGTAGCGAGAGACGTCGCCGCGGTGCGGGTGCAGTAGCAGAACGTTGTCGGAATCGATGATGGTGGCGTTGGCGGCGCTGCGATGCGTGCGCCAGGTGGGGCCGGTGTAGAAACTGTCGAGCGCCGCGGCGCGGGTCTGCATATCGACGAAGCTGCGGATCCAGACGAAGCGGTCAGGTCGATCGAGATCACGGAACGTGCCGACGATGGTCGCGCCCAGCGCTTCCTGGGTTTCGATGAATTCGCGCTCGAAGAGCTCGGTCAGCACGTCGCGCTGGCCGGGATGGAGTGTGTAGTCGCGGAACTCGTAGATGGAGTTGGTCGGCATGGGTGGCTCCGTGGCGCAGGCGCTGAGCGCGGCGGCGAGAAGAACGCAGCGGGTCGTCATCACCGCGTCATACGGGAGCTTGGCTGACAGGTTCTGTCAGGTTTTATGACGCGCAGAAGTGTCACGCATCTGCTGGAGCTGTCGTCAATCGTTCAAGCTTCGCGTGTGCCGAGAGCCGAGCATGACAGTTCGCGCGCGGCGTGTTCACAAACACCTGTCGCGCGTGAACCTCATGCGGCTTTCAGCAATTCGCCGGCCAAGCCGCGCTTGAGCAGCGCGCTGGTTTCGCGGACTCCGAAGATTGCGGCGAACTGGCCAAAGCGCGGGCCGCTTTCGACGCCGAAAAGCACTTCGTAGAGCGCCTTGAACCAATCGCGCAGCGGCTCGAAGCCGTGCTCCTTGCCGACAGCGTAGACCTCGTTCTGGATCGCTTCGCCATCGGTGATGTCGGCGGGCAATGCATCGAAACGCTTGATGAGATCCTCGAAGGCGGCGCGTTCTTTGTCGGTCGCTTCGCGGAACTTCTTTGTCGGCTTCACGAAATCGTTGAAATAGGCGATCGCGTAGTCGGTGAGCTTGTCGAGGAAGGGATGCGTTTGCGGCGTCGCGCCCTTGGCGTACTTGGCGATGAACGCCCACAGATGATCCTTGGTCTCGGCGTTGGAAGCGGAGACGAGGTTCATTAGCAGCGCGAACGAAATCGGCGTCAGGTCCGTCGGGGGCGCGCCGGCGTGAATGTGCCAGGCGGGGTTTTCGATCTGCTCGGCGATGTTCTGGCCGTGATAGCTCTCGACGAACGAGAGATATTCGTCCACCGCCTTCGGGATGACGTCGAAATAGAGCTTCTTAGCCGTGCGCGGCTTCTGGAAATTGTAGAGCGCGAGGCTCTCAGGCGCGGCATAGGAGAGCCATTGCTCCACGCTGATGCCGTTGCCCTTGGTCTTTGAGATTTTCTCGCCGTGCTGGTCGAGAAAGAGCTCGTAGACGTAGTTCACCGGCGGTTCGGCGCCGAGCGCCTTGCAGATGCGTGCGTAGACGCCCTGGTTCGGCTGGTGGTCTTTGCCGAACATTTCGAAATCCACGCCGAGGGCTGCCCAGCGCATGCCGAAGTCCGGCTTCCACTGCATCTTTGCGCGGCCGCCGGTGACCGATTGCGTGATCTCTTCGCCGTCTTCGTCGTCGAATGTGATCGTGCCGTTCGCGGCGTCAATCTTCTTCATCGGCACGTAGAGTACGCGGCCGCTCTTGGGTGAGATCGGCAGGAAGGGGCTGTAGGTCTTGCGGCGCTCTTCGCCGAGCGTCGGCAGCATGATGGCCATGATCTCGTCATAGGCCTTCAGTGCGTGGAGCAGCGCAGCGTCGAAGGCGCCGGACTTGTAGAGTTCAGTCGCTGATTTGAATTCGTACTCGAAGCCAAAGCTGTCGAGAAACGCGCGCAGACGCGCGTTGTTGTGGTGCGCGAAGCTCTCGTGCGTGCCGAAGGGATCGGGCACGACGGTGAGCGGCATCTGCAAATATGGCTCGAGCGAACGCGGGTCCGGGATGTTCTCCGGAATCTTGCGCATGCCATCCATGTCGTCCGAGACGCAGATGATGCGGGTCTTGATCTTGTCGTCGGTGAGTACGCGGAAGGCATGGCGCACCATCGAAGTGCGCACGACCTCGCCGAATGTGCCGATGTGCGGCAGGCCCGAGGGGCCGTAGCCGGTCTCGAACACGACCACGTCCTTCGGGTTTTTCAGATGCCGCTCAAGCACGAGGCGCGCTTGTTCGAAGGGCCAGGCCTTGGCGGCGGTCGCGAGGGTGGTGAGATCAGACATCGGTGCTCAATTGGGGCGAATCCAAAGGGAGAACCGATGTAATGGCCTCGGCCGCCGCGCGCAAAGGCGGCTATTCGGCTGCGGCGTCGCGTTTGCCGAAGAGGCGCGCTTTCAGCCGGCCGAGCGCGGCGCGTCTGCCCGCGAGAAAGGACCAACCCAGCACGCCGGCTGCAACCCAGAAGAAGCCCTCAAGGCTGAGTGCGGCGACTGTGACCATGATGGTCCAAACCGTCAGTGAGGGATCGAAGAAGAAATAGGCGATGGCGGCAGCCGCCCGTGCTGCAACTGCGATGGCGCCCGCCCAGGCTAAGAATGATCCAACGCGCTTTCATGCTCGCTCTCCCGTGTTCCTTCGTGGCCTTGGCAGCCGCGGCGCAGGCGTTCGGATGCGGGGCGTTGCGCTTTTTTGTGGGGAGGGCAGACTCGGCGAGTCATGCGCACACTCATCCTCATGCGGCACGCCAAAGCGGTGCGCCCCCACGAAGCCGATAGCGACAAAGCGCGGGGGCTTACGGGGCGCGGGCGGCGCGATTCAGCGTCTGCGGGCGCGGCGATCGAGGATGCGGGACTGAAGCCGACTTTGGCGCTGGTTTCAACGTCACAGCGGACGCGCGAGACCGCGGAGTTCGGTCTGCAGAACTTCGCGTTGGAGACGCAGTTCGACGAAGCGCTCTATCACGCGGCGCCGGAAAGCATCTGGGATGCCTTCAATGCGAGTGATGCGGAAAGCGTGGTTGTGATCGGACACAATCCCGGTATGGGCGAGCTTGTCTCAAAGCTCGTGCATCAAGCGCATGATGGCTCAAAGCTCGCGCGCGAGTTTGGCGGGCATTTCCCCACGGCGGCGTTCGCGGCGTTCGAAATCAAAGGCGATCTCATGCGCGCAGCTGGTCCACGTTTGCTGGCGGCATGGAAGCCGCAGCGGGAGCGGGACGATTAGTTCGGAACGTAGCGCGCGTCGCCGAGCGCGGAGTCCGCGACTGTGCGGTTGGCATTGACGTATTCGTTGCCGTTCCATTCCCAGACGGGGAAGGAGAAGCCTGGACCGCCGTCGGCGAGATCGTTGGCGCCATTGTGCTGTGTGGAGAGCACAACCATTGGGCCGCCGCGGTTCATGTAAACTTGGCGCCACGCGCCGCCATGCGATTGCATGAGTTGCACGAGCGGGCCGTCACCGTAACAAGCGGCGGTGTTGGGCCCACCTTCCATGACTAACGCAACTGCGCGGCCGACGCCTGGGCCCAGATCGGTGACGAGATACTGCGGTGTAACGCGCTCACCGCATTCGTTTTCGACTGTGCCCTGCGCATTCGCTTGCAGCGAGACGGCGGAGAGAATCGCTGTGCGTTCGGCAACGCTGACATCGCCGGTTTGAGCTTCAGCTGTGCTCGCGGCAGGCGGGCTGCAAGCCGCCATCGTGAAAAGCAACGACGCCGAAATGAGATGAAAAGCACGCATGATGAAGCCTCCCAGCGCACGTTCGCACCGCTGGAGCGGTACGCCAATGGGTTATTGGCTCGCCCAGACGATACGCGCGAGCCATTCGATGTCGGCGATTGGCAACTCGCGCGGCTTGTGCGCGGGATTGATGGAAAGCAGCTCGATCATTTGATCGTTCTTGCGGCCGAGCACCTTGGCCATCACTTCACCGCCGCGGGTGCGCACGACGATGCGGTCGCCGCGTCGCACGGCTGCGCCGGGCTGAACGATGACGACATCGCCGGCGCGATACATGGGCTCCATGGAGTCACCGGCGATCTCGAGCGCATAGACGCGGTCTTCTCCAAGGTCGGGGAAGCGCACGGTTTCGTCCGCGCCGACGGGAAATCCGTTTTCGTCGAAGAAGCCGTCAGCGCCGGCGCGCGCCATGCCGACGATGGGGATCGCACGCCCAGCGCTTCCATCGCGCCCGGCAAGCAAAGCCGCGAACTCGTCCCAGCTTGTCTCGGCGGCATCAAGTGCGCGTGCGATGCTCTCTGACGATGGCCAGCGGGGTTTGCCGTCAGCCGCCTGGCGTTTGGATTTGTTGAAGGTGGTGGGATCGAGCCCGGCGGCGCGCGCAAGGCCCGAGGCGGACATACCGCGCCGTTCGGCCAGAGCGTCGATCGCGCGCCAGATCTGGGCGTGTTGCATGGATGTGCAGTTTATCGAGACGCAAAGGACTTGCAACCCATAAATAGGAAAATAGTCCAAGTAATACCTGTTGAGACCCAACCGGTGGTGGTGCGGCGATTACGGGAAGAGGCGACATGTGGGCGCGAATCTGGGAAGCGCAACGATCGTGGCTTTTCCGCATGACATCGTCACAGGTGCGCTGCGCCTGATCGATCCCGAGACCGCGCACCACGCGGCGCTCGCGGGATTACGTGCGGGCCTGGGGCTGCGCGTGCGCGCCGACAAGTATCCGCGCTTGAAGACGACCCTTGCGGGGCTCGCTTTGCCGAACCCGATCGGCATGGCGGCGGGATTCGATAAGAATTGCGAAGCGCCGGACGCGCTGCTCGCTTCAGGCTTTGGGTTTGTGGAGTGCGGCACGGTCACACCGCGCGCGCAGGAGGGCAATCCGCGGCCACGCATCTTTCGGCTCACAGAAGACCGCGCGGTGATCAATCGGCTTGGCTTCAACAATAAGGGCCTCGATGCGTACGCTGATCGCTTGGCGGCGCGCGCGGGCAAGCCTGGCGTTGTCGGCGCCAATGTCGGCGCCAACAAAGATAGCAGCGATCGGCCGGCGGATTATGTGCTGGGCATGGGGCGCGTCTGGCAGCACGCGTCGTACGTAACGGCAAACATTTCGTCGCCCAATACGCCGGGCCTGCGCGGGTTGCAGGAGCGTGGCGCGCTGGAAGATTTGTTGGGGCGGATGCGCGAGGCGCGCGAGGCGCTCGAAGCGGCACACGGTAAGCGGCCCTTGTTTTTGAAAGTGGCGCCGGATCTGGATGATGTCGCCGTCCGCGATATCGCGGAATTGGTGATCGCCAATGAGTTGGATGCGCTCATCGTGTCGAACACCACGCTGCAACGCCCGCCGCATCTGACGTCCGACAATCGCGATGAAACGGGAGGATTATCGGGCCAACCGCTGTTTCAGATTTCGACTTTAGCGTTGCGGCTGTTTGCACAAGCGCTGGAAGGGCGCGTGCCGCTGATCGGCGTTGGCGGCGTCGCCAATGGCATGACGGCGCTTGCCAAGATCAAAGCGGGCGCGAGCGCCGTGCAGCTTTATTCGGCGATGGTGTTTGAAGGACCGGGGCTCGTTTCGCGGATGCTGGACGAGCTCGACGGCTTGCTTGCCGCGGAAGGGTTCGACTCCGTCGCCGAAGCGATCGGAGTCGAAGCGCGCTAGCTACGGGCTGGGATGCCCTGACGCATAGTGTTGGTGCGATCGCGCAGGTCGCTCATCAGTGCGCGGATGTTGCCGTTGTTACGGCCGAGGACGGCGAGAAACTCGCTTTGCTGCTGTTGAGCAAGCCAGATCTGGTTGCCGTCAAGCACGAGCGATACGTCGACGACTTTCCAGCCGGTGCTGGAGCGCAGCATGCGCCATTGCACGGGAAGGGCGCGACCGCTGCGTTGCGAGATTTCGCTGATCACGATGACATCTCGGCCAGGAATGCGCTCGACAGAGTCGGTCACGCGAATGGCCGAGCCGCTGTAGCTCGAAAGCTGTGTTTCGTAGACTGCGATCGAATAATCCTGGAATGCGCGCTGCCATTCGGTCCGCAGGGCCGCGTCGCTCCGCAGAGACGCGCCGTAACGGCCGAGCACGAAGTTCGAGATACGCGGCATGTCTGCAAATTGCGCCATTAAGCGATCGAAGGTCGCGCGGCGTTGTGCAGCGGCGACTGAGCGATCGCCCAATGTGCGTAGCGCGTTGGTTGCGTTTTCCTGGACGTATTGCTCTGCGTCGGCGTTGCGCGCGGCGTGCGCATCAGGCGCGATGGCAAGCACACCCGCGCCGAGCATTGCTGCCAGGAAGGAGGCGCGTGTGATGGAGCGCGTCGTCACTCAATATTCTCCTACTATCTCGTCGAGCGTGAAGTAGCCCAGACGCATCGGCTGGTCCGAGGGCATGAAGCTTACAGAACCGCCCCCCGGCGCCGGTGTTTCAGAGCTTTCAGGAATGTCATCGAAATCCGGCAAGTCTTGGACATCGGTACGACCGTTTTGGATCGCGCTCGCACGCAGCAGATTGTAAGACCCGCGAATGGACGCGTATGGATCGACCGAATTCGCACGAATGTCGTCGATGGTTTCGAGCAATTGTTCGCGCTCGGCGATGCCGGCAACAACAGTGCGAGATGTCCGCCACATATCGGCGTCTTCTCCGCGCGCCCAGGTCAACGGGTCGAACACGGTGTCGATGATACGGCCTGTGCCGTCGCGCAGATTCGTCGGGCCGAGCAGCGGCACGAAAATGTAGGGGCCCTCGTCAACGCCCCACACGGCGAGCGTTTGACCGAAATCTTCGTCGTGGCGCTCAAGACCCATGCTCGACGCGGGATCGAAGATGCCGGCGACGCCAATCGTGGTGTTGATAACGAAGCGGCCTGCGGTTGTGGCGCCGCGCTTCACTTCGCCTTGCATGAGATCGTTGGCGAGAATGACCGGGCCGCGCAGGTTGCGCAGGAAATTTAGAACGCCTTGCCGCAATGGCGCCGGCGTTACCGCGCGATAGCCCCGCGCGACAGGCTCAAGCACCGTTTTGTCCACGCTTTCGTGGACGGCGAACATGTTGCGGTTGAAGCCCTCCCACGGATCATGAGCGTCTTGCGCGTGGGCAAGAGTGGGCGTGGCGAGACACGCCAGCGCAATCAGACTTGGAACGACACCCCGCATTGGAAACACCTCAGCCCGCCGCAAATAATAATCCGTTGTGGTTAACCCAACTTTGCCTGAGCGGTCACTGAAGGGCGTCGGGCGCCCGGCGCCACATTGCGTGCGCGCAATGCGATCCATCTAACTGATTCTGCATGTATTTTTATGCAACCGAGGCGTTCGGGCCACAGCGGGGAAACTTTTGCGACGCCGAAACTGACCGCTGAAGGCAGGGCTTTCCAAGAGAGCGACTCTAGGTCATATAAAGATATGTTTATATCTCCAAGCCAACCGGCGCCGGAACGTCGCGAGGCCGCGCGGGTGCTTGGCGCACTGCGGGCCGCGGGCGAGCAGACGCGGCTGCGTGTGCTGGCGCTGCTGAGCGAGGGCGAACTGGCCGTCGGTGAATTGGCGCAGGCGTTGGGGCAGAGCCAGCCGCGTGTGAGCCGGCATTTGAAGCTACTGACAGACGCCGGGCTGGTGGAGCGCGCGCCGGAAGGGGCTTGGGTGTTCTATCGTTTGCCGCGCGCACACACGACGGAGCGGCACTTTGCGGAGGCCGCGCTCGGTATGCTCGATCCGAGCGATGCCCTAATCGCGCGCGACGCAGAGCGTTTGCATGCAATCCGCGCGGCGCGAGAAGAGGCGGCGGCCGAGTATTTTGAGCGCAACGCTGCTGATTGGGAGCGCGTGCGCGCGCTGCATTTGCCGGAAGCGGATATCGATAGCGCCATTTTGAGCGCCGCAGGCGTTGGGCCGTTTGACTTGATGGTGGATGTCGGTGTGGGCCAAGGCCGTATGATTCAACTTTTTGCTGAGCGTGTGCGGCGCGCGGAAGGCTTTGATACATCGCGCCAGATGCTTGCGATCGCGCGCGCTTCGCTCGATGATCTAAAGGCCAAAGCGGCGGTGCGCTTTGGCGATGCCTATGCCCCGCCGATCGATGCGGGCGCCGCGGATTTGGTGACAATCCACCAGGTGCTGCACTTTCTTTCCGATCCGGCGCGCGCCATCGCTGAAGCCGTGCGGCTTCTCAAGAGCCGCGGCAAACTGCTGATCGTGGATTTTGCGCCGCATACGCTGGAGTTTTTGCGCGAAGAGCACGCGCATCGGCGTTTAGGATTTAGCGATGGCGAAATCGCCGAATGGTGCGAGGCGGCTGGTCTTTCGCGACCGGTTGTGACGGCGCTGGCGCCGCAAAAGGCCGACGCGTTGACGGTGAAAATCTGGGCGGGAGTGAAGGCATGAGCCTCGCGCACGATGTCGTGGCGGAAGCGGGTGAACGCGTGCGCCGGCCGCGGGTTTCGTTCGAGTTCTTTCCGCCCAAATCGGAGAAGCTTGAGGAGCAATTGTGGGACTCGATCCGCAAGCTTGAGCCTTTGGCGCCGACTTTCGTTTCGGTGACTTACGGCGCTGGCGGATCAACGCGCGACCGCACGCACCGCACGGTGGCGCGCATCGTCAATGACACGACGCTTAAGCCAGCGGCGCATTTGACGTGCGTGGCGGCGAGCAAAGCGGAAGTGGACGCGGTGTTGCGGGATTATTGGCGCGCGGGCGTGCGGCGCTTGGTGGCTCTGCGCGGCGATCCGCCCGGCGGCGTCGGCATGCCGTATCTGCAACACCCCAACGGCTATGCGAATGCTGTGGAGCTGGTGCAAGCGGCGACGCGTATTGGCGGCTTCGATATTTCTGTTGCGGTGCACCCGGAGAAGCATCCGTCAAGCGCATCGTTCGAGCACGACATCGATAACTTCAAGCGCAAGCTCGCGGCGGGCGCCACGCGCGGGATCTCGCAATTCTTCTTCGATGAAACGGCGTTCCTGCGTTTTCGCGATCGGCTGGCGCGCGCAGGCGTTTACGCGCCGGTGCTGCCGGGGATCATGCCCGTCACCAACGTAAAGGGCCTGAAGAACATGGCCGATGCGTGCGGCGCGGCGTTGCCCCGCTGGATGATCAATCTGTTCGAAGGGCTCGACGACGATCCGGAAACGCGCCGGCTGGTGACGGCGGTGACGACAGCGCAGCTCTGCGCGCGCCTGCAAGCCGAAGGTATCGACGATTTCCACTTCTACACGCTCAACCGCGCCGATCTGACATTGGCGATTTGCCGGATTTTGGGTGTGCGAGCGAAAGCGCAAACGGCATGACACGCGAAAAACGATTGGCGACGCTGAACGCCGAGCTCGCAAAGAGGATCTTGATCCTTGATGGATCGATGGGCGCGTATCTGCAGGGCTTTGGGCTGAAGGCTGAAGATTTTCACGGCGCGCGCTTCGCCGACCACGTGAGTTCGCTGAAGGGCAACAATGATCTGCTGACGCTCACCCGCCCGGACGTGATCACGCAGGTTCACGATGCATATCTCAACGCCGGCGCCGATATCATCGAGACGAATACCTTTAGCGCGACGCGCATCAGTCAAGCCGAGTACGCGCTGGAAGAATTGGCCTATGAATTGAACCTGGAGGGCGCCCGGTTGGCGCGGGCGGCGTGTGATAAGTTCGAGGCGGCGGATGGCAGGCCGCGCGCGGTTGCCGGCGCACTAGGGCCGACGACGAAGTTGCTCTCGATGTCTCCTGAAGTGAACGATCCCGGCCGCCGCGATTGTGACTTCGATACAATGGCTGCGAACTATGAGGAGCAGGCGCGCGGCCTGATTGAAGGCGGCGCCGATTTGCTGCTGATAGAGACGATCACGGACACGCTGAACTGCAAAAGCGCGCTGTGGGGCGCGTGGGAGGCGTTCGACAAAACCGGTGTAGAATTGCCCATCTGGATTTCCGGCACCATCACCGATCGATCGGGTCGAACGCTATCGGGGCAAACCGTGGAGGCGTTCTACAATTCTGTGCGGCATGCCAAGCCCTGGGCGATTGGGCTAAACTGCGCGTTGGGTCCAGCTGACATGCGCGCGTTCTTGGCTGATCTGGCGCGCGTCGCGGAATGCGCCGTGAGTTCGTATCCGAACGCCGGATTGCCGAACGCGATGGGCGGCTACGATGAGACACCGCATTCGATGGAAGCGCACTACGCGGAGTGGGCAAGAGCGGGTTTGCTCAATATTGCGGGCGGCTGCTGTGGCACCACGCCGGATCATATCGCGCACTTGAAGCACGCCGTTGAAGGCGTGAAGCCGCGCACGCCCGCGGCGCATGATGCGCGGATGAAGCTCGCTGGTCTCGAACCCTTCACGGCGGTGGCATAGTCATGGGGGCATGGGGAAGCGGGCCGTTTGACAACGACGATGCTGGCGATCTTGTCTGCGAACTCATAGACGCAAACGACTGGAGCGTGGCTGAGGCTGCGTTCGACGCCGTTCTGGGTGTTGGTGACGACTATCTGGAAGCGCCGGAATCGTCCGCCGCGATTGCGGCCGCCGCTGTCCTTGCTCACAAGGTTGGCAATGGCGGCTTGGCCCTGCACCCTGATGACGCCGCGGGGATCGCCGCTCTCATCGTCCCGCCGGCACCGCTCTTGACGAAAGCGCGCGACGCTCTTGCTCGGATCAAGAAGCAATCCGAGCTTGCCGATCTTTGGGAACAAGCAAACGCCAAAGATGAGTGGCTCGCCACGTTGGAACCAATCGAGAAGACGCTGTGACCTCCGCCAATCCATTTGCAAATTTCGTTGTTGTTGGCGAGCGCACGAACGTCACGGGGTCGGCGAAGTTTCGCAAACTGGTCGAGGCGGACGATTACGCGGGCGCGCTGGTGGTGGCGCGTCAGCAAGTCGAATCTGGCGCCAATGTACTCGATGTGAATATGGACGCTGCGCTGATCGACGGACCGGCGGCCATGCGCCGGTTCTTGAACCTGATTGCGTCCGAGCCGGATATCGCGCGGATTCCTCTGATGATCGATAGCTCCAAATGGGAGGTGATCGAAGCGGGGCTGAAGTGCGCTCAAGGCAAGTCGATCGTGAACTCGATTTCGCTCAAGGAGGGCGAGGAGAAATTTGCGTATGAAGCGCGCCGTGTGCGTCGCTACGGCGGCGCGGCTGTCGTGATGGCTTTCGACGAGCAGGGGCAAGCCGATACGGCCAAGCGCAAAATCGAAATCTGCACGCGCGCTTATCGCTTCTTGACCGAAAAGATCGGGTTTCCGCCAGAAGACATCATCTTCGATCCAAACATTTTTGCGGTTGCGACCGGGATCGAAGAGCACGCTGACTATGCCAAAGCGTTCTTCGAGGCGACGGCATACATTCGCTCGGAACTGCCGCACGCGCACGTTTCGGGCGGCGTATCGAACGTATCGTTCTCGTTCCGCGGCAATGAGCCGGTGCGCGAGGCGATGCATGCGGTGTTCCTCTATCACGCCATCCGCGCCGGCATGGACATGGGCATCGTCAACGCCGGTTCGCTGACGCTCTATGATGACGTCGAGCCGGAATTGCGTGAGCGCGTGGAGGACGTGCTGCTGAATCGGCGCGAGGATGCGACCGAACGTCTGCTCGAACTTGCCGATCGCGCGAAGGCGGGTGGCAAAAAGCAAGGCGCCGAGCGCGATCTCTCCTGGCGTCAAAAGCCGGTGAAGGATCGCTTGGCGCATGCGCTCGTGCACGGGATCAACGAGTTCATCGTTGAGGATACCGAAGAAGCGCGTCTGCAAGCCGAGCGCCCGTTGCACGTGATCGAAGGTCCGCTGATGGATGGCATGTCCGTCGTTGGCGATCTCTTCGGCGCTGGGAAAATGTTCTTGCCGCAAGTCGTGAAGTCGGCGCGGGTGATGAAGCAGGCCGTCGCGCATCTCATCCCGTACATGGAGGAGGAAAAGCAGCGCACCGGCATGGCTGGCAAGTCCAATGGCAAGATCGTGATGGCGACGGTGAAGGGCGATGTGCACGATATCGGCAAGAACATCGTCGGCGTTGTGCTGCAATGTAACGGGTACGAGATTGACGATCTTGGCGTGATGGTGCCGTGCGATCGCATCTTGGAGCGCGCGAAAGAGATTGGCGCCGATGCTATTGGATTGTCGGGGCTGATCACGCCGTCGTTGGACGAGATGGTTTTCGTCGCGAGTGAGATGGAGCGTTTGGGGCTGAAACTGCCGCTGCTGATTGGTGGAGCGACGACATCGCGCACGCACACGGCAGTTAAGATTGCGCCAGCTTATTCAGGCCCGATTTTGTACGTGCCGGATGCGTCGAAGGCCGTGCCGGTGGTGCAGAAGCTGCTGGGCGATGACCGCGATGCGCTGGTGAAAGAAACGCGCGCTGAATATGACGTGGCGCGCGAGGCTTATTTCTTCGGGCAGGACAAGCGGCCGCGCTTGCCGCTGGCGAAAGCGCGGGAGCGTGCGCCGAAGCTTGAGTTCGCGCCGGTGAAGCCGAGCTTTCTGGGTGTGCGCTCGTTTGAGAATTATCCGCTTGAAGAGCTTGTGCCGTACATCGATTGGACGCCGTTCTTTGCGTCTTGGGATTTGATTGGGCGCTATCCGGCGATTTTGGAGGACGACATTGTCGGCGAGGCGGCGCGCAATTTGTATCGCGATGCGCAAGCGATGCTGCGGCAGCTTGTTGCTGAAAAGTGGGTGAAGGCGTCCGGCGTTGTTGGCTTCTGGCCCGCGCAGCGCGATGGCGATGATGTGGTGCTGTTTGCCGATGAGAAGCGCGGCAAGGAAATCGCGCGCCTGCATACGTTGCGCCAGCAAATCGACAAGGGCGAGGGCAAACTGAATTTCGCGCTAGCCGACTACGTTGCGTCGCAGGGCGACTACGTCGGTGCGTTCGCCGTGACCGCGGGGATCGGTGAGGACGATGTCTCCATCCGATTCAAGCGCGCGAATGACGATTACTCCGCGATCATGGCGCAGGCTTTATGCGATCGTTTGGCTGAAGCGTTCGCTGAAGCGCTGCACGCGAAGGTGCGGCGTGAGTTGTGGGGACACGCGAAGGATGAAGCGCTAACGCCGGAAGATCTGATCGCGGAAAAATATCGCGGCATTCGCCCGGCGCCCGGCTATCCAGCACAGCCCGATCACACCGAGAAGCTCACGATTTTTGAATTGCTCGATGCGCGAAAGCTGACGGGCATTGATCTCACCGAAAGCATGGCGATGACGCCGCCTTCGTCGGTGAGCGGCCTCTTCTTCGCACATCCCGAGGCGGAGTATTTCGGCACGGGGAAGATCGATCGCGATCAGGTTGAGGACTACGCACGCCGCAAGGGCTGGGATGTCGCCACGGCAGAGCGGTGGTTGTCGCCGATCTTGGCATATGACCCGCTATTGAAGGCGGCTGGTTAGGGAGCTTTTCCAGTTCGTTCATCCGGCGCCGCGCCGCAATCGTCGCATTGGGGGTGGTGTCGCGGTTTGGCGGCCTGCTAGGAAGGCCCCAAACTTGGGGATCTCCATGAAACGCATCATAACGTTGGTTGCCGCGGCGTTCGCGCTTGTGGCTTGCGCTACCGCTTCATCGCCGCAGCCGGAAGGGCAAAGCGGGGCACTGCAGGTCGCGCCGCTCCAATACACGACGCGCACGCTGGCCAACGGGCTTCGCGTTTATGCGATGCCGGATGCGAACACGGCGAACGTGTCGGTGCAGGTTTGGTACGACGTGGGATCGGTGGACGATCCGGCGGGCCGCTCCGGCTTCGCGCATCTTTTTGAACACATGATGTTCAAGGCGTCGCGGAACATGCCCAGCGAGTCGTTCGACCGGCTGACGGAGGATGTCGGCGGCTTCAACAACGCATCGACGTACGACGATTTCACCAACTATTACGAAGTGGTGCCGGCCAACCATCTCCAGCGCGTGCTGTGGGCTGAAGCTGATCGCATGGGCTCGCTCGTGGTTGACGAAGCGACGTTCGATTCCGAGCGCGATGTCGTGAAGGAAGAATTGCGCCAGCGCATTCTGGCTTCGCCGTATGGCCGCCTGTTCGGCTTCTACATGAGCCAAGCCAACTTCTCGGTGCACCCGTATGGCCGCCCGGGCATCGGTTCGATTGAAGATCTGGACGCCGCGACGGTTGAAGATGTGCGCGCGTTCCATGCGCAGTATTATCGCCCGGACAACGCGGTGCTTGTTGTTTCCGGCAATTTCAACCAGGCGCAGCTCGACGCTTGGGTCGATCAATATTTCGGCGGCATCGCCCGTCCGACGCGCGCGATCCCGCGCGACTACCCGACCGAGCCGCAGCGCACGCAGCCGCGCGAATACACCGTGTATGCGCCGAACGTGCCGCTGCCGGCAGTGATGATCTCTTATCCGCAGCCGGCTTCGACCGATCCTGATTTGCCGGTCTTGTTCGTGCTCGATGCGATCATGGCGAACGGGGATTCATCGCGCCTCTATCAATCGTTGGTATATCAGCAGCAAGTTGCGGCGCAGGTGTTCACGAACCTGGAAGCAACGCAGGACCCCGGCGCCTACAGCCTGTTTGCCATCCTCTCGGAAGGGCAGACGGCGGAAGCGGGCGCAGCGGCGCTGAGCGCGGAGATCGCGCGCATGCGCGACACGCCGGTGACTCAAGCTGAACTCGACGAAGCCAAGAACGAGATTGTGACCAACACGATCGAGCAGCGCGAAACGGCATATGGTCGCGCGTTCGAATTGGCGGACTCCGTCATTCGCTATGGCGATGCGGCGTATGCGGATCGTCTGTTGGCGACCGTGCAGCGCGTGACGCCGGCGGATGTGCAGCGTGTCGCGCGGCGCATCCTCAACGATCAACGCCGCGTGCTGGTTCGTTATCTGCCGCAACAACAGGGCGTGACGGGCGATACCATCACGACTGCGTCGACTATTCAGGCGCACACGATCTCGATTCCGGCCTCCGAAATTCCGGTGTTTACACTGGCGCCGGAAGGTCAGCGTCAGGCGCCGCCGGCGGCGGGAACGCCGATTGATGCGCGCATTCCGGCGACTGCGCAGCGCACGTTAGCGAACGGCCTGCGTGTGATCGTAGCGCCGAACCGGGCATTGCCGCTGATCAGCGCTGATCTTCGCGTTGCTTCGGGTAGCTCGGCTGATCCTCATGATCGCGCGGGCCTTGCGGGGATGACGGCCGATCTGCTGACGCGCGGCACGACCACGCGCAGCGCGACGGACATTGCGCGTCAGATTGAATCGCTTGGCGCGAGCATCAGCTCGGGCGCTGGTGTGGATTCATCGGCGGTTTCGCTAATGACTCGCTCGGATCGCGTAAATGACGCCTTCACGGTGTTCGCCGATGTAGCGCGCAATCCGGCGTTCGCGCAGGAAGAATTGGAGCGGGCGCAGCAGCAATCTCTCGATGGTTTGCAAGTGGCGCTAAGCCAGCCCGGCTCGATCGCGCAATTTGCGATGACGCGGGCGCTTTATGGCGATGCGCCGTATGGCGCGGTGGCCTCGCAACGCAGCATCAGCGCGACGACGCGCGACGACATGGCGACCTATCATCGGACGTACTGGCGTCCGGACAATGCCGTGCTCGTGATCACGGGCGACGTTTCGGCCGATGAGGGCTTTGCGCTGGCGGAGCGTTACTTCGGAGATTGGCCGCATCCGAGCACGCCGGCGCCGGCGCGTCCGGATGCTTCAGCGTATGCGGCGGCGCCGCGTGCGATCGTTGTCGATTTGCCGGAGACGGGCCAAGCGGCGGTGCTGATGGGTTTGCGCGGTGTGGCGCGAACGGATGCGGACTATTTCCCGCTTCTGGTCGCGAACAACGTGCTTGGAGGCGGTTACTCGGCGCGCCTCAACACGGAAATCCGCATTCGCCGTGGTTTGTCGTACGGCGCGAACTCGAGCTTGCAGGCGCGCGTGGCGCCGGGGCCGATCATCGCGTCAGCGCAGACGCGTAACGATGCGGCTGTTCAGGTGTATGAGCTGATGCGCGCGGAAATCACGCGCATCGGCCGTGAAGCGACGCCGGAGGCCGAACTTACGGCGCGCAAGGCGGTGCTGATTGGCGGATTTGGCCGGAGCGTGGAAACGACCGCCGGGCTCGCCGGCCAGATCTCGACGCTGGCGCTGTATGGCCTTCCGCCAGAGCAACTGAATACGTATGTCGCCGACATTACGGCGGTGACACCGCAGCAGGCTCAGGCCGCAGCGGCGCGTTATTTCGATCCGGCGCGTGCGGATGTGGTTGTGGTGGGTGATGCCCAGCACTTCTACCCAGGCTTGCGCCGTGTTCTGCGCAATGCCGAGCGCATTCCGGCATCGGAACTGAACCTGGATAGTGAAACTCTGCATTGATCGTGAAAGAGCGTCACGCCTTCGGGCGTGACGCTCCCAAGCGACTCGGTTAATCGTCGGTGGCTTGTTGGGACGCAACATCCTCCGTGTGACCGTCGTGGCGCTCGTGCTCTGCACGATTTCGTTCGCGGCTGGCGTGGTCGGCGATTTGTCCGAGCCGCCCACCACTGGCGTTCGCGTTGTCCTGCGCATCCCGCCCGAACTTCCGTCCGATACGCCGCGCGCGGCGCCGCTGCCGCCGATGACATCGCGCGCTGCCGCTGCGGAAATGCGTCGTGCGCCGCGCCAGCTGCGTGTTGAGGCGCCGGTCGAGGTCAGCACCGAATCGGTGCGTGAGGTGGTGCTGGCTCTGACGAAGCCACCGGTGGAATGGACGCTCGCCGAGGCAAAACCTGACCCGGATCGTGGGCCTAAGCCGGAAAACGCCTAGGAAAGTGCGGCTTTACAGCAACACTGGCGCCTGACGTGTGCAACAGCGCCAAAAAAGCGCCCAGGTCGAAGCGCTCTTCTCTTCGCCCATGAGCCAATCCTCCGGGCCGAGTCTGATAGGGCGCAGCGCCGCGGCACTTGCCGCCGCGCTCGCGCTCACGACGCCCGGCCTGGCTCAAGCTCAACAACGTCAACAACCTCAAGCAGCCCCTCCCGCCCCGCCGGTGCAGGGGCTTTATCGTGCGTCCGGCGCGACGCGTTATTCGACGCCCGATGGCGGCGTTCGCTTCGTGCTTGATCGTTCGGGCGGGCGCGCGGCGTTGGTGCGCTTCGAGGGCGACCCGGAAGTGCACGTGCTTCGCCCCGTAATGGCGGCGGGCGGCGGCGAGATTTACCGGACTGAAGACGGCGACGTGATGCTGCGGGTAACGCCGCATGGCGGCATCATCGTTTATACGCGCTCGCTGCGAACCGGCGCGCCGGCCTCCGAAGAAGCGAGCGTTGCGCCGCTGACACCGGAAGCGATCGCCTTTGCCGAAATGCAGGAGCGCTTCCGTCGGCTACAGGCGCAAGCGCGCCGGAGTGTTGGACAACCCGTAACGTTCACCGTGCCGGCGCAGATGACGGCGCCTGCGGCAGGTGTTGTGCTCGACGCAGCGGAGCGCGCTGCAGAAGGCCTAGCCGCCGCGCCGATGACGAACGTACGTCGCGTTGTGATTACCTTCGGCAATGCGCCGGCGGTGGCGCAGCGTGGCGACATCCTGTTTATTCAAGTCGCGCCGCAGCTTGGCTACGCTGGCCGGCCTTCCTCCAACACGATCCGAAATGTCGTGTCGGGCACCGTGCAAGGGCCGGAGCAGTAACCTCTATTTGAAATTGTCCTTGCGCTTGCGGATGTCGGCGAAAGCTTTCCAGTCTTCGGCGTTCGGCAGCATGACTGCGCCTTTTAGAGCGGGCGCGCGCAGGAAGGGGTTGGTCTCCTTCTCGATGCGCAGCGTGGTCGGCACTGTGGGTTTGCCTTCGGCGCGGAGCTGATCGATCTCAGCGATGCGCGCTTGCAGCTTCCGGTTCATCGGATCGATGGTGATGGCAAAGCGGGCGTTGGATTGCGTGTACTCGTGCGCGCAATAGAGCGTCGTATCGTCCGGTAACGCTGCGAGTTTCTGAAGGCTGGTCCACATTTGTTGCGGTGTGCCTTCAAAAAGGCGACCGCAGCCGAGAGCGAAAAGCGCGTCGCCAACGAAGGCGGTTTTCTCTGAATCCAAGACGAAGGCGATATGGCCCAGCGTGTGGCCGCCGACATTGAGCACGCGTGCATCGATGTTACCGAGCTTAACCACGTCGCCTTCATCGACGATGCGATCCGGGCTGGCGCCGATGCGCTCAACTTCCGCCGGGCCGGTGACGATCGCGCCCGTCGCGGCCTTGATCGCGGCGTTGCCGCCCGCGTGGTCCGGGTGCCAGTGCGTGTTCCAGATGTCGGTGATGCGCCAGCCTTTGGCTTCGGCTTGGCGCATGATCTCGGTCGCATCGGGCGTATCGATGGTGGCGGTCGCGCCGCTCGTCGGCTCGTGAATGAGGAAGCCGTAATTGTCCGACAGGCACGGGAATTGATGGATTTGAAGCATGTCCTAGCTTAGCCCTGACGGACAATGCGCGTCGACGTCCTTGCATTGCAGCGCTTTTACGCTTCGCCTCTGGGTGAGGTGGTGCGACGCGCTGCGTCGCGGCGGCTGGCGGCGCTTTGGCCCTATACCGAGGGTCTTGATGTGCTCGGGCTGGGCTATCCCACGCCTTATCTGGAACGGTTCCGCGCGGGCGCGCGCCGCACGGTCACGATGATGCCTGCGGCGCAAGGCGCGGAGCCCTGGCCGGCCGATCGCGTCCTGACGACCTTGGCTGAAGACACCCGGCTGCCTTTTATGGACGCGGTGTTCGATCGGGTGCTGCTGGTGCATGCGCTGGAAGAGTGCGAGGCCGCGCACGCCATGCTGCGCGAGGTGTGGCGGGTGATGGCGCCTGAGGGGCGCCTCGTGGTGATCGCCGCCAATCGCTGGAGCTGGTGGGCGCAGTCGGGGGCGACGCCGTTCGGTCATGGGCGCCCCTATTCGCGGACCCAATTGGCGGCGCTGCTGTCCGATTCGGTGTTTGAGCCAGTAGTGTCTGCCCGGGCGCTCTACGCCCCGCCTTCGACATGGTCGCCATTTGTGCGGGCGGCGGACGCATTCGAGAGCGTTGGCGAGAAGTTGTGGCCAGCGCAGGGGGGCCTGGTGCTGATGGAGGCGGTGAAACGTCTATACGCGAACACCGCCCGCTCCGAGGGGCGTGTCCTTTTGGCCAAAGCGCCCGCGCGAACGTCAGAAGAGGCGTCGGGAAGCTTGCCCAAACGCGATGGGTGACGCTTTAAAGAAGTGCAATGAAGCTGATCACCGCCATCATCAAGCCGAGCCGGCTGGACCCCGTTCTCGAGGCGCTCAAGGAAGCGGGCGTCGGCGGACTGACGGTGTCCGAGGTACGCGGGTTTGGGCGCCAGAAGGGCAAGACAGAGGTCTATCGCGGCGCCGAATACGAAGTGAAGCTTCTGCCCAAGGTGAAGATTGAGATCGCGGCGGCGCCGGAAGCAGTGGAGCGGGCTGTCGATGCGATCGCTGCGGCCGCCAAGACTGGGAAGATCGGCGATGGCAAAATCTGGGTCACTGACCTGGACAGTGTCGTCCGCATCCGCACGGGCGAGAGTGGACACGCTGCGGTAGAGGGTTAGTTCAATCCATCGACGGATGGCCGTTCGTCGCACCTCTAGGTGCGCCGGCCGCTGGCGTTCGAGTAAGCTGCGGATTGCAGGCAACCCCACCAATACTAAGGGAATTTCAAATGGACATGTCTCGGCGCGCCCTTCTGGGTGCTACGGCGGCAAGCGTTATGCTCGCGGCGTGCAATCGCACCACGGCAAACGGCAGCGGTGATCTCAACGGCATTCTCGATCGGCTCTGCGTCGACTTCCTGCGGGAGTCGCCTGAGTACGCGACGAGCCTCGCAGTTTCGGAAGAGCAAGCGGGCGGTCGTTTTATTGATCGCTTGAGCGACGCGTCGAAGGAAGCGTTCATCCGCAACCGCGGCATCGCAGAGCGCGGTGTGCGGGAACTCCAGGCCCTCGATCGCGCAACGCTCTCGGCGCATGACGTGGTGACCTACGACGTCGTGCTGACGGCGCTGCAGAACCAGGTCGAGTCTGGCCGCTTCGAACACGGCGGCGGCGCGGGCAGCCCGTACGTGATCAGCCAGCTGACCGGTTCTTACACATTCATCCCTGACTTCCTGGCGAGCCAGCATCCGATCACCAACCGCGAGCAGACCGACGCGTATCTGACACGCCTTTCCGCGTACGCACGCGTGCTCGATCAAGAGACGGCGCGCTTCGGTGAAGATAGCGCTGCTGGCGTCTTGCCGCCGGACTTTGCGCTCGATGGCGCGATCCGTCAGCTCACGGGCTTTGCAGGCACGGCGCCGGCACAAACGGTCCTAGTGTCGTCGTTCGCACAGCGTTTGGCGAGCGTCGCCGAGATCAATGCCGCCGATAAGACGTCGCTGCAGCAACGCGCTGAAGCGATCGTGCGCGATGAGGTTCTGCCGGCTTACCGCCGCCAGATTGAAGCGCTGACGGCGGCCCGCCCGCGCGCCACTCATGACGCAGGTATCTGGAAACTGCCGGACGGCGAAGCCATGTACGCAGCCGCGCTGCGCAACAGCACGACGACGTCGATGTCGCCTGACGAAATCCATCAAATGGGCACAGAGCTCGTTGCTCAGCTGCAAAGCGAGATGGATACGATCCTGAAAGCGCAGGGCATGACGCGCGGCACCGTTTCCGAACGCGTGCAGGCGTTGGGTCGCCGCCCCGATCAGCTGTATCCGAACACGGATGCGGGCCGCACGCAGCTGCTGGCGGACCTCAACCGTCAGGTCGAAGCGATCCGCGCGCGCATGCCTGAAGTGTGCGGCACGCTTGCGCGCGCTGCGCTCGAGATCAAGCGCGTGCCGGAGTACACGCAAGACGGCGCGCCAGGCGGCTACTACCAGGGCGCAGCGCTCGATGGCTCGCGTCCAGGCGCGTACTACATCAACCTGCGCGACACGGCCGAATGGCCGAAGTTCACGCTGCCGACGCTGACGTACCACGAAGGCATTCCGGGCCACCACTGGCAGATTTCCATCGCGCAAGAAGCGCAAGGTCTGCCGTTCATTCGTAGCGCGCTCATGGGCTTCAATGCTTACCAGGAAGGCTGGGGTCTCTACGCCGAACAATTGGCGGACGAGATGGGCGTTTACGCGAACGATCCATTCGGCCGCGTTGGTTATCTGCAATCGGCGGCGTTCCGCGCCTCGCGCCTCGTGTGCGACACGGGGCTTCATTCCAAGCGCTGGACGCGTGAGCAAGCGATCGACTCGATGGTCGCGGCGACGGGCGATCAGCGCTCAAGCGTGACAACGGAAATCGAACGTTACTGCGTGTGGCCGGGGCAGGCGTGCGGCTACATGGTTGGGCGCCAAGCGATCAACCGCATGCGCGATGCGGCGCGTCAGACGCTGCAAGCCAATTTCGACATCAAAGGCTTCCACGATACGCTGCTGACGAACGGCGCGCTGCCGCTCTCAGTGGCTGAAAGCCTTGTGCAGCAATGGACGGCGACGGTGTCGGGCCCGGCGCAGAACTAAGTCTCTGAGCGAGGGACTGAGAGGTGGCGGCGTGAGCGATCACGCTGCCGCTTTTTGTTTGCGTGCTGCTTGAGACCCACGCGGCCGGCCGAGATATCGCACGCCCTTCGCCATCATGAGCGCCGCTTCCCAGTGGATGCTGGCGATGACTTTGAGCGTCATCAGCGGATTGGCGAGCCAGGCGCGGAAGAGGTTTGCGTCGGTGAGGTCGCGCCGATCGCCGGCGAAAGATGCAGTGAGCGCGATGTCGGCGCCACGGCGCACGACCATAGAGACGATCGCGCGCTCGCCTGGTGGTGTGACGCTGAATTCGTAGCGCAGATCGGGCTCGAGGAATGGAGAGACGAAGAAGGCCTTGTCGCACGATTGGCGGACGACGCCTTTTTCGGCGCGCGCAGGCAGCACGTAGAAGTGTTGCTCGCCGAACGTATTTGAGACTTCGTGAACCAGGGCAGCAAGCGCGCCATCTTCGCGCCAGCAGAAATAGACACTAAGCGGATTGAACACGTAGTTGAAGAGCCGCGGCATCGTGAGGAGCACGATACGCCCTCCCGTCCAGCCGATTCCGCCGGCGCGAAGTTTTTCTTCGATCTGCGGCTTAAGCGGCGCGTCGATCCGTGCGGCGTGGTCGCTATCGTTGATGCTGAAGAGGCTGGCGCGGTTGTGACGGAGTAGGCGCGTCGCAAGCGCGGGCAGCGTATCGAGATCGAGCGCGAGCATAAAAATGCTGTAGCGCAGACGGTGTTTGCCTGGGCGGTTGTGCGCGACGTGGCCGGTGTAGATCGCGTTCATGCCGCTATGGCGTCGCGGAACGCAGGCGCGGTGAGGTGAATGCGGCCGGACTCTTCGGCGACGTTCCACGGACGGCGCACGCCGCCAAGCTGCTCAGCCACAGCGAGGCCGGCTTGCAAGCCATCTTCATGGAAGCCAGCGCCAAAGTGAGCCCCGCAGAACCACGTCTTGTTGACGCCTTGCAGCGACCAGATTTGCTCTTGCGCTCGGATCGCCGCAGCGTCGAACAGTGGGTGATCATAGCTGGTTTCGTAGAGAATGCTCTCGTCGCGCGGCATCGTGCGCGGATTGAGCGTAAGGAAGAGTTGTTCGCGCGAGTTAATGCGCTGCAGCTTGTTCATCCAGTAGGAGACAATGCAGCCTCCCTCTGGATTGTCCCCGACATAATTCCAGCTAGCCCACAGCGGCTTACGGCGCGGCATGAGTGCCTCGTCAGTGTGGAGCACGGCGCGGTTTTTCGCATATCGGAACGCGCCGAGTAGGGCGCGCTCCTGCGGTGTCGGATCATCAAGCATCGCGAGTGCTTCGTCAGCATGTGTGGCGATCACGATGTTGTCGTAGTGCGAAGCCTCGCCCTGTGCATCACGCACCCAGGCGCCGGACGTGTCGCGACGCACTGAAACGGCGCCGCAATTCAGTCGCGCGCGGTGTGCGTAGTGCGCGGTAAGCATGGAAACATAAGCGCGACTTCCGCCGTCGACTGTGCTCCATTGCGGGCGGCCCTTGAGCTTCAGAAGGCCGTGATTCTCAAAGAAGCGCACGAATGCGCAGGCGGGATAGTGGTGAATCTCCGCCATCGACGCCGACCAGATGGCGGCGGCTTGGGGCAAGAGGTGGTCGCGTTTGAAGGCTTCGCCGTAAGCGCGGCTTTCGAGGTATTCGCCCAGCGAGATGAGGTCGTTCCGTGTTCGCGGAAGTTCGAGCGGGGCGTTCTTGTAGAAGCGCAGGAGATCGAACGTCATCGACCAAAAGCGCGGACTGATCAGGTTGCGACCCCCGCATAAAAACGCAGAGGCGCCGACGGATGAATACTCGGTGCGGCCGCCATTGAGCGAAACGCCGAACGACATGTCCGAGCGTTTAGTGGGTACGCCGAGGTGATCGAATAGCGCGACTAGGTTCGGGTAGGTGACATCGTTATAAACGATGAAGCCGGTATCAACCGGCGTGGCGCCGAGGCTGGTCGGCACGGTGACGGTGTTGGAGTGGCCGCCGATGCGGTCGGCCTTCTCGTATAGGGTCACCTGGTGGCGTTGGCTAAGCAACCAAGCTGCCGACATTCCGGCTATGCCCGATCCGATGACGGCGATATTTTGTCGTTGCATGGGATGTAAAGAGAAGGCCATCAACCGTGTCCGCCCTGCCGCCGGGGCTGCCGGCTGTTTCGGAGTCGGTTACGTGCGGAAGAACGCGCTGGATCAAAGTGAACCGGTTGCGGGAACCGTGCGTACCAGCGCTGATGCGGGCATGTGTACTCACCAATGCGCCAGTTTCGACCGCGCCACGGCGCCCGCGGAGGGCGCAGGCTATGCATGACGGCGCAGCGCAGAGCGATGAGGCGTTGCTGACGGCTATCGCGGCGGGCGACCGGTCCGCCTTTGCCGCGTTCTTCCAGCGCTATGCCGGCAAGGTGAAGGCGTACCTTATCCGCTTGGGCGCGCGCGGCGCGGTGGCGGAAGATTTGGCGCAGGACGCCATGGTCGCGGTTTGGAAACGCGCGGCGTCGTTCGATAGCGCCAAGGCTAAGGCGTCAACCTGGATGTACGTGATCGCGCGGAATGCGTGGATCGATCGGCTTCGCCGGGAAAAGGTCGAACTCGCCTATCGGGGTCTTATCGATGAACCGGAAGAAAGCGGCGATGAGGCGCCGGACGATGCCGCAGTGCGCGTGCAAACTGAAGCGCACGTGCAGGCCGCGCTAGACGAATTATCCGACGAGCAACGCGAGGTGGTTCAACTCGCCTTCTTTGAAGACAACGCACACTCGGAAATCGCCGAACGGCTCAAACTGCCGTTGGGCACGGTGAAATCGCGGCTGCGGCTTGCTTTGATCAAGCTGCGCGCGCATTGGGAGCAATACTCGTGAATCCGCGTCATCATCCTTCGGTGGAGATTTTGACGGCTTACGCCTCTGGTGCGCTGGAGCCTGGGTTCGGACTCGTGGTCGGTGCGCACGTTGAAGGATGTGCGGCGTGCCGGGCCAAGATTGGCGCGTTCGAAGCGGCGTCGGGCGCAGCGCTCAGTGAGTTAAGTGCTGAGGACGTGAGCGCGGATGCGCTTGCGGATGTCATGGCGCGCTTGGATGAGACGCAAACGTCTGCGCCGAAGGTGGATACGCGGCCGTTATTGGAGCGGCTGACGCTCAAACCAAAGAAGTGGGTCGCGCCTGGTGTGTGGGTGGCTGCGGTTGACACGCCGCATGCTCCGCAGAATCGCGTCTATCTGCTCTCAGTTGCCCCGGGTATGCCGACGGCGCGGCACGAGCATTCGGGCGCGGAGTTCTGCACCGTGCTGAAAGGCGCTTATCGCGACGAACTGGGCGTGTTTGCGGCCGGTGATTTCGCTGCGGCGTATGGTGAATTGAACCACCAGCCGATGGTGGAGGGCGATGAGACTTGCGTGTGCTTGTTCGCCACCGAGGGGCGCTTGAAGCCCCAAGGCTTCCTGGGCCGACTGGCGTTTGGCTTGGCCAACGTGTGATCCCATCGCTTTGCGCTCGCCCCCCCGGCGTGACCTGGGACATAGAGGCGTCGCGCAAAGATTGGGTCTGATCGCGACATGACTGACGCTACCTTGACGCCGGCCGCACCGGCGCACCCTCCGCACGCCGGCGCTATTGCGGACGCGCGCATTGCTCAAATTGATATGCTCCGTGGCTTGGTCATCGTGCTGATGGCGCTAGACCACGTGCGCGACTATTTCTTCACTGGCGGCGGCCTCGCCGGCAATCCGCTCGATCCGACGACAACAACTGCATGGCTTTATACGACACGCTGGATCACGCATCTCTGCGCGCCGACGTTCGTGCTGCTCTCGGGTGTTTCGGCGTATTTGCAATTGGCGCGCGGCAAGCCGGTGGGAAGGCTATCGCAGTTTCTGATGACGCGCGGGCTTTGGTTGATTTTTCTGGAAGCAACCGTGCTGAGTTTCGGCTGGTCGTTTGGATTCCCGTATCCGTTCTTCTTGCAGGTGATCTGGGCGATCGGCTGGGCGATGCTGGCGCTGGCGGCGCTGGTTTGGTTGCCGCGCAATGTGGTGCTCGCAATCGGCGTTGCGATTATCGCTGGCCACAATCTGCTGGATCCGATCAACGCGGGCGAACTCGGCGTGTGGTCACTGGCGTGGACATTCCTGCATGACGGCGGGCCGATCTTCGTCGGTGAGCAGCCAATTGGATTGATGGCGTACCCGGTGTTGCCGTGGATCGGCGTAATCGCGTTTGGCTATGGCTTGGGCGGGTTGTTCACCGAGGCGCCTGCGAAACGCGATCGTACGATCTTTTTGCTCGGGCTGGCGATGTTGGTCCTGTTCGTCGTGCTGCGTTGGACGATGATCTACGGCGATCCGGCGTTCGCGACCGGGCCAGAGGGCGAGTGGCGCGATTGGCGCAATCAGACAAGCTTGGGCGCGGCGGTCATGGTGTTCATGGACGTCCAAAAATATCCGCCTTCGCTGCAATACGTGCTGGTAACGCTGGGCGTTGTGTTTGTGATCTGGCCGCTTCTGGCGCGATTGCCGCGCGCATTGGGCTCGGTGCTGAATACGTTTGGCGCGGTGCCGTTCTTCTTCTACGTGCTGCATGTGTATGTCGTGCACGCGTTAGCCATTGCGGCGAACGCGGCGGCGGGCAAGCCCATAGCTGGATACTGGAATTACATGCTCAACGTGTTCGTCGCGCCTGAGAAGTTCGAGGGCGTGGGCTTCACGTTGCCCTGGGTCTATGTCGCGTGGGGTGTGGTTCTCGGAATCATGTACCCGCTGTGCCTGTGGTGGCAGGGCATCAAAGCGCGGCGGCGCGATTGGTGGCTGTCGTACCTCTAGGCGGCGCGGGGTTCTTTGATGGACTCCGCGATCTCTCGGGCAAAACGCAGCATAGGCTTCGGACGATAGCTGCGA
Source organism: Hyphomonadaceae bacterium (assembly GCA_046349455.1). GTDB lineage: Bacteria > Pseudomonadota > Alphaproteobacteria > Caulobacterales > Aquidulcibacteraceae > Vitreimonas. Next base: position 686,456 of record JAXMCH010000001.1, on the reverse strand, counting down.
TCGCCTAGCCAGCGCAGGCGCGCGGTTTCGTGGAGATCAGCGTATTGTGTTAGGCCAACGCGCCAACGTGAGCCCATGAGATCGAGCAGCGAACCGCCCGCCTTGCCCTGCAGCGGCGCGGTGATGGGATCAATCTCGGCCATCGCGCCCGAGATAACGGAGCCAGGCTCACGCGCGAGTTGGAGCCCCATCTGCTCGGCGCCTTCGAGCACCCAGAGCAGAGAGCAATTCGAGATGCCGCGCACGCGATCCGCGCCGCCGACGCCGCCGTGATCTCCCGGGAACCAGGCCTGCGCCACGCGTTGCGGCGCGCCGGGCTTGTTGAACTGGTCAATGTTGGTCCAAAGCGTCGGCGCAAAAGCTGCGCGATGCTCATCGATTGCAACGGCATGGCGCGCGCCTTGGACGGCGCTTGAAAGCGCGGTGTCGTGGAAGCGGTAATTCTCGTTGAGACCGAGTGAGATCGGCAGCACGCGCGGGATGCCAAGCGCGCCGACAGTGTCCCACACGCCGACATAGCGAATGCGGAGATCGAACGGCGGCGTATCGACGGCGATGCCGTCGCGCGTTGCGCGCGGCCAGGCGATCGCGTGGGCGCTGCGGAAACGCGCGGCTAGGAAGGTGTCGGCGCTGACCTCGCGGTGGCGGTAGAGTTCGAGTGCGGCACGCGCTTTGTCCACGTGCGCGCGGCGGAGGATGCCGCACTTGCGCAGCAAGCCCGCTAGGCTGCGAACGGTGTAAGCGCCGCGCGAGAAGCCGAAGAGATAAACTTCGTCGCCCGGCTCGTAGTTCAAGTTGAGGAAGAGGTAGGCGTCGAGCAGGTGATCATCGAGATCGGCGCCGGTCATCCCCTGCCAGATACTGAGACCGCCGAGCGAAGCGCCCACGCCGGCCGAATAATAGACGATCTGCGCGCGGCCTTTGGCGTCGCGCGGGGCGATGGAGCGGGCTGTCAGCGCCACGTTGGTGAGGCTCGCATTATAGAGCCGCTGCCAAGTGCCGTCGCAGCAGATAACGATACGCTTCATGGTGTGAGCAGGAAGACCGCTTGTTGTGAAAACCAATTGGCGCGCCAGAGCGTGCGCGCGAACGGTGCGCCGGCGTGGTCCTTGGAAATAGGCACACCGCGCTCGATCGTGAGGCGCATCTCGCGAGCGGCGGCGGCGAAGTCGCGGACGGTGACGGGCGTTGCGTCTTCCCAAAGCGCGAGGCGGCCGTTGAAACCGAAGCGGAAGCGGCGCTGCCAGTGGCCGGCGTTGTTGATCGATACGATAACGCGCTCGCCGATGCGCGCGGCGGTCTTCAGCGCCTCGAGCGGGCGACGCATCTGTAACAGCGTATGCGAGAAGACGACGTATTCGAACGACGCACTCGGGAAGTGTTCGAGATCGCGCTCGGCGTCACCCTGGACGACGGACAGACCGCTGGCGACGCAGCGATGGACTTTGATCGGATCAATTTCCAAGCCGCGTGCGCGCGCGTGGCATTCGCGCGTCAGCAGCCGAATGAGCGCGCCATCGCCGCAGCCGACGTCGAGAACACGCGCGCCATCCGTGACCATTTGCGCGATGACGTCGTGATCGGCGCGCGGTTCCGGCGTGTTGAGATCGAGCGGCGCGGGGTGAACAAGTTCGAGTTGCGCCATATCAGTGCGTCCCGCCTTGGAGGGCTAGGCCGCGCGCGCTTGCGGCGGCGTCGACGAAGCCAGTGAGCGCGGCTTCGAAGGCGGGCTCATCGCTCAGGTAGGCGTCGTGGCCGTTGTCACTCTTGATCTCGACGAACGAAGCGTCGGCGCCGGCGGCAATCAACGCGCGGGCGATTTCGCGGCTTTCTTCGACCGGATAGCGCCAGTCGCTGGTGAAGGCGAAGACGGCGTGGCGCGTCGTCGCGGCCTGAAAGGCGTTGGAGAGCCGATTGCCGAAATCGGCGGCGAGATCGAAGCCATCCATGGCGCGCGAAAGGTAGAGATACGAGTTGGCGTCGAAGCGATCGACGTAACCGGCGCCATTGTGGCGCGCGGACTCGCCGGCGCCTTCTGTGGTGAAAGCAAACCGCTCGCGGATGCGGGCGCTGTCGAAGCGGCTGCGCACTTCGGTAGCGGCAAGGCCCGCGATCTGTGCGGCGGTGCGCGCGACGGCTGAGCCCTTGGTCGGCCGTACGCCGTGCGCGAGATAAGCGCCGTTGCGCCAATCGGGATCGGCCATGATGGCTTGGCGGCCGAGTTCGGCGAGCGCGATGTTCTGCGCAGATTGACGCGCGGCCGAGGCGACCGTGGCGCACGCGAAGACGCGGCGTGGATAGGCGCTGGCCCAGTTGAGCGCTTGCATGCCGCCCATCCCCGGGCCGATCACCATGAAGAGGCTTTCGATGCCGAGCGCTTCGATCAGCATGGCTTGCGCGCGCACGGTGTCAGCGAGTGTGATTGGCGGCAGGCGCAGGCCATAGGGTTGGCCATCGTGTGCGATGGCGCCGGGGCCGGTCGAGCCCATCGAACCGCCGAGCGTATTCGTGCAGATGACGAAAAAGCGGTTGGTGTCGATCGGGCGGCCGGGACCAACGATGCGCGGCCACCACGCGGGGCGGCCCGTCACCGGGTTGGGGCCAGCGACGAACTGATCGCCGCCAAGCGCATGGCAAACGAGGACGGCATTGGTGCGGTCCACGTTAAGCGCGCCGTATGTTTCAAACGCCAATGTCAGCGGCGCGAGAGTTTCGCCGCTTGAGAGTTGCAGCGGCGTAGAAGCATCAAAGCTCAGGGAACGGACGCCCCCCGCCGCTTGCAGTTTCGCCGCCGCCCCGCCTGCATGAATCATGCACACCTGCATAAACTGCTTCGCCCGCTAGGCATCCCCCGCAGGAGGGTTCAACTGTTGATGACGCGGAAGGGGTGCGGGGCGTTGGCTTGCGAGATGAAAGGCTTGTATGGTTGCGCCCCATGAATGACGCCGGCCCCCCGCCAGACGGCAACTCCGATCTCGAAACGATTCGTCGCGACATTGACGGCGTGGACGCATCCTTGCTGCAGCTTTTCGCGCAGCGTTTGCAACTTGCTGACAAGCTGGTGAAGGCCAAAGCGCCTCAAGCGGGCCTGCCGCTTCGCCCGGGGCGCGAAGTCGCGATGCTGCGCAAACTCGTTTCGACTGCGCCCGCGCCGCTGGAGCGCGAGGTGGTAATCGAGCTTTGGCGGGCGGTGATGACCGCGGCCTTACGGCGGCAGCGGATCATCGACGTTGTCGTCGGCGGTGGCCGCGGCGACCCCACGCGGCTGTTCGATATCGCCCGACGTCATTTCGGCGCCCGAACGCGGATCAAGGACGTTGGCGATGCACAGGCGGCGCTCCAGAAGGTGACCGAGAACCCTGAGACGATGGTTGCGGTGACAGCTTGGCCGGCGGCGCCGAGCGTCGGCGCGTGGTGGCCGGCGCTGAGTGAACGGCGCTTTGGTAATCTGCACTTGATCGCGGGTCTGCCTTTGCTAGGGGCGGGGACCGACGAGCCGGAGGCGGCCGTGTTTGCCGCCAGCCCGAACGAAGAGGCGGGCGGCGATGTTTCGCTGCTGCTGGCGTTCGATCCTCATCACCGTTTGCAGCGGGCGCTGAACGAGCATGGCCTCGTCGGCAAGGAAGTTGCGCGTGCGGAGCCGCGTGTGCTGGTGCGCATTGAGGGCTTTCTGGCGATTGACGACCAACGCGCGGCGGCGCTCACCCAATCGGGGCTCGATAGCGTACGCGTGCTTGGCTCTTACGCGCGCATCTGATGCCGGTTTTTGAGCGCATCGCCATTCTTGGCGTCGGCTTGATCGGCGCATCGATCGCGCGCGCCGCTAAGACGGAGAGCGCGACAGGCTCAATCGCAATTTACGACGCGAACGCCGAGGTGCGGGCGCGGGCGAAGGAGTTGGGGCTCGGCGAGGTGTTTGAGAGCGCTGCGGAAGCGACAGCCAGCGCGGACCTCATTGTGCTGGCAGCGCCTGTCGGGGCGATGAGCGTGGCGATGCAGGAAGCGGCTGCCGGTGTGAAGCCCGGCGCAATCATTACCGACGTGGGCTCCGTGAAGCGCGCGGTGGTGGAGGCGATCAAGGCCCATGCGCCAGCGCATGCGTTCATCGTACCTGGTCACCCCATCGCGGGTACGGAGCATTCGGGGCCGGACGCTGGCTTTGCGACACTGTTCAAAGGGCGCTGGCACATCCTGACGCCACTCGAAGATGCGCGACCGGAATATGCTCAGGCCGTCGACAAACTCGAGGCCTTCTGGCGCACCTTGGGCGCGAACGTCGAGCGCATGGACCCTGCGCGGCACGATGTTGTGCTGGCAGTGACCAGCCATTTGCCGCACTTGATCGCGTTCAACATCGTCGCGATGGCCGAGGATCTGGAGAGCGTCACCGAAAGCGAAGTGGTGAAATACTCGGCATCCGGTTTTCGCGATTTCACCCGCATTGCGGCGTCCGATCCCACGATGTGGCGCGACGTGTTTTTGAACAATCGTGAGGCGGTGTTGGAAGTGCTGGGGCGTTTCTCAGAGGATTTGGCAGCGTTGCAGCGCGCGATCCGCTGGGGCGAGGGCGATACGCTTTACGATCTGTTTGATCGCGCCCGCCGCATGCGCCGCGAAGTCATCGACGCCGGCCAGGATACCCCGACGCCGAACTGGGGCCGAGAGAATTAATAGACCGGCGGCAGTGGGCGGACGGCGAGGCCTTCGATGCGAAGCAGCCCGTCATTGGCGTTGAGATCGAGCGTGATGTCGTTGCCTGAAACGACGTAGCCAGCCGCAAGAAGGCCAAGCGCGCGGCGTGCGTCCTCGTTCACATTCGGGCCGTTGGCGATGGCGGTGAGGACGGGCGCGGGGTGCTCGATCGGCAAAACGAGACGTCCTTGCAAGCGACGCTGTGCATCGAGGCTGCCTTCGCCTGTGCCGGTCGTTTCGAGCGGCCCCCAATTCAGCACGAGCGCATCGAAGCGGAGCTTGCCGCCGGCTTCGCGCCAAGGGCCAAGCGGATCGTCCTGCGAGGCGTTGAGCAAGCTTGCGGCGCGTTCGATGACAATGGCGGCGCGCATGGCCGCCACGTCCTGGCCGAACGCTTCGAAGCTGCGCACCGGGCGCGGCAGCGCGAGCGCCTGCGCATCAAATGCGATCTGGAATTCGCCGGCGGCGCGCGGATCGGGGCGCATGTTCAGCACGACTTTGCGGGCGCGGAGAGCGCCTTCTTGCGCCGGATCATCGAGCACGAGGTTGTCGGCCTCGATGCCAGCAGTGGCGAGGCGGCCGCCTTGCGTGCGCATGGTGGCGATCAGCGCGTCGGCGGTGACGTTGGTGACGGCGCCGTTGCTGCGCGAGATCGCAATTGGCGCCTCAGCTTCGAGCGTAACGTGCTCGGTGTTGGTGAGATTGAGGTGAAGATCGAGGCGCGCGGTTTGCGCCCGCCAGCCGCCGCGCGCAGGCGCGTAAGAAGCGTCCTGCAATTCGAGGCGCAACAGCGTGGGAAAGCCGTGGCGGACAATACGGCCAACGCTGGCGCTTGCGCCTTGCGCTTGTTGTTCAGTGATCCAGGTGTGGATGCGCTGTTCGGCGGTTGACGCGACAATATTCCAATATGCAACCCAGCCGGCGGCGAGCGCGATGAACAAAGCCCACGGGGCAATGAGCCAAAACCAATTGCGCTTCATGCTGATGTCGTTTCCGGTTGGCGACGCTTTTCTGGCGGTAACAACGCTTGGCTCTCGCTTTCGATCCGCTCTTCCAAAACGCGCATGAATTCATCGCGCGGGAGGCCGGGAGGGATCGGCGGGAGCACTTTGAACGTGACATGACCGGGGCGGCGGGTGATGCCCTTGGGCTTCCAAATGAGACCAGTGTTGAGTGCAACGGGCGTCACGGGAATGCCTAGGTCTTTGTACATCGCCGCGATGCCGGGCTTGTAATCCGGTGGTGCGTCGAGCGGCTGACGCGTTCCTTCGGGGAAGATGAGCACCTGGCCGCCGCGCGCGACGGCGTCGCGTGCGCCGCGCACGATGCTCTTCAGCGCTTTTGCATGGCCGCCGCGATCGACGGCGATCTGGTTCTTTTTCAGATACGCGCCCATCACCGGCGTTGCGCCGAGTTCGGCTTTGTAAACGTAGACCGGACGGGGCAAGAAGAGCGCAGGCGCGATGGTATCGAGCATCGACTGATGCTTCATTGCGATGAGGGCGCCACCTTGCGGCACGTTCTCTAGGCCTTCGAACGAAACGCGCGCGCCCATGATCCAGCGCAGGCCCCAAAGCGTCGCGCGGCCCCACGAACGCAGCGCAGTCCAAACATGGCGATTGTCCATGAGCACGAAGGGCCAAAGCGTGAGCCCGACGACCGCCATTGAGGCGTAAAGCCAAATCACGAACACGATCGAACGCAGCAAATTCATGCGTCGTTCTTAGCAGCGTCCTCGCCACGGCCAAGGTCGATCACCGCTTCGCGGCCGCGGATGACGAGATACTTGACGTATTCAGCGGCCAACCGCCCCGCCGCGCCGAGATCGCTACGCCAGAGCGCGGGATCGGTCCAGCGTGTGCGCACCGGATAGGGGTAGATTTCCGCCTCCGGCAACGCGAGCGAGAGCTCTGCGTGCGAGCGCGGCATATGATAATCGTCGGTCACCAGGATGAGGCGCGTGTAGTGATGTTCGCGCGCCCACGCGGCTGTCTCTGATGCGTTGCCGAGCGTGTCCTCCGCGGAGCGGCCAAGATCGATGCAGCATTGTGCGAGTTCGGGATCGACGTTGAGCGCGCCGCGCAGCAATTCATCGTCGGTAACGATGCGATTCACGCCGGAGATCAGCAGGCGTTGGCCCTTATGTTCTTCGAGTAAACGCACGCCAGTGCTCAAGCGCTCGAGCGAGCCGCCGGTGAGTGCGACAATGGCTTCGGCTGGCGGCGGCGGCTCGACGTCGGCGCGCGTCTTGGTGGCGAAGTCCCAAAAGCCAAGCAGAAACGCCAACACTGCGGCCAGCGCCGCCAAAGTCAGCAGCTGACGCATCAGCCGAGCCTCGCCGCCTTACCGTGGAAATAGCCGGCCGCGCCGCGCGCGCCAGCGCCGGCGGCGATAGCGGCGCCGAGCGGGGCGGCGACGATGGGCGCAAAGTCAATTGGCAGAATCATGTGCCGCAAAGTGTCCAGCGATGCGTCGGGAATAACCAGCAACATGACGATGAAAGCGGTCACACCTGCGAGGGCGCCGCCAATAAAGCCTGCGTAGAGCCCCATGACCGCTGCTTCGTCGGCAATGCGGCCAGCCGCTTGGCTCCGGGTCGCGCCGAGGTCGCACATGACGGTGACGAGTTCGCGTCGGCGCGCCGCAAGGCTCCGTGCGCCCAGCGAGACAATGATTGCCATCACCAGCGCAAAGGCGACGGACCCCCAAAGCGCTGCTGTCCGGACGCGGGCTGAGACGCCGCCGCCGCTTGCCGTGTCTGGCGCTTCGATGACTTCAGCGGTGACGCCGCCTTGGGCGAGAGCGGCGACAATGTCGCCCGAGATATCCACGGCCGGGCCGGTCGGCGCCAGTTCGATTTCGATCAGGCTGAGCGGTGGGATGTCCTCGGCGCGGACTTCTTGGCCCCCCCATTCCTGCAGCAATGAGGCGGCGCGGCCGGCTGTCATCGGCGCGGCGCTGGTCACGTGTGGGGCGTGGGCGAGCGCTGTTTCGGCAGCGGCGACACCCGGGGGGCCCTCGGGAGCGACGACGCGGACGATGGCGTAGGCGTTGCGCTGGGCTTCGTAATGCACGGCGATCCGGTCAACCGCGCGCGCGGCGAGGCCGGCTGCGGCGGCAGCAAAAGCGGAGAAGGCCAACGTCCAGAACAGGGCGCGCTCGACGCCCGTGAGCGCGTTTCTCATTCGTGGGCCTCCGCCTCTTCTGGCGCGGCGTGATCGATCTGGGTGAGGCGGCCGCGGTCTATGCGGTAGCGCATCATCGGCGCGCACTCGGCAAGGCCCTCGTCCTGGCTGGCAATCACCACGCCCGCCCCGACGCGACGCATCTCGGCAAGTAATCGCACAACTCTTCTTCCATCGGCGGGCGACATGCCTGCGGTAGGATCGTCAGCCAAAATCAGGTGTGGCTTGTTCGCGAGCGCGCGTGCAATGGCGGCGCGTCGGCGCTCTGCGCCCGACAGTTTTTCGATCGGGAGGTCGGCCGCTTCGCTGATGCCGACGAAATCCACAAGTTCACGCACGTCGTTAGCGTAATCTTTAGCCTTTAGCCCGCTCATTCGTAGCGGCATGGCGATGTTGTCGTACGCCGTCCAGTGTTCGATGAAGACAGGGTTTTCAGCGACATAGCCGATACGGCGCTTTACTTCGGCACGCTGACGCCCGCTGGCGCGCGCGACATCAACGCCCATGATTACGGCTCGTCCAGAACGAGGCTCCAACGCTAGGCGCAGGAGGTGCGTTAACGTAGTCTTACCAGCAGCGGCGGGACCGGTGACGAGTGCGACTTCTCCAGCGCGCACTTCGAAATCAATGCCAAGCAGAACGGTGGCGGCTCCGTATCCCGCATCAACGTTTGAGAGGCGGACTAATATTCCGCGCTCGAATAGTTCGAGGTCAGTGCTGTTTGGTCGGGCCATAACTGGACAAGCTAAATAGAATCAATGCACCGAGAACAGTTATTGGGGCAGCTGAACGTATCGTTACCATGATCCTAACCTGCACGTCTTGCTCAACACGCTATTACGCGGATGACGCGGCCATCGGTCCGGCTGGCCGAACGGTCCGTTGCGCTGCGTGTGGCTTCTCCTGGTTTGCCGAGCCGCAACTCGAATTGCGCACGGCCGCTGAGCCGACAGCGAAGGCCGAAGTGGCCCCCGCGCAGGAGCCTCTGACACGTGAACGTGTCGAAAGATTGCGCCGCGCGGCCGAACAGCCCGGACCGGCGCCGTCCGCAGCCGCGAAATTCCGTGCTCAACAAGCCGAACGCATGCGCCGGGAGCGCACGCGCGCCGCCGCCGTGGTTTGGACCGCAACGGGCGCCGCGCTCGCTGCTTCCGCGACGGGCATGGTGGCGTTCCGCCAAGACGTTGCGGAAATCTGGCCGCGTTCGGCTAGCGCCTTCGCGGCGCTCGGCCTCGACGTCAACGTGTACGGCCTCGAGTTTCACGACCTTGCGGTTGAGCGGGCTTTCGATGGCCCGACGCCGATCCTTCTGGTCACCGGCGAAGTCCGCAACATTGGCCGCGATGACAAGCTCGTCCCGCCTGTGCGCGTCTCGCTGCGCGACACGCGCTCGCAGGAGATCTTCGAGCTCGTGAACGCGATTACCGATCAGCCGGTTGTCGCTGGTTCGTCCATCCCGTTCCAGATCCGCGTCGAGAACCCGCCGGCTGATGCTGTCGATCTTGAGACGACGTTCGCAAGCTTCGGCGAAGCGACATTCGCCGGCGGTCCGGCGCACGTCTCGCCAGCCGATGCGCATCAAGAGCCGCTCGTGCTTGATCACCCGGTCGAAGATCAGGCGCCGCCGGCTGGCACGGTGAGCGAGCTTGGCCTTGGCCCGATCGAAGGCCTGCGCGAGACGAATGGCTGAGGCGCGGCTGCGCGTTCTACTGAGCGAAGCAGAGATCGCAGCGCGGGTTGAGAAACTCGCGGAAGAGCTTTCGCAAGTCGATGATGGCTGGACGGTGGTCGCGCTCCTGCAGGGCGCGATCCCCTTTACCGCTGACCTGATGCGTGCGTTCGAGCGACGCGGGCGTCATCCGATCTACGATTCGCTTTGGCTTGAGAGCTATCGCGATGAACGCGAGAGCTCGGGCAAAGTCGTTGTGCGGGCCGACGTCTCGCGCGCGATCGAGGGGCGACCGGTGCTGATCCTGGACGATGTGTTCGATAGCGGCCGTACGATCGCTTATGCGCGTGCGCATCTCATGGCGAAGGGGGCGACGCAGACGCTTGCTTGTGCGTTCGTGCGCAAGCCTCTGGCCCTAGGCGAAGCGATCGATGCAATCGGCTGGGACGCGCCAGGTGACTTCCTGGTGGGTTACGGCATGGACGATAGGGGCCGCTATCGCGGCTTGCCGTACATAGCGGCGATCGATTAGCGCGCGGGCGCAATCTCTCGGAGCGCGTGGATCATTCTCGGATCGTGATGGGCGGCGATGAGCCGAACGCGGCGGCGCTTGAACCGCAACTCGTACGAAGGTGGCATGCCGACGGGCGCTTTGAGTTCGGACGAGATGAGATCTTGCCATGGCAAATGCGTGCGGCCCAACAGGGAGCGCGCTTCGAGGCCGTGGGCGTTGGCGCGGTAGGTTGTCCAGGTCAGCAGGCGATAGCTCGCGACAATGATGATCACGACCGACGCCGCCCACAAGAATATGATGAAGCGCGATGGACGTTCCTCAGGCCCAAGGCCAGCGAACGGATTTGGCAGATAGGTCATCAGCAACGGGGCGATGAGGAGGCCGGCGAGGCACCCGAAAAACAGCCAAGCGCGTGGTTTGATCTCTAGTTCATTCGCCATGTTGCGCTCTTTCCATGCCCGTGCGAACGCCGCACTCCCGCGTCTTTGGGGCTAGGCGGGCAGCGCGAGCGCCACGCGCGTTCCCGCAGCGCCTGAATCTAGTGTGAGCACTGCGCCGATTTGCTGGGCGCGTGCGCGCAAATTGATGAGGCCGCGCCCGGGCCGAGCAAGTTCGACATCAAATCCGGCGCCATCGTCGCTTAAGGCGATTTCCACCTGCTGGGCGTCGATGCGGCGAAGCGCGACCGTGATGCGCTTCGGTGCGCCGTGCTTGAGTGCATTGGTGCACGCCTCCAGCAACATGCGGTAGATTTGCAGGGTTTTATCCGGGCCGATGCCCGGCGTTTCACCGACATCCTCAATGCGCCACAGCAGCTCGACGCCGGCCGCCTCGCAGCGCGGCTCGATGCGCGCGCGGAAGGCGCCGAGCGCGCCTGTGAGTGATCCTTCGCCCTGTTCGAGCGAGTCCACCACCATGCGCAGGTCATCGAGGCTTTGCTCAAGGCCGCTGACGAGTGCGGCGTCGGACAGCTTCTTAGAGCGCGCCTGCAGGATAAGGCCGATGAGCTGGCCCCCGATGCCGTCGTGCATGTCGCGCATGATGCGGCTGCGCTCTTCGAGCAGCATGGCGGCGCGCTCGTTGCGGCGGATTTCCTCATGGTTGCGCAGAATTTCGCGCTCGCGGTCGGTGACGAGGGCGTTCAGTTTGTCGGCAGTGGCAGTCGCCGCCTCAAAGATGCCGCGCGCCCGGAATGCAAGTGATAGCAGCAACGCGAGCGGAAAGAACGTCACCGCCGCGCCCAGAAAGATGCCGTAGGTCTTGAGGAAGCGAACGGCCGAGATGTCGGCGATGGCGGCAAGGACCACGATGACGAAGGCAGACGCAGCGATCGGATCGCGCGTGCCGGGGCGCAGATAGAAGGCGACGATGCGCACCAGACAAAAAGCCATCGCAAAAAGCCCGAGCCAGCCGATAACGCGGTTGATGTCCTGTGATGCGATGGCGGGGTCGAAGCTGAGGCGCCAGGCAATCAAGCCCGCGCCAACGGCGAGGATGGAGAGCGAGACGATCGCCAAGCGCCGGCGCGCCTTCGCTTCCCATGGATCGAGCGTGAAGGCGATCAACGGCGTACGCTTGGGCCGCGCGCGCGCCAAGACGGACGTCCATTCGATAAAGAACCACGGCAGACACACGCACGCGCCAAGGAACCCTAAAAAATAGAGGCCGTTATTGGCGACGGCGCCCCACGGCGGGTCTGTGAGGTAGAGGCCGATGTGCTGCAGCACCCAGGAGCCGCCGAGCGCCGAGAGTGACAGCATTAAGCCGCGTGCGCCAAACAGCGGCGCTGCGCAGAAACAAAACGCGGCGACAAACGCGCCGATCGCGGCGTTGAAGAGTGGCAGGTCGTGACGCAAAAAGCCCAACGCGCGGAAGCTTGGGTAAAGCGCGTTGTATTCGCCGATATAGAAGGGACGCAGGTGCCCAAATCCAACGGCGCGCTGCACTGCGATGTCCATCGCCACGCCTTCGTGCACGATATCATGTGGCAGGCGCAGCAATTGGGGGCGGCGGCCCATATTGGGCGGGCGCCCGTCAGTGCGGCCCGCGCCAGCGATGAGGCGCCCGTTCACGTAAATCAGCGCATTGTCGTAGGCGCTTACAATGAGGATGCTGGGATCCTCAAGCGCGGCGTCAGCCGCAGTGAAGTGCGTGCGGAAGACCAGGTTGTTGCTGGAACAGCAGCCCTCGCGCGGCAGCCGTGCGGGTTGGAACGCGCTGTCTGGGAGTTGGGTGTAGCTTGGAGCTTCTGCTTCGGCAGCGCCGACTTCGACGACGCGGCGCCCGCGCGCGTCTTCGGCGATGGTGTTGACCCAGACCAGGCCAGCGCTGAGCATCAATTGCAGCGCGACGATGATCGCGGCAATGATCCAAGCGCCTTTCGGCGTCCCCAGCGGCTCGGACTTAAGCATCAGCCGCATCGTGCTAGCTCACAGCATGTATCGAACGCCAGCGGGATCGCTCAATCCTTGAGCTTGATGAGCCCGGCCTGCACCGCCTCGAACACCGCTTCGCTGCGGGAATTGACGGCAAGCTTGCGGTAGATCGACTTCACGTGGTCAGCGACGGTGTGGGGCGAGATGCCGTGCAGCCGCGCGACTTCCTTATAGCGGAAGCCTTTGGCGAGGTCCGTCAGGATCGCAACTTCCTTTTCCGTAAGCGGCGCGTCGAGTTCAGCGCGCGTTGCGGTGCGTTCGCGCATTCGCGTGAGGATGTGGCTGGCGACGGCGGGCGAAATCGGTGCGCCGCCATCGAGGACGCTTCGGATCGCAGCCTCCGCCTCACCTGGATCGGCGCCTTTGAGCAAATACCCGTCGGCGCCCGCTTCGATGGCGCGGACGACGCTGCGCGCATCGCCAAAGATGGAAACAACTACGATCTTGATGGCGGGAATTCTGCCGCGCGCCTGGGTGATGAGATCGACTCCATTGCCATCCGGCAAGGCAAGATCGACTAGAAGGACGTCCGGCGCCGAGGCAAGCAGCGTTTGACCAGCGCTCAGCGTCTCGGCGGCGCCGACGACATCCATGCCCTCCGCGCTCGTGACCACGCGCGCCAGTTCCTCGCGCAGAATCGCATCGTCTTCGACGATGGCGACTCGTGCGCGAGGCGATGACTGGCTCATGGGACGGGGGTTCCTGAAGCGCCGCATTCTGGGATACGGCGCTTCATTGCGCCAGCATCAAGACGGGACTTGCGGGGCCGGCGCGTCGTTGTCGTCTTGGTTGTTGTCGTAAATTGCCCAGGCGGCAGCAACGCCGACACCGACAAGAAGCCAATTGGTCGGCGAAGTGTACCAAGCTTCGCCGTCGCCGTTCGCGCGCAATACGTAGGGCGTCTCCAGGTGCGGCGTTTGGCCGGCCAGTGAAACAGAGAAGATGTCGAAATTGCTGAGCTGACCGTCGCCGAGATTGTGCGCGAAGCCGAACGAGACGCGTGGATCGCGGCGGTCGGCTTCGGCTTGGCCGAAGGGCAGCGAGAGACGTAGGCGCACGGCGTTGTCCTCGGCGCTGCGCTGGCTCATCACTTGATCAAATTCGCGCATGTCCTGCGCGCATGCACTGCCTGCACAGAGGCTCGCGCCGATGGCCGCCAAGGCAAAAGTCGTGGACCGTTTCATGTTTCCCTCCGCTGCGGGGAGCCCGCTAGCGGATGGGATGGCGTGCGCCGGGGTGCGCCAACAACCGCATGAATATGGGGTTTGGCGCTTGGACTCAGCCGCGGCGTTGAAAATCAAGCACGAGATGGCCGTCGGCGCCGTCCGGCAGGCGCAATTGCAGGGTCGTTGCGGCGGCGGCGAAGTCTGCGTCGACTTCGCCGATGCGCCCGCAAGTGTAAACGACCCGCACATTTGGCGTCTCGGTGAGGGTCGCTGTCCAGCGGTCGACATCGCCGCCGGGGATCGTTCCAGCCCAATTGAGCGTGACGCCGCCATTGGGATTTTCGCTGACGTCAACAGCGACGGCGCGCGCGCCGGGCCAACCGGTCGCGGCGCCAACGCGTTCTGCGCTCGTGAGATCGTAGACGCCGGGCGTGATGCGACCGCCGCGTAGATCGGCGACGGCCGCCGCTGCGGCCGGCGCATCTTGGATGGTGATCTGGTGAGCGGGATCAGGCGTCACCGTATTGCACGCGACGACGGATGGAAGGTTGTCGGTCGTCGATGGCGCTTCCGATTGTTGCGCGGGCGGTGAGCAGCTGGCGAGCATCGCGCCGCAGGCCGCGGTCAAAAGAAGAGTGCGCATGAAATCTCCGCTGTTCCGCCCGCATGGGACTCTGGCGCGGAGCACGGCGATTTCAAGGCTCAGGCGCGCCGCGCCGTCAAAACAATCGCGACGCCGCCCAGAATCGTGATGCCGGCGATGAAGAGGCGGAGTGTGAGCGCCTCGCTGAGTAGCAGAGCGCCACCCGCGGCCGCAATCACCGGCACCGTGAGTTGCACGATGGCGGCTTCGCTGGCGCGGAGCGATTTCAGCGCCGTGTACCAGATCGCGTAGCCGATGCCGGACGCAATCGCGCCGGAGGCCATCGCGAGCGCTGCGCCGTGTGCGCTGATGCTGAGCGGGATGAGTGGCAGGAGGAGCAGCGTCATCGGCGCGGCGCGCAGGAAGTTGCCGGCGGTGACGAGTGTCGGGTCGCGTTCCTTGTTGCGCGCTGAGCGGCCGATGAGGGAGTAGATGCCCCACGCCACACCGGCGGTCGCCATGAGCGCGGCGCCGACGAGTGGCGGCGCGCTGAGGCCTGGAGAGAGTAGATAGACGAGGCCCGCGATAGCCAACAGTGCGCCGGTGATCTGCAACGGCGCCATGCGCTCGCCGCGCGCGACGCCTACTGCGATCATCGTGGTCTGCACGCAGCCAAACAGAACCAGCGCGCCGACGCTGGCGCCGAGCGAGACGTAGGCGAACGAGAACCCGGCGGCGTAAATGAAGAGCGCGGCCGCGCCAGACCATGTGCCGGCCGTGGTGAGGTTACGCGGGGCGTCGCGCTGGCGTACCGCAACGAGCACGGCAAGCGTGGCGGCGCCCGCTAAGATACGGATCGCCGTGAAGCTCGCTGGATCGATGCTGGGATCGTGCAGCGCGAGGCGGCAGAGCAGCGAATTGGCGGCGAAGCACAGCATCGCCAGCGCTGTTAGTGCAATCACACCTGGCTTCACGCGCGCCCCCGCATCAGCGGGCTTATGCATCTGCTCGAGCGTTGTGCCTAGCGATTATGAATCGCCGAAGCGATCGAGGAGACGGCGTAGATACTCGCGCTCGGCTTCGGGGCGGTTCGGGTCCTGTGCGCGGCGACGGATTTCATCGAAAATTTCGCGTGCGCGCATGGGGTCGGCTTGGGTTGGCACGTTGCCGGCGCCTTCGCCATTATCGACGCCGCCAGTTGCGCGGCCCAGGGGATCGCGGCCGGCGCCGTTCTCGCCTTGGCGCTCGTCGCCGCTTTGTTCGCGGCCCCGCTCGCGCATTTCCGCGGCGAGGGATTCAGCGCCTTCACGCAGATTGTTGAGCGCGGCGTCTTGCGCGGCCTCCGCGCCTTCAAGGTCGCCGCGGCGCAGCGCGTCTTCGGCGCGGCGCATGGCTTCTCCGGCGTTGTTGAGCGAGTCACTCGGCGCTGCGCCTGCCTCATTCGCCATGCGCTGCGCTTGGCCGACAGCATCGCGGATTTGCGATTGGCGTTGCGCAAGTTCGTCGCCGCCTTGGCCGCCTTGTTGTTGGCCGCCGCTGCCGCCTTGGCCGTCTTGTTGTTCTTGCTGCTGTCGGGTTTCGTCGCGGAGCTGGCGCTGTTCGCCCATGGCCTGGGAAAGCTCGTCCATGCTCTGCTGCATTTGCTGATCTTGCTCGCCGTCGCCGTTTTGGCCTTGGGCTTGCTCAAGTTGCACATCCATGTTGGCGAGGATCTGCGCGAGCATCGAGAGCAATTGCTGGGCTTCGGCGTGGCGGCCTTGCTCGGAGAGACGCTGCACTTGTTGGAGCAGTTCTTCGATATCCTGCTCGCTAATGCTGGCTTGGTCCTGCGTGTCCTCCATGTTCTCGCGCTCGCCGTCGCGGAGCGCTTCTTGAACGAGGGCCTGCATGTAGTTTTCGGTCGCTTGGCGGAGCGCTTCGACCAGCTGACGAATACGCTCCGGCGGCGCGCCTTGCGCGAGCGCCTGTGCGAGCTGGCGCTGGGCTTCTTCGAGCGCCCGGCGCGCATCGGCGGCGCCGCCATACTCAGCGCGCAGCGCCGTACGCCAAAGCGTGTCCGCGGCAACATCTGTTTCGCTGATGTCGTCGGCGGCCGCGAGTTCGGAACGGGCGACACGGAAACCCAGGAAGACCGCGAGATCGCGGAAATAGCCGTCTTCCGGCGCCATGGTCAGCGCATCGAGGAGACGCGCCGCTTGGCGCACGCCTTCGGGCGCGCGTTGGAGATTGGGCCGGCGTTCGTAGTCCCGGATTTCAATGCGCTGATTGCCGAGAAGAATGTCGCCCGCGGGAATAGTACGGCGGCGTTGTTGCGGCGCTTGGCGATAGGCGCGGCGCTCAGCCAGGATATGTCGGCGAATTTCGATCGCAGCCTGCGCGAGCGGTTGCAGAAAGACTTTCTCTGGCAACGTGAAGCGCATCGGTTGGCTGACGCCTTCTTGGCCGAGCGCGTCGAAGGCGACGATACGCGCTTCCACTTCCATGCCGGCGTAAGGATGCGCGGCGAGATCGATTTCGGTTTCCGCTTCGGCTTCGCGCGGGTCGCCGGCAGGCGCTTCCAGTTCTGTGTCGATGGGGTCGGCGTGCGCGAGTCCGTTTGGCGGATGAATGGGGCGCACACGTAGAGCGAGCCGGCGAACGCCAAAGTCATCGCGAGCGCGCCAGCCGATGGAAACATGCTCGCCGCTCGTGATGGTCATCGGCGCCGTGAACGCTGAGGTTGGGCGCGCGTCAGCAGCGGGCACGATGCGCCAGTGCGCGCGCGTGTGGAAGCGCACAATCTTGAGCTGACCAGCGCCCGGCAACGTGAGCCGCGCTTCCCATGCCCCGTCGGCTGCGCGCACGAAGCGCGCGGTGCGCCGGCCGCCATGGCCTTCGAAAACAAGCAGCGGTGCGCCTGTGGGGCCGGTGACGCGGACGGTTGCTTCGACGGACGGCGGCGTCGCCACCGTGGCGCCCAAACGATCGCTCAACGATACGGGGCCAGCGTGTGTGTATTCCGCCGGCGTCGCCCACGCTTCGACCGCCATCGGGCGGTCACCGAAGAGTGGGCCTGGATCAGGCAGAAAAGCCCGCGCGAGACGATCAGGTGCGTTCAAGCCCGCGACGGCGAGCGCAATGATCAGCGCGAGCGCCAGGTAGTCGCGCACGTGGTGGGGATCGAGATCGTCCAGCGCCAACCGCAGCGGACCGGCGCGGGCTTGCTCCGCATGCTCGATCGCGCGTTCGCGTTCACGCTGCCAAAGCGCGATGGCGAACGGGTCGTAGTGCGTGGGCTGGTCTTGCAGCGTATCGAAGGCGCCGACCTCCAGCTCGCAATCGGCGGCCAGGCGGGTGCGTGCTTCTTCACCGCTGACTGGCGTCCAACTGCGCCACGCGCGCCAGCCGAAATAGACGATCGCGCCCAAAGCGGCGCCTGCTGTGAGGCTTTGCAAGACCCACGGCAGAGCTTCGTGGATGCCGATGATGGCGATGAAGGCCCAGACGCCGATGCCGAGCAGCAGCGGAAGCCCCACGCGAAGCGCGCGCTCCCACGTGAGCCGGCGCCGGGCAAGGGCGGTCTCACGGGCGAGCTGGTTAAGGGCGTCCTGATGCTTCATGCCGGCCGGGGCCGACCCTAACAGGGGGCATCTGGCCAAACCATGACCATCCCCAGCCGCGTGACAGGGTTTCGTCGCTTACCTGTGCTTAATCGCCTGAGCTAGCACCCCACGCCGGCGGCGGCGCCGGAATTGGGTGCTTTAGGTCGAACGACACGCGGAACAAGCGATTGGGCCGGCGCAGTTCGTAAACGAAAACGCCCTCGTTCACTTCAATGGCCCAAACGTTGAGAACCGACGCTGCAAGGTCGTTGGCGAGGAAGAGGTCCTTTGACTCTTCGTCGGCGGGAAATTCCTGACGGGTCGCTGTGCCGCGATCGAGCGTATCGCCGCCATACTGCGAGACTGAATCTTCGGTTCCGTCCGCGTGGCGGTGGTCGTGCTTTAGGCGCACCCCGCGATTGGTGCGTGTGATCACCCATGTGCGTGAGCGATCCTCTCCGACTTGGAACGGGATGCGAATTTCTTTCGGACCGCACTCGCGCACGTGCATAACGAGCGGCTGTGTGGAGAAGGCTTCGTCGCGCGGATCGGTGGTGAGGACGTGACCTGCGAAGGCCTGACCGCAAAGGGCGCTCAAGCGCGCGAAGAAGAGGTCTTGGTTCTCGGCTTCGGAGGAATGCGCGCAGGCGGCGAGCGCCAGCGCCGCAACGATCCCAATCCACGACTTCATCGCTGCTGCGCCCTAGCTCTCGATCCAGTCCGGCAGCTTCTCGAGCGCTAGCTGCTCGTCAAGCGTCCACCTCCGGCGCACGAGTTCGTGTTGGCCGCCGCGTACGAGCACTTCCGGCACGAGCGCACGCGCATTATAAGTCGAAGCCATGGTCGCGCCGTACGCGCCGGCGGTCATGAAGGCGACGACGTCGCCCGGCGCGAGCGCCGGAAGCGCGCGGTTGCGCGTGAAGGTGTCGCCTGTCTCGCAGATCGGTCCAACGACATCGTAGGCGGTTTCGCCGGGTGACGCTGGCTCGCGCAGCGGTTTGATGCCGTGATAAGCGTCGTAGATGGCGGGACGGATGAGATCGTTCATGCCCGCGTCGAGCACCAAGATTGGGCGCGACGGGCGTTCCTGCGTGCGGATAACCGTTGAAAGCAGCACGCCTGCATTGCCGGCGATCATGCGGCCCGGTTCGAAGGCGAGCTTGATGTCGAGACCATCGAACACGCCGTTGACCATCTCCGCGTATTCATTGGGCGAAGGCGGCGCCGGTTCATTGAAATACGGCACGCCGAGACCGCCCCCGAGATCGAGGCGCTCGATGCTGAGACCCGCGCCGCGCAACTTCTCCGCCATGCCGCGCATCAGGCGGAAGGCGGATTCAAGTGGCGCGAGGTCCTTAATCTGGCTGCCAATGTGAACGGCGATGCCTTTGGCGTCGAGGTGCGCGTCGGCGTGTGCGCGCGCGTAGTATTGCATCGCCTGATCGATGGAGACGCCGAACTTGGCGTCACTCTTGCCCGTTGAAATTTTCTCATGACCGCCGGCGCCGACGTCTGGGTTGATGCGGATGGCGATCGCTGGTTTGGCGTTGAGCGACGCGGCGACACGCGAAAGCGTATCGAGCTCGGCGATGCTCTCGACATTGATCTGGTGCACGCCAGTCTTCACGGCGAAGGCGAGTTCCGCTTCCGTCTTCCCGACGCCGGAGAAAATGATGCGCTCGGGCGGCATGCCAGCACGAAGCGCGCGCTCGATCTCGCCTTGGCTAACGGTGTCGGCGCCCGCGCCTTTACGTGCGAGCGTGGCGATGACGGAGATGTTGGCGTTCGATTTTACCGCGAAGGCGACAAGCACGTCGCGCGGGGCAAACGCTTGCTTGAAAACATCGTAGTGTCGTTCGAGCGTGGCGGACGAATAGACGTAAACCGGCGTGCCGACAGTTGCTGCTATGTCGGCCAGCTTCACATCCTCGCAGCAGAGATCGCCGCCGCGATAAGCGAAGTGATCCACCTTATTGGCCGGCGCCGCTTTGGTGTTGCGCGCAACGGGCGTCTTGCGGCTCGTTGTTTTCGGCTTGTCGCTGGCATTCGCGGCGAATGGCTTCGTCGCGGTTCCAGATCGGATCGGGGCGTTCGAGGTCGCCCTGGATGCCGCAGGCCGAAACCAGGGTCAGCGCGGCCAGCGCGAGCATGAAGCGCTTCATTCGAACATCTCCTTCCACCGCTCGACCTGTTCGCGCACGCGATCCGGGGCGGTGCCTCCATAGCTATTCCGGCTCTCGACCGATTTTTCAACCGTTAGCGCGGCGCGCGCCACTTCCGTGATGCGCGGATCGATGGCTTGGAATTCGCTTAGCGGGAGCAATGACAATTCGGCCACACCTGCATCCTCGGCCCGGCGGACAACGCGGCCGGTGATTTCGTGCGCTTCACGGAAGGGGACTTTGAGTTCGCGGACGAGCCAATCTGCAAGATCGGTCGCGGTAGAATAGCCCCGCGCGGCGGCGGCGCGCATAGCTTCGCGCTTGAACCGCACGGTCTCGATCATGCCGATCATGGCCGTGACGGAAAGTGCGAAGGAGTCGAAGGCGTTGAAGGTAAGCGCCTTGTCCTCCTGCAGATCTTTTGCGTAGGCGAGCGGCAACTTTTGCACGATGCCATTGAGCGCTGCGAAGTCGGCGCCGACGCGGGCGGCTTTGGCGCGAATAAGTTCGGCCGCATCCGGATTGCGCTTCTGCGGCATGATCGAAGAGCCGGTCGACCACGCATCGCTCATTGTGGCGAAGCCGAATTGCGGGCTCGTCCAAAGCACCAACTCTTCCGCCAGGCGCGAAAGATGCGTGGCGGCGATGGAAAGATTGGCGAGCGCGGCGAGTGCGAAGTCACGAGAGCCTACGGCGTCGATTGAATTGCTCGCGGGTGCGTGAAAGCCCAAGGCGTGAGCCGTCATCTCGCGATCGATGGGATAGGGCGTGCCGGCGAGGGCGGCGGCGCCGAGCGGGCACTCCCAGGCGGACTCAAGCGCGCCGCCGATGATGCGGACGCGGTCGCGCTCGAACATCGAACAGTAGGCCAGCAGGTGGTGGCCCGCGGTGATGGGCTGCGCCGTCTGCAGATGCGTGAACCCGGGCATGATCCAATCGGCGTGCGCCTCGGCTTGGCGCAGCAGCGCCTTTTGCAGCGCGCGCAGGCCGTCGCCGGCTTCGCGACAGGCGCGCATGGTCCAGAGCTTGAAATCCGTGGCGACCTGGTCGTTTCGGGAGCGCCCGGTGTGGAGCCGTTTGCCGGCCTCGCCGATGCGTTCGGTCAGCCGTGCCTCGATGTTGAGGTGGATATCTTCCAGTTCCACCGAGAACGGAAAATTGCCTGCGACGATTTCCGCGGCAATTTGGTCGAGCCCCGCTTGTATCGCTGCGTTGTCCTCTGCCGTAATTATCCCTCGCGCGGCAAGCATGTCGGCGTGCGCTTTCGAGCCTTCGATGTCCTCACGCCACAGGCGCTTGTCGATATCGATCGACGCGTTGATCGCCTGCATGGCGTCAGCGGGTTGAGCGGCGAAGCGACCGCCCCACATCTTTTGTCCGCCTGACGAGGATTTACTGTTGGACACGAACGCTGGCTCCTCTGGAGCATCGAAAAACTGGGCTTGGTGGGCGGCTCTGGCCATGATCGCGGCAGGAGCGCTGGCTGTCCTTTACGTGCTTTTCGCGGCCTCTTCAAAGCCCGAACAGACATCTGGTCTGATGCGATTCGCACGGGGCGACATGGCGCAGCTTGTGGTGCTGCCTGAGGCGCCGCCCATGCCGACACGGACGCTGCGTGACGCCAACAATGCAGAGACGACTTTGGCCGCGTTCCAAGGGGATGTGCTGGTAGTCAATGTGTGGGCGACGTGGTGTGCGCCGTGTGTGGAGGAGATGCCAACGCTGGGCGAATTGCAGCGCCGCTACGAGGGGCGGATTCGCATTATCCCGGTGAGCGTCGATGGCGAAGGTGACCGCGCGCGGGCGCAGTCCGAATTGGCGCGACTGAGCAACGGCTCGCTGCCATTCCTGATCGATGTTACGCGGGGCGTCTTGTTCGATGTGCAGGCCGCTGGCATGCCGATGACGATCATCTATGACCACCAAGGCCGCGAAGTGGCGCGCCTAGGCGGTGGCGCCGATTGGGCGAGCGACGAAGCCACGGCCATCATCGACGCAGTGCTTGCGGAGGGGCAATGACGGGCAATGTAATCGAAACCGAACGACTGCGCTTGCGCCTGCATAAGTTGTCGGATTTCGAGAATGTCGCCGCGCTTTGGGGTGCGCCGGAGGTGGTCCGGTTCATCAGCGGCAAGCCTTCCTCGCGTGAAGATAGCTGGGGCAGGCTGCTGCGTTATGTCGGCCACTGGCAGCTGCTTGGACATGGCTTTTGGGCCATCGAGGACAAGGCGACCGGGCAGTTCTTGGGCGAGGGCGGCTTTGGCTCGTTCAAGCGCGAAATCGAGCCGCCGATCGAGGCGCCGGAACAGGGATGGGCGTTCAATGCCGCTGCGCAAGGCAAAGGCTACGCGTACGAAGCTATGAAGGCAGCTGCCGATTGGGGCGAAGCGCACTTCAAGCGCACTGACTTCACGTGCATCATCTCGCCCGACAACGCGCCATCGCTCAAGCTGGCGCACAAGCTTGGCTACCGCGAGGTCGCTCGTGTTTCCTACAAGGACACGCCGACAGTGATGTTGCAGCGCGTCTAAAGGTACGGCGAAAGCGCGAGCCGCACGCGTGAACTCTGCGCCAGGACGTCGCGATAAGGGGTCGGCCGTTCTGGCGCCGTCGCCTGCGGCCAAAGTTCTATGAAGCGGTTGAGCGCGCTCTGCGTCTCATTAAAGGCTGCCGCGTCTTTGCGGCGTAGGGCGTCGCGATGCGCTAAGAGGGCAGCGCGGGCGGCGAGTGCTGCGCCCATCGAGTGCTGGTATTCCATCGGGTCGACGTAATCGGCCTGGTTGACCTGCTGATAGAGTCCGGTCGCGATATCGACCATACGCGCGACGACAATCGCGCCGTCTACATTCAGCGCGCCGGCTGCGCGGTCGATTTCGGCCCGCGCGGCGCGGATGCGTTCGTCCATTTGCGCGCGGGTGAGTGAGGTGTCTTCGCCGGCAGAACGGACAAGGCTCGGGTTCAGGTCGCCAAATTCCGCCGGGGGCGCGCCATCATACACTTCGAGCAGCCCCTGCTGGATCAGAATGGCCGCCTCGGTGGGCATGTTCTGTTCGTTGACGGTGGCAGCCACCAGAATAAACCCCTCGAGATGCGCCAGCCGCAAAGCGCTGAGTTGAGCGCCAGAGAGCCCAGCATAGGCGCTTGCGGCGCCGGCTTCGCCAGCTTCACCGCCTTCGCCGACGGGGGCAGGGGCCGCTCCATCGTCGATGGCAGGGCCACTTGGCGTTGCGGGTGTGTCGCTGGTCTGGTTGGAGGCGTCGCCGCAGGCCGCAACGGCGCTGACCACCGCGGCCGCGCTAGCCGTCCGCCAAATCCGAAGCTTCCATGCGATCATGTGACCTCTCCCAAACAGCGCGAACCTTCTATCAAATGAGAGTCGTTCGCAATAAGGGGAATGCATGAGCGTCGTTTTGCAGCAGGTGTTGGCCGCGGAGGACCTAGCGCGCGTGCGCGAGGGCCTGGCCGCTGCGCAGTGGCGTTCGGGCAAGCGAACGGCTGGCGCGACCGCGCGCGACATCAAGGACAACCTTCAGGCTGATAGCTCGGACGCACGCGTGCAGGCGCTTGAGACCTTTGTCGCCGAGGCGCTGCGTCGGCACCCCTTGTTCGAGATCGCGGCGCGGCCGGCCCGGCTCACGCGCGTGATGTTCTCGCGTTACGAGCCGGGCATGACCTACGGCGCCCACACGGACGATGCGCTGATGGGCGGATCCGATGACCGCATCCGGACAGATCTCGCCTTCACGATCTTTCTGGAGGCGCGGGATGCTTACGATGGCGGGGCGCTGGTTGTGCAAAGCGCGCTTGGAGATCAAGAAATCCGTCTCGATGCGGGTGACGCGATCGTCTATCCGGCCGGCTCAATTCACTACGTCGAACCCGTGACACGGGGCGCGCGCCTGGCCGCAGTAGGCTGGATCGAGAGCTTCGTTGCGGACGCGACGCAGCGTGAGACGTTGTTTGATCTATCGATTGCGCGTGCGCGCATGGCCAAGGCGAGCGCGTCCCGAGACGATTTGCTGTTGTTGGATAAGTCGATCTCCAACCTGCTGCGCATGTGGGCGCGCTAACGGAAGGGCTGCACGTCGCTTTCGAAGGTCGCGAGGTCAGCGTCATCAATGCGGCCGCGATGAAGCGCGACCCACGCGAAGATGAGGCCAGAGACAAGAGAGATCGGCAGGCCGAGCAACAGGGCCAGCGGCGCCATGGCCAAGGCCATCGAGAGTGAGAAATTATCGCCCGCGCCCTGGTGTTGGTAGTTGGCGACGACCGCGAGTAATTCCGTGAGCAAAAATGGCGCGGCGATCGCCGTAAGCGCGCCGGCCATGACCACATGCATGACAACGACGCGCCGTTCCTTCGGCGCGCGCCCCACGGCCCAGTTGATGCCAAGGGTAATGAGCGCGACAGCAAAAACGACCAGCCCCGCTATGATGGCGAGGCGTTGCAGCCCGGGATCGCTACTGAACAGCACCCCCGGCCAGGCGATCGCCATAAAGAGCGCCGCAGGCGTCCAGAGAAACGCCGGCTTGCGCCATGACAGCGGCGCGATGCGTTGCGGGATCGGAGCGCGCATGGGCGCACTCTAGAGGGTGCATTCTGGGCGTCACTGAGGCGCAACCGGGAAGGGCGCCGCTTTCGTGTGGATGGCGGGCGTGGTGAACGGGGGACGTGAACGCCCGGCAATCCGAGCCTTCGGCTGCGCGCAATCGCGCGCCAATTCTTGCTATGTTGCGGCAGAACAACGTCCGCCTCATGTTCGAGCGCTAGGCGACGGCCTCGATCATCGAGGCATTGGAGTCGGGCGCTTCGCGATCGGCGCCCATGCCTTCGCGCAATTTCTGCTCGATCATTTCTCGGATTTGATCTTCGACGGCGCGGCGCTCTTCCGGCGGCATCTGATCGATTGCGTCCTCTGTCAGGCCGAGTTGCTCAAGGATCTGCTCGCGCATGCGCTCCATCGGAGATTTCTGCGCTTCCTGCAGGAATATCTGCGTAGGCGTTGGCGCCTGCACCTCTTCGAGCGCCGGCTGATCGAGGCTTTGCAGCGAGAGCAAGGTTTCGAACGATAACTGCGTAGCGCTGTTGGGCGGCAAGATTGTTTGCGCTGCAGAATTTGCCTGGCGCGGCGGCAAGATCTGCATTGCGTCCGCGGGTGTTTGGTTCGTGCGCTGCTGAAAATTCAGCGAAAGCAGCGGATTTGTACCGATCGAGCCGATATTCATGTGCGTGTTGTCCCCAGCGCTGTTGCGCGGATGCAAGGCGCGGGCCGGTTCGTTCGAACATCACGATCATTTAATGCGCGCGCCACATTCGCGTTGCGCCGCGCGCTTATCTCCGCGGCGCGGACACCTCCCCGTCCGCGTTACCGGGGACCTTCTATGCGCACTGCAATCACGTTGCTCGAATGGAGCATCGGCGCGGCTTTCACGATCGCCGTCGTGGCTTACATGGCGGATGGCGCGCGCCTGATGGCCAGTATGGCCTTGTGAAGCGCATGAAAACGGGGCGTCGCAGAATGCGGCGCCCCGTATGTTCTTGGATGAACTGCCGACGGATGCTTAGCGCGTGGGAGTCGGCGGGTCGGTGCGATAATCGTAGAAGCCGCGGTTGGTTTTGCGGCCAAGCCAGCCGGCTTCGACATATTTCACCAGCAGCGGGCAGGGGCGATATTTCGAATCCGCCAGGCCCTCGTAGAGCACTTGCATAATCGAGAGGCACGTATCGAGGCCGATGAAGTCCGCGAGTTCAAGCGGACCCATCGGGTGGTGCGCGCCGAGTCGCATGGCTTTGTCGATCGCTTCAACCGAGCCGACGCCTTCGTACAGCGTGTAGACGGCCTCGTTGATCATTGGCACGAGCACGCGGTTGACGATGAAAGCAGGGAAGTCTTCGGCGTTGGCGATCTTTTTGCCGAGCGTTTCGACGAACTTCACCGACGTGTCGTACGTCTCCTGGCTCGTCGCCAGGCCGCGAATGATTTCGACCAACTCCATAACCGGCGCGGGGTTCATGAAGTGAACGCCGATGAATTTGTCAGGACGATCGGTGGTCGCCGCAAGGCGCGTTATCGAGATCGATGAGGTGTTCGACGCGAGGATCGCGTCAGGCCGCAAAACGCTACGCAGATCGGCGAAGATCTTCTTTTTGGCGTCGTCCTGCTCGACGATGGATTCGATTACGAGATCGCAGGCGCCAAGGCCGTCCAGCTTTGGCGCGCCTTTGATGCGTTTGATGGCTGCGTCGGCGTCGGCCTGCTTGATCACTTCACGATGTACCTGACGAGTCAGATTCTTCGTGATGATCTGCAGGGCGTTGTCGATGCGGCCTTCGTCTGCGTCGTTGAGCAGCACGTCATAACCGGCCAGCGCGCATACGTGCGCGATGCCGTTGCCCATTTGCCCGGCGCCAATGACGCCGACCGTACGTATGTTTGTCATCTTACCGGCCATAGGCCCTCAGGCCCTGCTGAAAAGCAATTCTTGTTGCAGTGCAGCATAGGCCTGAGGCCGGTGCAAGGGCTTAGACGCCGGCTTTGGTCAACTCGTCCATG
This sequence comes from Hyphomonadaceae bacterium, assembly GCA_046349455.1. GTDB lineage: Bacteria > Pseudomonadota > Alphaproteobacteria > Caulobacterales > Aquidulcibacteraceae > Vitreimonas. The sequence continues at coordinate 659,916 of JAXMCH010000001.1, read as the reverse complement.
AGTTCGGGCACGGCCGTCTTATAATCGGCGACCAGACCGTAATCGGCTACCTGGAAGATCGGCGCGTCCTCATCCTTGTTGATGGCGACGATGACTTTCGAGTCCTTCATGCCCGCCAAGTGCTGGATGGCGCCCGAAATGCCGACAGCGACGTAGAGTTCCGGCGCCACGACTTTGCCCGTCTGACCGACTTGATAATCGTTCGGTGCGTAACCGGCGTCGACCGCAGCACGCGAAGCGCCGATGCCCGCGCCGAGCTTGTCCGCCAGCGGCTCAAGCACTTTGTGGAACTCTTCGCTCGAACCCAGCGCGCGGCCGCCCGAGACGATGCGCTTCGCAGCCGTCAACTCGGGGCGATCAGACTTTGCCATCTCTTCGCTGACGAACGCCGACTTGAATGGGCCGGCTGGCGCCGCCGTCGTTTCGACCGAAGCGCTGCCGCCATTGCCGGCGGCTTTGAACGCGGTCGGTTGCACAACGAGCACTTTCTTGGGCTGGCTGTCCTTCACTGTGATGATCGCGTTGCCCGCGTAGATCGGACGCACGAACGTATCGGCGCCTTCAACGCCGATGACGCCGGAAACCTGCATCACGTCGAGCTTTGCAGCCACGCGCGGCGCGGCGTTCTTTCCCGTCGTCGTGGCGGGGAAGAGTATCGCGTCGTAGTTGGCGGCGAGCGGCACGATGAGCGCTTCCAACGGCTCAGCCATCTGCTTGGCCAGGGTCGCGCCATCGGCGTGAAGCACTTTGCGGACGCCATCGATCTTCGCAGCGGCGGCAGCAGCGCCGCCAGCGTTCGAACCGGCGACCAGAACGTCCACATCCCCACCCATCGCCTTAGCGGCGGTGACGACCTTATTGGTCGCGTCCTTCACAGACGCATTGTCGTGCTCGGCAATAACGAGAACGGCCATTTTAGATCACTCCCGCTTCTTTGAGCTTGCCGACGAGTTCAGCCGTCGTCTTCACTTTGATGCCGGCCTGGCGCTTGCCTGGCTCGGCGGTCTTCACGGTTTGCAGGCGCGGCGCGGTGTCCACGCCGTAATCGGCCGGCGTCTTCATATCGATCGGCTTCTTCTTCGCCTTCATGATGTTCGGCAGCGAAGCGTAGCGCGGTTCGTTGAGGCGCAAGTCCGTCGAGATGATTGCCGGCAGATCGACATCGAGCGTCTGCAAGCCGCCGTCGACTTCACGCGTCACCGTCGCTTTCGAGCCCGCGAGCACGATCTTCGAGGCGAACGTCGCTTGCGGCCAATCGAGGAGGGCGGCCAGCATCTGAGCCGTGGCGTTGTTGTCGTCGTCGATCGCTTGCTTGCCGAGGATCACCAGATCCGGCTTTTCCGCGTCGATGACGCCCTTCAGAATCTTGGCAACTGCCAACGGCTCCACTTCGCCGTCAGCCTTGACGAGAATTCCTCGGTCCGCGCCGATCGCCAGGGCGTTGCGCAGCGTCTCTTGCGCTTGTTCAGGGCCGATCGAAACGGCCACGACTTCCGTCGCGCTGTCCTTTGCGTGTCCGCCGCCGCCTTCCTTCATCCGCACCGCTTCTTCGATCGCGATTTCGCAGAACGGATTGATCGACATTTTGAGGTTCGAGAGATCGACACCTGATCCATCCGGTTTCACCCGGACCTTAAGATTGTAATCGAGCACCCGCTTAACCGGGACGAGGACCTTCATCGTTGAAATCCTTGGAGATTAGATGCGCGTCGCCGCGCACAATTCGCGGTCGCACATAAACCCCGTCAGAAATCTCTCGTCAATGCGGCTATCCGGCGGGCCGGCGCCGTAACGTTAGCGGCTGAGCACGCGGGGCCAGTTGGCGTTAGCCTCGCGGATGCGTGTCGGGATGTCTTGCTCCCAGCGCTGCTGAATCTCGTCATTGTAGTTGAGATAGAGCCGGCCATCGACAATGCGCCAGTTCTGCGGGTTGCCAGCGGCGGTGTAGCCTTGGCTGACGGCCCAGGCGCAGTAGCCGCCGTATTGGGGCGTATAGCGGGCGGGGTTGGCGCGAAATGCGGCCAGATGCTCAGCATTCGCGAAGCGGTATTCGTATCCTTGGTGCGTGATGCGAAATTGCTCCACGCCGCGCACTGGGCGGCCATCGGTGAAATAAGCGACGGGGTCGTAGCCGCCCACGGCGACGCGGGAGAGCAAGCCGGTGTAAACCGGCGCTTGGTCAGCATGCGCAGGCGTGGCGACGGCGAGCGCACTGGCGGCAAGGGCGATAGCGATAAGAAGCTGGCGCATAGTGTTTCCTTCAGGCGTGAGCTGGCGCCCGAGCAGGCGCTGTTTGTGATTTGGGTGATGGGACGAACGCCCGGCCAAGGTCGCCGACGAGGCCGATCAGTTCGTTGCGGCGGATGATGATGAGCACGATCGAGGTGAACCAGATGGTCACCGCAGCGGCGAAGAGGCCGCCGCCGTCATTGTTCGGATCGATGCCGAGTGGCGTCCAGAGGTGGAAGTTCACGGCGCCGGTCATGACGGCAAAGCCAATAAGCGCACCCAGCGCATTGAGGCGCGTGAAGCGCGGCAACAGCCCGACCAACAACAGTGATGAAGCGAGCAACTCGGCGGAGCCGATGACATATTGGCTAAAAAGGCCGGTGTGCCCGAAAAGGCCAGGCAAACCCAGCGAACCGGCCCAGCCATCGAGCCGACCAAAGATTTCCTGTGTTTTCGGGTGGTCCGTGAATTTGTAGCGCAGGCTATCGAGAAAAACGGCCGCCGCGAAAAGCGAGATCGCCGTGGGCGCGTAGCGTTTGATCTGAGGCAACATGGCGGCCCTCCTTGCCGGAAAGGACGCACGAGGCCTGAGCTGGGTTACATCGCCCTAATCGAATCCCACAAACACCGTCGCTTCCTCCACGCGCTTGCGTTCGGAGACGACGGCGTTTGCCGGGAAAGTCTCATCTGGCCAGCCGAGGGCGATGCTTTTCATGATGACTTGGTCGTCAGCGATGCCGGCATGTTCGCGCACGACGGGCGATTGCATGATGCCTTGGCTGTTGATCACGGCGCCGAGGCCGCGCGACCAAGCTGCGTTGACGAGCGCAGTCGTCACCGCGCCACAATCGAACGGGGTGTCGTCGCTGCCGTCAAGAGCGCGGTCGTACGTCACGATAATGCAGACCGGCGCATCAAACTGGCGAAAGCCGCGGAGCACCCAATCTTGTCGGCGCTCTGCGTCGTCGCGCGCGATGCCCATGGCGGCAAACAATTGCTTTGCGACGGCGATCTGGCGTTCGCGATGCGGCCCTGCGAAGGGTTGACCCGTGCGAAACTCACGCGACTGCGGGACGCCCGAGACCATGCGCTCGGTGTTGCCGGCGCGTATGCGGTTCAGCGGCTCGCCGGTGATGACGTAGAAATTCCACGGCTGCGTGTTCATCGAGGAGGGCGCGCGCATAGCGAGCGCGATGATTTCTTCGATGAGCGCTTTCGGCACGGGATCGGGCTTGTAGCCGCGAATGCTGCGCCGCCCGCGAATGACGTCGTCAAAATCCATGCGTCTGCCCCGGCCCTGTTGCGTTCTGTGCCGAACGTTACCAGCGCAGGAATTTTGAGCCAATAAGCGCGCCGAGCGCGGCGCAGACCGCGATGGCGAGCGTGTACCACGTCGTGACGAACGCGACGGAATCCGTGGGGCAATACATGGCGTAAGCCACCGCCGAGACGCCGCCGGAGAGTGCGCCAATTGCCGCGCCGGTGAGCGTAATCCGCGTTGGCGCGAACGCGCGCATGAACCAAGTCAGCAGGGCTGCCGCAGGGACAGCCAGGATCGGTATCAGCACGACGCACCATGGCGCGCGGCCTTCGCCGCCCATCCATGCTTGCCAGCGCTGCTCGGGCATTTCGCCCATCAGAGCGGTGACCGTAGCGATCACACATACGCTGACGAAAAGCCCGACAGCGCCAAGACGCCAACCAAGTGGGCGACCGGGTTTCATCAACTGGACTGCGATCGGCAAGATCACGGCGGCTGCCAGCGCCGAGAACATCGCTTTCATCATCACCGGCATACGCGCCGTGCCGATGTCCGGACGCACGCCGAGACCGATCGCGACGAGAGCGCACGCCACAATGAGGCCGACGACGAGCGTAATCGCCAGATTCATCCCCCAGCGGGGACGTTCGGCCGGTCCCGCGCCGCGCGCGAGCGCGTTGATGAGATCGTCGGTCTTCACTTCCCCGTCTCCTGGGGCTGCTCCTGGCCCATAAGACGCATCAGTGTCTTCAGGCCGCGATGGATGGATATTTTGATGTCGGATTCCGAAAGCCCCGTGGCGTCGGCTGTTTCCTTCACGCTCTTCTCTTCGAGCTTCACCATGCGAATGGCGGTGCGCTGTTTTTCGGGGAGTTTGTCGAGAAGGGTGTTGATGTCGCGCTTGGCGTCGCTGGCTTCGTAGTCGGGGTCGATTTCGCCGATCTCGATGCCGTCGAGCGGCGCGTGCGTGCGATGCTTGGCGCGGCGCAAGAAATCGATCAGGCGATAGCGGGCAATCGCATAGAGCCAAGCCGTGAGAGGATAGGCGGGGTCGTAGCTGTCGCGGCGCGTATGCAGTGCGACGAGTGTCTCTTGCACGAGATCCTCCGCATCTTCGGCGCGCCCGCGCAGACGATTGCGGAAATAGGCGCGCAACAGCCCCGCCGCTTCCGTCAGAAAGACGCGGTGCGCGGCTTCGTCGCCGGCGAGGCCTTGGAGCAGCAAGGCCCGAAGATGGGCTTCGTCGGCCATTCCCCTCGTTTAGTCTCCTACGCGCGGGCGGGTACGGTGGTTACGCCCGCCGGAAAGGATCGGCGGGATACGTGCCGAGGATGGTGAGGGAGGACGAGAAGAAGCCGAGTTCTTCCATCGCAAGGCTCACGCTGCGCTCTTCAGGGTGGCCTTCCACTTCGGCGAAGAACATGGCTGCGGAAAATGCGCCGCCTTCGATGTAGCTCTCGAGCTTCGTCATGTTGACGCCATTTGTCGCGAAGCCGCCGAGCGCTTTGTACAGCGCGGCTGGCACGTTGCGGACGCGGAAGACAAAGCTCGTCATGCATGGGCCATCGCCAAGCTTTGCGTTCTGCGGCTCACGCGCGAAGACGAGGAAACGTGTCGTGTTGTGGGCGGCGTCGGCAATGTCGGCCTTGAGAACGTCGAGGCCGTAGAGTTCGCCCGCGAGCGTGGACGCCAAGGCGCCGATCTTAGGATCGCCGAGTTCGGCGATTTCACGCGCCGCGCCTGCCGTATCGGCCGTCTTCACTGCTACAACGCCGAGCTCGCGCAGCAGCTTGCGACATTGCCCCAGGGCTTGGGGATGCGAGCGGACGTGGGTGAGCGCGCCAAGTGTCGCTCCCTTTAAGCCCAGCAATTGGTGCTTAATCGGCACAAAGCGTTCGCCGATAATGTAGAGCCCGCTCTCGGGAATGAGGTGGTGCACGTCGGCGACGCGGCCGAAGAGCGAATTTTCGACCGGTATCATCGCATAGCGCGCCTGGCCCTCGCTGACGGCTGCAAAAGCATCCTCGAAACTCGCGCATGGCAGCGGCTCGAATTCTGGGAAGGCCTCATTTGCGGCGATGTGAGAGTTCGCCCCAGGTTCGCCTTGAAAGGAGATACGATCGGTCATAGCTCGCGAGCGTTAGCCTAAGCGTCCGCGTTAAGGTAGGGCCCACCCGCAATGAGCATGGCGCAGACCGTCGAAAGCGCGATCCTGGCGCAGACGCGCAGGGGATTGCGCACGTTGTTGGCGGTGCCGGCGGCGCGCGCCGGCGGGTTGGCGAAGGTCGAAGAGATCGCGATCGCCGGGCCGGCGGGCGATTTGCCCGCGCGCTATTATGAGGCGCGTGGCGCCGCTGATGCGCCGTTGCTCGTCTATTTTCACGGCGGCGGGTTTGTGTGCTGTGACATCGACACACACGATTCCATATGCTCGTGGTTGGCGAAGGCGTCGCGCGGGCGCGTGCTCTCTGTCGGCTACCGATTGGCGCCCGAAACGCGCTTCCCAGGCCAGATTGAAGACGTGCGCGCGGCGTGTGCTTGGGCGTTTCAGAATGCGCAGCGCTTCGGTGCGGAGCCGGGCCGACTTGTACTGGCAGGCGACAGCGCGGGCGCGTATCTCGCGGCGACGATGGCGCTGGAAATCAATCGCGCGACGCCCGGCGCCATCGCGATGCAGGTGCTGCTCTATCCGCTGATCCACGTTCAGGACTCGCTCTGGGCGGAAGAGGAGCTCCGGAATTTCCGGTTTCTGGGGCGCGTGGCGTGCCTTTATATCGCGCGCAGCCTGGGTGCGGAGGCGCTGCCTTCTTTGCTTGATGTGGACCTCGGCGCGGCGCCGCCAACGATCGTGGCGGGCGGCGGGCCCATGGACCCGGTGCGCGCGGATGTGAAACTCTTTGTCGACGCATTGCGGCGCGCGGGCGTTGATGTGCAGGAGAAAAAGTACCCTGTGCTGATGCACGGCGGCTTGAATTTCACCGCGTACTCGAAAACCGCCACGACAGCGCTACAAGAGGTGGGTGAACTGGTGCGGGCGCATTTTGCGCGCTAAACTCCCCTCCGGTGGAGGTGGCTTATGCGTGGGTTGGTGATCGTTGGCATTCTCGCCCTGGGGTTGGGCGGTTGTCTGCAGCAAATGAATGAGCGCGCCGGTGGGCGCTGCGAAGTGACCGCCAGTAAGCCGTGGACGCCTGCCGCCGGCTCGGAACTGACAGTTGAAGCTGGCACGCTCGGCGCAGATTGCGAGCACGCTGTGGCGACGATCGTCATCCGCGATCAGAGCGGCGTCGCTTATGCGCAGGCTTATCCGACTGCGCAGGTGATGGATCTCGCGCAGGCGCGCGACTCGCGCGCGATGCGGACGGCGCTTGGCGAATGGATCCAGAGCGCCAACCACACGATCGACACAACATCCGCGCTGCCCGATTGGCCTGAAGGCGCGGAGGGGCCGCAGAACGGTGAATTTCCGTTCTATGTGGCCGAGGGCTTCACGCGCGAAACTTATATGGCGCTGCGTGAGCGCAATGCGCCGGTGTTCTGCTACGTGCAGGGGATGGAAAGCGAGAAATGCCTTGCGCTTGAGGACGGCGTCTTGAGTGAGATCGGAATTCAGAGCTTCCCGGGCTAAGCACGGAGACGCACGAGTTCGCTGACTTCGTTGGCCGTCGCACGCGGGCGAATACGCGCTAGGCGTAATGCCGCGGCGCAGAGAATGTCGCGCGTCGCGGGTTTCACCAAATGCTCGGCAGCCCCCAATTCGATCGAACGGCGGCGATCCTCTTCGATCGAAAGCACGATGATCGGCGCGTTGCGCGTTTCGGAATCGAGCGTGAGGTCGGTGATGACATCCCAGCCGTCGCGATCTGGCAGGTTGATGTCGAGAATTACAAGCGAGGGTTTGAGATCGCGAGCGAGCGTGACGCCAGCCTCCGCGGTGCGCGCGCATTGGACCGCGAAGCCAACTTGCGTCAAGGCGCGAACGGCAAGGTCGCGGGCGCTAGCTTCATCATCGATCACGATGGCGAGCGGCGCATCATCATCACCTTCGCGGGCAAATACGTCGCCAGAAGCGGAGACGCCAAAACCTTTGTAGAATTGCGGCGCATAGAGCGTGAAAGTCGAGCCCTTGCCGTACACGCTGCTGACGGTGACGTCGCCGCCCATCATCTGCGCCATGCGGCGCGTGATCATAAGGCCAAGACCCGTGCCGCCGAATTCGCGCGCCGTGGTGGCGCTGGCCTGCTCGAAGGCTTGGAAGAGCCGGCTGGTTTGTTCTTCGGTGAGGCCGATGCCGGTGTCGGTGACGCTAAACACAAGATGCGGGACGCCGTCGCGCTCTTCACGCGCCAGCTTCACCGTCACGCGGCCCTGCTTGGTGAATTTGCACGCGTTTGACAGCAGGTTGAGCAAGCATTGGCGCATTTTCTGCGCGTCGACGTAGGCTTCCGTGATCGGCTCGATGTCGAGTTCGAGCAGGTTGGCGTTCTTGGCGGCAAGTGGCTGCGCGGTCGCGACGACATCATCGATGATCTCGCGCGGATCGAGAGGCGCGGCCAAAACGTCCATGCGGCCGGCTTCGATTTTGGAGAGATCGAGAATGTCGTTGATGACAGCGAGCAGGTGGCGCGCGGCCATGTTGATGCGCTGGAGGTCGGCGGTGGAAGCGCTGTCGCCGCGATCCTCGGCGTCCTCGGAGAGGATTTCTGCGTAGCCGATGATGGCGTTGAGCGGCGTACGCAACTCGTGGCTCATATTGGCGACGAATTGCGACTTTGCGGTGTTGGCAGTTTCGGCAGCGAGGCGGGCGGCGTCCGCCGCGATGCGCGCCTGCGCGGCGCCGCGCAGAATGGCGAGCGCGCGAGCCATATCGCCAATCTCGTCGCCGCGCGTGAGCGCCGGGATATCGGTCTCGTAACTGCCGTCCGCGATCGCGCGGATCGAGGCCGAGAGCGAGTCGATCGGTTGCACGAGGCCGATGCGCAGCAGCGCGACGATCGAGCCGAGCACCACGACGAAAAGCGCCATCGCAAGCAGCAGCGTGCCGGTGCGTTCATTCGCCAATTGCTCGGCGCGCAGTTCGAGCATGTCATCGAGCGCGACCGAGACGCGTGAGGAGAGTTCTGAAATAGCGAATTGCGCCCCGGACTCCGTGCCGACCAGGTCGTGTTGATTCACTCGGCCTCGCGCTATCGCTTGCTCAACGAAGCTCCGATACGATGAGATGTTTACGATGGTAGAGAGCACCGCGGGGCCGAACGTGGCGCGCAAGCGTTCGCTGTCGGCGGCCGAAAGCATCGACTCCATCGCGTCGTCGAGCGCTTCGGTTGCGCTCTCCAGCACGGCGAGGCGCTGCAAGACCAAAGCGCGCTCTGTTTCGCTGAGGCGCCGGTCGGCGAACGCGGCATCGATGTCGTGGGCGATGTCGCGCGTTTGTTGCGCTAGGAGCGGTGTGTGTTCGAGAACGGCATCGACCGCGAAATGGCTGGCTCGATCGGGGTCGCGCATCAAGTGTGAGCGGTCGCCAATGCGGTGCGCGAGATCTGTCAAGGCCGCGCTCGCGGCGCCGGCCGCTGTGCCGCGTGCGCGACGATTGTTGATCATGACTTGCATGGCCATGATGGCGCGCTCGGCGCAACCTTCGGTGCCCAGGCCGTCACCATAGCGACGTTCGGCTGAGCGCAACGCTCGGATGGCGGCGGAAATATTGTCGACCTCGTCGAGGCCAAGCTGTTGCGCGCGCGCCTGCATGAAGAGCAGCGAACGCGCGTCATTCACAACGCGAAGATAGGCGGCGCCGTCCCGCTCTTGGCGCGCGATATCAACGGCGCTCTGTTGTTCCTCCGCGAGTTTGCCTGCGACGAAACCTAACGGAATGAGAAACAGCGCGAACGCGACGGCGAGTTTATGGCTTGTGGATGCGGCTTGCAGAATGCGCCACACCGAAAGCCGCGCCGTCTTGAGGCGGCGCACAATCGTTGCCTTCACGTTCATTTCTTCCCCCGCCGCGTGCGCAGCTATGTCATTGACATGGATTAGCGGGGTGAGTGGATAACGCGTGCTGAAGATGTCGCGGGAATTCGGAAGAAAATGGTTCGCAAATTGCGAACGCGCCGACTCCGACGCTTAACGTGTGCTTAGAAATGCGCGCGCTGCTTCGAGGTCCGCGGGGCTATCGACACCTTTTGGAAAGACTTCGACAGCATCTGCGTAGATTGTCATACCCATTTCGAGAGCGCGCAATTGCTCCAGCTTTTCGCGTTGCTCAAGCGGTGACGGCGGCGTAGCGACGAAACGCGCGAGCGCATCGCGTCGATACACATAGATGCCGACGTGGCGTTCGATCGGCCCCTCGCCCCATGGCGCGGCCGCGCGCGTAAACGCAAGACAACGTCCATCGGCGGCGCGAATGGCTTTTACGACATTTGGGTTGTTGCGCTCGGCATCGTCGGTTGAGGGCGAGACGAGGGTGGCGATGTCTGCATTGGCTTTGAGCGCCGTGACAGCACGCGCCACATCGGCGGCGCGCATTGTCGGCATATCGCCTTGGAGGTTGACGGCGATATCGTAGCGGCCGTCAGGATCGAACGCTTGCAACGCCGCGTGCACGCGATCGGAGCCGGACGGCAGGTCAGGGTCAGTCAGTGTCACGTTCGCGCCGGCCTTGAGTGCGGCTTCCGCCACCTCCTCCTCTGCGGCGGCGACAAGGACGGGGCCGGCATTCGCGGCGCGGCCGATCTCCACCATCCAGGCAATCATCGGCTTGCCGTGAATATCCGCCAGCGGCTTGCCAGGCAGACGGGTGGAGGCCATGCGGGCGGGAATAACGACTACAGCGGGCATGGCGCTCGGCTTGCCGTGCGGCGGTTCGACGCGCAAGGCCGATCGGAGCGGTTTCGGCGCCACGCGCCGACTTGGCGAGCCGCCCGACGCAGGCCATAACCGCGCCGACTATTTGGCCGGCTAGGGCAGGGCAATGAGCGATCTCAGGTTCAATTCGATCGCCGGAGCGGTATTGGCTTCGGTGCTAGGCGTGATGGGTATCGGCGTTTTGGCCGAGTCAGTTGTGCACCCGAATTATCCCGAGAAGGCCGGTTTTCTGCCCGAAGTCGCGATCGAGACCGGCGGTGGCCCTGCCGAACCGGCTGGCCCGCCAGACTTTGGCCGCCTCTTTGCGGATCCAACGCAACTGGCGGATCTGATCGCGCGGGGCGAGCGCGTCTCCGCGCAATGCCAATCGTGCCACACGTTTGATGCTGGCGGCGCAAACCGCATTGGCCCGAACCTGCATGACGTATTCGGGCGTCCGGTCGCGAGCCATGCTGGCTTTGAGTATTCCGAAGCGATGCAAGCGCATGGCGGCAACTGGGACTATCTCGCGCTGAACGACTTCCTGCACGCGCCGGCTACTGTTGTGCGTGGCACGAAGATGGCGTTTGCTGGCCTCCGGGGCGATCAGGATCGCATTGGCATCATCGCCTATTTGCGATCGATCTCGCCGAACAACGTGCCGCTGCCCGCGCCATTGCCTGAAGCCGCGCCGGCTGAAGGAGCAGCGCCCGCTGATGGCGCGACCACCACTGAAGGCGCACCAGCAGCGACGACGGCCGCGGCTCCAGGTCGCTAAAGCGCTACAGACGCCGGATACTACGCGGCGCGCCCGAGCGGGCGATTGTTTCGCTCAGCGGCTCGATAACCGCCTGCATGTGGAAGCCATTGGCGTGAAGCAGTTCGGTGGAGCTGCGCATCACGCCGACATGGCCGTTCCAGAACACGAGATCGCCGCGCTGAAGCTTTGAATCGAGTGGGATCGCGTGTCCTACGGTGTCTTCTTGCATGTCGGCGTCGCGGGGCGCTGCGATGCCGCCGGTCTCGAGCGCGCTTTGCACTAGGCCCGAGCAGTCAAGCGCGCTCGAATCCTTGCCGCCCCACAAATAGGGCAGACCGACGAACCGCTCCGCGCTCGCAACCCAATCATCGACTTTGGCGTCGATCGGCGCGAGATGCGCGGCATAGACCCAGCCGCCGCGGCTGATGCCAGCGAAGCCGTTTTCCATCGCGATGATTTTCAGCTTGGCGTTGAGACTGAGCGGCGACGGCGGTTGTGATTTTTTGTCAGGCTCGGGGAAGACGAGCGTACGCAGCACTGCAACGCGGTGCGTTGGGTCTTCGATATCTTCCGCGAAGCTCTCGGCGCGCGCGTAGCCAACGTAGCCATCGAGGCGCGCTTGGCCCCACACCCAGCCGTCCGCGTCCTCGTCATAGACGTCGAACACTTCGCCGTAGAGCAATTGCGTTTCCAGTCGCGCAACGAAAGAAGGCGCCTCACGTAAAACGGAGGCGCCCACTCTCACTTGCCGAGGCTGCGGTTCAACGAAACGCGCCGCTTCGACTTTTCCCTTGAGCTTCGCCGCCGCCACATCGCTGCGCGCCGGCGTCAGCCTTGGATCGGTCATGAAACCGCTTGTAGCACCGGACGATGCAGCTGCGCGCTCTCGTCTTGCAGGATCGTCGCGCCCAGCTGTTCCAGGAACGCGTCACCCTTTTCGGTGCGTTCCACGAACACGTTGCGGCCGTCCTTGGGATCGCGGCGGCGCTGGACGAAGCCCAGGCGCGACAGCGTATCCAAAGCGCGGGTAATCGCCGGCTTGCCGACGTTCAGCGTCGCAGCGAGGCCGCGTACGGTGTGAGGCGCCGGCTGCAGACGAACCGTCATCAGCACCGCCATTTGGCGGGCTGTGAGGTCCGGGGCATCCGAACGCACGGTGGTGACGGTAACCCGACGCCACAAATCCAGGGCTTCCACTTGATCTCGGACGAGCTCCATGCCGCTCCCTCCAGTTGAATCGCAAGTGGAAGATTCGCTGATTTGGTGGTCGGTGCAAGCTCGAAACCACAAGATGTTGTGGGCAAGCCGGAATGATTAACCAAATCTATCTTTTACGACACGGAACGATGCCCGTAGCGCCTGGGCTTCAGCGCCTTGCGGACGGCTGGGTTTTTCTTTGGGGGCCCAGGCGAAAATGTCGAAATGGACCCAAGCCGGAACGGTGACGAACCGGCGGAGGAACAACGCGCCGTAAATCGAACCGGCCATCGCGCCGTCGCCGGTGTTTTTGAGATCGGCGATCGGGCTGTCCATGTCGCCCTCGTAGGCATCCCATAGCGGCATGCGCCAAAGCGGATCCGCGGTTTCGACGGCGGCGGCCGCATAGTCCGCGGCGAGTGCATCGTCGCCGGTATAGAAGGGCGGGATATCTGGGCCGAGCGCGGTGCGCGCTGCCCCCGTCAGGGTTGCGAAGTCGAGCAACAGCGCGGGTTTGTCTTCGCAAGCACGCGCAAGCGCGTCGGCGAGGATGAGGCGACCTTCGGCGTCGGTGTTATCGATCTCGACGGTGAGACCTTTGCGGCTGGGAATGACGTCGCCAGGGCGGAAGGCGTCAGCAGAGATGGCGTTCTCCACGATGGCGAGGAACACCTCAAGCCGCACATTCAGTTTCGACTGCATGATGAGTTGTCCAAGCGCGAGCGCATGCGCCGCGCCGCCCATGTCTTTCTTCATCATGCGCATTCCGGCGGAAGGTTTGATATCGAGACCGCCGGTGTCGAACGTAACGCCTTTGCCGACGAGCGCGACGCGCGGCGCGTTAGGATCGCCCCAGGAGATATGCACAAGGCGCGGCGCTTGCGCTGCGGCGCGGCCGACGGCGTGGATCAAGGGATAATTCTGCGCGAGCAACGCATCGCCAGCGATAATCTCGATCTCCGCGCCGTTTTCGTTCGCAACTGTTTCGGCTGCGGCTTGCAGCGCGTCCGGTCCCATGTCGTTTGTCGGCGTGTTGACGAGATCGCGCGCAAGCCAGGAGGCTTCGACCACGCGTGCGGCTTCGGCCATGTCCGCGCCTTCGGGCGGCGCGAGCTGTGGCGCAGGGCGCTTGCGCTTCTTGTAGCGGTCGAACGCATACGCTCCGAGGCCCCATGCAATCGCGGTTGCGGTGGCGTTGAACTCCCGCGGCGCGAAGGCGATGCGATAGTCGCCCGCAGGCAGGTGCTGCGCCAGCGCGCCCATGACGTTGGCATTGGCCTTGTCGCCGACGCCGAACAGCACGCGCTCTACTGCACCGTCAGTCGCTGGAACGAGCAGAATGCGCCCGTTCTGCGCCTGGAAGTCGTGCGCGGCCGCGAGGCGCCGCAGCGTTTCAGAGTGCCGCTCGATCCAGTGGCTCCACTCGTTGGTGCGCAGAGCGTGGATCGGGATCGCGGGGGCGTTGGCGTCGGCGAGGAAGGGAAGTTTGGCCATGTGCCTTACCTAGGGTGTCATTAGGTCTTTGTTGAGCATGTCGGCGCAGCTTTAGGCGCTTATTAGGATTCGCCGCCATGCTCCGCTTTTCTGCTGCGATGCTTGCTGTCTCGACGCTGGCTGCCTGCGCGACCGTGGGCGGAGGTGAACACGCACAGGTCAATACGTCCGGCGCGCCCGAGGGCGCGCGGCCCGTGGACCGCCAAGCGCGCCGCGCCGTCGCGCGCGAAGATATCCTGACGCAGATGGCCTACTGGGCGGGTGAGTATCAGACCTTCCCGAACGACCTTGAAGCGGCTCAGCAATTCTCCGAAGCGCTCCGCAAAGGGGGACGCTTTGATCGCGCTGTCCAGGTGGCGGGCGAAGCAATTGGGCGGTTCCCGGAAGATCGCCAATTGCTGACGACATACGGCTTGGCGCAAATCGCACACGGCAATCCACAGGACGCGCTTCGCCCGCTGGCGCTGGTTGCTGCGGCGGAGCCGGAGAATTGGCGCGTGCGCTCGGCGCTGGGCGCGGCCCTGGATCAGCTCGGGCGCTTCGATGACGCGCGACGCGCGTATCAAGAAGCGCTTGCGCTGCAGCCGAACGATGGCCGCATCCTCACCAATCTCGGCGTCTCACACATCATGGCGGGTGAGCCGGATGAAGCCGAACCGATCCTTCGCCAGGCCGTCGCGCAACCGAGCGCGCCCCCCGAAGCGCGGCAGAACCTCGCGATTGCGCTGGCGTTACAAGGCAAGTTCGACGAGGCCGAGCAGATCGAGCGCAATGAACTCCCGCCAGCCGTCGCTGCTGAGAACATGCAGTATTTGCGCGGCCTGCTCAGCGATCCGCGCCGTTGGAACGACATGGGCCGGCAAGGGCGCTAAGCGCTTCTGATTTCAGTTGAGCTGAAGACTGGCGCGCTAGCCGTCAGTGGCCGCCGCGTGCGCCGAGGATCTCATTCACCTGGATAATCGCCGGACCGATAATGACGGCGAACAAAACCGGCAGGAAGAACACGATCATCGGCACCGTGAGCTTCGGCGGCAAAGACGCGGCCTTCTTCTCTGCTTCCGAGAGGCGCAGTTCGCGGTTTTCCTTGGCCATGACGCGCAGAGCTTGGCCAACCGGCGTGCCGTACTTCTCCGCCTGCGTCAGCGCCATCGCGACAGCCTTGACGCCCGGATGGTTGGCGCGGCGCGCAAGGTTCTCGTAGGCCATGCGACGCTCTGGCAAGTACGAGAGCTCGGCAGTCGTCAGCGCGAACTCCTCGGCGAGTTCGACGGAAGCTGGAGCGATTTCTTGGCCAACGCGGCCAAGCGCCATTTCGATCGACATGCCGCTTTCTACGCAGATCAGCATCATGTCCAAGCTGTCCGGAAACGCTTGCATGATCTTGCCGCGGCGCTTGTCGGCGAGGTTCTTCAGATAAAGGTTTGGCGCGTAATAGCCCAACGCAACGCCGCCTACGACCGCGGCAAGCTTCATTTGCATGACCATGTCGTGGCCCAGAGCCACAACATAGAAGAGCGCAAAGGCGCCGAACGCGATCGGCAGCGCGGCGCGATAGAAGTAGAACATCGTTTGCGCGGCGTGGCCGCGAAGGCCGGCGCGCACGAGCTTTTCAGTCAGCGTATCGTCAGCCAGGGCTTTTTGCAGGTTGAGCTTGTCGACAAGGCTCTTGGCGAAGCTGTTGGCGTTCTTGTGCTGCAGCGTGGCGCCGCGCGCCAGATCGGCCCGGCTCTTCTTACGCAGCTCTTCGCGCTTCTTGGCGACTTCCTTGAGGCGCGTGCCGAGCTTGTTCTCAGACATCGCGGGCGTGGCGACTGTGAGAATGGTTGCGAAGCACGCGCCGGCGGCAAGAACGCCAGCGATGTTCATTGGATCGGTGAGGGTGTCGACGAGATTGTTGGCCATCTTCGCGCCCTAGAACTTGAAGTTGACCATCTTGTGCATGACGAAGATGCCGAGAGACATCATCACCGCGCAGCCAAGCAGGATGAGATGACCCACAGGGTGCTCGAACAGCACGCCGATGTAAGCCGGACGGGTGAAATAAACGAGACCGCCAACGCAAACGGGCAGCGACCCGATGATCATGGCGGAGGCTTTTGCTTCTGCCGAAAGCGCCTTCACCTTCTCGGCCATAAGCTTGCGCGAACGCAGCACGGTGGAGAGGTTGCCCAGTGATTCAGAGAGGTTGCCGCCCGTCTTCTGCTGAATGATCAGCACGATCGAGAAGAAGTTCACTTCCGGCAGCGGCATGTGGTCGTACATGCGTTGCAAACCGGATTCGAGCGGCATGCCCATCGCTTGAGAGTCGACGAGCTGCTGAAATTCGGTGCGCAGGGGCTCAGGCGTTTCCGCTGCGATGATGCGCAAGCACTGGTTCAGCGGCAAACCCGATTTCACGCCGCGGACAATGATGTCGATCGCGTCGGCGAGTTGGTTGCCGAACTTCTTCTGCCGACCGCTGACGAGCATGCCTAGCACCCATCGCGGCAGACCGAGCAGACCAATGAAGAAGCCCATGCCTGCTCCGATCGGGCTCTTGCTGACAATGAAGCCGATCAGCATCAGCACGAAAGCTGCGCCGCCCGCCATCATCCAGAATTGCGTGAGCGAGAGCTTGATGCCGGCTTGGGCTATTTGGCCCTTCACAGAATAGCGACGTTTGCGCGACTGCTTTTCGCTGTTCGAAAGCTCCTTCAGCGCTTCCTGCGTCGATTGCCGGCGCTTCAGGGCTGCGATTTCCACGGCCTGCTTGCGTCGATCAACTTTCACAGCGCCGGCCACGGCTTTCACCCGCTTGGTAGCGGTGACGGGCTGGCTATTGCCGCTCAACACGAAGCCCACGCCGCCGACGGCGACGAACGCCAGCACCGCAACGAGGAGAGCGGGATCCATTACGCGTTCTCCGCTTCGTCCAGAGCCTGCGCGAGTTCCTTTTCAAGGCCGAAATAGCGCGCCCGTTCCCAGAAGCGCGGGCGACCGACGCCCGTGCCCTTGTGACGACCGGTAATGCGGCCGTTCTGATCTTCACCCTGAATTTCGTAGACCAGCAGATCTTGCGTGATGATCGTATCGCCTTCGAGGCCGAGCACTTCGGTGATCTGCGTGATCCGGCGCGAACCGTCGCGCAGACGTGCTGCTTGGATGACGACATCGACGGCGGCGACGATGATTTCGCGGATGGTCTTCGGCGGCAGAGAGAAGCCGCCCATCGTGATCATCGATTCAAGACGAGAGAGGGCCTCACGCGGCGTGTTGGCGTGCAGCGTGCCCATCGACCCGTCGTGACCGGTGTTCATGGCTTGCAGCAAGTCGAACGACTCGCTGCCGCGGACTTCGCCGACGATGATCCGTTCAGGACGCATGCGCAGGCAGTTCTTGACGAGATCACGCATGGTGACCTGGCCGGTGCCTTCAAGGTTCGGCGGCCGCGTTTCGAGGCGCACAACGTGCGGCTGTTGCAACTGCAGTTCGGCTGCGTCTTCGCACGTGATGACGCGCTCGGTGGGATCGATGAACGCGGTCAGCGTGTTGAGCAGAGTGGTCTTGCCTGAGCCGGTACCGCCGGAGATCAACACGTTGCATCGGCAAGCGCCGATGATTTGCAGGATTTTCGCGCCAGCTGGCGAGATCGAGCCGAACTCAACGAGGTTGCTGAGCTTCAGCTTGTCTTTTTTGAATTTCCGGATGGTGAGCGTCGGGCCGTCGATGGCCAGCGGCGGCACGATCACGTTCACGCGCGAGCCATCAGGCAGGCGCGCATCGCAGATCGGTGAACTTTCATCAACGCGGCGGCCGACTTGGCTGACGATGCGCTGGCAGATGTTCATCAGCTGGCCGTTGTCACGGAAGCGGATGCCCGTCTTCGAAATCTTGCCGCTGACTTCAATGAAAACCGCGTTCGCGCCGTTGACCATGACGTCGGCGATGTCGTCGCGCGCCAGCAGGGGCTCGAGCGGGCCGTAGCCCAGAACGTCGTTGCAGATGTCGTCGAGCAGACTTTCCTGCTCGGCGATCGACATGACGACGTTCTTGATCGAGATGATTTCGGCGACGATGTCGCGAATTTCATCACGCGCTGATTCCGGATCGAGCTGCGCCAGTTGCGTGAGATCGATGGTTTCGATGAGTGCGTTGAAGATCGTCGACTTGACGCGGTAGTACGCCTCGGATCGATATTCCGGCTGATCCGAATTGTCGGACTCGCGATGCACCGGCGTATTGACCGAAGCTGCGGCAGGACGCGGCGCTGGCGCAGCAGCGGTCGCGCGCGGTTGCGGCGCGGGCGTGGGTGAGGCCGGCTTTGCGCTTACAGCAGATTGAACGCGCGCAGCTGGTGGCGCGGCGACGGGGGTCGACGGCGCGGCGCTTGGAGCATCGCCTAGGCCTCGCTTACCGAACATTCAAACCCCTAGCGCTTTAGGAACGGGATCTTGTCGGTGAGAGACGGCTTCTTCGTCTCGACGACTTTGCGACCCGTGAGCGATGCGGCGAGCGCATCGAGGGCCATCGCTGTCTTCGACTGCGTGGCCACTTCGCCGATCATCTGGCCGTTGTTTGCGGCCATACCGAACAGCTGGGGATCGAACGGAATCGAAGCGACGGGCTCAGCGCCCAACGCTTCGGCGAAATCCTTGAACGGAATCTCTGGCCGCTTCGGCACACCGACCATCGACAGCACCACAGTCGGCGGCGAGTCGTAGGGGCGCATGGCCTTCAACAGGTCCATGATGTTCTTGGTGTTACGCAGGCTCGCGAGATCGGGGCCAGCGACGATGATCGCATCATCGGCAGCGAGTAGCGTATGCTTCACCCAAGATGTCCACACGTGCGGCAGATCAAGCACCACGAACGGACTGGTGCGACGCACGCGATCGATCACCATTTCATATGCCTGCGGATCAAGCTCGAATTCCCGCTCCAGCGTGGCTGGCGCGGTGAGCATCTGCAGACGTTGCGTTTGTTTGGTGGTGACGCGCTCTAGAAATACGTCATCGACGCGGTCTGGCGCCATCAGCGCATCGGCGATGTTTTGCGGCGGATCTTGGTTGAAGTCGAGTGCGGCGGTGCCGAAGGAAAGGTCGAGGTCGAGCAATGTCGCGCTCGATTCCTGCCGCTCGGCGATCGACCATGCGAGATTGTGCGCAATCGTCGAGGCGCCGATGCCGCCACGCGCGCCGATCACGGAGATGACGCGGCCGGCGAAGGGCTTATCTGGATTGACGTAAAGACCACAGATCGTGCGGATAAGATCGAGCGGCTGAAGCGGCGGGACGATGTACTCGCTCACGCCGCGCGACATCAGTTCCCGGAAAAGCGCGATGTCGTTGACCGCGCCGATGATGACGACTTTGGTGCCTTCCTCGATCACTTGTGCGAGGCGATCCAGGGCATGGAGCATGCCCGCGCCTTGCAGCAGCGTATCGATGATCAGCAGATTGGGGCTGGCCTGGCCGGCGAAGCGCGTGATGGCGGCGTCAATGCCGCCTTGCTCCACTGTGATTTCGGCCCGGCCCATGCGACGGTCCGCTGAAATGCCGGAAATGATGTCCGAGATCTCGTGACGATCGCATGTCGCGTGAATGGTGATGCGTGGCACCGGTTGCTCGGTTGTACGCCCTTCATCGCGCGCCATTACAGGCAGCGGCGCGTGCACGACGGCCGGCGCGTCGAGACCGAAAGGGTCTTCGCCCGCGAGCGCTGAAAGCGGTGAGGTTTCATTGGCCGGCGCAGCCAGCGCGGAGTCGTCGAACGGGGGCAGGTCGCCGCCTTCGAGGTCGCCGACGCCGAAGTTCTCGTCGTCTTCGAGCACGAAGTCGTCGTCGTTGCCGAGGCTCCAGGCGGGATCGGGATTGCTCATCGCTTAGGCCCTAGTTGACCGCGTTGCTGATTGCGACGCGTTCGTCGCTCGATCGATCGGCATGCGTGACATCGCCTTGCCGGTAGGCTTCCATGACGGCTGCGCGGCGGCCGCTGTCACGCGGGTCCATGTCGCGCGGATGCAGGAGATCGCGCGGATCTTCGATCATGGCGGCGAGGTTCGCTTGCGTGGCGCACCCGAAGCTATCCCAAGCTTGGTTGTTGCTCTGGTGCGCGAGGTCCTGCTCGTAAAGCGGGGCGCATTCGGGGGCCTGCGCCTCGAAGCGCGAGAAAGAGACGATGATCGGCGCGTTCGGCGTGCCAGACGCATCGTAGGTCGAGCCAGCGACGGCGGCATAAGACACACCGGATTCAACCAGCGAGAGACGCGCCTGATTGGCCAGCACCGATGCCGCGTCGGCATTTGCATCGCCCGACGGCGTGCTCAACACCAGCGCGCCGTGGCCGTAGCGCAGATAATTTCCAGCGAAAGCGCTGAGGCCGGCGCGCGCAGCAGGCGAAAGCGAGGCATCGCCGGCGGTCACCGGGATTTCCATACGTTCCGCGCCTTCGGTGACCTCGATGCGGTGGCGATCCACCGACGAAGCGACCGGGGGGCCTTCCGGCTTCGGCACGCCTGCGCACGCGGTGAGCGCGCTCAGGCCAAGAACGATAACGGGCAGGCGGGTCTTCATGACGTGCCTCATTCGATCACGTGTCCATGCGGCCCTTGCAGGCGCGCGTCTTGACGTTCGCCGCGCGTTTCTGACGGGCGATAGATGGAGTTCAGACGGCCGGTGAGCAGGCTTTCACCCTCGCTCGGGTTCATAAAGCCGTCGGCCGGCGTGCGGATTTGATCCGGACTGGTCGGGCGCACCACGTAAGGCGTGGCGATGATGACCAGCTCGGTTTCGTTGTTGACGAAGTCACGCGAGCGGAAGAGCGAGCCCAGCACCGGCGTGTTCATCATGCCAGGCAGCCCTTCAACCGCGTGGCGCGTACGCTCTTGGATGAGACCCGCGAGCACGATCGAGCTGCCGGAGGACATCTCGACAGTCGTTTCCGCGCGGCGCACTTGCAGCGCCGGGATGGTGATGCCGCGAATGACCGTCGTGGTGCCGTCTTGGTTGCGGATCGGGGTGTCGCCGGTCGAAACTGCGCCTTCGCTCGTCAGCTCGCTCACTTCAGTTGAGACTTTCAGCGAAATCCGGCCGCCAGACATGACGACAGGCGTGAATGCCAGCCCAACCCCAAACGGCTTGAACTCAACCGAAATCTGACCGTCTTGATTGCTGACCGGCACCGGGAACTCGCCGCCTGCGAGGAAGCGCGCAGCTTCACCAGAGATAGCGGTGAGGTTCGGTTCAGCGAGGACGCGAAGAAGACCGGCGCGCTCAAAAGCTTCGATAGAAGCGTCGGTTTGACGTGATGTGGAGGCCGTCGCCGGGCCCCAGACTTCTGGCGTTGTCGCCGTCGCAGGCTGATAACCAGCCACACCGCCAGCGGCTGTCGGCGTGCCCGGGTTCAGCGTGTTTCCGGGGTAGGCGAGGCCGTTCGGCGTCAGGATCGTTTGTGCGACGCCGCCGGACGCCGTCAGGCCGCCGAGCAACGAGCCGTTGATCGAGAAGCCGTTGCGCGTGGCGATATCGACGAATGCGTCTTCCGGCAAAAGGCGGTTGAGGATCTCCTCGTAGCTGCCGTTGATGCCGAGCTGGCGCACAAGCGTGCGGCTCATTTCAACGACGCGCACACGAACCATAACCTGTTCGCTGCCTTGCACCTGAATCAGGTTGACGATGCGATCCGAACCTGCGCCAGCGCTTGCACCGCCGGCGGCGGTTGCGCCGCTCGTCTGAATGTACTGCGTGGCGATCTGTTGCGCGCGATCGGCTTCGCCCGGGCTGCTGGCAGAGCCGGAAAGCACGATCGAGCCGTTCACAGCTTCGGCCGTGATGCTTGAGCTGCCGGTGTGACGCTGCAGAATTTCGTTCAGCGGCCCAACGTCGGGCTCGACGCGGATTTCGACGTTGGCGATCTGGCGACCCTGCGCGTCGAAGAAGAAGATGTTGGTCTGGCCAAGTTGGCGCCCGATGACATAAGCACGGCGCGCCGTGCGCACCGTAGCATCCGCGATCGCTGGGTTCGAAATCAGAATGTCGCGCGCGTCCGCCGGGAGATCGATGATCGCCGACTTACCGAATGGGAGCACCAGCGAAGCGCTCTGCGAGCCGCCGCCGTTGGTGATGCGCACCGAAGCTGCGCTTGCTGGCTCGACTTGCGCCGCCGCGTAGGTCGGCGTCAAAGCCACAGCCGCTGAAAGCGCAGTGGCCAGATAGACGCGAAGGGACTTACCCGAGTTCATCTGCCCCCTCCGGAGACCGTGCCGAATGCGTGAACGCGCACGGCCCCTGATGATTGACCGACACCGTTGTTGCGGCGGTTGCCGCTCATGCCGACCGTTTCAACTTGCACACCGCGCAGCGCGAGGCTGATGTCACCCATCTGATCGGCGAGCGCGAGAACGCGAGCGTCTTCAGCGCTCATTTCAAGAACCGCGACGTTGGCGCTGGTAACTTGCGGCGCATCACCGCTGGTTTGCGGTTGGGTTGCGTCTCCGAGCGCGAGTACGCGGATATCTTGCAGGACGATCTCGCTCGCGACGCGCTCTTCCGAACCTTCTTGGAACTTGTGCGACATGATTACGTCGACATGGTCGTTCGGCTGCACGTAGCCGCCCGCGGCGGTTTCCGCAGAAACTTCGATCGCAACAGCGCGGAAGCCGGGTTGCAGTTGGGCAGCCATGAAACCGCGCCCCTCGGGCTGGACAACAGAGCCGGTCGTGATCGGCTCGCCTTGCGAAAAGGCTCGGCGCGTCACGGCGCCGACATACTCAGCCTGGGCGGATGGCTGGCTCGACAGCTGAATGAAGCTGCCGGACACTGAAGACTCAGGGAAAAGCGCAACGGCCAGGTCGCCGGGCTGCAGCGCCGCGCCCTGCGGAATGTCGCGCGAAACCACGAGAACCTGCACGCCGGAAACGGCCTCTGCAGTTTGCTCCGATTGCGCAGGGCGGTTCGAGCCGAGCGTGCGGATAAGAAAAAGAGCGCCGATTGCCGCGATTGCGGCGACGGCCAGAACGATCAGCTGACGCGCTGACATTGCTTTACTCCCCGCGCGGTGTGGTCCCCGAACACCAAGTTCGAACACACCACGTCCATGGCTAAGGCGTGGTTAACGGACCCAGAACGAACGGCAGCGCGGGGATCGCCATCAGGCCGCCGGCCATGATCGCGACTCCGTACGGAATTCCGTTCTGGTGTTTTAAGAGTCGATTTACGAATGACGGATGATCCGCCGCTTGCGGCATGAATTGGCGCGCAGCGAGTAGCGCTAAAGCCAAGCCGCCGCCCGCAACGGCGGTCCAGAGAATAAAAGGCATGAACGCCGTAAATCCGGTCCAGACGCTTGCTGCCGCGAGAAGTTTCGCGTCTCCGCCGCCGATGATGTTGGCTTGAAAGAGAAAGAAGCCGACTGCGAGGATCGCGAAGCCGAAAAGAACGTGCATGGCAACTTCGCCAACTTGCACGCCTGCGAGGAGCGCGAGTGGGATAAAGATCAGCGTCAGCGCGATCGAGACCCAATTGGGAATAGTCAAACTGGCGACGTCGGAGCACGCTGCAAAGATGAGCAGCCCCGCGAAGGCGGCGAGCGCAAGTAGTTCGACCATCTCATTTGAGATGCCTGCGTCGCGTCAAGAAAGCCTTAAAAAGTGAAGAGGTTCGGGGCCGGCGTTCAAAGTCTTTGAACGATAGCGGGTTGCACGGCGTCAAAACAAAAGCGCCGCCCCGAGGGGGCGGCGCTGAGAGAGGGGAACTTCAAGGGTTCGCCGGCGCGCGCTTACGGCGCGCGCCGCGCGACGCTGCTTAGTTAGCAGCGCTCAGATCGGTCGAGATCTTCGTGAAGACTTCGTCGAGGCTGTCGCCAACGAGGCCAACGGCCGTGATGATGGCAACGCCGATCAGGGCGGCGATCAGGCCGTATTCGATCGCGGTGGCGCCGTCTTCGTTCTTCAGGAAACGCTTCAACATATGATATTCTCCGTTTGTCGAGTGCTTTTTCACCGGCCCGGTCAAGCGTCGCACCCGACACCCATCCCAGACGCAGGCGGAAGATATCGCCAACGCAATTAAGATTGCGCCTAATAGAGAAGGTTTTTTATCCGTTAACCGCGAATGCGAAACGCAGCGTGTCGGCAATTTGTAATGCGCGATGTTCGTGCGCGCTCTTAGCGATCCCGAAACCAATTCGCGCGCACATGCTGGTAAGAGATATAGAGAAGGAAGACGCCGATGCGCGCCATGCGCCTGTTCGTCGCCGCTATTGCTGCTGTTGGCATGTTCGCCGCCTCTGGCATTGCGTATGCGCGCGATGTGCGCGTCGCGCTCGATCAAGCTTTCCCGATCCGCCTATCTGAGCCGGCGGAGGGCGTGGCCATCGGCAACCCAAGCATTGCCGGCGTTTCGGTGCAGAATGATCGCTTTCTCTTCGTGACGGGCCGCTCTTATGGCTCGACCAATCTTGTCGTCGTCGGCGCTAACGGCCGCGTACTCTATTCGGGACGTGTTGTTGTGACGCCGGATGAAACTGACGTTGTGATGGTTACGCGCGGCGTTGATACAGCCCGCCTTGAATGCACGCCGCTTTGCCGCCCGCGTCCAGACATCGGCGATGGCGATGCTTCGCAGGCTGTGAACCAGCAAATCACAAACCACGCCACCGCAGCCGCGTCTCACTAACGCGAATTTACCCTTTCATTTGACGGTTTTTCAGGGCTTCGGCGCCTAGAATGGCGTTTCGGAGAAGCCCATGTTTGCGCCGTTCATTGCGATGCGAAGCGCGTTGCGCCGCCTGGGCAGGGCGCGCCGCGGCTCCACGACCGTCGAATTCGCGCTTGTCGTCTTCCCATTTTTCTTGCTGACGTTCGGTCTCGCTGAAATCGCGATGATCGGTTTCGCGCAGACCAGTTTGAATTACGCCGTTTCCGAAACGTCGCGCCAAATTCGCACCGGCCAAGCGCAACTCGGCGGGATCACCGAGGCGCAGATCAAGGCGCAGCTGTGCACCAATCTGAACAGCTTCATCATCATGACGTGCGACGGCAACATGTTCCTTGATGTCCGTCGTTTCGATTCGTTTACGAATGCCAGCAACGGCGTCACAAGTCCGATCCAGAACGGCCAATTCCAGACCGGCAGCTTCTCGTATTCGCCAGGCGCTTCGTCTGACATCGTCGTCGTGCGCGCGTTCTATCGTTGGCACGTGATGACGCCGCTCTTCCAGCCTGTGTTCTCCAACGTGTCCAACGGAGAACGCATCCTCGTCAGCACCATGATGTTCCGCAACGAGCCGTTCTGATGAAGATGAAGCTTCGCCTCCGCCTCCGCCGCTTTGGTCGCGCCAAGAAGGGCCTGGCCGCGGTCGAATTTGCAATCATCGCGCCGATGATGATCTTTCTGCTGTTCGGCTCCGTCGATTTGATCGACGTGCTGGGCGCCAACACGCGCGCACAAAACGTGGCCGCCTCGCTGGCGGACGTTGTGGCGCGTGACACAGAAGTGTCAAACGCGGAAGTGGCGAGCCTCTGGGATGCGATCAGTGTGCTCATGTATCCCGATAGCGGTGCGGACGTGAAGGTTCGCATCAGCAGCGTGCGTATCGTCAACGCAACCACGGCCCAGGTGGTGTGGAGCGAAGGTCACGGTATGACTGCGCGCACTGCAAACTCGACTGTCACACTGCCGGCCGCGATGATGACTCCGGGCACCAGCGTGATCATGGCGGAAGCAGACTACGCGTATAGCTCGCCGCTCGGCTTTTTGATGGCTGGGCCGGTGAACATGCATCACGACGCTTATCGTCGCTCCCGCCTGGTCGATCCTATCCCGCGTGTCAGCTGAGGCTTGACGCAACGCGCGGGCAGGTGACACTCCCGCGATGGAATATCCCAAATCGCCAACTGAAGCCGTCGATATCCTCGAGGCCATGCACGCGCGCGCTGTCTCGGCGCTGATCGCGGCGGTCAAACGCTTTTCGGAGGGCGGCGCGCCGCCCAGCACCGAGGAGCGCGCGCTTTTCCGCTATCCAGAACTTCGCATAACGTATTTGCCGACTGCGCCAGCGCCGCGGCTCGCGCGCGCTTATGGTCAGCTCACATGGCCGGGGGAGTATGCCGTTTCGATCACCCAGCCGGCATTCTTTCGGCGCTATCTCATCGAACAACTCACATTGCTCGTTGAGGACTACGGCGCCGAGATCAGCGTGCGTTTGGGCGACACGGAAATCCCGTACTCCTTCGTGCTTGATGCTGCCGGTTCGGCTGCGTTCGATCGTGTGCCGGCCGAGGAGCTCGCGCGTCACTTTCCCAATCCGCGTTTGGCGCAAGTG
The DNA here is from genome assembly GCA_046349455.1 of Hyphomonadaceae bacterium. Lineage (GTDB taxonomy): Bacteria > Pseudomonadota > Alphaproteobacteria > Caulobacterales > Aquidulcibacteraceae > Vitreimonas. The sequence continues at coordinate 633,829 of JAXMCH010000001.1, read as the reverse complement.
GGCGACGCGGTCGTAGATGGCTTGCACGTCGAGCGTTTGGATGGCGCGCGGCCGCTGGCCTTGTTCGATGCGCCGCGCACCGACTATTCGCTGAAGCGCCTTGAGCATTATACAGGCACGCCATGGGGTGACGTGCAGCCTTGGATATTGTTCACAAACTATCAGCGTTACGTCGATGAATTCGTGCGTTGGGCTGCAGCGGGCGTCGCCAACGGTCCGAAGGGCTGGGCGCTCTCGTGCCCCGGCAAAGTGCGTATCGAAGCGGGCGATAAGGATGCGGAGCTGAAGGCGCTGGGCGCGCCCTGGCAGAAATATCAAATGCCTGCGTATCATTTGACGACGCCCGACGGCGACGGCGTGACGCTGATGAATATTGGTGTCGGCCCATCGAACGCCAAAACAATTACGGATCACCTGGCCGTGCTACGTCCGCATTGCTGGCTGATGATCGGCCATTGCGGCGGCTTGCGGCACACGCAGCGCATCGGCGATTACGTGCTCGCACACGCGTATCTGCGGCGTGACAAAGTGCTCGATGATCGCGTGCCGCTTGAAGTGCCGATCCCGGCGATCGCGGAAGTGCAGATCGCGCTGCAACAAGCAGCGAACGCAATCACGGGAGGGCAAGACAAAGAAGAGCAACGCCGGCGTCTGCGCACAGGGACAGTCGTCTCGTACGCTGATCGCAACTGGGAGCTCAACTACACCCAAGAACGTCTGCTGCTTTCGCAATCACGCGCCATCGCGGTGGACATGGAAAGCGCTTGCATCGCGACGCAAGGCTTCCGCATGCGGGTGCCGTATGGCGTGCTGCTCTGCATTTCGGACAAGCCCGCGCATGGTGAAATCAAGCTGCCGGGCGTCGCGGATCGGTTCTATGATTCCGCCATCGGCGCGCATCTGCGCATCGGGCTCGAGACCATCACATTGTTGAAGCAAAACCGAGATCGGCTGCACTCGCGCAAGCTCAGAGCCTTCGACGAGCCGCCATTTCGCTAGAAGCAGCCCATTTGCGCAGCGGCGCCTATTGCGGGGCCTACCTCTAGTCCCTAATCCCCAGTGCGATGCATGATAGAATTATCCCTTTTGATCGGGTTCTGAATTTCCGCGACTTCGGCGGCTACGAGACACAGGATGGTGCGCGCGTTGCGCGGGGAAAGCTCTTCCGGTCGGCTTCGTTCCACGACGCTTCGCCCGAAGATGTCGCCAAGCTCGACGGCATGGGCTTTCGCTTCATGGTCGACCTTAGGCGGCCGGAGGAGCGCAACCACGAGCCGAACCGTTGGCCGAACGAGAGCGTGCGCGCCATTTTCAAAGACGACGGAGCGGCAAGCGCCACGTCGCTGCCGCCGCACTTGGTCGTTCTGTTACAGAGCGATCTCTCGCCCGCGGCCGTGCGCGATTACATGACGAGCCTCTATCGCGAGATCCCGTTCGATCCGCGCTTGGTAAGCCTTTATCGCGATTGGTTCGCTGAGCTCGGGCAGGGCGGCGCTGGTGTTGTGCACTGCGCCGCCGGCAAAGATCGCACCGGCGTTGCGTGCGCGCTGACGCTGATCGCGCTCGATGTGCCGATGGACGCCGTGTTTGCGGACTACGAATTCACCAACCAAGCTGTCGATATCGCCGCGCGCATGCCGCGCATTCAGGCGCGCATGGAAGAGCGTCTTGCGCGCAAGCTCGATCCAGCGGCTCTCCGTCCAATGCTCGGCGTGGATGTGAATTATCTGCACGCCGCTTTCGCCGCGATCGAGGCGAAGCACGGCTCTACGGACGCCTATTTGGAACAAGCGCTTGGAGTCGGCGCGCGCGAACGCGCCGTTCTCCGTCAGAACTTCTTGGATTAGTTCGCGCCCGCGGCTTTACGCTTTTCCATCATAGAATCGAAGTTCGACCAGACGCCGCTATCGCCGTGCCAATCGCCTTTAGTGGCGCCCTTCGAATATTCGGTGGCGCGCGCTTCGAAGAAGTTGGCGTGCTCAACACCGTTGAGGATCGCCGTCAGCCACGGGATCGGGTGCTCGGTGACGCCGTAGATTTTCGGCAGCCCAAGTTGACCCAAACGCCAATCGGCGATGTAGCGGATGTACTGCTTGATATCCTCGGCCGTCATGCCTTGCACCGGGCCCATCTCGAACGCGAGATCGATAAAGCGATCTTCGATGCCGACGACAGTGCGGCAGCACTCGACGATGTCGGCCTTCACTTCGTCGGTGAGCGCGCCGGTTTCCTTTGCGTAGGCGTGGAAGAGCTTGATCATGCCTTCGCAGTGCAAGCTCTCGTCGCGCACTGACCACGTCACGATTTGGCCCATGCCCTTCATCTTGTTGAAGCGAGGGAAGTTCATCAGCATCGCGAACGACGCAAAGAGCTGCAGACCTTCGGTGAAGGCGCCGAACATCGCGACCGTGCGCAAAATGTCAGCGTCGGTCTCGACGCCGAATTTGCCCATGTAGTCGTGCTTGTCGCGGAGGGCGCTATATTCCATAAACGCCTGGAATTCAGTTTCCGGCATGCCGATGGTTTCGAGCAGCAGCGCGTAAGCGGCGATGTGAACCGTCTCGATGTTCGAGAACGACGCGAGCATCATCTTGATCTCGGTCGGTTTGAACACGCGCGAATAGCGCTCCATGTAATTGTCGTTCACCTCGACGTCGGCCTGGGTGAAGAAGCGGAAGATTTGCGTCAGCAGATTGCGCTCAGCGTCGCTGAGCTTGGAGGCCCAATCCTTCACGTCCTCGCCGAGCGGGACTTCTTCCGGAATCCAGTGAACCTGTTGCTGGCGGCGCCAGAACTCATAGGCCCACGGATAGCGGAACGGCTTGTAGCCAATCGAAGGAGTGCGAAGGCCCGTCAGTTTGCCTTCGTTGTCGCCAGCCATTTCGAGAACTCCCTATCGAAGCCGAAACGTAACCCTAAATGTAGGGAATTTCTGCCTCGCCACCACTAGATATGGCGCATTCGAGCCCGAGTCGTCTTTAAGAAAAGTTACCGAGCCCCGTCGCCGACCATGCAGCGATTCAAACGCGTTGGAAGCGCCGAAAGCGGGTTTGGCTGTGGAGATCTGGCGCCGAAACGGCGCATGGGAAGCCTATCGGCGCATCGTAACGGTGACGCCGGTGAAGCTCTCCGCGTGGGTGTAGGACTGATTACCGACGCGCGTCGATTGTTCGCGCTCGACGTAGGCCAGCGATGTCTGAACGCCGCTGCGCTCCCAAGTCACGCCTGCGGACATGTCGCCCACTTCAACGCGGTCCTGCAGAGACAGCGATGCCCCGCGGCCGCCGAACTCGTTGCGCGTTCCAGGCTGCCAAGTCAGCGCTTCATCGTCCGACGCCACGAAAACGTATGTTGAGTTGCGGTCTGCACCGTTTTCGTCGCGCTGACCAACAAGGCCGCGCCCTACACGTAGCTCAGAGCCGCGCCCCCGATGATCAAGGTCGCCGTTATCATCGCCGCCGAGCGAAGCGCGTTGTGCGATCGAAATGTCGATGGGCGATTCACCACCGCCGGCTGCGACTTCCAGTTCGACGCGCCGCGGCCCTTCGGCGGTCGGAGAGGCGGGGGCGTTTAAGCTGTTAAAGCGATGGGTGGAGTCGTCGCGAACACGAAGATCGAGCGCCGCGCCTTCGGTGAGTTGAGTATTGGGATCGCTAAAGTCGACCGCCGGCGATGCAGGCGTCGCCTCTTGGGCGAATACAGGCGCATTGGCGAGCGCTGTCGCAGCGAGCGCGCCGCCCACCAGTAGCGCTGTCCGGAATGCCTTCGCACCACCCATAATCACTGCCTCAAGTGCAAAACTACGAAGCGGCAATGCACAATGGCTGCCACAAGTTCCGGCCGCTGTTAAGCGTTTTGGAGCGCTAACAAGCAGCCGGTCTGGTTAATGAGACGTGGATTGCGGCTAGTGACGCATAGTCCAGGTGAATCCTGCGAAGTCTTCGTTCTGAGAGAAACTCCGCGCGGCCGTCGTTACGCTTATCTCGCGTTGGACATAAGCGAATGAGGCCTGCCAACCGTCGCGTGCGTAAGCGACGCCAGCTTGGACGTCCCCGATTTCGACCTGATCCTGGACGCTAAACACGTTACGGGAGGGTTCGCCGAAGCTCGAGCGAGAAGAGGGGCCCCAAGTCAGGGCTTCATCCTCGGATGCGGCAAAGAGATACCAGCGAGGTTCGGTCGGCGCGTCGTCGCGGCGGGCGCGGCTGAAGCGAAGTTCGGAGCCGCGGCTTCTGCTTTCGATATCGCCCTCGCGATTGAAGCCTACGCCCGCGCGTTGGGCGAACGAGACGTCAAACCCCGCGCTACGAGCGGTCAGAGCGACTTCGGCGCGGCGATAATCTGGATCGTGGTCCCGCCCCGTTCGGGCAGGGCCCAGATTTGAAAACCGGGCTGCGTCTGGCTCATCGATCTGAACTTCAAACCGATTGTCAGCAAAGGCGTCGGATGGATCGACAAAATTGATGCCGTCCAGAGCGACAAAGTTGGCTTTCGGCGCGCCTGCATCTTCGGCAGTGGCAAAATTCGCCGCGAAACTTATGAGCCCGACCAAACCAACGACCACGAGCCTGCGTGAGAGCATCGCGATCTCCTCCCAATGCGTTGAGCATTTGTCAGTAAGGTTACCGATTCCTTACCCGCCGTTTAGGAGCCTGCAATTAGAATGCAGTCTAGGCAAGCTACTCGATTGGAATACAACCGATAGGAGATAATGCTGCAAACGCGAAGAGCGTGCGAAATCTGCTGATTATTCAGCCTTGATTGCGGGAATGCTGCGCTGCATCACAACGACATCCAGCAGTCGTCCGAATTTTTCCCCGACATTCGACAGCGTGCCGACGTGCTTAAAGCCCAGCTTTTTGTGTAGTCCGATCGAAGCGACGTTGTAGCTGTCGCCGATAAAGGCCAGCGCTTCGCGTACGCCGTCGGTGCGAAGCGTGTTGAGGACATCCGTCAACATCATCGTCCCGATGCCCTGATGCATCGTCGTCGGGGCGGAATAGACTGAAACTTCGAAGGTTTTTTGATATGCGGCGCGGTCGCGGTACTGCGTGGCGTAGGCGAAGCCCATGATGCGGCTGAAGTCGTGCAGCGGGCAGGCGACCACGAACGGCCAGCCGTTCTCAACGATTCGGCCCCAACGCGTGGTCATCTCGGCCGTGCTCGGGGGCTCAATCTCGAACGTGCCGGTTCCGCTAAGTACATGGTGAGCATAGATAATCTGCACCATTTCCAGGTCTTGCTGGAAACAGGGGCGGACCATAAGTCGGGGAGCGTCGCGCGTCACGTCTTAGGCGGTGGCGCGGAAAGGGCGGCATCGTCAAGTGCGGCGGCGGGGCGCATTCACCGGATACCAACCCGTCCGCGATAAGATCGCCTTCGAAATGGTGAGTCTGGTGAAATTCGGGGCAGCCCGCGGGGCGGCGCTCGCCGTAGCGGCGTTGGGGCTGGGCGCGTGCGCGTCTGTTCCCGCGCCTGTCAGCATTGGCGGTGCGCGCGGTTCGTCATCCATTTTCGCGGAGCGTCCGCCGTTCAACCCCGACGCACCGCCGCGTGTGATCGATTACAGCGCACGACTTCAGTGCGTGCCATTCGCGCGCCAGGCCTCCGGCGTGCAGATCTTCGGCGACGCCAATACGTGGTGGGGCCAGGCCGCTGGCCGCTATCCGCGTTCGAACCAGCCGGCGCCTGGATCCGTTCTGGTTATGCGCGGTTATCGCGACGCTAGCCGGGGCCACGTGGCCGTCGTTACCGAGATCGTTTCCGACCGGGTCATTCGCGTCGATCAAGCGAACTGGTTGAATGGCGGGGAGATCAGCGTTGGCGTGCCGGTGCTCGATGTGTCGCCCAACAACGACTGGAGCGAAGTCCGCATGTGGTACATCCCTGGCGGACACTGGGGCGGGCGCGTTTATGAGGCGCAGGGCTTCATTCACGCCTTCGCGTTGCAGGCGGCCTCAAGCTAATCCAAGGCCTCGTTAAGCTTTATTGATAGAACAAACAGACTAGAATTAACGTTCATTACCGAGGGAACTCGACTACATCTAGTCTTTGTTCCACTCGTTTACCATAACAACTCCAACCTTTCCATTTCTTCAGCCGGGCGATTAAGTGTTCTTTAAGCCCGATGGCGTGTTTCTGTGTGCCAGTTTGGGGCAAAAGCTCCGCCTGGGCTAACAGGGCATGTTGGATACCCGAGCGCTTCTCCTCGCCGCCGCGACGGCCGCCGGCTTTTCAGCCGCGACAGACGCGAGCGCATTGACGCCGCTGTCGATGGATCTCGCCATCGATCCCAGCGTCAGCGAGGGACCGTCGAACCACGCCACGCTGGCGCCGAGCGCTTTCGAGCGCGCGCCGGACTTGTCGTATGAACCAATCGCGCGCGTCGCCAATCGCCGCGCCAACCTTCAGTGCGTGCCGTTTGCGCGCCGCGAGTCTGGTGTTGAGATTTACGGCAACGCTAACACGTGGTGGCAGCAAGCGGCTGGCCGCTACGAAACCACGCAAACGCCGCAAGAAGGCGCTGTGCTCGTTCTCGAAGGCTATGCGACCGCCACGCGCGGCCACGTTGCCGTCGTGAAAGAAGTTGTGTCGCCGCGGATGATCATCGTCGATCACGCCAACTGGCTAAACGGCGGCGAGATCACGCGCGACGTGCCGATTATGGATGTGTCGGAAGCGGGTGATTGGTCAGAAGTGCGCGTGTGGCACGTGCCGGGCCGCCACTGGGGCGGACGCACGTACAATGTGCAGGGCTTCATTCTGAACATTCTCACGGAAGCCGCGCGTACCGACGCTGTCGCCGTTCAAGCGTCGCAACACGAAGCTGCACTTGAGGCGGCTTCGGTTCCGATCGGCTAAGCCTCTTCGGGGGCTTTAGGCGTCCGCTTGGAACGTGCGTCACCTGCGGTGACGCCAAAGTCCTGAGATTTCGAGCCGGCGCCGGCGAGCTCAAATCCCTCGGCGGCCAAGCCTCTCTTCAACAGCTCGCGCACCGCCGCGGCTCTGCTCGGCATGCGGCGCTGGAAACGCCAGTCATCGAGCGCCCTCAACTCCTCTTGTGTCAGCATGATCTGAAGGCGCTCACCGCGCGTCAGGTCATTCATAGCGGCCTCTCCGAGTTGCTCATGCTGACAATGAGTAAGCGGCTCACTTGTTCCCTAATGCCGCGAACACGATTTGTTGTTATAGTATTCATAAAGTAAAAATAGCGCTATGACCTGCCAGAAATTGGAATCGCGATTAATAAAAGCGCTCTGACCTGAAAAGTTTATTTGTATTCGCCGAGCGGAGCGTTAAGTTAAATCCCCGTACACTAAGTCGTTGTTCGGCCTGCGTTGCGGATTCGCCCGGGCGGGGTGTGCGTCAAAGGACGCCTATCCAATGCATGACGAAAATCGAACCACGTTCCGCATGAGCGCGTTTTGGGCGGCGTTAACCGGGCGCACTAAAGGGCCCGCACAAGCCGCGCCCGCCCCAGCCCCCGCAAAGCTCCCGCTCATCTCGGACATCCTTTCGAAGACAGGTCGCGAGCCGCCGATCGCCGACTAAGTTTCGCTGTACGCGCTTGGCGACGTTTACAGCGCGACTTCTCGCGCTAGCTTCCGCACGCAACCGGTTCGGGACACCGGCACGCGGAGGGGATGATGGCGAACGCAACCGTGGCGGCGCAGCACGCGCCAGCGGCAAAGCCCAAGCGGGCGGCGGCGAAAGGGGGCATCCCGTTCTTCCGCTGGCTTACGCGCAACTGGGTGTGGGACACCTTCATCTTGCTTTGCATCATCGCGAACGCAGCCATTCTTGGCTACGATGCGCACTATGGGGAGTTGAGCCCGTATCACGGGCAGATCGAACAGTGGAACACGTACTTCCTCTGGATATTTACTGGCGAACTCTTCCTTGAGTTCCTCGCCCAAGGGCCCAAGCGCTACTTCAAGAACGGTTGGAATGTTTTCGACGTAATCGTCGTCGCCATCAGTTATGTGGCGACGACACCCGCGATCTCCGCTTTGCGGACGCTGCGCGTGGTGCGAATTTTCCGTCTTGTTAGCGCTGTCCCGCAAATGCGGCGTGTTGTTGAGGCGCTGTTTGGAGCAATGCCTGGCATTCTCGCGTCATTCGCGATCTTGGCTGTGGTATTCTACATCGCCGCCGTGATGGGCACGACGCTTTTCCATCAAGACGAAGGTTTCAGCGATCTCGGCCAGGCGCTGCTCACGCTCTTCGCGCTCTCACAATTCGATGGTTGGGGTGACACCATCCAGCGCCTTCAAGGCGAGACGCCGTACGCGTGGGTTTTCGTGATTGGCTTCACCGTGATCGCGGCGTTCGCGGTGCTCAATCTCTTCATCGGCGTGATCGTCGAGGCCGTGCAAGCTGCGCCGCAGGAAGAGTTGAAGGAAGAGATTGAAGAGGTGCAAGGCGAGGTCGAAGACATTGCCGAAGCCCAAGAGGACGCGGCTGTCGTGCAGCAACGAATCTTGGAAGAAGTGCGTGCGCTCCGCGCGGAGGTCGCAGCGTTACGCGGATCTAGCGGGACGCCACCAGCACAGGCGAGCTGAGCACTGTGTTGATGCCCTGAATGACGCCGTTTCTGGCTTCGACATCAGGCATCGCGACGAGTTGATCGTTGATGCGCAACCCATCTCGCCCATCAACGGACACGCTATAGCCGTTCGCAGCTTCGAGGCGTGATAAGCGGCCGTGCGCTGATGCGCGCGTCACACGGTCGGGAACTACGTGATAAGACAGTAGAGCCAAGAGCTCTTCGTGACTTTCGGGTCGCATCAGACGGCGCAGTTCACGTTGATCCATTTGACGGAAAGCCTCGTCCGTTGGCGCGAACACGGTGAACGGGCCTTCACCGCGCAGCGTGTCGGCGTAGCCAGCGGCCTCCACTGCGGCGAGAAAGTGCGTGAACTGTCCTGTTGCGGCGGCCACTTCCAGAACATCGCCAGCGGGGTCGGGCTCCGTCGTTTCAGCAACGAGAAAGCGATCGGCTGATTGAGCCATCGCAGCTGGGGGCGCGCAAAGGAGGCAAGCGACAAGTACGGCACGGATCGCGGTTCGGAACTTCATGAGCGCCCAACCCGCGATCCCCGCTGATGGTTTCCAACCTTTGTCACTTCGCGCCACCAACCAGGCAACGCCCCTGGCGAATCCTGACGTGCCAGTAACGCGCGCGTGACGGCATTTCTTGCCGCGGGTGGTGGCGCCCGCCCGCGCCATCAGCGAGAATAAGGTCCATGTCGGTTTGGTCTCGAATCGTGGAAATGGCGGCGCGGGCCTTCGATCCGGAGGCGGATCCGCCTGAGTTCGCGGAAGAATGCGCGCCGCGACCGAACGACGTCGGATTTACTGCCGCGGTGATAGGCTTGGCCGCCAAGATGGCAAAGGCCGATGGCTCGGCCAGCGAAATTGAGATGGAGGCCGCGGCGCAGGTCTTTCGACCGCCGCCGGGCGAGGAGCGCAATTTTCGGCGCGCCTATCTGCTTGCCGAACAGACGGTTTTAGGATTTGAATCCTACGCCAAGCAAATCGGCCGGAAGTACCGCGCCCGGCCATGCCTGCTTGAGGACGTTCTCGACGGCCTGTTCCACATCGCGATGGCCGACGGTCGAGTGACGGAGGCGGAACTCGCATACCTGGAAGAGGTGGCCAGCCATTTCGGATTCTCCGAGATGGAGTTCCGGCGGATCAAGGCGACAAATCTTGGCCCCGATGCCGGCGATCCGTACGCCATTTTAGGGCTGCTGCCTGGCGCTTCGATGGAGGACGTGCGTCACGCTTGGCGCCGCCAGGCTGCCGAAAACCATCCCGACCGGATGCTTCAGCGCGGCGCGCCGCCTGAGTTCGTGGAAATCGCGCGCGAGAAGACGGCCGCCATTAACGCTGCGTACGCGCGCATTCGCGAAGAATTGAGCATCGGGGCGAAGTGAGACGCATCAGCGCGCGCCGCAGGAGCGCCGCATTGATCGCAGAGCCTTCCTTTCCATATTGGTCCGAGGAGTCCGACACTGATGACCGCTAACGCCGCCGATTTCGGGTCTGCCGCTCTGAACGCGTTCCTGCGGGCTGCGGGGCTCGTTGCATTGGCGATTGGAGCGGGGTTGGCGTTCGTGTTCGCCTTCGCGGCGGCGCTCGTAGTCGGCGCTATGGTTGCTGGCGCGGCAATCACGATGCGGTTCTGGCCGCGCCGAAAGGCCGCGCGCGCAGGAACGCCGGGTGTGCTCGAAGCGCGCCGCACGCCAGACGGCTGGGTCGTGGAGACCGCCACTTCGCGCAAATAGCGTTCGCGCTAGGCGCGATCCGGCTGCAAGATGCGGCCGCTCATGACTCGTTACATCAATCGCCCATCGCAGAATTTTGACGCGCGCACGCGCCCGATTGATCTTGTCGTGTTGCATTATACGGGCATGCAAGACGCCGAGACCGCTCTTGCACGTTTGACGGATCCAGCGCCCGTCGCTGGAAAATACCCCGGACCTTGGCAGAGCACGGATGTTCTGCCCGATGCGCCCCTGCCGCGGGTGAGTGCGCACTACGTCGTAGGAGAAGGTGGCGAGATTTACAGCCTGGTGCCGGAAGAGCATCGCGCATGGCATGCGGGCTCCTCGAGTTGGGAAGGCGAAGGCGATGTGAATTCGCGGGCGATCGGGATCGAAATCGTCAATGGCGGACACGATTTCGGCCTGCCGGATTTTCCCGACGCGCAGATCAATGCGGTGATCGCACTGCTGGGCGACATCTTCGAGCGCTGGCCCGAACTCAACAAGCGGCGTGTTGTCGGCCACTCGGACATCGCTCCTGAGCGCAAGAACGACCCCGGTGAGAAATTTCCTTGGAAGAAGCTGGCTGACGCGGACGTCTCCGTGTGGCCCGAGCACGTGGCGGTACAACTCAGCAGCGACGATCCTATCACGCACGTTCAGCAAGAACTTGAGATCATCGGATACGATGTGAAGCAAACCGGCATGATGGATACGGCGACGAAGTTCGCGCTCATGGCCTTCCAGCGTCGCTTCCGACCGTCACGGATCGATGGCGCAGTCGATGATGAGACACGCTATTTGCTGATCGCGCTGGCGCGTCAGCTGAAGTGAACATACATTCGCGTGGCCAGTCGGCTGGACGGCCGCGGATGTGCAAGCATTCGAGGAAAGTCCGGGCTCCACGCGGATACGGCGGCGGGTAACGCCCGCCGGAAGTAATTCTAGGGATAGCGCCACAGAGAACAGACCGCTTGCGGCTTCGGCCGAGAGTAAGGGTGAAACGGTGGTGTAAGAGACCACCGCGCCGACCGTAAGGAAGGCGGCACGGCAAGCCCCGCCGGGAGCAAGACCGAATAGGGACACACGAAGCGCAAGCTTCACGCGCATCCGCGCGTCGTGTCCGGGTTGGTCGCGAGAACCATGCGGCGACGTATGGTCCAGAGGAATGGTCGTCACCGCGCGAGCGGTACAGAACCCGGCTTATAGGCCGACTGGCATTTTATAGGAACGAAAAGCGGATGCCTTGGAGCGCTAGGCGGGGCGCGCGGGGATATCCAAGCCGCGCAGAACAGCGGGCCGCGAGAGTGCGCGCTCGAGCCAGGACGGCACGTGCCTCAGCTTATCGTACTCGACCAAGTCGCGCGCGCCGTAATAGCCGATGAGATTGCGCACGGGGCCGATCATGGCGATGTCGGCGATCGTGAATTCATCGCCCATGATCCATTCGCGTCCGGCTAGGCGATCGTCAAAGACGTTGAGGAGCCGCTTGCTTTCATCGCGATAGCGTTCAAGCGGCCGCTTATCTTCGATCTCGCGGCCCGCGAATTTATGGAAGTAGCCGACTTGGCCGAAGATCGGGCCGACGCCGGAGGTTTGGAAGAAAAGCCACTGGATGGCTTCGTAGCGGCGAGCTGGATCGCTGGGCAGTAACTTGCCGCTCTTTTCTGCGAGGTAGAGGAGGATCGCGCCGGATTCAAACAAAGGCAGCGGTTTTCCGCCCGGACCGTTCGGATCGATGATCGCTGGAATCTTTCCGTATGGATTGAGCGAGCGAAACTCGGCTGTCTTCTGATCGTCCTTGCCGAAGTCGACGTAGTGCGCCTCGTACGCCAGCCCCATCTCTTCAAGCGCGATGGAAATCTTCACGCCGTTCGGCGTGGTCAACGAATAAAGTTGCAGACGGTCTGGATGCTTCGCCGGCCAGCGTTTCGTGATCGGGAAGTCGGAGAGATCGGCCATCCTGACCATGTAGGCGCCGCATCGGGCCGCCGCCAGTTCACCCAACGGCGCGGCGCGTGAGGCTGACTTCCACATTTGCAATGTCGCTGTTCGCGGCGAGCGTTGCGGTGAAGAGGTTGCTCGTCCGGCCGTTGGCTTCCGGTGCCGGCGCTGCAAACACGGCTTCGCCGCAGACATCGCCGTTGGCGTCACGTAGGCAGATCGCGATGTTGGGGGCGAGCTTCGGCATCGCCAGACGCGTTTCAAAGTTCGCGCTTACCTCGACGCTGCGGCCGCTCTCATCGAGGTCGGCGCCGATGTCGCTCAGTGCGAATTCTTCGCGCTCAGCGTCTGTGATCGGTTCGGACGCGATGAACTCCACCGTCGCAAGTGCGCGGGTCAACTGGTGATAGCGTGGTGCTTCGTTCGCGGCGGTGCTGCGTTGGCGGAGCGCGCGCAGAAGACCGCGCCAGCGGCGCGCATCGGCGGCCATGTAGTTGGAGAGTTCACCCACGTCGGTTTGGCGTGTGAACATTTGCGCGGCCAGGCCGTCGAAAAATGCGAGCACAGCGGCAAGTGCCCCGTTCGCCGTCGCAGCCTCGCCGGGGGCGACGGCATGGCCGCCCAGCAAAATCTGCTCCGCGGCGATTCGCTGTTCCGCGAGTTCCAACCAAGCGCGGTAGATCTCCTCTGGCTTGGCCGCCTTTGCGCGCGGCGATTGCGCCACGATCGCCGCCTGGCGGTGCTCCACGGCGCCCCCCAGCGATATCAGTCCTGTCGCGCTCATAGATGCGTCCTGCTCATTTCGGGTGAGAACTATCTGATTCTTCCGTCCTGGCGCGGCGTGAATCGTGGTCAACTGCGCTCATGGCTCACGCTCCCGTCCTGCTCGCAGAAGCGATGGACGCGCTCGCCCTCAAGGATGGCGGCGTGTACATGGACGCTACGTTCGGCGGGGGCGGCTATTCGCGCGAAATGCTGGCGCGCGCCGACTGCCGGGTGATCGCTTTCGACCGCGATCCGGACGCCATCGCGCGCGGCGCGGCGCTGGTAGAGTCAGCCAAAGGTAAATTCACGCTTCATCAAGGCCGGTTTGGCGATCTCTGTGCCGACGAGCTGGTGGATGGGGTCGTGTTTGACCTTGGCGTCTCGTCTTTCCAGTTGGACGAAGCCGAGCGCGGCTTCTCGTTCCAGGCCGACGCGGATTTGGACATGCGGATGGAGAAAGAAGGCTTGAGCGCCGCCGACGCCGTGAACCGGCTCAGCGAAACCGCGCTTGCCGATCTGATCTACCGTTATGGCGAGGACGACGACAGTCGCCGCATCGCGCGTGGCATCGTGCAGGCGCGCGCCGCGGGCGGCATAACGCGCACACTGCATCTGGCGAAGATCGTCGAGGACGCAGTAGGCGGCCGCAGAGGCGCACGTACGCACCCGGCGACGAAGACGTTTCAGGCGCTGCGCATGCTCGTGAATGATGAGCTGGGTGAACTCGCGCGCGGACTTTCGGCGGCGGAGCGGGCGCTAAAACCCGGCGGGCGCATCGCGGTCGTTTCGTTTCACTCGCTAGAAGACCGCATGGTCAAACTCTTTCTCACCGCGCGCGCCGATGCGCAGGGGCGTGGCTCACGCTATGCGCCGGATCTCCCGCCCGAGCGTGCGCCGAGTTTCGTGTTGGAGCGCAAGCGCGCTACCGCGCCAAGCGATGATGAAACCATGGTCAATCCGCGCGCGCGCTCAGCCAGTTTGCGCTGGGCGACGCGTACCGATGCGCCGGCTTGGGATGATCTCGAACCACCGGCGCTCGCGCCCAAAGCGGAGGCCGAATGGCAAAAGCTAAACTGATCCGCTGGGCGCAGATCGCCGCCGCTGTGCTCGTCGCTGCCTTGGCGATCGGGCTCTATCGCGCCAAGAGCGATGCGGCGAAAACAGAAGCGCACGTGCACGAGTTGCAGCAACAGATCGCTGATCGCGAAGCCTCGCTGCGTGAATTGCGCGCGGAGATCGCGCAACGCGAAAGCCCAGCGAACGTGGAGGCGCTGGCGGAGGATCGCCTCGGCGCCGTTGTCGGCAGCGAGAGCGCAGCGCTGCCGGAATCCGCGATCAATGATCGTCTGCCGGCGCCGCGCGCCCAAAAGGGCCGCGAGTGAAGCCGTTCGGCAACGGCGCCGTCTCTGCGCATGAGCAGGTGGGGCTGGCTGCGCTTGAAGCGGCGCCTGCGCGTAACCGCGTGCGTATGTTGGCGATTGGTATTTTCCTGGTTTTGCTGCTGCTCGCCGGACGCGCGGTGCAGCTGGCTTTCTCCGGTGATCCCCTGGCGACGCCGCGCCATGTGGCCGCTGGAGCCGCGCCGCGCGCAGACATCGTCGATCGCAACGGCGTTCTCTTGGCGACAACGGTGCGTGCTTATGCGTTGACAGCGACGCCGTCGCGTGTGTGGGATGCGCCGGCAATCGCCGATACGTTGCGCAGCGTGTTTCCAGACCTCGATCGCGCGACGACCATTCGCCGGCTGACTGACACGTCTCGCCAACTCGTCTATCTGCGTCGCGGCCTCACGCCAGCTCAGCGTGACCGTATCCATGAGCTTGGTCTCGCGGGCATTGGCTTCGAAACGGAGCATCATCGCGACTATCCGCAAGGCGCGCTAGCCGCGCACGCTTTGGGCTTCACCGATGTAGATCTAAATCCACTATCGGGCGCTGAACGCGGGCTCGACGCGGAGATCCGCGCCGCCGGCGCCGAAGGCCGGTCGGTGCGCCTCTCGATCGACGTGCGCATGCAATATGCGCTGGAAGAAGAGCTCGAGATCGCAGCGCAGGCCGCGCATGCGTCCAGCGGCGCCGCGATCTTGCTGGATGGGCGGACGGGCGAGACGCTGGCGCTTGCCTCGTGGCCGACCTTCAATCCCAACGAAGCGGGGCAAGCATCAGAGACCGCGCGCCGCGACCGCGTGGCAGGCGACATCCACGAATTGGGTTCGACGATCAAACCCTTCACGGTGGCGATGGCGCTGCAGGAGCAGCTGACCACGAGCGCCGAATTGTTCGACCTCTCGCAGCCTTTGGATGTCGATGGCAGCCGCATTGAGGATCACGATCCCATTCGGGGCTACGTCACCCTGCGCGAGATCCTGGCGCACTCATCAAACATCGGCGCCGCGCGGCTGGCGTTGCGTTTGGGCGGCGCGCGGCAGCGTTCTTACCTGGATCGGCTTGCTCTGACGGCGCCGACAAGCCTTGAACTCGGGCGCAACCAACCCCCGCTCGCGCCGACTGCGCGAGGTCGGCGCGATGTGGCCGGCCTTGGTTTCGGCTACGGCCTCGCCGCTACGCCCGCGACCCTGGCCGGCGCCTATACAATCTTCACGAACAACGGCGCGCGTGTTCAGCCGACCTTGCTTGCACGCGGGCCGGACGCGACGATCGAGCGAACGTCCGTGTTCTCCCCAGAAGTCACGCGCCAAGTCGTGACGTACATGCGCAGCGTCGTGACCGACGGGACGGGGCGCGCCGCCGATGTTCCGGGACTCTTGGTGGCTGGCAAGACAGGCACCGCGGAAAAACTCGGCAGCGGCGCCGGCTACGACGAAAGCCGCAATTTCTCCTCCTTCGCAGGCGTATTTCCGGCTAACGATCCGCGTTATGTGATCGTGCTCGCGCTCGATGATACCGGCGAGGGCGCGGCGGGCGGCATGGTGGCCGCACCGGCTGTTGCGCGCACGTTGCGTCGGATTGCTCCGATGCTCGGTTTGCGTGTGGAGCCGCGCGAGTCGGCGCGCTAGGGAGAGGGAATGAAGCTCGGCGATCTCTTTGACTACGGCGTTCCCGCGAGCGCCGGGGCGATCGATATCACCGGTCTCACCGCGGACTCGCGCAAAGTGAAACCCGGGTTTCTCTTCGCGGCGCTGAAGGGCGTTGCGGCGCACGGTCGTGATTTCGTTGAGCAGGCCAAAGCCAACGGCGCGGTCGCCGTGCTCTCCGCCGGCGATCTGGGTTTTGATCCTGGCATCGCCGAGGTCGTCACCGAGGAGCCGCGCAAGGATTTCGCACACGCGGCTTCAGCGTTCTACCCGCGCCGACCTGCAACGATTGTCGCCGTGACCGGCACCAACGGCAAAAGCTCAACCGTCGATTTTCTTCGCCAGCTTTGGACGCACGCCGGCCGGCGCGCGGCGAGCATGGGGACGCTCGGCGCGATCGGTCCGAACGGCGTCATCGATCTCGGCCACACCACGCCCGATCCTGCGGCGGTGCACGCGACGCTGTCGACGCTTTCGGATGACGGCGTCACGCACGTTGCAATGGAAGCCTCCAGTCACGGCCTCGAACAGCATCGCGTCGATGGCGTGACGTTTGCGGCTGCCGCGTTCACGAACCTCACCCAAGATCATCTCGATTATCACGTCGATATGGCGCGCTATCGCGACGCGAAGCTCCGGCTTTGGGGGCTTGTTCGCGTGGGCGGACCGGCTGTCATCAATGCGGACGCCGCCGACGCCGACCCATTCGAGCGCGCCGCCAAGCAGAACCAACTCGATGTGGTGCTGTGTGGCTGGCGCGCGCCGCGTGAGAAGGCGCTGAAGATCGTGGAAATTCTGCCGCGGCCGAACGCGCAGACGATGGTGCTGTTGTGGAACGGCAAAGAGCACAAGGTCGAGTTGCCGCTCATTGGTGAGTTCCAGGCGCTGAACGCGACATGCGCTGCGGCGCTTGCGCTCTCGCTAGGCGATGCGCCCGAAGCGGTGTTCGCCGGCATGGCGCAGCTCAAGCCCGTGAAGGGCCGCATGGAGCATGTGGGTCAAAGCAAAAGCGGTGGCCACGTGTTTGTCGACTATGCGCACACGCCCGATGGCCTGGACGTGTTGCTGCGCGCGGCGCGCCCGCACGCGCCGGGCCGCATCATCGTCGTGTTTGGTTGCGGCGGCGATCGCGATACCGACAAGCGCCCCAAGATGGGCGCCATCGCGTCGCGCCAAGCGGACGTTGTCATCGTCACCGACGACAATCCGCGCAGCGAGGAACCATCCGCGATCCGCGCGCAAATTCTGGCGGCGGCGGCGGGCGCGCTCGAAGTCGGCGATCGCGGTCAGGCCATTCGCGAGGCGATCTCGATGCTGAAACCCGGCGATGCTCTGATGATCGCCGGCAAGGGCCACGAGACAGGACAAATCATCAAAGGCGTCACGCATCCGTTCACGGATCAGGACGTCGCGCGCGCTGCGCTGGAGAATTGAGCATGAGTGAAGTCTGGACCGCGCAAGAAGCGGCGCGCGCGACGGGCGGCCGTCTCATCAACGGCGATGCTTGGACAGTCGGCGGCGTTTCCATCGATACGCGTACGCTGGAGCCAAGCGATCTCTTCGTGGCGCTGAAAGATGTGCGCGATGGACATGATTTTTTGGCGCAGGCGTTCGTTTCGGGGGCAGCGGCGGCGCTAATCTCCGAAGAAAGCAAGGCGGAGGGCCTCGGCCCGGCGCTTCTTGTGCCTGACGTCTTGGATGGCTTGCGCAAGCTCGGCGAGGCGGCGCGTGATCGCAGTTCCGCCAAGCGCGTCGCGGTGACAGGCTCAGTTGGCAAAACTTCGACAAAGGAGGCGCTCGCGGTTTGCCTTGCCGCATCAGGACGCACACACCGTTCGGTGAAGAGCTACAACAATCATTGGGGCGTGCCGCTGACGATGTCGCGTATGCCGCGAGACAGCCAGTTCGCGGTGTTCGAGATTGGCATGAACCATCGCGGAGAGATTTTGCCGCTCACGCAACTCGTTAAGCCACATGCGGCGATCATCACTACGATCGCGCCCGCGCATGTGGAAAACCTAGGCTCCCTCGAAGCCGTCGCGGATGAGAAGGGCGATATTTATGCGGGGCTTGAGCCGGGCGGCGCGGCGATCGTGCCGAATGAAGCGCCGCACGCGAGCCGCCTCATCGCCGCCGCCGAGCGCAACGGCGC
The DNA here is from genome assembly GCA_046349455.1 of Hyphomonadaceae bacterium. Classification (GTDB taxonomy): domain Bacteria; phylum Pseudomonadota; class Alphaproteobacteria; order Caulobacterales; family Aquidulcibacteraceae; genus Vitreimonas. The sequence continues at coordinate 615,666 of JAXMCH010000001.1, read as the reverse complement.
CAATCTCATCCGCTTTGGTCGCGACCAAGTGTGCGAAGCGCGGCTGATCAAATTCGACATGGATGAAACGGGATCGAACGCTGAGGCCGAAATTCTCGGGCGCACGATCCGGTATCGCGTCGGCGTCGAAGGGGCTCATTGGGCGCTCAACTCGGTCGCGTCGCTCGCGGCCGCGGATGTCGTCGGCGCGGACCTTGAAGCCGCCGCACATGCGCTCGAACATTTGCGCGCGTTCGATGGGCGCGGGGTCGCGACGCGGATCGAAGCGCCCTTCGGGCCGTTCATGCTTGTGGATGATTCCTACAACGCCAATCCCGCATCAATGGCCGCCGCCTTCGCCACGCTCGGCGCGCGTCAGCCTGCGGCGGGTGGGAGGCGTATCGTGGCGCTTGGGGATATGTTGGAACTGGGCCCAGACGAGCGCGCCTACCACGCCGGCCTTTCGGCGCCGATCGAGCAAGCAGGCGTGGATCTGGTGTTCGCGGCGGGGCCCCGCATGGCCGCGCTCATGGAGGCGCTTCCCGCATCGCGCCGTGGCGGCTATGCCGAAACATCAGACGCGCTGATTCCGGTTATTGCGGCTTCGCTGCGACCGGGCGACATCGTGCTGGTAAAGGGATCGAACGGCTCGAAAATGAGCCGCGTGGTGGCGGCCTTGTCCGCGCTGAGAGGGGACGCGAATGCTTGAGCTCTTGGGACAACTCGAAGAGCGCTCGCAATTCTTCAACCTCTTCAACTACATCACCTTCCGCACCGGCGGCGCGATGTTCACGGCGATGATCATCGCTTTTGCCATCGGCGCGCCCTTCATTGCCTGGTTGCGCAAGAAGCAGGGCAAAGGGCAGCCGATCCGAGAGGATGGTCCGCAGGGCCATTTGCTCACAAAAAAGGGCACCCCAACCATGGGTGGCCTCATCATCCTGATCAGCTTGGGCATCGCCTCGCTGCTGTGGGCTGATTTGAAAAATCCCTACGTGTGGGCGGTGCTGCTGGTGACTGCGGCGTTTGGCACGATCGGCTTCGTCGATGATTTCGCGAAGGTCACCAAACAACACCACGGCGGCCTCTCCGCGAAGGTGCGGCTCGCGGCTGAGTTCTCCGCTGCGTTGCTGTCAGCGTTGATTATGCTGGTGGCCGAATGGGTCGCGACGACGCCGGACCAGGCGCACGATGCGATGGGCTTCTTCAACGCGTTGATGGCTGGTGATCCGCTGACAGCCGTGGCGCTGCCATTCGTGACCGGTTGGGGCATTCAGCTTTTCGCGTTTTATATCGTGTTCGCGATGATCGTGATTGTCGGCTTCGGCAACGCTGTGAATCTGACCGACGGCCTCGACGGTTTGGCGATCGTTCCGGTGATGATCGCCGCCGGCACGTTTGGCATGATTTGTTATCTCGTGGGCCGCGTCGACTACTCCACCTATCTCGGCATACCTCACGTGGCGGGCGTCGGCGAATTGGCGACGATCCTCGGCGCGTTGCTGGGCGCGTCGCTTGGTTTCCTTTGGTACAATGCGCCGCCAGCACGCGTGTTCATGGGCGATACGGGTTCGCTGGCGCTTGGCGGTTTATTGGGTGCGGTAGCTGTCGCCACCAAGCATGAAATTGTTCTGGCGATCGTTGGCGGTCTGTTCGTGCTCGAAACGCTGTCGGTTATGCTGCAAGTCGCCGTGTTCAAGCGCACGGGCAAGCGTGTGTTCCTGATGGCGCCGATCCACCATCACTTTGAAAAACTCGGCTGGCAGGAACCGACGATCGTGATCCGCTTCTGGATCATTTCGGTGATTTTCGCCATCGCCGGGCTTGCGACATTGAAGTTGCGTTAGCGGCGCGAAGCAGCGCACACCGCCGGCTCATGGGTTGGAGGCGATCGGATGATCCCGATCACGGAATTCAAAGGCCGCGACGTCGCCGTGTTCGGCTTGGCGCGCACCGGGCTTGCAGCCGCGCGTGCGCTGACAGCCGGCGGCGCGCGTGTGCATGCGTGGGACGACAACGACGTCACGCGTGCAAAAGCCGAAGCGGCCGGCGTGCCAGTCTCCGACATCAACTCACGCGATTGGCGCTCCTTCGCGGCGCTGGTCCTGTCGCCTGGCGTGCCGCTTACATTCCCCGAACCGCACCGCGTCGTGGCGTTGGCGGAAGCGACAGGCGTGCCTGTTGTGAGCGACATCGAATTGTTCGCGCGCGCGGTGAATGCGCTGCCCGCGACCCAACGTCCAAAGCTGATCGGCGTCACCGGCACCAATGGCAAGTCGACTACGTCAGCTTTGATCGCGCACATTCTGAAGCAGGCGGGCAAGGATGTGCGCCTCGGCGGCAACATCGGTGAGGCGATTCTCGATCTGCAGCCGCTGCACGCGGGCGCTTACTATGTGATTGAGCTCAGCTCGTATCAACTCGATCTCACATCGAGCCTGCGTCTCGATGTTGCCGTTTGGCTGAACACCACGCCAGACCATCTCGATCGCCACGGCACTATGGAAGCCTACGCCGCCGCCAAAAAACGCATTTTCCTGAACCAGGGCGCGGCCGACTGGGCCATCGTGGGGGCCGATGATTCATACTGCGCGCAAGTCTGCACGGAACTGACGCGCGCGGCCGTACAGCACGTGGCACCGATTTCGTCCGGCCAGGCTTTGGGGCGGGGCGTGTCCGCGCTCGGCGGCAAGCTTATTGATGCGCTTTCGGGGCGCTCGGAAACCGTTGCCGATCTCAGCCAGGCGCCTGCACTCGCCGGCAAACATAACGCGCAGAACGCGGCCGCCGCGTATGCTGCAACACGTGTGTTGGGGATCGATGCGCGCGCGATCGCGGGCGCGATGAATTCGTTTGCCGGCCTGCCGCATCGCCTTGAACGCGTGGCTTCGATTGAGGGCGTCCGTTTCATCAATGACTCTAAGGCGACCAACGCGAATGCCGCTGCGCAGGCGTTGGCGGTTTATCCGCGCGTCTATTGGATCGCGGGCGGCGTCGCCAAGGAAGGCGGCATCGAGGACCTGGCGCCGTTTTATCCGCGCATGGCCAAAGCGTATCTGATTGGCCAGTCGGCCGGCGATTTCGCTGACACGCTGCGCGGGAAGGTCGCCGTGACGATGGCGGGACATCTTGAGGCGGCAGTGAAGCTTGCGTTCAACGATGCGCGCGCCTCGGGCGAGCCGCATCCGGTGGTGCTGCTTTCGCCCGCGTGTGCTTCGTTCGATCAATTCAAGAGCTACGAAGACCGGGGCGATCAGTTCAAAAAATTCGTCGCGGCCCTGGCTGAGGCGCCGCCAGCGCGCAACGGAGGCGCGGCTTGAGCGCTATCGCTGAACGCGCCAGCGCCGCGTTCGATCGCGTGCGCAGCTACGATCGGCCTCTCCTGATCATCGCCGCGTCGCTGTTTGCGCTGGGCATCCTTTTCTCGATGGCGACGAGCCCCTCGGCGACGGCGCGCATCCGTATCGAGGAAGCGTTCTATTTCGCGGGCCGGCAGGCCGCCTACGCCGCTGTTGGCGTTGTCGTCATGCTTGTTGCGGCGGCTTTGGAGCCGCGTCAGGTGCGCCGTGCCGCTACGGTGCTTGCCGCGGTTTGCTTGCCACTCTGCGTTCTCGCTTCGATTTTTGGCCCGGAGGTGAAGGGTGCGCAACGCTGGTTCGACCTTGGCTTCTTCTCATTTCAACCATCGGAAATTCTGAAGCCCGCCATCATCGTTGTCTGGGCGTGGATGCTTGGCGAAAGCATGCGCCAGCCCCGCTTCCCTGGTCGTCTCATCGCGATTGGCATCTATGCGCTTGCAGCGGTAGCGCTGCTTTCGCAACCGGATGTTGGTCAGACAGCGCTACTGCTTTTGTGTCTTGGGCCGATGCTCATTCTGTCGGGCATGGCGTGGCGCTGGATCGTCGGCGGCGGCGTGCTGGCGGCGCTCGCGGCGTGGGGCATTTATAACATTTATCCACATGCGCGCGAACGCGTGGACACGTTCCTCAACCCCGAAGGTGACGCGGCCTACCAAGTCAACCGCGCGCTCGATGCGATTGCTGCGGGCGGCGTGTTCGGGCGGGGGCCGGGCGAGGGCGTCATCAAACGGTCGTTACCGGACGCGCACGCAGACTTCGTGTTTGCAGTAGCCGCCGAAGAGTTTGGCCTCATCGCCTCACTCGGCCTCATCGTGCTGTTTGGCGCACTGGCGTTCCGCGGATTGTCGCGCGCGAGCCGCTTGAATGAACCATTTGAACAACTTGCGGCGGCGGGCCTGATTACCCTCCTTGTCGTCCAAGCTTCGATCCATATCGCGGTGAACTTGAGTTTGTTGCCGGCTAAGGGCATGACCCTGCCGTTTATCTCGTTCGGCGGTTCCTCGATGATCGGCTCGGCGCTGGCATTAGGGTTCTGTCTATCCCTTCTCCGCGACCGGCCCGGCGCATATCTCTACCCTGGACGCAGACGCGATTAGAAAATGACAAAGAAAGTCGTCGTCATCGCTGCAGGTGGAACTGGCGGACATTTGTTTCCGGCCGCCGCGTTTGCAGAAGAGATGTTCCGCCGCAACTGGCGCGTCATCTTGATGACGGATGCGCGTGGACGCCGCTACGCCGAAGGTTTTCCGGCCGAACGCATCGAAGATGTGCCGGCGGCGTCGATGTCGATGAATCCGATCACCGCCATCCCGGCAGCGCTGAAGATCATGCGCGGCATCGACGCGGCAAAGAAGAGGTTCAAGGATTTGCCGCCGTCATTGGTGGCTGGTTTTGGCGGCTATCCTTCGTTCCCGGCGCTGATGGCGGCGCGGGCACACAAAGTGCCAATTCTCATTCACGAACAGAACTCGGTCCTAGGTCGCGTGAACCGTGCGATGGCGACGAGCGCTTCGATCGTCGCGTGTGGGTTCGAACGCTTGGACCGGCTCCCTGAGAAAGTTGCCGATCGCAAACGCGTGGTTGGCAACCCCGTGCGCTTGCCGATCCTTGCGGTTCGTGAGCGCCCGTATCCGGAAGCGCCGGCGGGCGGGCGTCTCAATGTCTTGATCATTGGCGGCAGCCAAGGCGCGCGCTTGTTCGGGGAAGTGATCCCGGCGGCGTTTGCCTTGCTTCCCCAAGCTCTGCGCGCGCGGCTGGATGTCGTGCATCAAGTGCGCGAGGAGCAAGTTGAAGCGGCAAAGAAGGTTTACAAGAAGGCTGCGATCAACGCCGACGTGGCGCCGTTCTTTACCGACATGGGCCAGCGCCTCGGCGCCACCCATCTCGTCATCTCCCGCGCCGGCGCGTCTTCGGTGACGGAACTCCAAGTGGCGGGACGTCCAGCTATCCTGATCCCGTTCGCTGCTGCTGCTGATGATCACCAGACGGCCAACGCCGAGGGGCTCACCTCCGTCGGCGCGGCGGATTTGTTCACTGAGCAGGAATTCGAGTCCGCACCATTGGCGGCGCTTCTCGAGCGCCGGCTGGCTGACCCCCATGGCCTGGCCGTCCGCGCCGCGGCCGCCCGCGCGTCCGCCAAGCCGGAGGCCGCCAAAACGCTGGCTGACTTGGCCGAAAGCGTCGCTGCTTAAAATCTTCTGTCCGCCTGCATCCGCCAGAGGCGGCTGCGGCGGTTAAGCCTCAGAGACGCCGATAGGGCGGCTGGAGGCATCTGATGAGCGAAGAACTGTTCCGCGATTTCTGGTGGCTGATGTTCCCCATCTTCGGGATGGTGATGTCGGTGATCGGCTGCCTTCGCGACAACGCCCGGGAAGATGCGATAGTGCGCGACGCCCGTGCGAGACTGGAGCGCGATCAATGAGCTTTGTCGAATTCTTCGCCGCGTATTGGTGGCTCATGTTCCCCGTGTTTGGGATGTTCATGGCTGTCTATGACATGTTCTCCAGCGAGCGGCGCAACGCTAAGGTTATGGACCTCATTCGGTCCTATATCGATCAAGGCAAAGAGCCGCCGCCCGAACTTCTCAAGTTGGCAACAAGCGATGAAAACGCCAACGAGTGGCGGGGGCTTGGGCAGACGCGTCGCCAGAACAACGGCTGGTCTTTTGTCGTATTCGCTGCGCTTGCGACGGGTTTCGGTGTCGGCTGGTACTTCGTCCAGGGTGAAAGTTTCGCGTTCGCGTTCCTCATTGTCGCCGTGACGATGGCGGTCATGGCGATTGGCGCTCTCTTCATTACGCTGCTTGGCCGCAAGTAGCACGCTATGGACGTGGGCGAGGAAGTGCGCCTTGTTGGTCTGGCGCGCGGAGGTGATATGCGCGCCTTTGGCGCGCTGGTTGACGCGAACCACGCTGCGGTGCGTGCGTTTCTGCGCCGTCTCGTCGGCTCGTATGCCGACGCTGACGATCTCGCGCAAGAAGCGTTCGCGCGGACCTGGGAGGTGCTCGATCGTTTCGACGGCAAATCGCGTCTGCGCACCTTTATCTGCGGAATCGCGTTTCAGTACTGGCGGCGTGCGCGCCGCTCCAACATGCGTCGGCAGGCGCGCGAAGACGCGTATGCCGCCGATGCAGAGGTGGAAGCGGAACAGCCCGCACGCGCCGCCGCAACCCTTGCACTGAGGCGTGCGATGGAAGAATTGCCGGAGGATCAGCGCGCCGTGCTGGCGCTTTGCCTCGGCCAAGAATTTACCCACGCGGAGGCTGCCGAAGCGCTCGGTCTTCCGCTGGGCACAGTGAAGTCGCATGTTGCGCGCGGGCGCGCGCGTTTGCAGGCGGCGCTGGGTGTCGCAACGGAGCACGCGACATGAACGACGATCTCGATCTTGCGAACCTTCTGGGCGAGGCGCCCGCGGCAGTGGCCGATCCGGTCTTTCGCTACGATGTGCTTGCCAGAGCCGCCTCGCGGGCTCGGCGGCGAGCCTCACTGCAGCGCGCCTTGGACCAGGTGGCGGTGTTCGCCGCGATTGGTTTGGTTTTCCCGTTGGCGCGTGCCGCGGGCCTGAGTTCTGATACGGCGCAGCCGGTGGCCCTCGCTGGCGGCGTTCTGGCAGCAGCAGCCCTTGTCGGGGTTTTGAGCCTTTACGGGCCGCGCGGGGCGCTTGCGCGCTCGCGCCGAGCCTTGGGGCTGGCGCGCCGCCTTTGATGCGCCGCGTTGGGCGCTTATAGTCCGCGCTTCACACAGGGGATCAAATGCTGCGTCGCGCCATTCCGTTCGACACCGGGCCAATTCATTTCGTCGGCATCGGCGGCATCGGCATGTCCGGCATCGCCGCCGTCATGAAGAACCTCGGCTACGAGGTCACTGGCTCCGACGCGAAGGACGGCGCCAATATCGAACGCCTGCGCGCGCAGGGCATTCAGGTCACGATCGGCCACAAGGCCGAAAGCGCCGCGCATGCGGGCGTTGTCGTCATCTCATCGGCGATTAAGGGCGAGAACCCCGAAGTCGATACAGCGCGCGCGCGCGGCGTGCCGATCGTGCGCCGCGCCGAGATGCTGGCCGAGATCATGCGCTTGAAGTGGACGGTGGCGATCGGCGGCACGCACGGCAAGACGACCACAACCTCGATGATCGCGACCTTGCTCGACGCCGGCGGCAAAGACCCCACCGTCATCAATGGCGGCATCATCAACGCCTACGGCGCCAATGCGCGCATGGGCGAAGGCGAGTGGATGGTGGTCGAGGCCGATGAAAGCGATGGCACCTTCACGCGCCTGCGCGCGACGGCCGTGGTCGTCACTAATATGGATGCCGAGCATCTCGATCATTACGGCTCGGTCGAAGCGATGAATGCCGCGTACCAGACGTTCGTGGAGAACATTCCGTTTTACGGCTTTGCCGTCATGTGCCTCGACCATCCGCAGGTGCAGGCGCTTGCCGCGCAAGTCCGCGATCGGCGGATCATTTCGTACGGCTTCAACCCGCAGGCCGATGTGTGCGCCGTGAACGTGCGGCCTTCGCGCGAAGGATCGACGTTCGATGTTGTCGCGCGCCGCAAGGGTGAAGGGCCGGGCGTTACGATGCACGACCTCTTCTTGCCGGTCGCCGGCCGGCACAACGTGCAGAACGCTGTCGCTGCCATCGCAGTGGCGCGTGAGTTGGGCGTGACCGACGCCGGCATTCGCAGCGGGCTGAAGAAATTCTCCGGCGTGAAACGCCGCTTCACGACGACCGGCTACTGGAACGAAGTCCGCATCGTCGATGATTACGGTCACCATCCGGTGGAAATCGCCGCTGTGCTTTCAGCCGCGCGCGAGATGACCGGCGGGCGCGTACTGGCCGTTGTGCAGCCGCACCGCTACACGCGCCTGCGCGACCTATTCCAAGAGTTTTCGACGTGCTTCAACGACGCCGATATCGTCTGCGTTGCCGACGTGTACAGCGCCGGCGAAACGCCGATCGATGACGTGAACTCCGATGCGCTCGTTATGAGCTTGAAGAGCCACGGCCATCGCGATGCACGCCGCGTCGCTAACCTCGATAGCCTGCCGGATTTCGTCCGCGCAGAAGCCAAGCCGGGCGACATCGTGGTCTGCCTCGGCGCCGGCGACATCACGGCGTACGCAAACGCGCTGCCTGGCAAGCTGGGCGCTGCTGCGGCCTAGCCGTTCATCGTGCGCTCAGCCAAGGCGCGCGAGCTTCGCCTAAATTGAAGAGGCTGACCACACATGCGCTTGACTATGCTCCTGCCGATTGCTGCGCTCGCGATGGCCGCCTGCGCCACCGCGCCCGCGCCATCGACGGCAAGCGTCACGCGCGTAGTGTCCACCACATCTTTCGGCATGTGCATCGGCTATTGCACGACGCGGCTGGAACTCACCGAAGGGCAGGCCGTGCTGATCCGCGAACCACGCGGCGGACGCGGCGGCGCGATCAATCACCATGCCGAGCCTCAGCGGTTTTCTAGAGTGCTAAGCGATGCCGAATGGCGCGACATTCAGCGTCTTGCCGCGCAAACTGATCTGACGGCCGTGCCGGACGTGGTTGGCTGCCCTGATTGCGCCGATGGCGGCGCGGAAGGCTTGACCATCGAGCGCCCTGGCGGCGCCGAGAGCGTGTCGCTTGAGTTCCGCGCCGATCTTCCTCAGGCGCAGGCCTTGTTGAACCGTGTGCGCGCCCTGCGGGATGAGCTGACGCCGGCCGAGTAAATCGGTGCAAGCGCGCAACGTTTGACTCAACCGCCCGACTCCGGCCAGCCCGGTTGAATGCCTGATACCGCTCATCGCAAGCCCAAACCGTTGCGCGCCGCGATTGTGTATGATTTCGACGGCACGCTCGCTCGCGGCAATCTTCAAGAACGCAGCTTCATCCCAGACATCGCGGGCATGAAGCACGCCGATTTCTGGCTCGAGGTGAAGCGGCTGGCGAAGCTCGAAGATGCGGACGAGATCCTCGTTTATATGCATCTGATGTTAGACCGCGCGCGTGCCGCCGGGCATCCGGTCACGCGCAAGCAGCTGAAAGAGAGCGGCGCCGATCCGGATTTCTTCGATGGGCTAGATCATTGGTTCGATCGCGTTGACGCTTTCGCTGATGATCTTGGCTTGCAGCTTGATCACTACATCGTCTCGTCCGGCATTTACGAGATGATCGAGGGCTGCCCGCTTTTTCCGCGCTTCCGCAACGTGTTCGCCTCACGCTTCCTTTACGACACAAAGGGCGAAGCCAAGTGGCCGAGCGTGGCGATCAACTACACGACTAAAACGCAGTTCCTCTTCCGTATCAACAAGGGCATCGACAACGTCCACGATACAGAAGCGATCAATCGCTGGAAGCACGAGGATGCGCGCGAACTCCCGTTCGAGCGTATGATCTTCATCGGCGACGGCGACACCGACATTCCGTCAATGAAGATGGTCTCGAGCCAAGGCGGCTGTGCAATCGCAGTGCTTGATCCGTACCAATGGACGGAGCCTCGGAGCCTCGATAAAATCAGCCGTCTGATCGCGGAAGACCGCGTGAACTACGTCGCGCCCGCAGACTATCAGCCGAAGAGCCAGCTTGACGTCATCGTCAAAGGCGCGCTTGGCCGGATCGCTTTGCGCGCTGGGTTGCCGGTTTCGCCCTAGCTTCCTGACGGCGCCGGTTCCGCCGGCGGCGCGCGCTCGACGTTGGTCACCGTGTAGGTCCAGGGCGGATCGCCCGCGACAACTTCGACGCCGGTCGGGTGATCACTCGTGCACACATAGCTCGCCGGCGAACGGATCGAGATGGCGTGTGACCAGTCGAGATCGCGGGTGCTGCGGTTGAGCGTCAGGATGTATTCCCGCTGCGGGCTGATGCGCACCTTCACACGCTGATTATCGAGCGCCGTGTAGCCGTTGACATCCATGTTGCGGAAGCAATCGCGCCGCGCGTTATTCGCGGTGGTGGTCGCGTCTGTGGAGGCGCACGCGGCCAGCGTCCAAAGCGCAAACAAGGTGGAAAGGATCGTCCTGAGCGACATAGCGGATCAGCTCCCTTCGCTGCCGGGCGCATCGTCCGGGGCGCGCTCAATGCCGGTGACTACGTAATTGCGCGGCGGGCGGCCACCGATGATTTCCACGCCGAGACCGTTGCCCGTGCAGATGCGGCCAGTGCTGGAGCGAAGCGCTATGGTCTCAGTCCAGTCGAGGTCGCTGGTATTCCAATTGGTCGTGAGCACGTAACGGCGGTTGGCGCCAACGCGAACGCCAACGTGCTCGCGATCAATCACGTTGTAGCCGTTCACGTCCTCGGCGCGGAAACAGCTGCTCGGGCCGGTGGACGCAGTCTCGTGCGGCGTGCCCGCGCAGGCGGCCAGCAACAATGCGCTTACGGCAAACAAAGTCTTACGGAGCATGGGGGCGTCTCCATCCAAGTTTCGCGAGTATGACGCGCCGCGCGCTTTGCGGCGCCTCAAAAGCATGAGATAGCCATCAACAATGAGTGAACTCGACCTGCCGCCAGTGCGCGGCCAGCTGTTGCGTAACGAAAGCCTCGCGCCCTTCACTTGGTTCCGGGTGGGTGGGCCTGCCGACGCCGTGTTTCTCCCCGCCGATGCCGATGATTTGGCGCAGTTTCTCGCGGCGTTGCCGGCGAAGGTGCCGGTGACAGTCATTGGCGTTGGGTCGAACCTTATTGTGCGCGATGCCGGTATCACGGGCGTTGTAGTTCGTTTGGCCGGGCGCGCGTGGGCACAGGTTGAGGCGCTCGATGGGGCCCGTATCCGCGCAGGCGCGGGTGCGCTCGACTCGATGGTAGCCAAAGCTGCGGCTAAAGCGGGGATCGCAGGTCTGGAATTCTACGTGGGTGTGCCGGGCACAATTGGCGGCGCACTGACGATGAACGCAGGCTGCTATGGCAGTGAGACCAAAGATGTGCTCGTTGAAGCGACGGCGGTTGATCGCGCCGGCAAGCGCGTCACGCTCACACACGCGGATTTCGGCTTCACCTACCGTCACAACGCGTTGCCGGACGGGCTGATTTTCCTAGACGCGACGTTCCAAGGTACGGTGGATAGCCCTGACGCCATCACCGCGCGCATGGCCGAGATCACGTCGCGGCGAGAAGCCTCGCAGCCGATCCGCGAGAAGACGGGCGGTTCAACATTCAAGAACCCGATCGGCGCGGACGGCGAAAAACTCTCCGCTTGGAAGTTAAACGACGAAGCGGGGATGCGCGGTCACCGACGCGGCGGCGCGCAGGTCAGCGAATTGCATGCCAACTTCCTGATCAACACAGGCGACGCAACCGCCGCCGACATTGAGGGCTTGGGAGAGGATGTACGTGCGGCAGTAAAGGCCAAGCACGGCATCGAGCTTGAGTGGGAGATCAAGCGGATCGGGCGCGCGTAGAGATTGGCGCGGCGATGTCGTTCCCTTTCCAAAAATGGGGGGAGGCTGGCCAATTGCGACGCTGAGGCAGCGGTCCTCGGTGGCTTTTCCCCGCGCGCCGCTCTAAACCCCGGCAAACAGATTTTCCGGGTCATTTCACATGCGCTTGAAGCCGAATATCCTCGCCGCGATTGGCAATACGCCGCTCGTAAAACTCAACAAGGTCGTGCCCGCCGGCGCCGCCGAAGTGTGGGTGAAGTGCGAGTATCTGAACCCAGCGGGCTCAATCAAAGACCGCATGGCGAACTACATTATCGAGCAAGCCGAGAAGAAGGGCTTGCTGAAGCCCGGCGGCCTCATCGTCGAAAACACGTCCGGCAATACCGGCCAAGGCCTCGCCATGGCGGCGGCGATCAAAGGTTATCGCTGCATCTTCACGATGCCCGACAAGATGTCGAAGGAAAAGCAGGACTCGCTGAAGGCCTACGGCGCCGAAGTGATCATCACGCCGACGGACGTCCCGGGCGACTCGCCCGAGCACTACGTCAACGTCGCCAAGAAGATCGCGCAGGACACGCCCGGCGCCTTCTATGTCGATCAGTATCACTCGCAGTGGAATATCGAAGCGCACTACCATTCAACCGGCAAAGAGATCTTTGAAGATACCGATGGCGGCAAGTTCGACGCGTTTGTGGGCGGCACTGGCACCGGCGGTACGGTCTCTGGCGTCGGCCGCTACTTCAAAGAGCATGCGCCGCACGTAAAGATCATCGGCGCCGACCCGCTCGGCTCGGTGCACTATCATCTCTTCCACACCAAGACGCTGCCTACCGCGCACGTCTATATGGTCGAAGGCATCGGCGAAGACATCGAATGCCGCGCGATGGATTTCTCCGTCGTCGACGATATGCGCCAGGTGAACGATCGCGACAGCTTCGTGATGGCGCGCCGACTTGTGCGAGAAGAGGGTCTCTTCTGCGGCGGTTCGTCGGGCTCGAACGTCAGCGTGGCGATCGAGATCGCTAAGGAGCTTGGCCCGGGCAAAGTGGTGGTCACGGTGCTGCCGGATCACGGCAATCGCTACGTTTCGAAGTTCCTAAACGACAATTGGATGAAGGAGCACGGCTTCACCGAAACTGAACGCGAGCTCGGCTTCGTGGAAGACTTGCTGAAAGGCTTGAAATCGAAGCCGATCACAGCGAGCGCCGATGCGCCGCTTCGACAGGTCGTCGATTTGATGCGCGACAACGGCGTCAGCCAGATCCCGCTCATCGAGCGCGGCAAGCTCAACGCCATCGTCCACGAGAGCGACATCCTCTCGAAGATGCAGAAGCGCGAGTTCAACCTCGATGCGCCCGCCAAGAGTGTCGCCTCGCCGATCGCAGGCCTCATCTATCCGAAGGCGCGGATCGAAGAGCTCTTCCACATCTTCTCGACTGACCACGTCGCCGTTGTCGTGGATGCGTCGAACGTCGTCGGGGTCATTTCGAAGATCGATCTGATCGAGTACCTCGGTCGGGGCCGCTGATTATGCAGTACGACAACAAGCGCTTTGGCACCCGTTGCATTCACGCCGGCCAACAACCTGATCCGACCACTGGCGCCATCATGACGCCGGTCTATCAGACCTCAACCTACGTCCAGAAAAGCCCCGGCGTGGTGATCGAGGATTACGACTACGCACGGTCCGCCAACCCGACGCGCAAGGCGCTAGAGGCTAACATCGCCTCGCTTGAGGGCGGGCGCCACGGGATCATGTTCGCGTCAGGCCTTGCCTCGCTCGCGGCGTGCATTCATCTGCTCTCTTCCGGCGATCACGTCGTTCTCTGCGACGATGTCTATGGCGGCACGTTCCGTTCGCTCGATAAGGTCTTCAAGCAATTCGGCATTACCTACACCCGCGCCGATATGCTCGATCTCAACGCAACAGAAGCGGCGTTCACGGCCAAGACCAAACTGGTCTGGATCGAAACGCCGACCAACCCGCTGCTGAAGATCATCGATATCGCGGCGGTTGCGCGCTTGGCGAAGGCGCGGGGCGCCATCGTTTGTGTCGACAATACGTTCGCGACTCCGCTGCTGCAGAACCCGCTTTCGCTGGGCGCTGACATCGTCAGCCATTCGTGCACGAAATATATTGGCGGCCACTCCGACGTAATCGGCGGCGTGCTGGTTACCAACAGCGACGAGTTAGGCGAGCGGCTGCACTACATCCAGAACGCCGTCGGCGCGATCCCGGCGCCGTGGGATTGCTTCCTCTTGCTGCGCTCGACCAAAACGCTTCACGTCCGCGTTCAGCGCCATTGCTCGAACGCCGCCACGATCGCGGACTTTCTCGCAGAGCAAAGCCAGATCGAGCGCGTCATCTATCCCGGCCGCACCGACCACCCGCAGCACGAGATCGCCAAGAAGCAGATGCGAGGCGGCTATGGCGGCATGATCACCGCGACGTTCAAAGGCGGATTGCCGGCGGCGCGCACATTCCTTGAGCGCGTGCATCTCTTCTCGCTGGCTGAGTCGCTCGGCGGCGTTGAATCGCTCATCGAACACCCGGCGATCATGACACACGCGTCGATCGATAAGCCGCTGCGTGAAGCGCTGGGCATCACCGATGGCCTGGTGCGCTTCTCCGTCGGGATCGAAGATGTCGAGGATCTGATCGCCGATATTCAAGAAGCTCTCGTCGGCCTCTAACGTTGTGCGAGCTTCGCAAGATCGTCCGTGAGAGCGGCTGCCTTCGCTTGTGCCTGCGCCGCCAATGCGTTTACGCGCGCAGCAAACGTGGCGTCGCGCGCATAAGCCTCGGCCCCGGCTGCAGCCGCGACCAATGCCAGCGCAAGCACTGACGCCAGGACCGGTGCGCCACGGCGGCGGGGGCGCGAAAGCGGCGTCGCTTTGAATTGCTTCTCGATTCGCAGTTTTGGATCCCGGCGTGCGCGGGCAGGCCGCGGCTGCGCTCTTAGCGGCGTCGCATCGATCGCACGGGGCTTTGCGGTGAGCGCCTTGCGCCAGGCCGCGCCGCCACGTGGCAGGCGCTTGGCTTCCCCGGCGCCAGTGGGCGGCGGTGCGGCGTCGAGAGCAACGCAAACAAGCGTCCCCTTGGCTCGTGCGCGCCGCACCGCCGCTCTGAGCGCGGGCGTCCCCCGCGCCGCGCGTGACCACAAAAGCACAACCTTATGCGCCGCCTCGATCTTCGCCGCCTGTGCGCGGCGTGTGGCGACGCGTGCGGTGCGATCTACGGAGAATCCTAAGCCAGAAAGCTCATCCGTCACGCGGTTGGCGACGGCTTCGGCTTGTGGCGCGTGGGCAAGAACAACAACAGGCGGCATGGGCTCACGCTGCAAAACGCGGGGCTGGGCTCGCAAGCAACCAGCCTGGCGTGTCTCGGGATAACCGGCGCGGCGCCCAAATCTGAGGCCGCGCGCTTAAGCTCAGGGCAGAAGCGCCAGCGCCCACGTGCGCACGCCGTCCACCTCGGCCGCCCATTGGGGGTTCACGAAATAGAAGCTCGCGCCAAACATCGCCGCGCTGGCGATAAGCGCAATGAGTGCATCGAAGCGGCTCGTGCGGGCTGGGTTGTCGTCGGTCATGCAATCTCCCCCTTAGGCTCCAGCCCAAAAGGAAGGCAGGCGCGCCGCCAAGTTGGCGATCAGCGCGAGGGCAATGTTTCGTCGGGGATGCCCACCGCGCGGGCGGATGTGAACAAAAAACGCGCTTTGGCTGACCCACGGCCCCTAGGGCAGCAAGATTGCGGTCATCGTAGTTAAGCGCGCGCAACACCTTTGAACGCAAATTTACTATAAAAAACAGCAACTAACGGTGCCGCCCTCATCATGCCTTAACCCTGAGACGTTTCATTATGACACTCCCGGAATGAGGCGCGATGAACGTGTCCGCTGGGCTGGTGTTGGTTGGTTGAGGCGCAGAATGGCCCGGGTGGCGGTGCTATTGGGGGGCTTAAGCCCCGAGAGGCCAGTGAGCCTCGTTTCTGGCAAGGGCTGCGCTGACGCGCTGCGCCGGCTGGGTCATGATGTGATCGAGATCGATCCGCAGAACTCCGGTTGGATTGCGGAGCTGCAGGACGTGCGCCCCGATGCTGTGTTCAACGCGCTGCACGGCGAGTGGGGTGAGGATGGCCGCACGCAGGGCGTGCTCGACTATCTGAAACTTCCCTACACGCACTCCGGCACGTTGGCGTCGGCGTTGGCGATGGACAAAGACAAGTCCAAGGCCGTGTTCGCGCAAGCCGGTCTTCCGCTCGCGAACGGCAAATTGATGCATCGCTTGGAGGCCGCGAAGGGCCATCCGCTGCCGACGCCTTACGTTGTGAAGCCGAACGCGCAAGGCTCGTCCGTCGGCATCTTCATCGTGCGCGAAGGCGCCAATCGTCCGCCCGAACAATTGCTCGATCCCGATTGGACCTTCGGCGAGGAGGTGCTCGTCGAGGAGTTCATCGATGGCAAGGAGCTGACGGTCGCGGTCATGCACGATCGCGGCGCGCTCGCGGTTACCGAGATTTTCATCACCAGCGACGGCGATTGGTACGATTTCGACGCGAAGTATGCTGCTGGCGGCTCGCGCCACGAAGTGCCCGCGAAGATTCCACAAACGGTGGCCGATCAATGCATGCGCGCCGCAGAGGCCGCGCACCACGCACTGGGTTGCCGTGGCATCTCCCGCAGCGATTTCCGCTACGACCCAAAGCGCGACCGCCTCGCGCTTCTGGAAGTGAACACTCAACCAGGCATGACGCCCACTTCGCTTGTGCCTGAGCAGGCTGCGCACATCGGCCTTTCCTATGACGAACTCGTCCAGTGGATCCTGGAGGATGCGTCATGGCCGCGGTGAGAGCACGTCGTCCGGGCGCGCGCGGCTCTGAGCCGCCGCCGCGTGGCAAGCGCCGCAAGGCTGGGCCGTCGGTGCCTGCATATGAATCGATGCCGCGCTTGGCGCGCATTAAGCTCTCAGGCGGGCTTCAGTCCGACGACGTGCAGGTCACGTCGAAGAGCCTGATCCTCGCGCTCACCGGCGCAGTCTTCTTTATTGGCGCAGGCATCGCCGGCGCCGCTTGGCTCGGCTCGTCGCTGTTCGACGCGCGGGAAGCCTTTGAGCGCAGCGCTGACGGCGCCGCCGCCAATGTTGGCTTCGCGATCTCGACGGTTGATGTCGCCGCCATGCCGAACGGCCCGACGATCACGCCCGCGCGCGCCGCCGAAGTGCGCGCGTTGATCGTGCCGGAAGGACGCGAGTCCATCCTCTCGCTCGACCCGCAAGAGGTGCAGGCGCGGATCGAAAGCCTGGACTGGGTGGCTGCAGCGCGTGTGCGTCGCCTGTGGCCATCGACACTGAAGGTCGAAGTGGAGCGCCGTCAGGAATACGCGCTGTGGGAAGATGAGGGGCAAGTGTCGGTGATCGACGCCAATGGCGAACGCTTGCTGGCTGAGCGCGCGGCTGATCATCCCGATTTGCCACGCGTTGTCGGCGAAGGCGCAGGCCCCGCGGCGCAGCCTTTGCTCATCGCGCTCGAGAGCTTGCCGGCCGTGCGCGAGCGCGTCGTCGAACTCGTGCGCGTCGGCGATCGCCGCTGGAATGTCGAACTCACCTCTGGCGCCACCGTCGCGCTGCCGGAGCAGGGAGCGCCCGAAGCGCTCGCCCGCCTCGAAACGCTGCAATCGGAATACGCATTGCTTGATCGCCCGTTGACGCAGCTCGATATGCGCGCGCCAGGCCGATTAGCGGTGCGCGTGCATCCCGCGCTTGAGGGCGGTCTGCGTCCTCTGCTGGGAGGCGCATAAGATGGCGACCGCGCTCCTGAGCAAAACCGAAGCACGCAAGGACGACGTGCTCGAATTGACGACGCCCGCGCCGATCGCCGCTGTGATCGATGTTGGCGTCTCGAAGACGGTGTGCCTTGCGGCGCGTCGCGATCCTGTGCTCGAACTGCATCCTGATCGGCCGTTGCGCGTGCTGGGTGTTGGCCAACAGACTGCGCCCGCTATCGCTTCGGGCAAAGCCGCGGATTTCGATGCCTGCGCGCGCGCCATTCAAGTCGCGATCGAAGAAGCCGCCGCCATGGCAGGCGCGCCGATCAGTCGTGTTGTAGCTTCTTACGGTGGCCCCGGCGTCTCCTCGCGCATCGTGCGTGGCGCGGCGCGCGTGAAGGGCCCCCTTATCAGCACGCGCGATATCGACAATGTCATCAACGCGGCAGTGCAGTCTTCGCCGACGCCGCAACTCTCGATCCTCCACGTGGAGCCGCTGCGCTATTTCATCGACGACGGCGAAGGCATCGCCGATCCGATCGGTCATCCATGCAAAATGCTCGCGGTCGAAGCATGCGTCGTCACAGCGCCGACCGACGCAATCAATGCGCTGAAGTCGTGCATTCGCCAAGCTGGCGCTGACGTTGAAGAGATCATCGCCGCGCCGAAGGCCGCCGCTATGGCCGCGCTGACGCTTGAAGAGCGCGAAGAGGGTGCGCTCGTCATCGATCTCGGCGCCGGCGCGACGGGCATCGCTGTGTTCGCTGATGACGCGCTTGTGCACTGCGAAACCATCGCGGCTGGCGGCGTGCGCCTGACACGCGATCTCGCCGCCAAGCTGGAGACAACATTCTCCGCTGCTGAGCGCGTGAAGCTGCATTTCGGCGCCGTCGGCAACGCTTGCGATCCGCGCGAAGCGGTCGCGGCGCCCAAACTCGGCTATGATGGGCGCCTTGAAGCCGCGACCACGTTGCGGGGCGTGATCTCTGAAACCCTTACGCCGCGGCTTTTTGAAATGTTGCTCATGGTGCGCGATCGCCTCGTGCGCGCAGGGTTGACTGGCCCCGACGGCCCGCACCGAGCAGTGCTCGTCGGCGGCGGCGCCGCCATGGCTGGCGTCCGCGAACTTGCGGTTGAAGCTCTTGGCATGCCGGTGCGCGTTGGCCGTCCTTTCGAGCTCTGCGGCTTCGATCACGGCGAAGTCGGGCCCGCTTATGCGGTTGGCGCGGGCCTTCTGCGCGAGCGCCTCGATGGCCCGGCGATCGAGGACGTCGGCGAGGACTTCCGGCCGACCTTGGCGCACCTCGCATCGACCGTCCGCAACAGCGTCCACGGCATGTGGAACTGGCTACGCGAGAACTTCTGAACGGACGCGCGGCTCACGTGTTCGGCTTGCCGGTAGTCTGGGACGCATCCGAACGCGCGAGATTGGCAAAAATCGGCTTTGTTCCCCTGCGTTTGACCGACGTTCCGCCGCAAAAGCGCCGCCTCGATTTCTAAGGCTTAAGGAATGCTTAAGCGCCCTCCGGGAGGGTGCAGTGCGGAGCGTGGGCGAATCGTGAGAATCGATCGCCTCTGGAGCGGGTAATGACTCAGTATAGCGCGCCATCAATGCACGACTTGAAGCCACGCATCGTGGTCTTCGGCGTTGGCGGCGCGGGCGGAAACGCGATCAACAACATGATCGACGCCGGCTTGCAGGGCGTCGACTTTGTCGTCGCGAATACCGACGCGCAGGCGCTGACCCGCGCGAAGACGCCCAACCGCCTCCAGCTCGGCCACTCGATCACGGAAGGCCTCGGCGCGGGCGCTCGTCCGGAAGTCGGCCAAGCAGCCGCGCAAGAGAGCCAGCCCGAGATCATCGAATTCCTTGAAGGCGCGCACATGGTGTTCGTCGCCGCCGGCATGGGCGGCGGCACCGGCACCGGCGCGGCTCCCGTCATCGCCCGCACAGCGCGCGAGCGCGGCATTCTCACGATCGCAGTTGTGACTAAGCCCTTTCACTTCGAGGGGCAGCGCCGCATGCATTTGGCGGAGCAGGGCGTCCAAGAACTGCGTAAGCACGTCGATACGCTCATTGTCATTCCGAACCAGAACCTCTTCCGCGTCGCCAACGAGCGCACGACGTTCGCGGAGGCGTTCCAACTCGCGGACCAGGTGCTCTATTCGGGCGTGCGCGGCGTTACCGACCTCATGGTCATGCCTGGGCTGATCAATCTCGACTTCGCCGACGTGCGCACCGTAATGGCCGAGATGGGAACTGCCATGATGGGCACCGGCGAGGCCCACGGCCCCAACCGCGCGCTCGATGCAGCGCACGGCGCGATGGCGAACCCGCTGCTCGACATTGTCTCTATGCGCGGCGCCAAAGGCGTGCTGATCAACATCACCGGCGGCTTCGACATGACGCTGTACGAAGTCGATCAGGCCGCCAACGAGATCCGCGCCGAAGTTGATCCGAACGCCAACATAATTTTAGGGTCGACTTTCGACGAGCAGCTTGAGGGCAGAATTCGCGTGTCGGTGGTCGCCACCGGCATCGACGATGAAGCGATTGTCACGCAGCAGACTGTTGTTGAACCCGCGCGCCGCGCGGCGGAAGCGCCAGTGCGCCGCCCCGTCGTTGCGCCGCGACCACCTGTTTCGGCACCTGCGCCGGAGCCTGTGCGTGAAAGCTATGAAGAGCCGCGGCCAAGCTTCGCGAACGACGTGGAAGAGCCCGAGCCGCGTCGCCAAGGCGGTGGTTTCAGCCTGTTCGGCTGGAAGAAGCCGGACGCGCGGGAGCAGGAGCCGCAAGCCGCTCCGTATCGCGACTTCAACCTTGACGCCGACGAAAGCGAGCCGCAGCCGCGCCGTGCGCATCAGGACGTGGTACGCGATCCCTCGCTCGATGAGGAACTAGAAATCCCGGCATTTCTGCGTCGCCAGATGAATCCGCGCTAAGCGGGTTAGTGGCTCCAGAGTTTTTTGCGCAACGCTGCTTCGCGTTCCGTGAGCGCTCCGGCTTTGGCCAAATCGTCAAAGCGCGCGAGCGAAGAGCGACGGTAAGCCTCCGCATTCAATCCGCCTACGCCGGCAAGATGCGCTTCGACGATCGCCGAGAAACGCACGCTCTCGATCGTTTCTTCGTGCCCGAAGATGCGCTCCGTCAGCGCGAGTTCTTCTTCCCACGCCGCGCGCGCCGTATCGGGATCGCCCAGCGCTTGCGACGCGAGTCCGAGGCGCTCCAGCGCGACCGCCAGCGCTTGCGCGGCGCTCGGATCGTCAGGCGCTTGCTCGAACAGCGAAAGCCGAATGCCTGCGCTTTCTTGGAAAGCAGTGCGTGCGCCGACGTGGGCGCCGGCTTCCAGTGCGCCTTCTCCAAGCTTCACGAGCGCCGCTGCCAAGCCGCGCCTAAACTGCAAACTGTCGGGTTCGCGATCGAGCGCCATGCGTCGAAACTCAACGGCGCGCGCGAACGCCTCCTGCGCTTGGATGTGCGATTTCGCGAGTCGCGCCACTTCGCCCAACCGATCCCAACTCGCTGCAACGTCAGTGAGCCAGATGACGCTGGCTCCGCCAGTTCGCGCAAACGCTTCCGCATGTGCGCGTGCGGTATCAGCGGCCTCGCGCGCGAGATTGAGATTGCCTCTGTTTAGGGCCTGGTCGGCTTGGTCTAAAAGCGTGTGCGTCAAGAAGCGGTTCGGCGCCTCCGCGCCGTTCGCGTGCAACGCCAGATGCTCGGCTATCGCGCGGGCCTGGATGAACGACTCCGCCGCCGCGTCATGATCGCCAAGCGCCGTGCAGAGCGAACCCCGCAAGCGCCAAGTCCCAGCCAACGCCCAGGCTTCTTCGTTGTGACGTGCTGCGAGGCGAATGCGCGCCTGCAAAGCCTTGTCCATCGCCGCGCGGGCTTTGTCGTGAGCCCCACGCACGTAATCGGCCTCCGCCGCGAGCGCCCAAGCATCCGCTAATACGGCGCGCCAGTGGGGTTCATTCTTTTCGGTGATCGCCAAGGCTTCGTAGCGGCCGATCGCTTCATCGAAACGCCGACGCGCCGATGCGGGTTGGTTTTCATCAAGCTCCAGCGCGCCTAGTCGCAGCTCGGCATCCGCTATGTCGGCCGCGAGCACGGGGGGCTCGCCGATTGAGGCGGCCGTGGCGCGCAGCAGAGCAAGCGCCCCCTCGGCGCCAGTCTTTGCGCGTACGCGTTCGCCCTCGCTTGCGTCGAGTTCCGCGATCCGCCCGCGCGCGCGTGCGTACCAACGCGCCGCAGTCGCATCGTCGCGCGCGTGCGTGAGGATCGCGTCTTCGATCTGCAAGACCTGAGTGTAGTGCTTACGGGCGAGGGCGCGGTCGCCCTGCACGCGCTCAAGTTCCGCGAGAATGAACGCCGCTCTTGCGCGCGCGGCCTGATCGACTGCTTCCGCCAGCACCAGAAGCGCTTGGGAGCGCGCGCCTTCCAGGTCGCCCTGTTCGGCCAGAAGCCGCGTCAGCGCCAGCTTCGGCCCGTGGTCCAGCGGTTCCAGCTGGATCGCTACACGCAGCGCACGCTTCGAGAGTTCGGGATCAATGCGCTCAGCCAGCCAGGCGGCGCGCTTTGCAGCTAGCCCGGCGCTCGGACCACCCGCTTGCGCCAAGGCCAGTAGCGCGGTCGCGGAGGCTTCCGCGGAGAGAGGGGATTTGTCTGTCATTTCAATGTGTTGAAGATATCTGCTTAACAGTCACAAACCGTAACGCAACGTGTGTTGAGGGGAACTCGCCCGGCACGTACACGAAAGCATGGGTCGGGGGGCCCGAACTGTTCCTTTAGGGGCAAAGGGTGGTTTCGTTGCGTCTTCAGCAAACCATAGCAGGTCCGGCAGTGTGCGCAGGTATCGGCGTTCACTCGGGCGCCCATGTGCGCCTCGTGCTCACCCCGGCGCCCCAGGATACCGGCATTCTTTTCGTCCGAAGCGACGTGAAAGGTGTGGATAATGTTATCCGCGCCCATGCCAATTCTGTGTCGGACACCCGCAATTGCACCACCATCCGCAACGCCTCGGGTGTTGAGGTGGCGACAGTTGAGCACTTGCTCTCGGCTTGCGCCGGTCTCGGCATCGACAATCTGATCGTTGAAGTGGATGGCGCTGAGGTGCCGATCCTCGACGGTTCCTCCGCCCAGTTCGTGCAGGTGTTGCTGAACGCCGGTGTGAAGCAGCAAAGCGCGACGCAGCCTGTTATCCGCATTATCGAGCCGATCGAAGTCCATATGGGCGGCAAGCGTGCGGCGCTGCTACCTTCGCTCGACGGAGAAGGCTTGGATCTCGATGTCACCATTCGTTTCGCCGATGCCGCGATTGGCGTGCAACGCAAGCAATTGAAGCTGACGCCGCAGAGCTTTCTGAACGACATCGCCGATGCGCGCACATTCGGCTTCCTGGCCGATGAGCAAGCCATGCGCGCGGCGGGTTTGGGGCGCGGGGCCTCAATGGCGAACACACTCGTGGTCGACAGCGGCCGCGTCGTGAACCCCGAGGGACTTCGCTTCGACGACGAATTTGTGCGCCACAAAATGCTCGACGCGGTAGGCGACTTGGCCATGCTTGGTGCGCCAGTTTGTGGCCGCTTTGTGGCCGACCAGCCGGGTCACGCGCTCAATGCATTGCTCGTCCGCGCGCTTCTGGACACCCCGGAGGCGTGGCGCTGGGAGCACGAATCCGCGTCCGAAACGGTGCGCGACGCCGCGCCGGTGCTGGCTGCAGCTGTCGGCTGAGGCCTAGCCGCTCACGCCACAGCGGCAAGCGCTTTGCGGCGCGCTTTCGATCCTGTATCAGCGAACCAGTCGGCGCTTCGGCGCTTCCGATGTGCTGAGTCTAGAAGAGGCCAGGGATGACCCCTCCGAACAAGCATTTGGTCCGCGCGATGGCGGTCGTCGCGTTGGCCTCGGGCCTTGGCGCTTGCGGCTCTCTTGGCCGCCGCCAGGCGGAGCAGGCGCAGTACACCGATGAACCGGTTGAGCGCATCTACAACACCGGCATGGAGCAGCTCGATCGTCGCCGTTGGGCGGAAGCGTTGGCCGCGTTCGAGGAAGTTGAGCGCCAGCACCCGTATTCGTCCTGGGCGCGCCGTTCGATGCTCATGGAGGCCTACGCCAGCTATCAAGCGCGTCAGTACGATGATGCGATCGAAGACGCGCAGCGTTTCACCTCTCTGCACCCAGGCAACGAGAGCGCACCGTATGCCTACTACCTAATTGCGATCTGCCATTTCGAGCGCATTCTCGATGTGGGCCGTGACCAAGCGACCACCGAACACGCTCTGCAGGCGCTAAACGATGTCGTGCGCCGCTATCCCGACAGCCCCTACGCGCGCGACGCGCGTTTGAAGATCGACATGGTCTATGATCAGCTCGCAGGTAAGGAGATGGCGGTCGGCCGCTTCTACCTCACGCGCGATCAGCATCTCGCGGCGATCAACCGCTTCCGCAATGTGATCGAGAACGAGCATTACCAAACGACATCGCACACCCCGGAAGCGCTGCATCGTCTGGTGGAATCCTATCTCTCTGTCGGCATGATTGAAGAAGCGCAGCGTATGGCTGCGATCCTCGGTCACAACTTCCCGGGCAGCGAATGGTATCAACGCACCTACGCGCTGATGCAGGATTCTGGTGTTGCTGAAGTGCCGGCGGAAGAAGCGCAGCGCCGCGGTTGGTTTAACCGCACGTTCGGCGCGGTGTTCTAAGCGTCCCGAGGGGCGCGATGAGCGGCACAAAAGCAGTCGACAAGCTGACGCCGGCTGAAGCCGCGGCTGAACTTGAGCGGCTGGCTGGTGAAATCACGCGCCACGACAAGCTCTATTACTCAAAAGATGCGCCCGAACTAACCGACGCTGAGTACGACCGACTCCGCCAGCGCAACATCGCCATCGAAGCGCGTTTTCCCGATCTCGTGCGCGAGGACAGCCCCTCGCTCCGCGTTGGATCGGCGCCAGCTGAAAGGTTCGGAAAAGTCCGCCACGCGGTGGCGATGCTCTCCCTCGACAACGCCTTCGACGCTGCCGATGCGCACGGCTTCGTGGCGCGCGTGCAGCGTTTCCTCAATCTCGACACTGCGCCAATTATCACGGCCGAGCCTAAGATCGATGGCCTCTCCGCGTCCCTGCGCTATGAGCGCGGCAAGTTCGTGCAAGGCGCCACGCGCGGCGACGGTCGCGAAGGTGAGGATGTCACCGCGAACCTCGCGACGATCGCCGACATTCCGCGGCTGATCAAAGGCGCGCCCGACGTGCTCGAAGTGCGCGGCGAAGTTTACATGGAGAAGGCGGCGTTCGCGAAGATGAACGCGGCGCTCGAGAAGGACGGCAAACAGACGTACGTCAATCCGCGCAATAGCGCCGCCGGCGCGCTGCGCCAGCTCGATCCCAAAATCACAGCGTCGCGGCCCCTGCGCTTCTTCGTCCACGGCTGGGGCGAACTGAGTGAGCCATTGGCGGAGACGCAATACGACTCGATCCAGCGCCTGGCCAAGTTTGGCTTTCCGCTCGCAGGCATCAAGCGCGCCAAGAACTCTGAAGAACTGCTCGCCATTTACGGCAGCATTCTCGCAGGCCGCGAGAGCCTCGACTACGAGATCGACGGCGTCGTCTACAAAGTTGACTCGCTCGCGCTGCAACAGCGCCTGGGCTTCGTCTCACGCAGCCCGCGCTGGGCAATCGCGCATAAGTTCGCAGCCGAGCAGCAGCAGACGACGTTGGACGGCATCGATATTCAGGTCGGCCGCACCGGCGCGCTGACGCCGGTGGGCCGCCTAAAACCTGTGTTCGTCGGCGGCGTCACTGTCACTAATGTCACGTTGCACAATGCCGACTACATCGCCGGTCGCGGCGCCGATGGCGGGCCGATCCGCGGCGGCAAGGATTTGCGCATAGGCGACACAGTCATTGTCCAGCGCGCGGGCGACGTCATTCCACAGATTGTCGATGTGCTCTTGGAGAAGCGGCCGAAGGGCGCGCGCAAATATCACTTTCCCGACCGCTGCCCAGTCTGCAACGCACACGTCGCGCGTGAACTGGAGCCGGGGGAAGAGGGTGTCATCGCCCGCTGCACCGGCGGTCTCAATTGTGCAGCGCAAGCGGTAGAGCGGCTCATCCACTTCGTTGCCCGCCGGGCGATGGACATCGATGGCCTCGGCGCTAAGCAGATCGAAGAGTTTTATGAACTCGGTTGGGTGAAAGAGCCGGCGGATATCTTCCGCCTCGCCGCGCACCGCGACGAACTCATGCGCCGCGAAGGATACGGCGAAAAGAGCGTCACCAATTTGCTCGCAAGCATCGATGCCCGACGCAAGCCGGAGTTTGCGCGTTTCCTATACGCGCTCGGTATCCGCGACATCGGCGAAACCACGGCCGGCGTGATTGCTCGGCGGTTCGAAAGCTGGCGCGCATTCGAAGAAGCCGTGCGCGCGGCGGTAAAGGCGCGGCCCGGAGAAGCGTATGAAGCACTGGAGCGCGTGCCAGGCGTTGGCGGCGGCGCGCGCACCGCGCTGATCGAGGCGGCGCCGACGCTGAAGGCATCAAGCGGCGGCGATCTCTTCGAGGCGGGCGAAGCGCCCAAGCTCAAGGGAGTCAGCGCCAAGGCATGGGCCGCGCTCGTTGAAGCGTTCGGCTCGGTCTCCGACGCCATCACCGCGATCAAGGCTGCGGCCAAGCAAGCGCCGGGCGATGACTATCTTGAACTTGGTCGCATCGATGGCGTGGGCCCTGTCGCCGCTGATCATCTCGTGGATTTTTTCGCCGAGAAACACAACACCGACGCCTTGAAGCGCCTGCTCCAGGAAGTCGACGTTCAGGATCAGCCGCGCGCCGCGACATCGAGCAATGTCGCCGGGCTCACGATCGTCTTCACTGGCACGCTCGAAAAGATGACGCGCGACGAAGCCAAGGCGCGCGCGATTGCGCTGGGTGCTAAGGTATCGGGCAGCGTTTCGAAGAAAACAGATCTCGTCGTCGCTGGGCCGGGCGCCGGCTCGAAACTGGCGGATGCCGAGAAGCACGGCGTCAAAGTTATAGACGAAGACGCGTGGATCGCGCTCAGCAGCTAAGCGGAATTCCTACGCCGAATGTCAGTCAGCGCCGCAACGGCGACGACGACAAGATAGATCGCCAATATCAATCCGCCGCTCTCGGGCCCGAGTTCGCCCTCCGGCTGGGGCGAGAGCATCGCGACGATCTGCAATGCAACGAGAAACGCGATCAGGCTAATCGCAGGCCAAGCAAAGCGCCCCAGCGTCTTGCGGCTCGCGACCCACATCGCGCCGCATATCGCCAGCAAGCCAATCTCGAGCGCTTGCTCAGGCACAGGATAATTCCAGAGCGCAAAGCCAACGCGCTCGCCGCCAGGCCAAAGCTCAAGATCGGGGCGGTGCACGAGCAGATCGAGCGCCCAATGCGAAAACACCGTGAGGCCAACGACGACGCTCGCCCCGATCGGCAGGCGCAGCAGCGCCATCACAAGTAGCGTCGCGCCGACACTCCAAGCAATTGCCGCCGGTAGCGAATGCGTCCACGGCATGTCGTAGAGCACCAGCGTCGAGCCGGGCAGACCGGGATCGACGCGCGCGTGCTCAACGCCAGCCATGATGAAGGCGCTCCAGCCGATATCGACCAGCTGTGATGCGGCCGCGAGCGTCCACATCGGTGCTCTGGGTTCAATCGCCTTTGCCGCCATCGCGGCGGCATAGTGCCCAACGAACATCTCGCTCGCTCCCCGTTTTGAGCGAGACTAGATCGCCTTGGTCGCGCCTTCCAGCCAGACCTTGGCTTCGCCATCAAGTTGCGGGCCGATCTTTTCCCAGACGCGCGCGTGATAGCCGTTCACCCAGGCAATCTCGTCTTTGGTGAGCAGCGCCTTCACGATGAGATCGCGCGCAATCGGCGCAAGCGTCAGCGTCTCGAAGCCCAGCATCGGGCGTTCGCCGCCGTCGATGTCTTCCGCCGGCGTCACCACTTGCAGGTTCTCGATGCGAATGCCGTAGGCGCCTGTTTTGTAATAGCCCGGCTCGTTCGAAAGAATCATACCCGGCTCGAGCGGCTGCGTGTTCACGAATTTCGCGATCCGCTGCGGGCCTTCGTGGACGCCGAGATAAACGCCAACGCCGTGGCCCGTGCCGTGGTCGTAGTCGAGTCCGGCTTCCCACAAAAACATGCGTGCCAGCGCATCGAGTTGGTGGCCCGTTGTGCCCTTCGGAAAGCGGACGCGCGATAGCGCGATGTGGCCCTTCAGGACACGCGTGAAGCGCTCTTTCATTTCCTTCGAGGGCCGGCCGATCGCAACCGTGCGTGTAATATCAGTCGTGCCATCGAGGTACTGGCCGCCGCTATCGATCAGAAAGAGTGAACCGCGCGCGAGCTTACGGTTGGTCTTCTTCGTGACGCGATAATGGACGATCGCGCCGTTCGGGCCCGCGCCCGAGATCGAGTCAAAAGACAAGTCCTTCAGCGCGCCCGTATCCGCGCGAAATTGCTCGAGCTTCTGGCAAGCTTCGATCTCTTGAACCTTGCCTGTTTGTGCATCCGTCGCGAGCCAGTGCAGGAAGCGCGAAACCGCGACGCCGTCGCGTGTATGCGCCTTGCGAGAGCCTTCGATCTCAGCGGCGTTCTTGCACGCACGCGGCAGCACAACCGGGTCTTGCCCGCGCACAATCTCCGCGCCGGCGCCTTTCAGTTCTTCAAAGTACCAAGCGCTGGCCGTCGAGGGATCGAGCTTGATCTTCTTGCCGCCAAGCCCACGCAACGTGGGTTGCAGTTCTTCACTCGGCTTGATGGCGACTTCGTTGCCGAGCCATTGGCGTAGTTCCGGCGACACCTTCTCGTCGGCTAGGAAGAGGTCGGCCGTGCCGTCCTTGTGCAGTAGCGCTTCTCCAAGCGGCAGCGGTGTGCGCGCGACATCGCCGCCGCGCACGTTGAACAGCCAAGCGATTGAAGCAGGCGAGGTGATGACAACCGCATCCGCGCCTTCACCCGCCAGCGCTTCGCCGAGCCGATGGCGCTTCGATGAGGCGTTCTCACCTGTATAGGTCTCCTGCTGTGGGACGACTTTCGCCATGGGAATGGCCGGCCGGTCGTCCCAAATTTCATCGATCGGATTGCGCGCGACGGGCACGAGAATGACGCCTGCCGCATCAGCGGCGCTGCGCAGGCGATCGAGGCTGTCCGGGCTATGCAGCTTCGGATCATAGCCGATGCGCGCGCCGCGCTGGCCGCGTTCGCGAATGTATGCCGGCACGCCGCCGTCAACCAGATCGCGATATGCAAACAGATCGCCATCGACCTGAGCGCGCACCTGCAATGTGTAGCGGCCATCGGTGAACACCGCCGCCTCATCAGCCAGCACAACGGCCGCGCCAGCTGAGCCGGTGAAGCCGGTCGTCCACGCCAAGCGATCGTACGCCGCCGGCACGTACTCGTTCTGCCATTCATCTTCGTGCGGCACGATAAAGCCGTCTAAGCCCGCGGCCTTGAGTGCTTTTCTCAGCCGGGGCAGGTGCTTACGGCCAAGGGCGGGGCCGCCCGGATCGTCATAGGTCTGGAACACGTGAGCATCCGTCTTTAGGGCCCGGTTCAGGGCGGGTTCAGTGACTTGAGTTTAGGGCTTGTCGCTGAGAGGTTTAAGAGGGCGGACCTCCGAAAATCCGGCTTTTGCCGCGGAGATGGCATTGAGACTTTGGGTCAAATCGCTGCTTGCGGCCATCGCGGCCCTGACATTGCTGGCGGCGCCTGTCGCGTCGGCGCAAGTGCCGGATCCGTACGCGCGCGAATTGGCGCAAAAGCTCACCCAGGCCCAAACGGTGCTCGCTGAAACAGGTTATGCGCGTGGCGCTGGTCCATTCGCGGGCGGGCTTGGCCAAGGAGGCTCGTATCGCTTCAACGTCACGCTGCGTGCGGGGCAGGACTATCGTATCGTAGGCGTCTGCGACGAGCGCTGTCGCGATCTCGACATGCGGCTCTTCGATCCGAACGGGCAGCTGCTCGCGCAGGATGTCCTGGAGGATTCCGTGCCGGTGATCCACGTCATTCCGGGATTCACGGGCCAGCATACGGTCGAGGTCACGATGCCGCGCTGCGGCGGTCCGCAATGCTGGTTCGCCGCGACGGTGTACGCGCGCTAGTCTGGCTTACGCCAAACCAACGTCATCCACGCTTCTTTGGGAATTTGCCGCTCAAGAATGAGCCCGCGATTGGCGTAGGCCTCGCGCACCAAAGGCGCTTGCTGACGCAACAAGCCGGACAAAATGAGCGTGCCGCCCGGTTCGACCGCACGCACGAGCTTCGGCGCAAGGCGAATAAGCGGCCGCATCAGGATGTTCGCAAACACCAGATCGAACTGCTTGCCGGCGATGTAGCGCGCGCCGTCGCCAGCGATCACATCGAGCTTGTTGCCGACCTTGTTTTGCTTCGCGTTGATTTCGGCAATAGCCGCCGCGCGATGATCGATCTCAATGGCTAACCCTTTGGCTCCTTGCTTGGCCGCGGCAATGGCCAAAACGCCTGAGCCCGCGCCCATGTCCAGCACGCGCTCCACGCGCCGTTTGCGCAACACGCTTTCCAGCGCCATGAGGCAGCCCCAAGTCGTGCCGTGATGGCCGGTGCCAAACGCTTCACTCGCTTCGATCCAGATCTTAGTGCGCCCGCTTGCCTCGCCCTTCAGAGCATGTGCGCCCGCGACCACGAAGCGTCCGGCGCGCACGGCCGGCAAACCTTCGAGCGACATCGCCACCCAATCGGCGGCCTTCAGCTTCTTTTGCTTCAGGTGCAATTCGGGCGCGGCGGCGCCGACGATGGCTTCCGCGCTGGCCGCGTCTTGTTTGGTAGGGACGTACACTTCGAGCCTGAATTTGCCCGGCCCCTCCTCGAACCAACTCACCGCGTCGGCGGGTGAGGGGTCGTGGCGATCCAATTCGTCGGCGGCGGCACGGACTTGATTGAGTGTGCCAAGGGCAGTCAGGAGCAGCATGCCCCTTGCGTTAGCGGCTGGCGTGCCGCTTGTCGATCAGGCTAGCGCCAATCGGCGTAATGCGCCTCGATATCGCGATCGAGTGCGTCGAAATCGATGTCGCCGCGCAGGCGCATCAGCGCCATGCGGCCGGCCATGCGCTCGAGGCGCAGGTAGCGCTCGACAACGCGGTAGTGCGGTCGATCGAGGTAATCGTCGATGAGGATTTCACCGGCGCGGTCACGCAGGAATTTCACTGCGCTGAGCGCGCACGCAACACGAAAGCGGCCATCGACAAGCACAAGGTGTGGCCCAGGCAGCTTCGCGAGCGTCTCCCAAGGCGCTTCCGCGTAACGCCGCCATTGCGCGGCGCGCTCTGAGCCGTTCGCGCGGAAAACGGGCGTGCCCCACGCTTCGGTCAAGCCGATATCCGCGTGCAGCAGTGTCTGCACTGCGCCGTTGGCGACGCCCGCCTCGTGCAGCTTGCGTTGCACAGCCGCGAGGAAAATCGGATCAGACTCAACCACTACCAGCGGCTTTCCGATCTGCGCCGCCAGCACGGTCGAGCCGCCACTGCCGAATTCGAGGTAACTGCCGGCAGCGTTTAGGCGCTCGGTGAACAACGGCGCGCTCGCCGCTTCGAATTCGGGCGCATCGCCAACTTTGAAGCCGATCACGCGCTGCGAGAACAGAAAGCTCGCCAGAGCCGTAACGCGGTTAACGCGATTGCGCAGACCGGCTGCGAAATCCTGCAAGCGCCTCGGTCTGCGACCGGCCGAAAGTTCGAGTAATGTCACGTTTCTCTGCATGTGCAGCGTTGCGCTTCCGCAGATGCGGCGTCCATGCGAAAAGCGCGGGCGAAGATTTTGCACCGCATCTTCGCCACCGGGACGAGGCGTTAACGTGACTAAGCTGCGCTCGCGGGCACGACGAAGCTATCAATCACGCGCTTTTCGCCGGCTTTATCGAAATCGACAGTGAGCTTGTTTCCCTCAACCATCCGCACGCGGCCGTAGCCGAACTTTTGGTGGAAGATGCGGTCGCCACGTTTGTAGGCGGAATCATCACCGCTCGATCGCGCGACCAGCCGCGCTTCGCCGTCAATCACTGGCGCCTTGCTTTGAAATCCGGTGCGCTCCTGCGCGCGCCGCCAACCGGGCGATTGATAGCTCGAGGTGAAGGGCTCGACCGCCATGTCGCGCACGCCGGGCGGTTGCATACCGTAGCCAGTTTCACTCACGGCATCGACGTTGGCGCTTGGCAACTCGTCGATGAAGCGCGAAGGGAGCACCACCTGCCAGCGCCCGTAAATTTGCCGGTTCGCCGCAAACGAAATGCGCGCGCTCTCCCGCGCCCGCGTGATGCCGACATAGGCAAGCCGGCGCTCTTCCTCCAAACCTTTCTCGCCGCTCTCATCAATCGAGCGCTTGGATGGAAACACTTCCTCTTCCCAGCCGGGGAGGAAGACGAGCGGGAATTCGAGGCCCTTGGCCGCGTGCAGCGTGGAGAGCTGCACGTTCTCGCCATCCGTCTCGTTCTCGATATCGAGCACCAAAGCGACGTGCTCCAGATACGCTTCAAGCGTATCGTACTGCGCCATCGACTGGACCAACTCCTTCAAGTTTTCGAGCCGCGTCTGCGCTTGCGGAGATTTGTCCCGGCGCAGCATTTCCGTGTAGCCGCTTTCGTCGAGCACGATCTCGGCGAGTTCGACATGGCTCATCGTCCGCGATTGCTCGCGCCAGCGGTCGAGGTCGGTGAGAAATGAACGCAGCGCCGTGCGCGCCTTCAACGGCAGATCGTCCGTCAGCACCATCTCGCGCGCCGCGCCGATCAGAGTGCGGAAGCGGGTCGCGCCACCTGGCGCTTCGGGCTGCTCGGTGACGACTTCGCCAGTGTCCTGATCGAAGAGGGGGCCGTTATCGGTAACGAACCGCACCGGCGGTTTGCCGGCGTACGCATGCAGCTTCTGCACCGTGCCTTCGCCCACGCCGCGCTTGGGCTGATTGACGATGCGCTCGAAGGCCAAGTCATCATCCTCGGAACGGATCAGCCGCAGATAGGCGTGCACGTCGCGGACCTCGGCGCGCTCGAAGAAGCGCGGGCCACCGATGACCTTGTAGGGAATGCGCAGCATCAAGAAGCGTTCTTCGAACGCCCGCATCTGCCACGCCGCGCGCACCAGCACTGCGACGTCCGCATAAGAGCGATTGCTCTGCCGCCAGCCCTCAATGTCGTCCGCGATCAGCCGCGCTTCGGCTTCACCATCCCAAACGCCGCGCACTTTCACGCGGTGTCCGAGATCGTCGTCGGTGAACAGCGTTTTGCCCAAGCGCCCGCGATTGTTCGCAATCAGATGCGAGGCCGCCGCCAGGATATGTCCGGTGGAGCGATAATTCTGCTCAAGCCGCACAACCTGTGCGCCGGGAAAATCGTGTTCGAAGCGCAGGATATTGTCGACCTCGGCGCCGCGCCAGCCATAGATCGACTGATCGTCGTCACCGACCACGCACAGGTTCTTTCGCGCCTGCGCCAGCAAGCGCAGCCATAAATACTGCGCGACGTTCGTATCTTGATACTCGTCCACCATCAGGTGGCTGAGTTTCTTGTGATACGTTTCAAGCACGTCTGGATGACGCTGAAAGATATCGATCATGTGCATCAGCAGATCGCCGAAATCGCACGCGTTCAGAATTTTCAGTCGCGCCTGGTAGATCGCGTAGAGTTTCACGCCCCCGCCATCGGCGAACGAGAAGCCTTCGTTCTTCGGCACTTTCTCCGGCGTTAGCGCACGGTTCTTCCAGCCGTCGATCACGCCCGCGAGTTGCCGGCCCGGCCAGCGCTTCTCATCGATGCCTTCCGCCTCGATAATCTGCTTCAGCAACCGAACCTGATCGTCTGTATCCAAGATCGTGAAATTGTTCTTGAGCCCGACAAGCTCCGCATGCGTGCGCAGCATGCGCGCGCTGATCGAGTGAAACGTGCCGAGCCACGGCAAACCACCGCCGCCAGGGCCGAGCAGCTTCTCAACCCGCTCGCGCATCTCGCGCGCGGCCTTATTCGTGAATGTGACGGAGAGGATCGACCACGGCTTGGCCCTGCCTGTCGTCAACAAATGCGCCAACCGCGTCGTCAGAACACGCGTCTTGCCTGTGCCTGCGCCCGCGAGCACCAGCACCGGACCGTCCAAGGCCTCCACCGCCGCGCGCTGCCCAGGGTTGAGCGACGCGAGGTAGGGCGCGGCCGCGGCGGCGCGCATGGAAATGGGCAGAGATTCTTCTGACACGACGCAAACATAGTAGCTGCTTCGCTCGGCACGAAACAGGAACAATTCACAGCTTCCTCTGGAGCAGGAACGCCCCCCGATTTCGGCCGTTCTTTCAGGGTGCGCCGTTCCACAGTTTTCGCTCTTTGCCTCGCCGCCTGCGCCTTGGCCGCATGCGACCGGCCGGCCGAGCCGCCGCCTGACCCAGATGCGGCCGCTCAGGTCGGCCCAATCGAGGTCCTCCCGCACAACCTTCCCGCGCCAAGCGCCACAACGCCGCGCTACGTCGGCCTGTGGGCAGCGTCCGCGGAGGGCTGCGCAAATCCGGCTTGGCGCTTTGAGTCGAACAGCGTGTCTACCGAGGGCGAGGTCAGCTGCGCCTTCCAGAGTGTTGCGCTAACGCCCGCTGGCTATGAAATCGCCGCGACCTGTACGGCTGAAGGTCCCCCGACGCCTCACACAATCAGCTTGTCCTTCGCCGAATCCGCCCGCGCCATGATGATTTCCGGCGCTCCGTGGGCCGCGACCAGCCTCGTTTACTGCGGCGCTCTGACTCAGCCGTAGTCGGAACTTTGGTGGTGCTGCGGGTGTTGAATGCGCGGAACTTGGAAGGACTCCGGCAGTGGAACAGAGTAATGACACCAGGGCAGGGATAGTTTCTGGGCTCGCGGCGTTCATCCTCATCATGGCGCTGACCGCTATGGCCTTCTTGGCGTTCGAACCGCCCGGTCGCGGCTCGATGCACGCGTCTTCCGGAGAAGCGTCCGCAGCCGAAACGGGCTCGCGCTAGAAATTGCGTACACCCAGGCGCCCTTGCGCTA
The DNA here is from genome assembly GCA_046349455.1 of Hyphomonadaceae bacterium. Classification (GTDB taxonomy): domain Bacteria; phylum Pseudomonadota; class Alphaproteobacteria; order Caulobacterales; family Aquidulcibacteraceae; genus Vitreimonas. Next base: position 581,172 of record JAXMCH010000001.1, on the reverse strand, counting down.
GCGAGTGATCGCCTCAGCCGTTAGCTTCGCCGCGATTCAGCAGGCGAGGGTTCTCCACATGGCCGACGTGTTCATCTCCTATGCGCGTGAAGACCGCTCGAAGGCCGAACACGTTGCGCGCGGGCTTTCACAGATGGGCCTTCAAGCTTTCTGGGACAGCGAAATTCCGCCGGGGCAAACCTGGGCCGATTATATCGAAGGCAAGCTCAGCGCCTGCAAAGCCGTCATCGTGTTGTGGAGCGAGCATTCCACGAAGTCGCAATGGGTGCGCGAAGAAGCGCGCATGGGCCGCGAACGCGCAAAGCTCATCCCTGTGATGCTCGATGGTTCGCAGCCTCCATTCGGCTTCGGTGAGGTGCAGGCGGCAAATCTGGCAAGTTGGAATGGTGATTATTCGAACGCCGAGTGGACGCGTTTCGCGCAAGCCGTGAAGGGCGCTGTGGGCGTTGCGTCGGCGCCGCCACCGATGCCGCCACAAACGCAACAGGCCTGGACAGCGCCGCCGCCCCAACCACAACCCCAACCCGCTGCCGGCGGCTGGCAAACGCAATCGCCGCCGCAAGGTGCATGGAGCAACGCTGCCGGCGCATCGGCCGCTGGCGCTGCGGAGAGCCTTTCGCCAGTCGGCTATATCGCAAAGTGCTTCCGGCTCTTCGTGGACGGCAAAGGCCGCGCGCGCCGCGCCGAATACGGCTGGTTCTTTGTGTTTGCTTTCGTCCTGGGCGCGGTCGCCGCGGTATTGGACATCAGCATCGGCGGCATCAACCCCTACACCGGCGCGCCGGCATCGAACGCGGTCACGCTGATCGTGGGCCTCGCGCTCATTGCGCCGACAATAGCCGTGGCGGCGCGGCGCGCGCACGATTTCGGCCAATCCGGGTGGCTCGCAGCGCTGCTCTGCATCCCCTACGTCGGATTCATCCCTGCCATCGCGTTCATTTTCATTCCGGGCCAGCCCGGCGCAAACCAGCACGGCCCGAACCCCAAAGGAACCTGACGCCCCATTTGAACCGCAACGTCGGCTGCTGCTAGATCGTCGTGGCAGGAGGGGATATGGCCGACGTCTTTTTGTCCTACGCGCGCGAGGACACCGCACGCGCCCAGCAAGTGGCGCAAGGGCTAGAGCAAGCGGGGCTCGATGTATTCTGGGACAATGAGATCCCTCCGGGCACGACGTGGGCCGATTACATCGAACAGAAGCTCACGCAGTGCAAAGCGCTGATCGTACTCTGGAGCGAGCACTCCACGAAGTCGCAATGGGTGCGTGAAGAAGCGCGCATGGGTCGCGACAAAGGGGTTCTCATCCCGGTCCTCGTCGATGGCGCAACGCCGCCGTTTGGATTCGGGGAAGTGCAGGCCGCCAATCTCTCGGCCTGGAGCGGCGACACGAACGATGCGAACTGGCGCCGCTTCGTAGATGCCGTGTCGCGCTTTGCGCAGGCCGCACCCGAACCGCGGTCTGCCGCTCAGGCGCCGCAACCAGCCGCCGCGCCCGCTGCAAATTGGAGCGCGCCGACAGCGGCTGCTGCTGCGCCAAAGAGGGGCGTGCCGGTTTGGGTTTGGATCGCAGGCGCGGTGGCGGCGGCTGTCGTCGTGATAGCGATCATCGGCTCGTTGCCGCAGCAGCAACAGCAAGTCGCGCAGCAACCCGCAGCGCCGCCAGTAACGACAACGCAAGCGCCCAGCGGAGAGTCGCCGCAAGCGATCATTCTCGCGCAACTGCAGCAAGCTGAAGCGGCGCTTGCGCAGCAAGGTTTTCAAATGATCGGGCCGCCGGCGAGCGGGGGTCTTGCGCAAGGCCAGACCTGGAACGTGGCGGCGCAACTCAATCCGGGCATCGACTATCGCATGGTCGGCGTATGCGACCGCGACTGCAACGATCTCGATCTCGTTGTGTTCGATGCAAACGGCGCCGTCATCGCGCAGGACACATCGACGACGAGCCAACCCGTCGTTGCGATACAGTCCAGCTATGCCGGCAACTTCACCGTCCAGGTGCAGATGTTCAACTGCACCGTCGCGCCTTGTTACTATGCGGTCGCGCTATACGGGCGGCCGCTACAGTAGAGTGCGTCTACTGCCGGTTTTCGAGAACGTACACTCTTACCGCCGAAGCAAGCGATGCATCCGGCGCGGCTTTCGCGCGGTGCTCGTCGATGCCGGCGATCAGCACGGGCAGGCTTTGCCCGCGCGTGCGCGCAATTCTCTCAAGGCCGGACCAGAATTCCTGCTCCAGCGCCAGAGACGTGCGATGCCCGGCAATCCGCATGGACCGCTTCTGAAGTGAACCGCTACCCGTCGTCAGTGACATCATCTCGTTTATGACCGTCCAGCTTGCGCTCGGCGGCTTCCCGTTCCTGCTTGCTCTTGTTCTTTTCGGCCTTGGTGCGGCCGTGAGTGATGCGATTAGCTTGAGCTTTGGCTTCCGCCTCGGCGCGCGCTTTGCCCTTGCGCGCCATTCTCAAGTTCACGACATCGCCCATACCGCACGATTTAGGACGCTCTAACTACGCGGCCAAGAGTTAATGCATTCCGTTTACTGCGTCCTACGAATACAGACGCCGCGCGAATTGCCGCGAGGGCAATGCTTGTTGCAAGCGCCTTGTTCTTATCAAATGTAACTTCAACTCTGCATTACCAGCCAACTGGCGTAGGCGCGGGTAGTGGCGCACCCGTTTGGGGTAACGTTGACGATCTTCAATCTTGTGTCGGGTGGCTGAGATATCAGCCGGGGGAAATCATCTTTTCAGGCAGCACAATGGCGTCGAAATCATCGGCTGGGATGCCGTCCTTAATGGCTTCTTCGCGCAGTGTGGTGCCGTTCTTGTGCGCGGTTTTTGCGATTTTCGCCGCGCGGTCGTAGCCGTATTTTGGTGCGAGCGCCGTCACCAACATCAGCGAGCGGTCGAGGTTGGCTTTGATGTTGTCCTCGCGCGCCTGCATGCCCTGCACGCAATTGTCAGCGAAGCTCACGCTTGCATCCGCAAGTAGGCGCGTCGACTGCCAGAAGTTGTAGGCCATCACCGGGTTGAACACGTTCAGCTCGAAGTGCCCGCTGGCGCCCGCGAAGGTGATCGTAGCGTGATTGCCGAACACTTGCGCGCAAACCATCGTCAGAGCTTCGCACTGCGTCGGATTTACCTTGCCCGGCATGATCGACGAGCCAGGCTCGTTTTCCGGCAGCATCAGTTCGCCCAGACCCGAGCGCGGACCGGACCCCAGGAAGCGAATATCGTTCGCGATCTTGAAAAGGGACGCGGCGATGGTGTTCAGCGCGCCGTGGCTGAACACCATCGCATCGTGAGCGGCCAAAGCTTCGAACTTGTTCGGCGCGCTCGTGAATTTCATTTGCGTGATCGCGGCGACCTTTTCCGCCACGCGTTCGGCGAATCCAACCGGTGCGTTGAGCCCGGTTCCGACCGCCGTGCCGCCTTGCGCCAATTGCATGAGCGCCGGCATCGTTTGTTCAATGCGCTGCAAGCCATTATCCAATTGCTGGACGTAGCCTGAGAATTCTTGGCCCAGCGTCAGCGGCGTCGCGTCTTGGGTGTGCGTCCGGCCGATCTTGATGATGTGGTTCCACGCCTGGGCCTTATCGTTCAACGCATTGCGGAGTTTTTGCAGCGCCGGCTTCAGCCGATGCTCGATCTCCTCCGCCGCCGCGACATGCATGGCTGTCGGGAACGTGTCGTTCGAGCTTTGCGACATGTTCACGTGATCGTTCGGATGCACCGGCTTCTTGGAGCCTTGCTCGCCGCCCATGATCTCGATCGCGCGGTTCGAGATCACTTCGTTGGCGTTCATGTTCGATTGCGTGCCCGAACCCGTCTGCCAGACGGAGAGGGGAAAGTGGGCGTCGAGCTTGCCTTCAATCACCTCCTGCGCCGCTTGCACGATGGCGGCGCCGATCTTCGGATCGAGGCGGCCCAGCTCCATATTGGCTTCGGCCGCAGCGCGTTTGACGATGCCCAGGGCCCGCACGACCGGGCGCGGCATCTTTTCCTCGCCGATTTTGAAGTTGCTCAAAGAACGCTGTGCCTGGGCGCCCCAATATTTGTCAGCTTCGACCTCGATCGGGCCGAAAGTGTCTGTTTCTGTGCGGGTCTTCATGGGGTGAGCCTCGGGAAAATCTGACGCGTTGCGTCCGCCCGGGATATGGCGATGAGTCCGGACGATCAAGCGGTGCGAGGGGCCTTGGCGCATGCAATTGCGCGACATGCGGACGCTGAGGGAGTTGCGGTCGGCGGCGCCGGACGGCGAGGCGGTGCGCCGCCTGTCGGACCGCGCATTGCGCGCCGCCTTACACAACCCGGACCATAGCGCCGCCGCCCGCGCCGCCGCTGAAGCCGAACTCCGCGCCCGCAACGCGCGCGCCGAACGCTGGCGCATCGCCGCGCCGGGCTTTTTGCGCGCTGCGCATCTCGAAGGGCGCAGCGACACGATTTTCTTCGGCTGGCAGGCGCGGCTAAGGGGGGGCGCTGGCGCGTTGTGCGCGTTGCTCGGCGCAGCCTGGCTCGCGCAAGTCTTTGGCGCCGCGCCCACATTCGTCCCCGTGGGATGGACTTTGCTTGCCGCGCTCCTTGCCGCCGGTGCGTGGAGTCTCCTGACCGCGCTTCGTCTTCCCGCACGTATCGCCGTGATCTCGGCGAGCATTGATCCCGCACTGCGCAAGATGCTGGCGCGTGAGCTGAAACCTTATGGGCATGTGTTTGCATTAGGTGAGGGTGAGCCCGCGCTCGTGCGCGATGCACGCGACTATCGCCAGCTGGCGCGGCGGCTCACCAACCGCGTCGGTCTCAATTTCCGCGCCGCGCTTTCGCCGATTCCAGTTCGTGCAACCCGCGCATGGCGCCCGGTCGTCGCTCATCTCCTGATGGATTCGAGCGATGCCATCGTCGTCGATGTCTCGAACGGCGATGATCTGTTGCTCATCCAGCGCGAGTATCCCATCGAACGTTGTGTCTTCGTGGCGCTATGGGGAAAGCTTGCTGCAGCCGAAGCGATGCTTCAGGCAAACGGTATCGCTGCGCCGTGCTTCCACTATGCACCGGATGGTGAGATCCAACATCGTGGGGCTTTTCGCGCGGCAATCCTGGACGCGATGCGCGCCACGCATAAGCTTGCGCCATGACTGCGTGGGCAGGTCGCGGCAAGGTGCGCGCGCGCGAGGTGGGGCGCGGCGTCGAGATCGCAATCGATGGCATCACCACACAGGCCCGATACTACAAACCGCTTGTCTACGAGTTCTTCCGCAAGGAATTCGCTGCGCGCCCGCGCTGGGGTGAGTTCGAGGTCGAACTCACTATGGAATACGTGGGCGAAGTCCCGCGCCTCGACCTCGACAATTTGGCCAAAGCCCTGCTCGACGCGCTCAAGGGCCATGTGTTCTTCGACGACAGCCAGATCGCGAAGCTTTTGTGCGAGCGCCGCGCCGGTGAGCGTGACCGCATCACCGTGCGCGCCGTGCGCCGTGCCGACGTCACTCCCACCTAAGCGGCGGCGCCAGCGCCTTCAACGCCTCAATTCGCTCGCGCAATTCGTCCACGAAGCCGTGGTGTGAGCCGCTCCATGTGAGCGGATCGCCAACCACAGCGGTTGTGTTGAACGGCACCAGCAATTTCGCATCCTTCGGCAACGATCGCCCCGCGCCTTGAAGATAGACCGGGGTCACCGTCGCCTCCGGATGAGCCTCCACCAACCGCGCGACGCCTGTTTTGAACCGCGTCATCTCTTCCGGTTCGCCGCGCGAACCCTCCGGGAATACAACCAGAATTTCGCCCCGCGCGAGCGCCTGTTTGGCGCCCAGAAGCACATCCTCATTCCGCGAAGCGCCGCCGCGTTTGATCGGAATGATGCCTATGATGTTCTTGGAAAACCAAGAGCCGAAGCCGCCTTTGTCGAAGTGATCGGCAGCCGCGACGGGCCGGATTTTCGGCAGCAGCCTTGTGGGAAAGAGGCACAGCAACACGATCGTATCGACATGGCTGTTGTGGTTCGCCGCGACGATGGCGGGGCCGTCCTTCGGCAGCTTATCGGCGCCAATAACATCTAGGCTGAACAGCAGCCGCGCGATTGGCCGCACGATCAACATCAGCCCATAGCGACGAACGGTCTGCAGCATCAGAAGCGCTCGATGGCAAAATACGCCAGCAGATGGAAATAGAGCGGCGCCGTGAATGTAAGGCTATCCAGCCGATCCAGCACGCCGCCGTGTCCCGGAATAAGCCGCGACGTATCCTTGACGCCGAGATCGCGCTTGATTGCGCTCATCGTGATGTCGCCCAAAAAGCCCGCGATCGGCAGTACGGCGCCAAGGATGCCGGCATGCAGCGGCGAGAGCGGCGTGAAGTAGGGGGCGAGGAAATAGAACACGGCCGCCGCCGTCAACCAGCCCCCGATCGCGCCTTCCCACGTTTTGTTTGGGCTCACGCTCGGCGTGATCTTGGTTTTTCCGAACGCCTTGCCCCAGCAATATTGTGCGACGTCGTTCAACTGCGTCACGAACAACAGGAAGAATACGAGCCCAGCCGCGCCCGCCGGCGCCTCGTGATCAGGCGTGCGCATCAGCAGGGCGATGTAGCCGATATTATAGACGCAGATGATCATGCCCCAGTGCACGATCCCGACGGTCGCCAAATAGCCCTCGGTGCGTCCAATCCAAGCCATCAGCCCAGCGGCAATCAAAAAGCCGTACACCGGCAGAAACACCAAATAGATTTGGTAGCTGTCCTCAAAAAGCGAGTCTGCGAAGATGAGCGCGTAATTGACGAACACTGAGAGATAAGCGAGCAGCACAATCAAGCGGTCTTCTTTGCGCGTCGGCGCAAGCGTCAGAAATTCCTTCAGGGCCAGGAACGAGATGAGCGCAAATAGGATCGCCGTCGCCTGCCACCCCGTAATCAACGCGCCGCCGACAAGCAGCGCAATGGTCCACCAAGAGCGCATACGCGGCCCCAGATCGCTCCACTTGCCCGGCTGCATCGCCGGCAGAATGAATGCCGCGATCGTGCCGAGGAGGAGTAGCGCCAGTACGCCCATCAGCCCGAAGAATAGCGGTTCGGGAATGTTGATCGAAAAATTGTCGCCGGAGATGCTGAGCCCGCTCATGCCGTCATTTCTGCGGAACTGGGAGCGGCGTCAATGAGCGCGTTCAAAGCGGTGCGCGAATGGATGGCGTCCAGCACGATTGCGCATGTCGGTTTTGCCTTCATCGCGATGGGCGGCTGGGCCGTCTTCGCCAACCGCGATCACTCGCTGGGACAAGCGCTTCTGGCCGGCCTGGTTCAAGGCGCGATCTCGGCGACGCTGACCTTGTTCTTGAAGAAGGGGCTGGAGCGGATGAGCGCGATGTTCTTTCGCCAACGCGGGCCGCAGGAGGCGGGCGGGCGCCGCATCGCAGCTCTCATCGTGCCGCCGTTGATCACCGCGACCAGCATCCTTATCGTCCTTATCACCGCGCACACGCTCGCCGGCACGCCAGAGATCGCTGCAACCATCGCCGTTCCGTTCACGGTTTCGACGAGCTACGCGATCCTCTACAATCTGCGACTCTGGAGGAGCGCCAATGGTCGTTGAGGAAAACCGCCGCCCGATCGGCCAGCGCAACCGAGGCTACGCGAAGTATCTGACGCGCGTTCTGGCCAAGAGCGGCGTCACGCCGAACTTCATCTCGTTCACAAGCATCGTTTTTGCGTCGTTCGCGGGGCTTTGCTTCTACGCGATCTCGCAGGCAACGAGCGTCGGCGATCGCGTACTGTTGTGCCTCGGCGCGGCGCTTTTCTGCCAATTGCGGCTGCTGGCCAATATGCTCGACGGGATGGTTGCGGTTGAAGCTGGCAAAGGCTCGCCGGATGGTCCCCTTTGGAATGAGCTGCCGGATCGCTTCGCGGACATCGCCGTGCTTGTCGGCGCCGGCTATTGCGTAGCGAACCTTGCCCTCGCGAGTCCCGCGCTCGGCTGGGCTGCTGCCGTCGCAGCGGTGATGACCGCTTACGTCCGCGAAGTTGTTCGTGGCGCTGGCGCGCCGGCAGACTTCACTGGCCCAATGGCAAAGCCGCACCGCATGTTCGTCATGACGATGGCGGCGCTCGTCGCCGCGACCTCGCCTTTGTGGGCGAGCAACGATGATCAACGCGCGATGGGCCAGGTGCTGCACATAGTGCTCTGGATCGTGGTCGTCGGCGCGACGTTCACCGTGCTCAACCGCACGCGGCGGGGCCTTGCGCATCTGCGCAAATAGAAACGCCCGCGCATGGTGCGCGGGCGATGCTATTCAGGCGCTGGCCTCGAGTTATTTCTTGCGGAATGCGTCCAGGCTCACGACCGAGCCGTCGCCACCGGCAGGCGGCGGCGCCTGGACTTCCGGAGCCGTCTCGCGCGAGGTCGGCATCGCATCGTCGCCCGAGGCCATGCGCGCCTCGTCGATCTGATGCTGTTGCTCGAACTGCAGGCCGAACTTTACGCTCGGATCGAAGAAACGGCTAATGGCCGTCAACGGAATGGTGATCGGCTGCGGCTGACCCGAGAACTTCAAAATCACGCGGAAGCGATCAGCGTAAACTTCGAGATCCCAGAACTGGTGCTCGAGCACGATTGTCATCTCGTCCGGATATCGTGCGCGCAGATGATCAGGAATGATAACGCCCGGAGCGTGCGTGCGGAACGTGATGTAGAAGTGATGCTTACCCGGAAGCCCGCGCGGATTTGCAGCTTCCTGCAACGCTGCGCGCACCACGCTTCGCAGCGCGTCCTGCATCAATTGCTCATACCCGATCAAGTCATCGGCCACGGCCGCCCCTCCTTGGCTGTGCGCCAACCCTTACTGTCTCATTCCGGGCAGTCAATTGTTCATCCACAGGGCGCGAAAACATCAGTCTTTCCAACGTCACGAGGCGAAACGCGGTATGCGGCGCAACGTTTCGCGCGGCGCTGCGCTGCTTCGCGCCCAACGCGAACACGGCTCTTCGGAACTCGCCAAATGTTTGCGCCGTAAAGGAAAATCGCATCGCAACACGCGCGACGCGCGCAATCTGCGCCAACCCACGCGCGTGCTCACACGAACCTGGGGATAACTTAACCGAAAACGCCGCAGGCATTTTGCGACGAACGACATCGAGCAAGGAAATCCCCGGCTTCTGTTGCCGGGCGCCGGGGGGCCCCGCCTAGTGATGCTACTCAGTAGGACTTATGATCGGAAAACTCCGCACTGCTTACGCAGCGAGGGCGAATTCCTCAGCATGGTTGTCATTGGCAACTATTGCTGTTCGGCCTGTAACGGGACCACCCGAGCAAAAGCATCAGCCTTCAACGTCCGTCGATCCTATTTCGGCCCCTCAGCACGAGCCCAATGAAGCCCGTCCTTCGCTCACTTCGCGAACCTCGGAGGCGCAAGCCGGCCGAAGCGCGAAGCGCGAAGGTTGGTGGAGCCGCCGGGCATCGCACCCGGGTCCGATCCGCCTATCTCTGCGCGTTTATCGCCATAGTCCGGTTGCCCGGACGAGTCGGAATATAGGGGCGTCGGTGGGGCGCGCCTAGTCGAAGAACGCAATCGTCCGGAACTCGATGCTTTCGCGCGGCGGAGCGTCAGCTGGCGCCGCCGGATTCTCGAAGGAGGTGTGCGGGGTAAACTGCGCAACACGCTCGGCGCTGTCGTAGCACTTGATCAGCAGCGCTTCGTCGAGCTGCATCTCCGGATAATAGAACCAGAGTTGCGCCGGGTTGTACGCGACGCCGTAAATCTCGCCGCGCCGGTCGGGGTACACGATGTCGGTCGCAATGAGATCCGCGAGATCGACGGTCTCGGCATGGCAGAGCGCGAGCGGCCAGTTCAGCGCCGGCCTCTGGATCGGCCGCCAGACATTGATGAACGCGAACCGCCGCTGCAGCAGCGTCTTCGCCTCATCGCCCAGAAGTTCGCCAACGCGCCGATGCGCCGAGAGCGGCGTGTAGTCGTTGTGGACACGCGTCGATGGCTGCCGCGCCGCGTCGGCCGCGCTGCGCCGCACCGTGTGGTCAAACACGTGCACGCGCGCCGCGCCCGTTGCCTGCGCCACCAGCGTCGCCGCCTCATCGCGACCTAGGCTACCTGCTTCCGCATCGTCCCGAAAATCGCGCACGGCGCTCTTGTGCTGCCGCAGCGCAAAGCCTTCCACGTCGAGCGATGCGCCACACCCGCGCGCGTTGCGGATGAATACTGTGCGCGGCGCATAAATCTCGCTCACCTCCGCCGCCGGCGCATCGTAGGTAAAGTTGAGCCGCGGCCGCCGCCCCGACGGCTCCAGAAACAGCAGCTTCGCATTCACCGGCGCGACGCGCGGGCGTGCGGGCTCAAGGACATCAATCGACATTTCAGCCTCCGATCCATGCGGGCCGAAGCCCGATCGCTCGCGCGAGGCTAGGGTGCGGCCAACGCCCATCCGAGGCATATCCGGTCACGGCGCCTGTGAGCCCCATTCACAGCAATCGTTTCGCAGGCGCCCGTATCAGGTTTCTGGGACTCGCCTTAGCAGCGTAGGCGGAGCAAGGGGCGGGAGGTCGGATGACCAAGAAGTTCGCGGCCGAGTTCGTCGGCACATTCACGCTGGTTTTGTTGGGCTGCGGCGCCGCCGTCTTGGCGGGCTTCGGCATTGTCGGCCAGGAAGGGATCGCTTGGGCCTTCGGGCTCGCCATCGTCGCGATGGCCTACGGCATCGGCCCAATCTCGGGCTGCCACGTCAACCCTGCCGTCACCTTCGGCGCTTGGGTCGCCGGCCGCACCACGACATCCGAGCTCGTCGTCTATTGGGTGGCGCAATGCCTGGGCGCCATCGTCGGCGCTGGCGTGCTCTATCTCATCGCGTCCGGATCGCCGGACTACACGATCGCGAACGGCCTCGGCCAAAACGGCTACGGCACGGGCTCGCCCGGCGGCTACGCGCTGCTTGCCTGCGCGGTGTTCGAAATCGTGGCGACCTTCATCTTCCTGGTGACCATACTCGGCGTCACGCAGAAGGGCGCGCCATCGCAACTGGCTGGCCTCGCCATCGGCCTCACGCTCGTTGTCATCCACATTGTCGGCATCCAGGTCACCGGTGTATCGGTGAACCCGGCCCGCTCGCTTGGGCCCGCGGTTTGGGTGCTTGGCGATGCGCTGGCGCAGCTTTGGCTGTTCATCGCAGCGCCAATGGTGGGAGCGGGTCTCGCAGGATGGGCGTTCCGGGCGAAGCTATTGAGCAACGAAGACGGCAACTGAGCCAACACCCGATCGCGGCAACGGTCACGTTGCTCGCGGTCATTGTGTTCACGTACCTCTTCGTGCCGCTGCCGGCGCCAAACGTGCCGCCGCCAAGTGCTGGCGATTGCGTTGAGCTGCATCTCTATTCGAACGGCTATCACAGCGACATCGGCGCGCCCGCGTCGATCTTCCCTGAAACACATCCGCTGCGCCGGCTCTATCCCGACGCGCAGAGCTTCCTCATCGGCTGGGGCGATCAGGCGTTCTACTATTCCGACGGCACGAACCTCTGGCTCGGCCTCGACGCGCTCATCCCGCCAAGCCCCAGCGTCCTGCACGTTGCGTACAACGCCGCGCAATCGTCTGTGTATCTCGGCCCCAACGACGACACCTCCATCGCCGTGAGCGGCGAGGGCGCGGCGCGCTTCGTGGCCTACGTCGATCGCTATCTCGTGCTCGATGCCAACGGCGATCCCGTCCGTACCTCGAACGGTAAAGTCATCGGTCGGTCTTCATTCCTGCGCTCGCGCGGCTCGTTCCACATTCTGAACGTCTGCAATCAATGGATGGCGCGGGCGCTCCGCCGGGCAGGGGTCAACGTCAACGCCCGCGCCGCTTGGCTCGCCGGCCCGCTGATCCGCCAGGTGCGGGAAGTGCAGCCGACAAGCTGCTCCGCTTCTCTGGGCCGCCCCTCGCGCACATAGGAACGGCGCCCGAGTCGGCCCATATTGGCCGCATGAGCGCAGAAGCCGCCCCCAAATTGATCGCGAACCCGTCCCAAGCCGATATCGCCTATCTCGGCCTGCTGGACGACATCCTGCAAAACGGCGTCGACCGTGGCGATCGCACCGGCACCGGCACGCGCGGCGTCTTCGGCCGCCAGCTCCGCTTCGACCTCAGCGCCGGCTTCCCGCTGCTGACCACCAAGAAGGTGCACCTGAAGAGCATCATCCTCGAACTCCTCTGGTTCCTGCGCGGCGATAGCAACGTGCGCTGGCTGCAAGAGCAGGGCGTCACGATCTGGGATGAGTGGGCCAACGAAGAGGGCGAACTCGGCCCCGTCTATGGCAAGCAATGGCGCTCGTGGGAAACCAAGGACGGGCGCGTCATTGACCAGATCGCCAACGTCGTGAACGCGATCAAGACCAACCCGAACTCACGCCGCCACATCGTAAGCGCCTGGAATCCGGCCGAGGTCGATCAAATGGCGCTACCGCCGTGCCATTGCCTCTTCCAGTTCTTCGTCGCTGACGGAAAGCTGAGCTGCCAACTCTACCAACGCAGCGCCGACGTCTTCCTCGGTGTCCCGTTCAACATCGCGAGCTACGCGCTGCTCACGCAAATGATGGCGCAAGTAACCGGCCTTCAGCCCGGCGAGTTCGTCCACACCTTCGGCGACGCGCACCTCTACCACAATCATTTCGACCAAGCCCGTACGCAGCTGGCGCGAACGCCGTACGCGCCGCCGCAGATGCTGATCAATCCAGAGCGCACGGATATCTTCGCGTTCGAGTACAGCGACTTCAAACTCGAAGGCTACACGGCGCATCCAGGCATCAAGGCGCCGATCGCGGTTTAAGTCTGCTATTCGCCAAAGGCAGCTCATTCGCGACGAGAACGGATGCGCTCGATGAAGGTGTCGATGTCGGCTTTCCGGTAGCCAAGCAAAGTGCCGTCGAGCCGATGCAAATCTTCCTCCGAGAATCCTTCCAGGCGCCGGTCCGCAAGCAAGCGGTCGATCAAGTCCATCACCTTTACGCGCCATTCCTCGCCATCGCGGCAGTAGAAACGACGATGGTGATGTAGCTGCGGGTCTGGGAAGTCGAACTCTATGATGTCGCCACGCTCTACGGCCTCACGAAAACGCGCTTCGTACTCTTCGGCAAATCCATCGAGCCGAAATCGCGCTACTGGCTTCTCTCCCGTCAGGAGGAGTTCAAGTTCGCGCCCTTCATGCGGGCCAACGCCGGCCAGCAAGTTGCCTTCTTCCATGCCCGTTCGTCCCATGCCGCTGCACCTTGTCGAAATTCCGTTGCCTCTGGCGATGTACAGGTTCTCCTCAGCCACGTCTTTGGGGAGCCGGGACTATGAGCCAACGCGCAACACGCCGGTCGCTACTGAAACAAGCCGCCGCCCTCGGCGCTGCGCTCGCCTTCGGCCAAAGCTGCGCATCCACGCCAACCGGCCCGCGCACCGAACGGCGCGATCTCTTCCCGCAAGGCGTGGCCTCCGGCGACCCGCAGCACGATAGCGTCATCCTCTGGACGCGCCGCGAGCCCGACGCTGGCGCCGCATCGCATCGCCTCGTCGTCGAAGTCGCCAGCGACGAAGCCTTCGCGCACATCGTCGCGCGCGGCGATGTTGAAGTCAGCCCCGCCACCGATTGGACGTGCCGCTTCCTCACCGCGGGCCTCCGCCCCGCGCGCGAATATTGGTATCGCTTCGTCGACGAAGCAGGGAACACGAGCCGCACCGGCCGCACCATCACTGCGCCCGCCGCCAACGACGATCGCCCCGTGCGCTTCGCGTTCGTCAGCTGCCAAGATCCCACGATCGGTGCGCTCAACGCCTACCGCCGCATGATGTACGAAGACGCGCGCCGTCCGCGCGCTGAGCAGATGAGCTTCGTGCTGCACCTCGGCGACTTCATCTACGAGATCGTGAAATATCCCGAAGACGGCCGCGACGGCAGAGATCGCGGCCGCCGCTTGCGCGAAGTATTCCGCTATCCAACAGGCAAGCGCCTTCGCAATTTCCACTTCCCCGTCGATCTCACCGATTATCGCGCCATCTACCAAGGCTACCTCAAAGACCCCGATTTGCAGGACGCGCGCGCACGCTGGCCGTTCGTGTGCGTGTGGGACAATCACGAGTTTTCGTGGCGCGGCTACCAAAGCGTCTCGTTCCTCTTCAACGATCCGCAGGAGCCGGCGCAGCAATTGAAGGTGGCCGCGAGCCAAGCTTGGTACGAGTACCAGCCCGCACGCGTCACCAAACCCGGCGCCGGCGATGCATTTGAAGCGCCCACCGTAACCAACGGCCCCATCGGCGAAGTCGATGCGCGCGGCCTCGGCCAAAACCCCGACAACCTCACAGCTATCCGCGCGCTGAAAGTCCACCGCGCGTTCCGCTTCGGCAAGAACATCGACATGATCCTGACCGACAACAGGTCGTATCAATCAGCGCCAATCACTGGCGAAGACTTGCCTGGCTTCGATTTTGGCGCCACGCCCGAGCTCGCCAACGATATTCTGGAAGAGGGGCGCGAGTGGCCGGGCGGCGCGCCAGCGACGATCCGCTTCGGCGAACAAGAAGTCCCCAACCCGCAAATCAACGAGCCGCCGCAAGCCTATCTCGGCATCGAACAAATGGCGTGGTTCAAAGAGCGCCTGCGCGCAGCCGAAGCGCCGTGGAAGATCTGGGGCCATTCGTTCGGCACGCTCTCGCTGCGCGTCGATCCGCAAAATCTCCCGCCCGAATTCGCGGATACATGGCCGAGCACCGAGTACGGTTACTTGCTGCGCTCCTATACGCTGGAGCACCGCGAAATTTTCAGCATGGCGCGCGATGAGGGCATCACCGGTCTCGCTACGGTCGTCGGCGACAAACACTCGTTCTGGGCCGGCTATCTCAGCGAGACGTTGCCGCCACGCGCGTACGAACCCGCGGGCGTCGAGTTCGTCACTGGCGCAATCACCGCGCAGAACGCGGGCGAAGTGCAGGCGTTGACCTTCCCACGTGATAACCGCCTTGCGCCGTTCTATGTGCACGACCGGCCCGACGGCACGACGCAATGCTCGTACAACACCATGCTGCTGCACGGCGTGCGCGCGGCGCTCGTGTTGCGCGATACCGACGACCTTGCCCAAGCCCGCGCGGCGCGCAATCCAGAGAACGCGCCGCACCTCAAATTCATGGACCAGGGCGGCTACGGCTATTCCACCGTGCGCGCCTCGCCTGATGAACTGGAAACCGAGTTCGTCTGTATCCCGATCCCAGCGGAGCGCAGCGAAACCGAAGACGGCGGCCCGCTACGCTATCGGGTCATCCACCGCGTCGCCCGCTGGGCGCCGGGTGAGCGCCCGGAGATGCGCCAGGAGATCGTCGAAGGCGACGTCGGCACGGCGATCTGAGCGGCAGGCGCGGCTTGCTCAAACTCGGGCAAGCGCATACCCAGCACGGATGTCCGTTCGATTGGTGCAATGTGACGCACGGGGCGAACCGCTTACGCCTCTCGGCGTCTTGCCGAGCGTCGTGGCGGAAAATTGCGTCGCCACAGCCGCGCTATTTGCGTCGATCGGCTTCGAGCCGCCCTGGGTCGGGTACGTTGTCGTCGACGGCAGCGAACCAGTTGGCGGATGTGCATTCGTCGGCGGCCCCAAGGAAGGATCGGTTGAAGTTGCCTATTTCACTCTGGGTGAGCGCGAGGGGCGGGGCTACGCCACGCAAGCTTTGGCGCGCATGATCGAGATCGCGCGCGCTGCAGATGCTGGCGTGACACTGACCGCCAAAACGTTGCCGACCGAAAATCCCTCAACGAGCATCCTACGCCGCAACGGCTTTCAGTTTGTTGGCGAGACCACGGATGATGAGATTGGTTTGGCCTGGGCGTGGGTGCTGCGCCCATGAAGCCGCGCGAACTCCTAGCCACGGCACAAATTCCCGGCGGCGACGAACTGCGTCTCTACAAGCGCGACACCGACTTCATCATTGCGCTTGGCCCCAATGAGCTGATGTCCAGTCGCCTTAGCGGCTCGGAAGAAGCGCTGGCGCTGCTCACCTGCGATCGCCTGCAAAACCAGGAGACGCCGCATCTGCTCATCGGCGGCTACGGCATGGGGTTCACGCTCCGCGCAGCACAAGCGCGCCTAGGCACGCAAGCGCGCTTCAGCGTTGTCGAACTTGTGCCCGAGATCATTGAATGGGCGCGCGGGCAGATGGCCGATCTTGCCTCGGGGTGTCTCGACGATCCGCGCGTTGAGCTTATTTCGCGCGACGTCGTCCGCGTCATCAACGGCGCCGAGCGGCGTTACGATGCGATTCTGCTCGATGTCGATAACGGGCCCGACGGCCTCGTCCGCGCCGACAATGATCAGCTCTATTCCACGCATGGCCTCGTCGCCGCTAAAGGCGCGCTGAAGCCTGGCGGCGTGCTCGCAGTATGGTCCGCCGCGCCCGACGAGCGCTTCGCGCGTCGCCTCAAGCACGCAGGCTTTCAAGTGGAAGAGGTGATGGTGCGCGCCGGCCGCGGCGGCAAAGGCGCGCGCCACATCATCTGGTTTGCGCGTGCGCCAGGCTAGACCTCGGCGACGTCCGGCACGACCATCTTCGAAATCTTCTGCACGTCCGCGCGCGCTGCGTTCAGATCGAGCGGCGTGAACTTCACCGTCACACCCACCATTTGTGGCTCGACTTCCGCCTTCGCGATGTAAACATCGCCCGCGTTGGCGACGAGCACCGTGCCTTCACCATCCGCCGGCTTCTTGTTCGTGCCGGTGTAGCCGGCGATGCGATGCGATCCGGGGGTAAGCAGGATGCGCGTGAAGCGCGGGCTCTTCAATTGCGCGACTTCGCGTCCGTCGATCAGCACGTTGAGTCCAACCGCGCGGCCAACGAACTGATTGCGGAAAATGTAGAGCACGGCCTTGCCGGGCGCCGGCGTAAACGTGAGCGCCTCTGCGCGCTGCTGGGGCGTCGCCTCGCTGACCTTCCGGTTCGTCTGCAGATTGCGGAAAACAATGACGCCGCCGACCACAAGTCCGATCAGTGCCACGACGAGCATAAGCTCGCCGCCGAGCACGGATCGGAGGACGAAATAGACGAACAGACCGGCGATCGCCGCGAGCCCGTAAAGAACAAGATTGCGTGGCATGGCGCCTTCTTACGGGTGACGTGCGCGCTCGCCAAGGCTAGAACGCCCGCGTGACGAATCCGAAACTTACGCTTGTCGTCGCCGTCGCGAAGAATGGCGTGATTGGCCGCGAGGGCGCTCTGCCCTGGCGCCTCTCCTCCGACATGAAACGCTTCAAGGCGGCGACCATGGGTAAACCCGTGCTTATGGGACGCAAGACGTGGGATTCGCTGCCGCGCAAACCGCTGCCTGGGCGCCAGAACCTGGTGCTGACGCGCGACGCCAACCTCAAAGCCGACGGCGCGTGGGTTTACACGGACCTCGCCGCCATGCTTGCCGCCGCGCGCGCGATGGCAGAAGCCACAAACGCCGCTGAAGTTTGCGTCATCGGCGGTGCGCAGCTTTACAACGCAGTGTTGCCGGAGGCCGATCGTATCGTGCTCACCGAAGTGAACCTCGCCCCCGGTGGCGATGCGCGCCTCAGTCTCGATCTTTCGCAATGGCGCGAAGTCCACCACGAAGACGTTGCGGCAGGCCCGAACGACGATGCCGATTTTGCGGTCCGCGTCCTTGAACGCGCCTAGCGCCATGGCGCAGGGCGAGTATGCTCGCGCTCATGTCTGACTTTGAACTTATCGCCGAAGGCCTCGAGTTTCCCGAAGGCCCGATCGCCATGCCGGATGGCAGCATCATCCTCGTTGAAATCAAGCGCCAAACGCTGACGCGCGTTTGGAACGGCAGAAGCGAAGTGATCGCGCATCTGGGCGGCGGCCCGAACGGCGCCGCTCTCGGCCCAGATGGCGCAGTCTATGTTTGCAACAATGGCGGCTTCGCCTGGCACGACATGGGCGGCCTCACCATACCGGGCCACGCCGCGAAGGATTACACCACCGGCCGCATCGAGCGCGTCGATCTCACAACCGGCAAGTTCGAGCGCATCTACGATAAGATTGGCGACCATAACCTCTCCGGCCCGAACGACATCGTTTTCGATAAAGCTGGCAATTTTTGGTTCACCGATCTCGGCAAGAATTACGCGCGCACCAGCGATCGCGGCGGTTTGTATTACGCAAAACCCGATGGTTCATCGCTAAGAGAGGCCGCTTACGGTTACACTGGCCTGAACGGCATCGGCCTCTCGCCCGACGAAAAGGTCGTCTATGCCGCCGAAACCGAAACCGGAAAGCTCTGGGCGTTCGATATCACCGGAGAAGGTGAGGTGGCCGCTGGCGCACTCGGTCTCTCAGGCCGCGTCGTCGCGGTGCAAACATCGCACGTCTTCTTCGACAGCCTTGCCGTGCAAGCGAACGGTGATGTCTGCGTCGCCACCATCGGCAATGGCGGCATCACCACCATCACGCCAGCTGGCGTTTCAACGCACACGCCATTCCCGGATTTGATCGTCACCAACATCTGCTTCGGCGGCAAAGATCAGCGCGACGCCTACATCACGCTCTCGTCCACCGGAAAACTGATCAAATCGCGCTGGCCCGAAGCTGGCCTAAAACTCAACTTCGCGACGTACTGATAGGAGCGCGCAATGGCCGTCATCGTCCACCACCTTGAAGAGAGCCGTTCGCAGCGCATCCTGTGGCTGCTCGAAGAGCTCGGCGTCGACTACGAAGTGAAGCGCTATGCGCGCAACGCGCAAACGCGTCTTGCGCCGCCCGAACTCAAAGCGATCCACCCGCTCGGCAAGTCGCCTGTGATCGAAGCCAACGGCAAAGTGCTCGCGGAGTCCGCCGCGATCATCGAGTACCTGGCGGAGAACGAAGCCTTCGGCGCGCTCGCTGTGCCCGCGGGCGATGCCGCGCGGTTCGATTACCTTTACTGGCTGCACTTCGCTGAAGGCTCAGCCATGCTGCCGCTGCTGCTGAAGCTCTATGTCGGCATGCTCGGCGAAGCGGGCGCGCCGCTCATGCAGATGCGTGTCGATCCCGAGATCGACAATCACCTGAGCTTTGTGAACGCGCATCTCGAAGGCAAAGATTATTTCGCCGCCGATCGGTTCACCGCCGCCGATATCCAGATGAGTTTCGTGCTCGACGCCGGCAACAATCGAGGTGGCCTCGATCGCTATCCCAACCTCGTCCGTGTCAGAAAACTGCAGCAGGCGCGCCCGGCCTATCAGCGCGCACTTGAAAAGGGCGGCCCCTACAAGATGGGGCAGTAGCGGCCCTCGTCGCGCCACGCGGCGGCTTTATCTCAAGCGCAATCATGATATGGCGGCGCCGGCCGGCGCGCGTCGGCGCTTAGGAGCCTTGCATGCGTTCCCGCGATTGTAAGATTGTCGCCACCATGGGCCCGGCGAGCGATCCGCCCGAGCGCCTCGCGTTGCTGATCCAAGCCGGCGTCGATTGTTTCCGCCTCAACTTCAGTCACGGCAGCCGCGAAGATCATGCGCGGCGCTTGGCGGCGATCCGCGAGGCGGAAAAGCAAGCTGGAACCGCCGTTGGCGTGTTCGCTGACCTGCAAGGGCCGAAGATCCGCGTCGGCAGCTTCGTCGATGGCCACATCAATCTGAAATACAACGACATCATCACCCTGGAAGCCTCAAACGAGCAGGGCGAAGGCAAGCTCATCCGCATGCCGCATCCTGAGTTGGTCAACGCGCTGGAGGAAGGCGACGTTCTCAAGCTCGATGACGGCAAGATGCAGCTCACGATCATCGAGCGCGGCCGCACGCAAGTGAAGGCGCGCGTCGATTTCGGCGGCGTGCTGAAGAACCAAAAGGGCGTGAATGTCCCCACGCGCCGGATTCCGATCTCGGCGCTGACCGACAAGGATCGCGAGGATCTCGCGTACGCGCTCGATCTCGGCGTCGACTATGTCGCGCTGTCCTTCGTGCAGCATCCTGAAGATGTCCGCGAAGCGAAGGCGCTGATCAACGAACGCGCCGGCGTGATCTCAAAAATCGAAAAGCCATCGGCGCTGACGCAGATCGAAGAGATCGTCGATGAATCTGACGCCGTCATGGTCGCGCGCGGCGATCTCGGCGTCGAACTCCCGCCCGAGCAAGTCCCGATCGCGCAGCGTAAGATCATTCGCACCGCGCGCGCGGCGGGCCGCCCCGTCATCGTTGCCACGCACATGCTCGAAAGCATGGTGGATTCGCCAACGCCAACGCGCGCCGAAGCCTCCGACGTCGCCACAGCCGTCTATCAGGGCGCCGACGCAGTGATGTTGAGCGCCGAGAGCGCCGTCGGCCGCCACCCGCAATCCGCCGTCGCGATCATGGATCGCATCATCCGCGCGGTAGAGGACGACGAGGAATATTGGTCGGGCCTGCCGCGGGATATGACGCCGCCTCAGCCTACGACCGCCGACGCCATTGCGCTTTCCGCACGCCACATCGCCGAGGTGATCGGCGCAGCCGCCGTGGTCGCCTACACCTCGACCGGTTCAACTGCTTATCGCGTGGCGCGTGAGCGCCCGCGTTGCGGGGTGATTGGTCTGACGCCGGTTCTCGCAACCGCACGGAAACTCGCGCTCGTTTGGGGCGTGCGCGCGGTTGTCACTGAGGACGTGCGGAACGTCGAAGAGATGGTCGAGCGCGCCGATAGTGTCGTGCGCTCGTTGGGCGTCGCCGAAGTCGGCGATCGCGTCGCGGTCATTGCCGGCATCCCGTTCGGCCGCGCCGGCAAGACCAACACCATCCGCATTTTCAAAGTCGAATAGGCTAGGCGCTTTTCTTGAGCCACTTAGGCAAAAGCGCCGCGTAGTCGATCTTCGCTGCCGCGTCGAACGCGACGCCAGCTTGGGTCAATCTGCGCTGCAATTCGCCGGTACGCGACGCCTCGAACAACTCCGAGGTCCCGCCGATCCATTCGCCAGCGACGAAGATTTGCGGGATCGTCGGCACGCCTACGCGGGCCCCCACCGCGCGCCGCACGCGCCCGCCCCAATCGTCCTTCTGGAACGCGACCGAATCCAGATCGAGCGAATGGAAGGCGATGTCGTGCGCCTTGAAGAGCTTGCGGGCGGCCCAACAGAACTCGCACCATTCGAGCGCGAACATCATCACCGGCTGCTCGCGGATTTGCTTTTCCACGAACGCCGCTGCTTCGGCATCGGCCGGCGCGCTTGCGACGGCAGCCACAGGCGCCGGCGCCGGGCGAATGTCGAACCGGAAGCGCGGCGAAGATTTGGAGATCGCTTCTTCTTCGGCAGTCATATCAACAGCAATATCGTCGAACAGCGGAGTCGAGAGATAGCGCTCGCCTGTATCCGGCAGCATGCACAGGATGTTCGAGCCCTTCGGCGCACTCTCCGCGACCTTCATCGCCGCAGCCAACGCCGCGCCTGAGGAGATGCCGGCGAAGATGCCCTCGCGCACGGCAAGCTCGCGCGCCAACCGCAGTGCATCTCCACCATTCACCGGCACGATTTCATCGATGAACGGGCGCGCGTCCGCTGTGAGCCTCGGAATGAAGTCGGGGGAGGTGCCTTGGATTGGGTGGGGACGAAAACGATCCGTCAGCCCGGTCCCGAGCACCTGGGAATTGTCCGGCTCCGTCGCGATGATCTTGATGCCCGGCATCTCCGCGCGCAGCACGCGTGAAACACCCTTCAACGTTCCGCCAGTGCCATACACGCTCACCCAGTAGTCCAACTTTTCATCGCGGAAATCATCGATGATCTCACGCGCGGTGGTTGCGCTGTGCATGTCGGCATTGGCTTCGTTCTCGAACTGACGTGTCAAGAACCAGCCATGCGTTTCCGCCAGCTCGACAGCCTTCGCCAACATGCCGCTGCCGCGATCGGCCGCCGGCGTCAGCACAACTTGCGCACCGAGAAAGCGCATGAGCCGCCGCCGTTCGATCGAGAAATTCTCCGCCATGACGATTACGAGCGGGTAGCCGCGCTGTGCGCACACCATGGCAAGCCCGATGCCGGTATTGCCGCTGGTTGCCTCGATAACCGTCTGTCCCGGTTTCAGCGCGCCGCTGCGTTCCGCGTCTTCGATCACCGCGAGCGCCAGGCGATCTTTCACCGAACCCATGGGGTTGAACGCTTCGACCTTGGCGTAGATCGTCGCGTGCGGCGGCGAGAACTTCCTCAATTGCACGATGGGTGTGCGGCCGATCGTGCCGAGAATTGAATCGTACTTCATGATCAAATGTCCTCGGCGCGCACAGCGCGCCATGCTGAAAGGATCGCATCCCCCAGGCGATCGACGTCTACTTCCTGTAGTGGTCCTGAAATCACGGAGATGCGCATCACCCAGCGCCCGCGCCACGAGGCGCCGCCGGCAAAGCACACATTGTCGTCCTGGAGCCGCTCGATCACGGCGCGCGTCGCCGCGTCGCGAGCCTCCCCGTCGCCTTCGCCAAACGAGACGATGATTTGGTTGAGGCAAACCTCGTTGTGAACGCGTACGCTAGCTTCTGCCGCCAATTGCCGAGCCACGCGCGCCGCCAGCCCGCAATGCCTGCGCACCATTTCGGTTACGCCCTCGCGGCCCATTGTCCGCAGCAACGCCCAGACCGCGACGCCCCGCGCGCGCCGTGAAAGTTCGGGCGTATAGTGCGAAGCTTCATATTCAGCGCTGGATTGCGGCAGGTAGCTCGCGGCGATCGTCATCGCGCGCTGATGCGCGGCCGGATCGCGCACGAACACGAAGCCGGAATCGTACGGCGCTTGCAGCCACTTATGGCCATCCGTCGCCCACGAATCCGCGTCCTCGATGCCGTCCGCGAGATGCGCCAATTCCGGCACAGCGCGCGCCCATAACCCAAACGCGCCATCCACATGCAGCCACGCGCCGCGCGCGCGGCACGCTTTGGCGATGCGCCCAATCGGATCGAACGCGCCCGTATTAATCTGGCCTGCTTGCGCGATCACGATCGTCGGCGCGTCGCCTGTGGCGAGCGCGGCTTCGAAGGCTTCGGCGTCCATGCGGCCTTGGCTGTCCGTCGCGATTCGTATCGGCGTGTTCTGTCCGAACCCTAAGAACCGCAGTGACGCGAACACGGTCGTATGCGCGTCGTCGCCCATGATCACGCGAACGCGCGGCGCGCCTTGCAAGCCCTCGGCTTCGACATCCCATCCCGCACGGCGCAGCACTTCGTTGCGCGCTGCCGCCAGACCAACGAAATTCGCCATCGTCGCGCCCGTCACAAAACCGACGGAGCACTCAGACGGCAGACGCAGAATGTCGACGAGCCACCGCGCCGCCGTGCCTTCGAGCACCGCGGCCGCTGGCGAGCCTGCATAGAGTCCGGCATTCTGTCCCCAGGCGCTCGTCAGCCAGTCCGCCGCGACGCCGGCTTCGTGCGAGCCGCCTATGACCCAGCCAAAGAAGCGAGAGCCGGTTATCCCCATAAGCCCAGGGTCGGCGCCGCGCGCCAGTGCTTCGATGACGGCGCCGGCGTCTTGGCCGTGCTCGGGCGTTGGGCCGCCGAGTGCAGATTCCAGCGCGTCAGCGCTCGCGGTAGGACGGGGCGGTCTCGTCTTGACCGCATCGCGATAAGCGCGCGCGTGTTTGATGGCGATGTCGAATGGGTGGGGCATACGGCCCCCATGTAACACGCCCCGCCGGTGTCGGTGGGCCGGCGTTTGACCAATCCGCCGGATTTCCTTTCCACGCCGCCGAGAACCTAAAACCCGGCATCGTTCTTTGTTCGACGCCTCGCTGGACTGGGCCCCAGCGATTTTTTGTTCCACCTTACGCAACGCTCTTCGCGCACGCGCCGTTGCGGCAGCCCCTTGCTTACCAGCAAGGGCCCGCCAAACTGGCCCTCGTGCTTCGGAGGACCGCGATGTCGGACGTGTTGTTGCCTGCTGATGTGGCGCAAGTTCTGGTTTCGCCGTCCGCCTACGCGAGCGATCAGATTTATGACGCCTATCGCTGGATGCGCGCCAATAATCCTCTGGGCGTCGCAGAGGTCGAAGGCTTCAGTCCGTTTTGGGTGGTCACAAAGCACGCTGACATTCTCGAAATCAGCCGTAACAACGCGCGCTTCCCAAGCGCTGTGCGCGCCACGACGTTGACGAACAAGGCCGGCGATGCGCGCGCACATGCAATCACCGGCACGCCGCACCTGGTCAAATCACTCGTCCAGATGGATGAGCCCGATCACATGAAGTATCGCGCGCTGACGCAGGCGTGGTTCATGCCGCAGAACGTCAAGAAGCGTGAAGAAGAGATCAGGGCGCTTGCTAAGGAGGCGGTGGCGCAGTTCGTGGCGCTGCCAGGCCGCTGCGATTTCGTCACCGACGTCGCGATGCACTACCCGTTGCGGGTGGTGATGAACATCCTGGGCATCCCGCTGGAGGACTTTCCGCGTATGCTGCGCCTCACCCAGGAGCTCTTCGGCGCGCAGGACCCAGACACAAAGCGCTTTCAGGACGCATTGTCGGACGAGCAGTATGCGCAAATCTTGCTCGCCGTCGTGCAGGATTTCGCGAGCTATTTCGAAGCCATCAGCAAGGATCGCCGCAAAGCGCCGCGCGACGATCTCGCCACGCTCATCGCGAATGCAAAGGTTGATGGCGCACCGATCGGTCAGTTCGAAGCGACCGGCTATTACACCATCGTCGCCACCGCTGGTCACGACACCACTTCGTCTTCCACTGCCGGCGCCATGTGGGCGCTCGCCACGCAGCCAGGCCTGCTTGATCGCGTGCGCAACGATCCTTCGCTCATTCCTGCGCTCATCGAAGAAGCGATCCGCTGGACGACCCCTGTGAAGACCTTCATGCGTTCTGCCGCTGAAGACACCGAGATTGGCGGTCGCCGCATCGCCAAGGGCGACTGGATCATGCTCTGCTACGCATCAGGCAATCGCGACGAAGACGTTTTCCCGCACGCCGACACGTTCGACATCGATCGCACGCCCAACAAACAGCTCGCGTTTGGCATGGGCGCGCATCTTTGCCTCGGCCAGCATCTCGCGCGCCTAGAAATGCGCATTCTCTACGAAGAGCTGTTGCCGCGCTTGAAGAGTGTGAAGCTCGCGGGCGATCCACGCTACACCGAAAGCTGGTTCGTCAACGGCCTCAAGACCCTACCGATCGAATTCGAACTGGCTTAGAGCACTTCGCGCCGTTGCAGCGTGCCTTTGCTAGCAAGCGAGAAGCGCATCTCCGGCATTGCGCCGTCTGTCACCAGGCGCGCCATCAGCCGGCCAACTTCAGGTCCGTGCTTGAAGCCGTGCCCGGAGCCGGCGCCGAGCAAATAGACGTGCGGCTGATCGGGGTGGCGATCGATCAGGAAATCGCCGCTCGAACTATTTTCGTACTGGCAGACGCGGAATTCCGTGAAGGGTTGCTCCGCCAGCGCCGGAAAGCGGTGTTTGGCGAAGCGTTTCAAGAGATCGGCGCCGGCTTCGGACACTCGCCGGTCGCCAGTGTCCGGATCGAACGCTTCACCATGATGATCCCGCGCGATCTTGAAGCCGCGGCCCTCTAGGTTCGGGAAGCCATAATAGAGATCGCCGCCATTGAAATCGGCCCAACCGGAGAGGGCGGCGGGTTCAAAGCGATCGTCGCCATCGGGTGGCGCAATGAACGCCACTTCCTGGCGCGTCACGAAAATGCGGTCGCTCAGCAGGTTCGGAAACACCTTCGGCAGCCACGGCCCGCAGGCATAGATAATGGCGTCCGCCGTCATCGCTTCGCCATCGAGCGCAACGCTCGCGCCATCGGCGCTCGGCATCGCATGCGCCAGCCGATACTCGCCACCTTGGGCCACGAAGCGCGCCACCGTCTCCTCAACCGCCCGCCGCGCCATCAGTGCGCCGAACTCTCGTTCGAAGAGCCCAAACTCCACGCCTTCGAAATTGATCTGGGGCCAACGCTGCCGCATCGCCGCGTTGTCCAATTGTTCGAGCGGCAGATTGAGTCGTTGATGCACCTCGACCGATTGGCGCGCGTAATCGACCATCTCATTGAAGAAGAAGAGCACTCCGATCTCATGGAACAGCGGCAGCGAAGCGCGTTCAGAGAGTTTCTTCCATTCGTCCAGAGAAGCCAGCGCCATCTGCGTATAGACTTCGTCGCGTCCATAGGTGCCGCGCGTCATGCGACTCTCGCCACCCGATGAGGCACGCGCGTTTGCCGGTCCCATCTGATCGACCAGCAGCACGCTCCAGCCCTTGCGCCGCAGATGTTCGGCGGTCCATGCGCCGAACACGCCTGCGCCAATCACGATGGCGCGCTTGGTCGTGCAGCCAGCGAGGGGCAGGGATGCAGCCGCGCCCAGAATAAGTCTGCGTGTCGTGTCCATGCCCGCCCCCAAGCCGCGCTCACTTCATTCGTATCGTCGGCGCCGGTTTGTTCAAGCGCGCCACGTTCGCGAAAGCCTCGCGCGCGATTTCCCGGAAGCGCGCCGTCACCGGATGGTTCGGTTGAGTCGCAACAAGCGGCGCGCCAGCGTCGCAGCTTTGGCGCAGCGCCACATCGATCGGCACTTCGCCGAGGAACGGCACGCCCGCTTGCTCGGCCGTCCGTCGCGCGCCGCCTTCGCCAAAAATGTGCGTGCGCTCGCCCGATGGCGTTTCGAAGTACGCCATGTTCTCGACAATCCCGAGGATGGGCGCGCGGGTTTTTTCAAACATCGTCAGCCCGCGGCGCACATCCGCGAGCGCCATTTCCTGCGGCGTTGATACGATCACGGCGCCGGCGAGCGGCACGCGCTGCACCAATGTCACCTGCACATCGCCGGTGCCCGGCGGCAGATCCAGAAGCAGCACGTCGAGGTCGCTCCAAGCCACTTCATCGATCATTTGGCGCACGGCGCTTGTCGCCATCGCGCCACGCCAGATCATTGGCGATTCCGGATCGACCAAATAACCGATCGACATTGTCTTCAGCCCGAACGCGTCCAGCGGATCTAGGATTTTCTCGCGGCTCATTTCCGGCCGGCGTTTGCCGGTTCCCAACAGCGTCGGCGCCGAGGGCCCGTAGACATCAAGGTCGAGCAGCCCGGTCTTAAACCCCAAAGAGGCGAATGCGCATGCCAGATTCACCGCGACGGTCGATTTGCCCACGCCGCCCTTGGCGCTTGCCACGGCAATCACGTGCTTCACTTGTGCAATGCCGGCCGCCGGCGCGGCCTTCACTTCGTGCGCCGTCAGCACCGCCGTCACCTGCATGACGCCCGGGATCGCGCGAACCTCCGCCTCGGCGCGATCACGCACCGCGACATAATGCTCCGCCACATCGCGCGGCGCTTCGATGGTGAAGGAGACTTTCCCATCACGCACACCGAGCCCTGAAACGCGGCCCGACGCGAATAAACCCTTTCCGGTGATCGGATCGCGGATCGCATCGAGGCGCTTTTCGAGGTCTTCGCGGCTCAGCGCCTGCCGGTTGTTCATGCTTGATCCCTTAGCACATCCCGCACATATCGGCCCGCATAGGGGCGCTGCAAGTTCCCCTGTAAGGCGTGCGCTCAGAATGGCGCGCGTGTTCAACGAAGAGGGCGGGAAGAATCTCTGATGCCTTGGAATGACCAATCTGGCCAAGGCAGCGGCCAAGGTGGTGGTGGACGTGGCCCTTGGGGCGGCCGCGAGCAGCGTCCTTGGGGCCAGCAGCCGCCACCGCGTTCTCCGCAAAGTCCACAGCCCGATCTCGAAGATTGGCTCCGCAGCCTGCGTGAGCGCTTCGGCGGCTCGGGCGGCAGTGGGGGCTCGGGCAGCGGCAGCGGTCGACGCGGCCTTTCATGGCCGATGCTCATCGGCATTTTGCTCATCGGCTGGGCGTTGAGCGGCGTCTACTTCGTCAACGAAAGCGAGCAAGCCGTCATCACGCGTTTCGGCAAATATGACCGCCTGGCCGGCCCCGGCGCACACTGGCATCTGCCCGCGCCGTTCGAAGCGCACGGCATTTACAATGTCACCGGGCAACGCAGCGATGAAATCGGTTGCGACCGCAGCGCCGGCGAATGCCCGGATGCAGAAGAGGGCTTGATGCTCACG
Source organism: Hyphomonadaceae bacterium (assembly GCA_046349455.1). Classification (GTDB taxonomy): domain Bacteria; phylum Pseudomonadota; class Alphaproteobacteria; order Caulobacterales; family Aquidulcibacteraceae; genus Vitreimonas. The sequence continues at coordinate 553,187 of JAXMCH010000001.1, read as the reverse complement.
GGCGATCGCAACATCGTCGATGTGCACTTCAAGGTTTATTACAACATCTCGGACGTGCGCGACTTCGCCTTCAACGTCCGCGATCCAATCGACGCTGACCGTCGCGAAAATCGAGGCGCCGTGCGCCAAGTCGTCGAGAGCGCGATGCGCGAAGTTGTCGGCCGCCGCCAACTCGAGGCGATCATCACCACCGACCGGGCGGCCGTTGAGCAAGAAGTGCAACAATTGGCCCAGCAGGTGCTCGACAGTTACGATGTCGGCGTGCGCGTCATCCAAGTGCAATTGCTGAACGCGACGGTGCCGCCCGACGTCATCGCCGCATTCAACGACGTGATCAACGCGAACCAAGATGCCGAAACAGCCCTCAACAATGCCAATCGCGACAGCTCGCGCATCCTGAACGAAGCGGAGGCTTATCGTGGTCAGGTGACGCGCCAGGCAACTGGTGAGGCCGAGCGATTCAGCGCCGTCTACAACGAATATCGCCAAGCGCCTCAGGTCACGCGCGATCGCATCTACATCGAGACGATGGAGCGCGTGTATCAGCGCGGCAACCTTGTCATCCTCGATCAACGCAGTGGCGCGGTGCCGTACCTACCGCTCGACGGCATGGTCCGTCGTCCCGCAGCCACAACGCCGCAAGCGCAGGAGCGCCGCTGATGCCACGCAATCTTCCGCTCGTCCTGGGTGTTGCGGTGGCGGTTTTGCTGCTGCTCTCCAGCTCGATGTTCATCGTGCGTCAGGATCGCCAGGCCATCGTGCTGCGCTTCGGCCAATACACGCGCACCATGAATGCGCCCGGTCAGGACAATCCGGGCCTCTATTTCAAATGGCCATTCGAATCCGTCACCATCTACGACAAGCGCAATCTGGGCCTCACCTTGGCCGGCCAGCAGATCGTTGCGTCGGACCAAGAATTGCTCATCGTCGATGCTGTGGTGCGCTGGCGCATCAACGACCCACGTCTCTTCTATCAAAGTGCGCTGACGGAAGCCGGCGGCGCCGAGCGTATTGCGATTTTCGCTCAGGCAGCCATGCGCCGCGCGCTCGGCGGCGCGACGTCCAACGACATCATTTCGGGTCGTCGAGCTGCGCTCATGCAGGCGATTGAGGACGATCTCAACGCGGCAGCCGCTTCCGAACTCGGCGTCCACATCGTGGATGTCCGCATCCGGCAGGTGGATTTGCCGCCTCAAACGCAAGCGCGCGTGTACGCGCGCATGAGTTCGGAGCGCGAGCAGGTGGCCGCACGTCTGCGCGCCGAAGGAGAGCGCAACGCAACCATCATCCGCGCTACAGCGCAAGAGCAGGCCGCGCGCCTGCGTGGCGAGGGTGACGCGGAAACGGCTCGCATCTACGCCCGCGCCTACGGTCGCGACCCCGAGTTCGCCGCGTTTTACCGGTCGATGCGCGCATACGAAACCGCCCTCGAAGCGGGCACTCCGATCGTGGTGGCGCCGGATAGCGACTTCTTCCGTTACATGCAGCGCCGGCGCGGCAACTGAGAGCTTGCCGCTTGGGGCGCCCGCCCGCTTGGGGCGCATGTGAACGCCACGTCCTATCAGGATTTGCCTGACGCCAGCGATTGCACGCGACGTGCGCTCAGCTAGTGTCGTGCCATGCTTCGCTTTCGCCCTATTGTTTCGGCTTTAGTCCTGTTTGCCTTCGCCGGCCCCGCGCTCGCGCAGTCGCGCTTGCCGGCGCAGGGCTTTGCCGACCTGAACGACAGGCTCTCGCCCGCCGTCGTCAACATCGCGACCTCGCAGCGCGTGGAAGGCGTCGAAGATCTGCCGCGCTTCCCCCCGGGGTCGCCGATGGAGCGTTTCAATGAAGGTGTGGGCGAGGGCGCGGCGCAGATCACCTCGCTCGGGTCGGGCTTCATCATCTCGCCGGACGGCGTCGTTGTCACCAACAACCACGTCATCGAAGCGGCCGATGCAATCGAGGTCATCCTCCAAAACGGCCAGCGCTTCGAAGCCACGGTCGTCGGTCGCGACCCGGCGACTGACATCGCGGTGCTTCGCGTGCATGCCCGCCAGCCGCTGCCGTATGTCGCCATGGGCGATAGCGACACCGCTCGCGTCGGGGACATCGTGCTCGCTATCGGAAACCCGTTCGGGCTCGGCGGCTCGCTTAGTGTCGGCGTCGTATCCGCGCGCAACCGCAATATCGACGCCGGTCGCTATGACGATTTCATCCAGACGGACGCTGCCATCAATCGCGGTAACTCAGGCGGGCCGTTGTTCAACACCGATGGCGAAGTCATCGGCGTCAACACCGCCATCGTCTCGCCGACGGGCGGTTCGGTTGGCGTGGGCTTCGCCACTCCGACCTCCATTGTACGCCCGGTCGTCGATCAGCTCGTGCGCTACGGCGAAACGCGCCGTGGCTGGCTTGGCGTGCGCCTCGCGAACCTAACGCCCGCGACCGCAGATCGCGCCGGCTACAACGGCGATACAGGCGCCGTCGTCACGCGCATCACGCCTGGCGGTCCCGCTGCCGCTGCAGGTCTGCGCCCGGGCGACGTCGTTCTCAAGTTCAACGGCCGCGACATCGCCGATAGCCGCACGCTGACCCGCATGGTCGGCGAAGCTCAGATCGGGGCGCAAACCGCAATCGAGATCGTTCGCGACGGTCGGCGCATGACGATCACCGCAACGATCCAGCGCCTGGAAGAGACTGAAGGCGGAGGCTCGCGCGTTGCGCGTGGCCAAGAGGGTGACGAACCGCGGCGCGACGGCGGCCCACGCGGCGGCCGCATCTTCGGCATTGCCTTAAGTGAAATCGACGCCAGCCTGCGCGAAGAGTTTCAGCTTGAACCGGATGTGCAGGGCCTCGTGGTTCTGTCCATCGATGTCGGCGGTGAGAATGAAGGTGTTCTACGCGCCGGCGACGTAATCGAAGCCATCGGCGCCCAGCGCACGGACTCCGTCGCCGCCGCGCGCGCCATCGCTGGCCGCGCCGCTATCGGCGAACACGCCATTGTCGCCCGCATCAATCGCGATGGCGCTGTCACCTATCGCCGCCTGCAGGCGCGCAGCTAAAGCAGGGCGTGAATATCCGCCAGCGATGTGACAACCAGCGCCTTCGCGCGCATCTCATCATTGGCGGGCAGCAAATCCGGAACCATCACAGTCATGCAGCCCGCGGCATGCGCGGCGCGAACGCCCGGATGTGAATCTTCGATCGCCAATACGTCCATCGGCGCGACGCCCAGAAGCTCGGACGCTTTGAGGTAGGGCTCAGGATGCGGCTTTCCGTCTGTCACGTCCTGGCGCGTCACCACTGCGCGAAACCGCGGGGCCAATCCGTAGGCCGTGAAATGCCGATCGACCCATTGGCGTCGTGACGAGGTCGCCAAGCCGTACGGGAGCTCAAGGCCGTCCAGCGCGTCCATCATCTCCACCGCGCCCGCCTTTAGCGGCGCCACGCGGTCCCCGACGAATGCCCGCGTCGAATCGAAGAAGCGTTCCAGCGGAAACGCCGCGCCGAAATACTCCCGGAGTGAAATCTCGTTGGCCTCCCGATGCATGCCGACGAGCGAATGAAACTGGGCATCGCTCATTGTCACGCCGATTTCCGCGCACGCGGCGAAGTGCGCTTCCTTCACCAGCGCTTCGGAATCGATCAGCGTGCCGTCGAGGTCGAACACGACGGCGCGCGGCTTACGCGGAAGTTTCAACTAGGGCTCCAGATAGTCCGAGCACGCCGGCAGCGGTTGGTCAGGCGCATATAGGCCGTCGGCGCTTTGGCTATAAGTGCGGCGATATGAGCACGTCTCATCATGCGCCCACACCAGATCCGCCTCGGTCAGCGGCGCAGCTTCGAGCGAGTCCGCGTTCCGCGTGACGCGCCCCGGATACGAGCCCGCGGCCGTTTCCAGTACGATGCGCGGCGCACCTGCTGTAACGCTTTCGTCCAAGCTGATGCGAGTCACAAAATCGTACTGATCATGACAGGCGCCTGCGCGCTGCTTTTCGTCTTCTTCGTTGAAGCACGCGCGTACGTCGGATGAAGCGCTGAGCGGCATCCGCACGGCTTCGTTCGCGACACCGCCCGTCACGTTGTAAACGATCAGCTGCGAAGCCTCGCCGCCGCCGCCTGAGTACATTTGGTGGGTCGACACCACGACGCCGATCAGCAAGCTCGCATCATCGCGCCCCACGCGCACAATCGCCGGCCAGACCGTCCACGTACTGCCGTCGTCCGCTGCACCCACGGCGATTGAGCCCGCGCTCGCGCCGCCGTGCGTCACCACGACCCCGTCGCCATCTTGGGTGGCGCACCAGACCCCGTCGCCCGTGCAGAAGCGGTCGCCGTCTTGCGTCAACGCTTCCATGCGATTGCCGGCCTGATCCGCAAGCGGGAGTGTCACAGCGGGGAGGGATGGCTCCGCAGTGTTCGCGGCTGTGGTCTCCGTTGCGGGCGGCGTGCACGCGCACGCCAACAACGCCGCAGACGCAATCATCAATTGCTTCATGATACAAACTCCGCCCGTCGATAGCCCTGGAAGAACAGCGCCGCTTCCAAGCTCATGTGATCGATCTTCGCATCCGCTTCCGCTGCAACCAACGGCTTGGCGCGATAGGCAATCCCGAGCCCCGCCGCCTTGATCATATCGAGATCATTGGCGCCATCGCCAATCGCGAGCACATCTTTGTCATTGATGCGCAGCGCGGCAGCTTCCGCGCGCGTCGCATCAAGCTTCGCTTTGCGCCCCAGGATCGGCTCCAGCACTTCGCCAGTCAGCGCCGCGCCATCATCCAGCAACACGTTCGCGCGGTTCGCGTGAAAACCAGCCGCGTCCGCGACGCGCGATGTGAAGAACGTAAAGCCGCCCGACACCAGCACGCAGCGCGCGCCGTGCGCCGCCATCGTCTTCACGAACGTCGCCGCGCCGGGGTTGAGCCGCACGCGCTGGTCATACGTCTTTTGCAGCGCATCCAGCGCCAGCCCTTTGAGCTTTGATACGCGCTCGCGCAGAGCCGGCTCAAATTCCAGCTCGCCTCGCATCGTGCGCTCTGTGATCGCCGCGATCTCTGCTTTGATGCCGGCGAAGTCGGCCAACTCGTCCAAGCATTCTACATTGATGATGGTCGAATCCATGTCGGCGACGAGAAGCTGCTTGCGTCGCCGCTCAACCGGCACGAGCGCCCAATCGACCGGCAACTCCGCCACTGCCGCGGCAGCTTCCTGCCGCAACTCGCCATCGACGCTCTCGTAAATCCACTCCGCGCTTTCCCAGCCGCTCAGCACGGTCGGCGGCGGTAGCTTCCGGTTCAGCGCCACGCGCCCCAGCATCAGCAGCGCCTCGCGGTACGCGGGCTTATCCTCAGGCGAGGCGACAAAGACGAGGGCGTGAGCGGTCATTGCGTGTACCCTCTAGGGCAGGGGCCGCGCTTGCGCTACTGCATCGCGGATGAAGCCTGCGCTCCTCATCATGGGCCCGACCGCCAGCGGCAAGTCTGCCCTGGCTTTGGCGGCGGCTGAGCGTATCGACGGCGAAATCATCAACGCCGACAGCATGCAGGTCTATCGCGACTTCCGCATCCTCACTGCGCGCCCAAGTGTAGAGGAGGAAGCTCAAACGCCGCATCATCTTTACGGACACATAGACGCCGCCGAGCGCTACTCCACCGGCCGCTGGCTCATCGACGCGCTCGCCGCCGTCGCGGAAATCCGCGCGCGCAACAAGACGCCGATCCTCGTCGGCGGCACGGGTCTCTACTTCAAAGCGCTGACTCAAGGCCTCGCGGAAATGCCGGACATCGATCCCCAACTCCGCGCCGCCCTTATCGCGCGCGCTGAACGCGAAGGCGCGCCAGCGCTTCACGCCGAACTCGCAAAGCTCGATCCGCAAACCGCCGCGCGACTCGAGCCCAACGACATACCGCGGATCATCCGCGCGCTCGAAGTCATCGAAACCACTGGCGAGAGCATCACGTCCTTTCAAGCCAACACCAAGCCCGCGCTCGCCGCCGATGAATGGCGTGGCCTAGTCCTCACGCCAGATCGTGACGCGCTCTACGCAAGCATCAACGCGCGCTTCGCCAAAATGTTGGAGCAGGGTGCGCTGGACGAAGTCCGCGCCTTCGCCGCGCGTAACCTCGATCCCACACTCCCCGCCAAAAAAGCTCATGGCGTCCCAGCGCTAAGCGCTTATCTTCGCAATGAGATGACGCTCGCCGCGGCCACCGAAATCGGTCAGCGCGACACGCGCCGCTACGCCAAGCGCCAATTCACGTGGATCGCCAACCAAATGCCGGACTGGCCGCGTGAGCGTACGCCGGATGGCAGGGGCCGTCTTGATCGCGCCGTTGCGCTCCTTCAGGCCTAGCGCCCCATTCTCGCCGCCAGCGCGACGCGGGGTGTGCACGATTTTGTGACGTGCTACCGGTACCGCCAAAGGAGGGGGCATGAATTGGGATGGGGAAACATGGGTCGCCGCGATTTCCGCGCTGCTCGCGCTAGCTTCGCTCGTGCTGACCTGGATCGTGGTGCGCAAGCAAACGCAGCTGCAGTTCGAAAGCCTCAAAGCGCAGATGGACAGCGAGGTCGTGGCCTGGGTGCAGGAGGCGATTGATCTTGTAAGCCAAGCACACGCACTCGCCTGTGGGCGCGGCGTTCAATATCCCGCTGACGAGTTCCGCCGGCTGGCGTTCGAGACCGCGCATAAGCTGTCTTCAGCCGCTGATCGCGGTCGATTGTTTTTTCCGAACGAAGCGCCTGACTCCCACGGTCAGGACAAGGAATCCGCGTTCCAAGGCTTCCGACAGCCGATCCTCGATGCAGTCATTTTCGCGCACGGTCAGCTTGAGCGGTTGCTTCCTGACGGCGCCGGACCGGACGAAGAGGCCGCGACGTTCCTCAACAAATGTCGCCGCCTGCTTGTCTCCGAGGCGCAGAACGCCATCGATCCGCGTCGCCGTGGGCAGATGCTGAAGCGGCTGTCGATTGGCCGTATGGATGACAAGAAGTCCGCGTTTGCTGTCGCAGCAGAATTGGGCGAGGCGATCGAGGCGAGGTATCCGGGCTATCTGGTGCAGCGCCGAGATGCGGCGTGGGTGGCTGAGCGCGAAGCCATGACGCGCGCGCGACGCTGACGGAAGGATGCATGATGAAGCTGGGCCAAATGTTCCGCGCGCTGTTCGCTGCGATTGTTCTCGCGTCGTGCGCGCCGGTGGATGTTCCAGCGCAGGAGGGACCTATGGAAATCACCTTGCGCCGCAGCGCGTGCTTCGGCTTCTGCCCGGACTACACCGTCACCATCAATGGGGAGGGCCAAGTGCGCTATGAAGGACGTAGCTCTGTCAACGTCGTCGGCCAGCGCACAGCGACCATCCCCGCCGAGGATGTTGCGCGCCTCGTGGCGCGTTTCGACGAGATCGGATTTGAGCGCCTGCAGGACGAGTACCGCGCCAACATTACCGATATCCCGACCTACACCGTGTCGATCACCCGTAACGGGCGCACCAAGACGGTTGTGGATTACGGCGGTCAAAGCGCCGGAATGCCACGCGCAGTGAGCGATCTGCAGCGCGAGATTGATCGCGTTGCGGGAACGGCGCAGTGGGTGATGCGCGACGGGCAGCCGGTTCGCGATATGCCGGCCAAGGGCTGAGAGGCTTTCACTGCGGGCGCCGACGGCATAAGCTCCGCGTCGGGGATAGTTCTAAGGGTGGGACCACGATGAAGATGCTTCGCGCGGCGGCGTTGATCGGCGCCGTACTGTTGATGAGCGCGCCGGCATTCGCGCAGAACTTGGCGCTGCGCGCCCCGGCATGGGCGCAATCGCTTGTCTCCGCGGACGTCACCCCCACCACAGGCGGACGCTCGTTAATCACCGGAGAAGGCATTTCGCTCTCCGCGCGCGTCACCATCGCGCCAGCGCGCGGCGGTGTGGCCCGTGTGATCCGGTACGATCTGCGCGGTGAGACCGGGGCGCTGGCCGTGCGCCGCTTCACCGGCCATCCGTCGACCGGCTGGTGGCTCTGGGGCGGCGACACGCCACGCGTCACCGAGGTCACCGCGGCCCAGCGCACCGAGCTTGCGAACCTCATTCGGGCCGCCGCTGGGGTCGGCGGCCAACTGGCAACGACAACCGAAGCGTGCCCGTCTGGCGAGCAGGCCTTCATTGAAGTCGGCGCCGAAGGCCGCGCCAGCGCATTGTCGCGCGCATGTGTGGTGAATACAGACGCAGGCGGACGCCTCGCACTTCGCCTTTCCGAACTTGCTGGCTCACGCACTGAAGAAGAACTCGCCGCCGCCGCCGTCGCCGAAGTGATGGCGGTTGATCGCGCTTTCGCGGCGAAGGCGCGCGCTGATGGCGTGCCGGCGGCTTTTGCCGAATACGCCGCGCCGGACGCGCTTATCGTCACCAGCGATGAGATCTTTAGCGGCGCCGCCGGTGTTGCGGCGGCTTATCAAAACTGGCCGGAAGCGGCGCGGCTTGAATGGGCCCCCGAAACCGCGCGAGTGTCAGCGCGAGGCGACATGGCCTGGACCTGGGGCAACTCGGTTTACATCGCGCCGGACGGTGCACGCACACCGGGCCGCTACATTTCTGTGTGGACGCGCGATTACGAGGGCAATTGGCGCTTCTCGTTCGACGCGCCGATCCGCTAACCCGCGAAACCGCCTTCCGCTAGGAACCGCAATTCTTCGGGCGTCGATATGCGGCCAAGAAGTGCATTGCGATGCGGGAAGCGCCCAAAGCGCTCGATAATGTCGCGGTGCAAGATCGCGTAGCGCGTGAAATTCGCGTCGCCCAAGCTTTCGAACAGCCGCACGCAGCGCGCCTGCAAGTCCAAGTCTTCCGCGTGCTCAAGCGGCAGGTAGAAGAACTGCCGCATCGATGTATCGGTCGCCGCGTCGAATTGTCGGTCCAGCGCCCGGAGCGCAATTGCCTGCGCCAGCGGATCAGTGGCGAAAGCATGCGGCGAGTTGCGAAAAATGTTGCGCGGGATTTGGTCCAGCAGAATGAGAAGGGCGAGCGCGCCCTCGGCGTCATTTTCCCAATGCGCCAACTCGCGGCGAGCCGCCGCATGATGTTCTGCCTCGAACGCACGACAACGCCCGTCGAAGGTCTCATCCTTCACGAACCAAAGCTTCGGCCCTGCGTCGCGCCAGAACCGCACAATCTCAGCCGCACTCGCCATGACGTTGCTCCTCTTTGCCTAAGTGAGGCGCGCGCGCTAAGGACGCAAGAGAACAAAGGTGCCTCATGCGCGTCCTCTACGAACGCGACGCAGACGCGTCCCTCATCAAAGCAAAACGCGTCGCCGTCATCGGCTATGGCGCCCAAGGCCACGCCCATGCGCTGAATTTGCGCGATAGCGGCGTCGATGTTGTCGTTGCTTTGCACGCTGCCGCACGCCGCGCCGAGCAGGCGAGGGCTGATGGCTTTGCACCAATCACCGTCACCGAGGCCGCGAAAACTGCAGACGTTCTCGTCATGTGCGCACCCGATGAAGTGATGCCCGATCTCTACGCCGCCGAAATCGCGCCGCGTTTGCGCGCCGGGCAAACGCTGATGTTCGTCCACGGCTTCGCCTATCATTTCGGCTTCATCAAACCGCCAGCGGACGTGAACGTCGTGATGGTTGCTCCAAAAGGCCCAGGCAAGGCGCTGCGCGAAGCTTTCACCCGCGGCGGCGGCTTGCCCGCCATCGTCGCCATCGCGCATGACACGGGGGGCGGCGAAGCGCTCGCATATTCTTATGGCGCCGCCATCGGCTGCGGCCGCGCCGGTATGATCGCCTCAAGCTTCAAGATCGAAACCGAAGGCGATCTCTATTGCGAGCAAGTCGTCCTCTGCGGCGGCCTCACGCATCTCATCCGCACCGCGTGGGAAGTGCAAGTCGAAGCCGGCACGCCGCCTGAGCTCGCGTACTTCGATTGCCTGCACGAAGTGAAGCTGCTCTCGGACCTCATCCACGAACGCGGCATCGCCGGCATGCACCTCGCTATATCCAACACAGCCGAATACGGCGAATACATCACTGGCCCACGCATCATCGACGCGCACGTCAAAGACGCTATGCGCGGCGTGTTAGCTGACGTGCAGTCCGGCAAGTTCGCAAGCCAATGGATGGCCGAGCATAGAGCGGGTGGCCCCAATCTTGCGAAACTCCGCGACGCCGCCTCAAGGCACCCGATCGAAGAAGCGGGCCGCACCGTCCGCGCGATGCTCAGGGTCGGCGGATGATCGATGCTTGGTCGAGTTTCAAAGATGTGGTGGGCGAAATCGGGCCTTTGATGGCGCGTGCGAAAGCGAACAGCGAGCGGCGCCCCGAAGAATTACTGGGTTGGCTCAATCGCCTCGAACTGGCCTATTTGGCGCTTCGGTCCAATGCAGCTAGGGAGCAGCCAGAGGATAGCAGCGCGAGCGATGTTTGGCGGGAATGGTTTGATAGCTTCAAAGAAGCTCTTCCTGAGCTTGCAACTTACAACTCCGTACATCCGACTTCCTCGGAATGGACGGAAGTCAAGTTGCGCGCTGCGCCGGATGAATTCGCGTTGTTGATGATGGGTATCGACCGTGCTCTCGCGCTGGAGGTCCCTGGTGGATTGGAGCGAGCGGCTGCGGCCGCAAGACAAGATTACGAGCAAGGCCTTGGTGCACGTTTAGCGAGTCTACGTGTCTACATTTATCATGAGTGCTTTAAGCCCGCCGGAAATGACTGATCGCGGAACACCAGGTGCCGCGGGAGCAATGTCCGCAAGATAGGCCATTCCCTCGGCGTTGCGTTTCGATCACAAGCGACGTCATAAACGGAGTTAGTCATGAACGAACTCGTCATCACCACATACGATTGGGTTCCCGAACCGCCGCGCGGCTTCGTGCGCGACTTGCGCATCCGCTGGGCCTGTGAGGAGGCGGGACTGCCTTATCGCATCGAGTCGACGCCGTTCAAAGATCGCGGACCGGAGCACTACGCGCACCAGCCCTTCGCGCAAGTGCCTTGGCTCACCGACGGCGATCTCAGCATTTTTGAAACCGGCGCCATTCTTCTGCACCTGGGTGAGAAGAGCGAAAAGCTCATGCCGCGCGATCCAAAGGGCCGCATCGAAACGATTGAGTGGGTGTTTGCAGCGTTGAACTCCACCGAGATGGCCAGCGTGCCGTGGTCGATCTTCCACTTCATGGGCGAGACCGAGAACAAGATGTTTCCGTTCTTTGACGACTTCGTTCGAAATCTGCGCGTGCAGCGTATGGAAAATGTGCTCGCCGATCGCGAATGGCTCGCGGCCTCATTCTCCGTCGCTGATATTCTGATGGCTGACGTGCTCCGTCTCGTCGATCGCTTCGACGGGCTGGCTGACGCGCCGCGCTGTAAAGCCTATGTCGAGCGCGCCACCGCACGCCCCGCCTTCAAGAAGGCCTACGCCGATCAAATGGCGCACTTTGCGGCAGCGGACTGACTAGCGCTTGCTGCGCGGGCTGCTTAAACAGCGCCCATGAGCACCCGCATCGGCACCCCGCTTTCCGACTCCGCCATCCGCGTCATGTTTCTTGGCGGGGGCGAGCTCGGCAAAGAAGTGGTCATCGAACTGCAGCGGCTGGGCGTCGAGACCATCGTGGTCGATCGATACGCCAACGCGCCCGCGCAACAAGTCGCCCACCGTTTCCACGTTATCGACATGACGGACGCCAAAGCTCTTCGCGCCCTCGTCGAACGAGAGCGCCCGCACCTCATCGTTCCCGAGATCGAAGCCATCGCCACCGATGAGCTCGTCCGCATCGAAGAAGACAAACTCGCCATCGTCATCCCCACGGCTAAAGCCGCGCACTACACGATGAACCGCGAGCGCATCCGCAAGCTCGCCGCCGAAGAGCTGAAACTGCCGACGTCTCCGTACGAATTCGCCTCATCGCTCGAAGAGCTGCAGTCCGCAACGCAGCGCATCGGCTTCCCAAGTTTCGTCAAGCCGGTGATGTCGTCCTCCGGCAAAGGCCAGAGCCGTCTGAAATCACAAGCCGACGTTGCGCCCGCGTGGGACTACGCCATGAGCGCTGGTCGCGTGAAGCAACCGCGCGTCATCGTCGAAGGGCAGGTGATGTTCGATTTCGAAATCACTCTGCTCACCGTCCGCGCCGCTGGTGGCACGCACTTCTGCGAACCCATCGGCCACATCCAAGTCGACGGCGACTATGTCGAAAGCTGGCAGCCGCAAGCCATGAGCGCAAAAGCGCTCGAACGCGCGCGCGATATCGCCGGCAAAGTCACCGAAGCGCTCGGCGGCTACGGCATTTTCGGCGTCGAATTGTTCGTCAAAGGCGACGACGTCTGGTTCAGCGAAGTGTCACCGCGCCCGCACGACACCGGCCTTGTCACGCTTGTCAGCCAAGTACAAAGCGAATTCGCGCTCCACGCCCGCGCCATTCTCGGCTTGCCAGTCGACACCTCACTCCGCGCGCCCGGCGCCAGCGCCGTCATCTATGGCGGCATGGAAGCGGAAGGCATCGCGTTCGATGGCGTCGCCGAAGCATTGAGCGTGGCCGAAACCGAGCTGCGTCTCTTCGGCAAACCGGAAAGCTTCAAGAAGCGCCGCATGGGCGTCGCCGCCTCGCGCGGCACGGACACCGACGAAGCACGCGCCCGCGCCAAGCAAGCCGCCAGCGCCGTCAAACCGGTGAAGTCATGATCCGGCCCGCACTTCCCAAACCGCCGTACACAGGCGGCTGTCTCTGCGGCACAGTCCGCTACAGCTACAATGCTCGCCCGATGGCGCTCAACGCGTGCCACTGTGGCCATTGCAAGAAGCTCAGCGGGAGTGACTACATCAAGATGCTGATAGGTGAGCGCGAACACCTTATCAGTAGCGGCGAGTCCGCCATTTTCCGCAAGCGCGCCGACAGTGGGCGCGAAATTGACATCCATCGTTGTGCGCAGTGCGGCACCCGTATGTGGCATTTGCCGCTCGCCTCGCCTCAGCACGTGTTCATCTGCGCTGGAACGCTCGATGACACGAGTTGGGCAATCCCAACCTCACACATTTGGATCGAGTGCGCGGGAAAAGGCGTCGCGCTTTCCCCCGAAGCAATCTGGATTGAGGGGCAACCTGCCGATCGCCAACCTCTGTACGATGCCTTCGATCGCGCTTATCCAAGTTGAAAAGAGGAGACGCTGCGATGCCAACAGAACAAAAGCCCATGAACTCCGGCTACGGTATGCGCACGGAGGCGCGTGACGCAACGGGAGGGCGCGATCTCACCGGCAAGGTCGCCATCGTCACCGGCGGCTATTCCGGGTTGGGTCTCGAAACCACAAAGGCGCTTGCCGGCGCCGGCGCGATCGTCATCGTGCCCGCGCGCACACCTGAGAAAGCGCAAGCCGCGCTGGCGGGCATCCGTAACGTCGAACAAGCCGCGCTCGATCTCGCCGATCCCAAGAGTATCGACGCCTTCGCGGGCGGCTTCCTTTCGCGCACGAAGACGCTCGACATCCTGGTCAACAACGCCGCCATCATGGCCTCGCCGCTGATGCGCGATGCACGCGGCTACGAAGCGCAATTCGCGACCAATCATCTTGGCCACTTCCAACTCACCGCGCGGCTTTGGCCTGCGCTCAAAGCCGCCAACGGCGCGCGCGTCGTTTCACTGAGTTCGATCGGTCACCGCATCAGCCCGCCCGATCTCGAAGATCCAAATTTCGAACGCACCGAATACAACAAGTGGATTTCCTACGGCCGCGCCAAATCTGCGAACTCTCTTTTTGCTATCGGCCTCGATAAGCGCGGGCAGGCGCACAACGTTCGCGCTTTCGCCGTCCACCCCGGCGGCATCATGACGGACCTCCAGCGGTACATGCCCGAAGAAGAAAAGCGCGCGATGGGCTGGATCAACGCAGAGGGCAAAGTGGACGAGCGTTTCAAAACGCCGTCACAAGGCGCGGCCACCAGCGTCTGGTGCGCCACGAACGCGCAGCTCGACGGCCAAGGCGGCGTCTATTGCGAAGACTGCGACATCGCTCAACTTGTGGCTGCCGACGACAAGGGTTTCACCGGCGTGCGCCCCTGGGCAATCGATTCTGCGCTCGCAGACAAGCTCTGGATGCTCAGCGAAAAGATGACAGGCGTGGAATTCGCAGCGGCATAGGCCGTCTGGCCGATGCGATTTCTGCAGATAGCTTATCGCAGCTTTAGCCATGACTGAGGCATGATGCGCCGGTGATAAACGCGCTTCCCCCCGACGTGCTGACGCAGGTGCTCGACGCCTTGCCGGTTCGCATCTTCTGGAAGGATCGCGAGTCCCGTTACGTTGGTTGCAACAAATTGTTTGCGGCTGATGCTGGGATAGAAGATCCCAAAGAGTTCGTCGGCAAGTCCGATTTTTACTTCTACCACCCCGATCAAGCCAAAGCCTTCCGCGACGATGATGCCGAGGTGATGTACTCCGGCCGTGCAAAGCTCAGCATCGTCGAAAAGATCGTGCACGAAAGTGGGCAGGTGCAGTGGGTCGAGACGAATAAGTTCCCGATGCGCGACCAGTCCGGCGCCGTTGTCGGCGTCATCGGCATGTACCAGGACGTCACAGCGCGCGTGCTGGCTGAGGAAGCCAAGTGCCGCGCTTGCAATCTGGTGGCCGCCTAAGCGACGGGATGGCAGAACCTGCGCGTTAAACGCGCATGAACCGTCGCTCATTTCTCGCCGCCGGCGCGCTTGCTTTGTCCGCACCGCCGGCCTTCGCCCAATATCGCGACTTCGCCGCCGCGGCCGCTTACTCAGCTGAACGTCGTGGGGTGTCCATGCTGGTCATGCAGCACGGGCGCATCATTTTTGAGGATTATCCGAATGAAGGCGGCGCAGATCGGGGCTGGGAGTTGGCCAGCGGCACGAAGAGTTTCACCGGCATTATGGCCGCTGCCGCCGTTCAGGATCGCCTGCTGGAATGGGACGAGCCCGCCGCAGACACGCTTAGCGAATGGCGCAGCGACGAACGCCGCCGCATCACCATCCGCCATTTGCTCTCGCTTACCAGCGGCATCGGCGGCGGTCCCATTGCGCGCCCGCCGAACTACGCTGACGCCATCGCACAGCGGGCCGAAGCTGCACCGGGGGAGCGCTTCGCCTACGGCCCCACGCCGTTCCAGATTTTCGGCGAAATCATGCGCCGCAAAACCAACGGCGATCCGCTGGCCTATTTGCACCGCCGCGTGCTTGATCCGCTGGCCATCGCGCCCACGCATTGGCGGCGCGGCAGCGATGGCAATCCGCACATGCCTTCCGGCGCGGGCTTGAAGGCGCGCGATTGGGCGCGCTTCGGCTGGTTCGTCATGCGCGAAGGCGAGGGGCAATTGGATCGGAACGCGCTTGCCCAGTGCTTCAGACCCAGCCGCGCCAATCCAGGCTACGGGCTTTCCTGGTGGCTGCTGCGGCGTGGCCTCATCGGCCCCGGCCGCAACGCTGGCGTCGAGATCGATCCGTCATTGTCAGAACGCTTCGGGGAAATCTCGATGGCCGCAGGCGCAGGCAATCAGCGGCTCTATCTCATCCCGCAACAAGAGTTGATCATCGTTCGCCAAGCGAGTGGCATCCTGCAAGCGCTTGTGCGCCGCAACCGCGGCCCCGAATGGTCCGACGCGGAATTCCTACGCCTGGTTTTGACATGACCTATGCCAGCCTGATCTCGCGCAGGCGCTCGTAGAGAAAATCCTGCGCTGTGATAGGCGGCAGAGCCGGATGCTCGGCGTCAACGCACGAAGGCAGCGTCTCGATCAAATAGTCAGGCGCAAAGTGCAGGAAGAACGGGATCGAATAGCGCGGCAAGTGCGCACGCTCCGGCGCCGGGTTGATCACGCGGTGGGTGGTCGATCGCAGCTTGCCGTTCGTCAGTCGCTGCAGCATATCGCCGACATTGACGACGAGCGAACCCTCGGGCGGGCTCACATCCAGCCATTCGCCTTCTGTCGTTAGCAGCTGCAAGCCCGCTTCCTCGGCGCCCAGCAGCAGTGTGATCACGTTGATGTCCTCATGCGCTTCAGCGCGGACACCCTCTGGCCGCGGCGGCGTTGGCGGATAGTGCAGCAATCGCAGCACCGAATTGCCGTCGCGCACCGGCTGCTCAAAGAACTTAGGCGGCAGATCAAGGAAGAGCGCTATGGACTCCAGCAACTCTAAGCCTAGCGCGTCCAGCGCCTCGTAGAGCGCATAAACATCGCCGCGGAACGTTGCAGTTTCCTCTGGCCACAGATTGTCCGGCATGAACGCGCGGTAGCGATGGCTTTCGGGCAATTCCCGTCCGACGTGCCAGAATTCCTTGAGATCGACCTTTGCCGCTCCCTTCGCCGCCTCGACGCCGAAGGGAATGTACCCGCGCTGACCGGCGCCGCCTTGGATATGGTAGCGCCGCTTCACCTCGTCCGGCAGCGCGAAGAACGCCTTTGTCGCCGCCAGCGCCCGCTCGATCAGCGCCGGATCAAGGCCGTGATCGCGCACCACTGCAAACCCAAACCGCGCGTAGCTCTCGCCCATTGCTTTCGCAAACGCCTGCGGATCCGCGCGGCGGTCGCGCATGGAAAGGGCGGGGAGGGCCTCGAATGCCATACGAGTCTCACCATCGCGCCGCCCGCCTTCAGGTGCAATCGGTTAACGTCGCGTTTACGATTCGGGGCCGAGCTTCCGAACTCCACCAAGGAGCAGGCTCATGTTCTTCTTCGGACCGCATTCATGGCGCGGCGAAAGCGGCCGGCGCTATCGTTTCAAATGCGTTCTGACCAAGAGTGGCCTACCGCCGCAAGGTGTTGGCGGCATCTACGTGTTCGTGCGCCGTCGCTGGGGCTTTCTTCTTGAGCCGCTTTACGTCGGCAAGGCGCACGATCTGCGTTCACGCCTGCTCGGCCATGAGAAGTGGGGGCGCGCCTATTGGTATTACGGCGCCACCGAGCGCTATGTGATGGGCCCGATCCGCGACGAGATCGATCGCCGCCGTATCGAGGAAGACCTCATCCGCGGTCTGAAGCCCCGCATGAACGACATGGAAATTCCGCAAGCTGTGACCGCAAAGCCCAAGCGGCGCGCCGCTGCTGCACGTGCGTTCAGCCTTTCGGCGCTGTTGGGCGGCCGCCCGCAGGGCGCTTGATCGCTTGACCCGCCGCGCCGGGCGCGCGACAGGGCGGGGCAATGAGCCAAACCCCAGAGCCGCCGCTGCAAAAACCAGGCATCGGCGCGCAGATCAGTGACTTTGTGAACAATATGGACGCCCGCGCATGGCGCGCGGTGGCGGTCTCGATTGGCATGGTCTTGGTCGTGGGCGCCATGCTCGTGGTGGGGCGCTTGTTCTACGGCGATCAGATCGAGGCCTTCATCGATGGCACGCTCGGCGAAGCGCGCCGCGAAAACTGGGGTTTGCCCGCCACAATTCTGGTGTTCGTGCTGACCGCTTACGTCGGTGCGCCGCAGATCGTTCTCATCGGCGCGTGCGTCGTCGCATTCGGGCCGGAGCGCGGCTTCTGGTATGCGTGGATCGCCACCATCGTGTCTGGTATCACCACCTATTACACTGGCCGTTTCGCCTCAGCCGAAACCAACAAGCGCTTCGGTGGCGCCACAGGGGGGCGCTTCACCCGCTTTATGGGCAAGAACGCCTTTCTCGCCAGTTTGATAGTGCGCTCCTTGCCCACGGCGCCCTTTGTCGTCGTGAACATGGCCTTCGGCGCCGCACGCATCGATTTTTGGGCCTTCATCGGCGGCTTGGCGCTGGGCGTGCTGCCAAAGACCGCCATCGTCGCCTTCGCCGGCGACGGCATTATGGATGCGCTCGAAGGAAACTTCGGGTCTGCAGCCCTTATGGGCGTCGCCGCGATTGCGATCTGGATCATCGCTGTTGTGATCATCCGCAAATGGCTGCGTCCGCAAACACCCGAAAGCTGACGCTTTCCTTGGGACAGGGGCGACTGGACGCCGATCTCGCGCTAGATCAGCGGTATGAAGAAATTCGCCCTGACCGCGTTCGTTCTCCTCGCCGCTTGCGGCGGCCCGGCGCCGTCTCCCGAACACAGCTACGGAAGCGAACCCCAGCTGCCAGCCCCGCAATCGGGTGCGCTGCCCACGGTGAACATCGCGGAGGCCACGACATGGCCGGCCGGCGCCGCGCCGACCGCGCCCGAAGGATTCACCGTCACGCGCTTTGCTGAAGGGCTCGATCACCCGCGCTGGCTCTACGTTCTGCCGAACGGCGACGTGCTCGTCGCTGAAAGCTCAACCCAACCTCAGCAGGGCGGCGGCGTGTTGGGCTGGGTCCGCAATCAGGTGCAGCGCCAAGCTGGCGCGCTCGGCCAAAGCGCAAATCGCGTGACGCTGCTGCGCGATGCAAATCAGGACGGCGTCATCGAAGAGCGCCACGTCTTTGCGGAGAATTTGAACCAGCCGATCGGCATGGTTCTCGCCGCTGGCCACATCTACATCGCCAATACCGATTCCGTTGTCCGCTTTCCCTACGCCAACGGCCAAACCAGCGTGCAAGGCACGGGCGAAGTTGTGATGCAGTTGCCGCATCGCGATGGCGATAACGGACACTGGACGCGCAACCTCATCGCCAACAATGACGGTACAAAGCTATATGTCTCCGTTGGCTCTGCTTCCAACATCGCCAATTATGGCATGGAGGCAGAGGAGGGGCGCGCGGCTATCTGGGAATTCAACCCGGACGGCACGGGCCAAACCATAGTCGCAGGCGGCTTGCGCAATCCTGTCGGGATGGATTGGTCGCCAAGCTCAAACGCGCTTTGGGTCGCCGTAAACGAGCGCGATGAACTCGGCGATAATCTTGTGCCGGATTACATCACCAGCGTTCAGCGCGGTGATTTCTTTGGTTGGCCGTATTCTTATTGGGGTCAGAACGTCGATATCCGCGTCGAGCCGCAGAACCCGTCGCTCGTCGCTACTGCGCGCCGGCCTGACTATGCGCTTGGCGCGCACACCGCATCGCTCGGGCTTACATTCTACGACGCCGATCGCTTTCCCGTGTCGTACCGAAACGGCGCCTTCATCGGCCAGCACGGCTCATGGAATAGAAGCGCGCTCGTGGGCTACAAGGTGGTGTTCGTGCCGTTTGAGAACGGTCGCCCCAACGGCCCGCCGCAAGACTTCCTGACCGGCTTCCTCAACGCCAACAACCAGGCGCAAGGCCGCCCCGTTGGCGTGATCGTCGATCAAACTGGTGCGCTGCTCGTCGCCGACGATGTCGGCAACATTGTGTGGCGCGTCACGTACGGCGGCTAGCGCCGCGCTTCGCAGTGCCAGACCAGACGCTGCGCCGGATCGCCTTGCGCAAAGCGCATCAACGTTTCGTTGCGCCGCGTCACGGCTTCGCTTGCGCCTTCACCGGTGCAACCACGGCCCGCCGCCGACGACGACACGGCCTCGTTCGCGGCCGTGAACGCCTCATCATTCAGCGGATAGCGCTCGCGCCGGAATTCGCCGGTGTTGGGATCGATCGTCAGCACATCAAGCGCTCGCGCTTCGCCCAGGACGATTGCGCGGCGATAACGCGCGCCGTTATCGATCGGCGCATAGAGCGTCCGCTCGTTCACACACAGCGCGCCTGAGGCGGTAAAGCTCATATCCGAAACGCCTTGAGCGCCAGTGCTGGCCTCGCGATCGAGCGTGCACGCAATTGAGCCGCTGAAGTCCGGCGTTTCCGCGACTTCTTCGCGCGGCCCGCCTTGCGCGCGCAGGATTGCCACGCCAGCCGCCACGATCAGGATCACCGCAATCGCCGCGCCGCCGACGATGGTCACAATACCCAAGCGCCTGCGACCGTGGCCGTCATAAGGCTCCGGATGTTCATGCACCTGGGGCTGATGGTGGTGGGTCGAGACGGTGTGTCCGTTGGGGTGCGACGCAGCGACGCCGCCGCGGCGTCGCGAAAGCAGCACTGCGCCCAACACGCACACCGCCACAAACAGCGCCAACGTGCCGCCGATCAGAATGACCACCGCGATCCGCGTCAGCCGGTCCGCGGTATCCAGCTTGCTCGCCAGTTCTTCGTTCTGCGCCTGTAACGCCGAAATTGTCTGAGCGCGCTCCTGCTCGATGCGTTCGGCAAAGGAGAGGCAGCGTTCGTCGCTGAGGGTCGGCGTGACGCCGGCCTCATCCAGGAATTGAAGCAATTGCGGTGCGCGTGTCGCGACGCCCCGTGTCTCGCGCGTGTCCGCGCCCGACACGTGCCAGGAATTGACGCCGATTACTCGCCCGCATTCATCCAGCAGCGGCCCTCCCGAGGACCCGGAGGAGATAACCGCCTGGTGGTTGATGGTCGGGATCGCGTCGCCGGTCGGCGCCCGGTCGCGCAGCGAGGCGATCTGGCCTGCGGTGCGCGAAGGCGGCGTGGGGCGCAGCAGGTCAGCGCCCGAAGCTCCCTGGTAATCCACGTCCGGGTAGCCGAGCGCCACGACGCCATCGCCGGTGTGCGGCTCGATCGTGGAAATGGTGAGCGGCGTAATGTCCGGGCCGCCGCGAACTTCGAGCAAAGCCAGTTCGCTCATCGGCGAATATCGAATGATCGTTGCAGGCAACAGGCCTTCGCCTTCCGGCGGCACGATCGCGACGCCGTACTCCGCTTGCTGACGCGCGGGCGCAACCACGTGCGCGTTTGTAACGATCAGGTTCGGCGCAACCACGAAACCCGAGCCGGAGCCGTAAAGCATCCGGCCTTCGCTGGTCTGCAGGATCACCACGACGCGCACGATTCCGCGCTCGGCTTCCTCGACGCTGGTTTGCGCCGCGGCCGATGTCACGAAGGCGAGCGCGAAGACGGCCGCCAGGAACCTTAACGCCTTGATGACCAAAGTTTTCCCCAAGCGCCCGCAGCTGTTGCTGCAACAGAATAATCGGGCGCCGCGTTATGTGTCGCAAGCGGGCCCGTCAGTCATCCCTGTTATGTGTCTTTCAGAACAATTCGGGCGCAGGTGCGGCCAAAAGCGGCCCGGCTCTTGCATCCACGCACGGCGCGCGGCAATCCATTCGCAGTCGGCGACAGGGGCGGTCGGCGGCGAATTGCGCGGGAGCTTTCAGGTTCCCTGCGCGAAACGCCCCGTCGCCCTTATTTCGGCCCAGAAATCGCTCTCTGGGTCGGCGCCTTCTCAAGATTGTTAAGAATGCCGCGTTAAGCCCAGTTAGGGTTCTGATTCGGCGGCGAGGGTTGATACAGCATGCTCGGCAATATGTTCGGTCTCGTTGCGCCGGATCTGGCGATCGATCTCGGGACCGCGAACACGCTGATCCACGTCAAGGGCCGCGGCATCGTCCTCGATGAGCCGTCGGTGGTCGCTTACGTCAACGAAGGCGGCCGCAAGGTCGTCTATGCGGTCGGCGCGGAAGCCAAAACCATGTTGGGGAAAACCCACCGCAACATGGAAGTCGTTCGCCCGCTGCGCGACGGCGTCATCGCCGACTTCGACGTTGCCGAAGAGATGATCAAGCAGTTCATCCGTAAGGTGCTGCCGCGCCCAGCTTTGATCTCGCCGCAAATCGTCATCTGCGTCCCGACGGGCGCCACGCCGGTTGAGCGTCGCACCATTCTGGAAAGCGCACAGGCCTCCGGCGCTCGCCGCGTGAAGCTCATCGAAGAGCCCGTGGCCGCCGCGCTCGGCGCTGGTCTTCAGATCGACGATCCGTCCGGCTGCATGGTCGTCGATATCGGCGGCGGCACGACTGAAATCGCCGTCCTCTCGCTGGGCGGCCTCGTCTGGTCGCGTTCGCTTCGCGAAGCTGGCGACAAGATGGACGAAGCCATCATTCAGTATCTGCGCCGCCAAGAAAATCTGATGATCGGCGATTCAACCGCCGAGCGCATCAAGAAGGAAATCGGCACCGCCAAAGCCCCGGATCACGGGCAAGGCATGTCGCTCCCGATCAAGGGTCGCGACAATCTTTCCGGCGTGCCGAAGGAAATCGTTGTTACCGAAGCCATGGTCGCTGATGCGTTGGCCGAACCGGTCACCCGCATCGTCGACGCGGTGCGTCAGGCCTTCGAACAAATGCCGCCGGAGCTGGCCGCCGACATCTACGACCACGGCTTGATGATGACAGGCGGCGGCGCGCTGCTCCGCAATCTCGACACCGTTTTGCAGGAACGTATCTCCATCCGTGTGTCGGTGGCGGACGATCCGTTGCGCTGCGTCGTCAAGGGCTGCGGCATCGCGCTCGATACGATCAATTCGTCCGAAGCGCGTCGGTTGCTTACCGAAGAGGTCTGACTGCGGCGCGTGCGTGAGGAATCGCACGCGGCGCGCTAGAGGGAGCCTTGAAGCGCCAGCTGGGGCGCGCGGGCTTGGAGAGGCGGCGTAAGTGGCCAGGCGCAGGAGCGTTGTCAGGCGGGCGGGAGCGGGGCGGCGCGTGCCGGCCGGCGTGCTTCTGTCAGTGGTGCTCGTGATTGGCGCGATCGCACTTATCATTGGCCGCGCCGGACAGGCCCCAGGCTCGTCCTCAGTCATGCAAGCGGGCGACGATACCGCCGCCGTCGCGGGCCGCGTCGCAACGGGCCCCGCGCGCTCAAGCCAAAATTTCTTCGAGCGCCTCGGCACGATGTGGAACGCTGACGATCGGATCGCCGAACTCGAGCGCGAGAACCGCGAACTCCAGCAATGGCGCGAACTGGCTGAGCGCCTCGCCGAGCGCAACGCGCGCTATGAAGAACTCCTGCGCATGCCGGCTGACACATTCGGCGAGGGCGCGGACGTCGAACACTCCATCGCCGCCCAGCTCGTGCTCGATAGCGGCGGGCCGTTCATGCGAACGCTCGTCGCCAACGCCGGCGAGGCGCACGGCGTCCATATTGGATTTATCGCCGTCAACGAGAACGGCCTCATCGGCCGCGTCGTTTCCGTCGGTCAGCATTCCTCGCGCGTGCTGATGCTCGATGATTATAATTCGCGCATCCCGGTGATGGGCGAAGCCTCTCGCGTGCGCGCCGTGCTCGCAGGGCAGGCAACACGCCCGCCGGAACTGGTCACGCATCCGTACCAACTCCAGGCGCCGCGCCTTGATTTCATCGTCGGGGCGCAAGCGTTGCGCGAAGGCGAGCGCGTCATCACCTCCGGCGACGGCGGTCTATTTCCGCGCGGTATCCCGGTCGGCGTCGCGCACCGTCAAAGCGATGGCTCCTGGCGCGTTGAACTCGCCGCATCGCAACGCCCAATCGATTTCGTCCGCATCATTCCCTACGCTGGCGTGGCGCGTCCGGAAGCTGCACCCGCAACAGAGTCAGCGCCGCCGCTGAATTCAGTTTCGTCCGTCGCGGTGATCACGCGTGAAACCATGGCGCCGCCCCCGTCGGCGCCAAGCGCCGCGCCCCTCGCTTCGGCGCCGGCTCAGGCCGCGCCGCCACGCCCCCGTCCGCCGCAACAGCAAGCGAACAACACGCCGCCGGCGCAGACGCCGTCGCCTCAGCCCGCCGCTCCGGCTGAGCAACCCGCGACTCCGCAAGAATGATGGCCATTCGTGCGCCAAGCCGGCGCGCGTTGCGCGCATGGGGCCTTATCCTCGCCATCGCGAGCGTGATCCTGCCGGCGCTCCCGCTTGGCCCTCTGTTCGCGCAACCGCCGATGCCGCTCGCCGTGCTTTGGGCCGCCTACGGCTGGGCCGCGGAAGATGAAAGCGGCTGGCGCGCGCCCATCACGCTGACTTTGCTAGGCCTCTTGCACGATCAACTCGCAGGCGGGCCGTATGGGCTCTTCGTTGCAATCTACCTCTCGACGTTTTTGATTGGCCGCATCGCCGCCGTTGCAATGTCAGCCCCGAACATCGTCTCGCTCTGGGGCGGTTTTATCGTCACGGCGCTGCTGACGATCCTGATCGCGCGCTTCGTCGCGCCGCTGGCTCTCGGCGATAACGTCTCAGTCGTTCCCTATGCCGAAGCCGCTGTGATCACCGCCATTTTGTTTCCGCTCGTGCGTCCGCTCTACATGAGCGCGACCGCCTCGTTGCGCTCGCAAGGAGGAGGCCGCCGATGAAGGGCAAGAAGGTCGGCTCGACACTTCCGAAGCGCGACGCAAACGTCATCTTCAATCGCCGCGCTGCGCTGCTCTCGTTCCTCGGGGCCGGCGTCATGGGCGCGATCCTGTTCCGGATGGGCCAATTGCAGGCCACCAACCTGATCAGCCAGGAATACACCAACGCTGCGGACGAAAACCGCTTCGACACCCGCATCATCGCGCCGCCCCGCGGCATCATCTACGATCGCTTCGGCATCGTGCTCGCGCAAACTTCCAAGGACTACCAAGTCGCCGTCGTTCAGAACGACGTGGACAACTTGGAAGAGGTCGTCGGCCGCGTTGCGCAAATTCTCGGCCTCGACGGCGAATGGGCGCGCCGCGCGATCATCAAAGTGCGCGGTGGTTCGCGCTACGAGCCGCAACCGCTGAAGGAAGGCCTGACCTGGGACGAGTTCAACGCCATCAACGTGCGTTTGCCCGAACTTCCCGGCATCGTCGCAACATCCGCCGACGTCCGCGCCTATCCGTACGATGTCGTTTACGGTCACCCGATCGGCTACGTGCAAAAGCCAACGCAGCGCGACATCGACCGCGCGCTTGAGGCCGGCGAAGAGGGGGCCTCGCGCGCCACGTATCTGCGGAACCCGCACGTCCGCGTCGGCAAAGCCGGTCTCGAAGCTGCGATGGAAACCGAGCTTCACGGCACCGCCGGCTATCGCAAAGTCATCGTCAACGCGCGCGGTGTTGAACAGGGCGAAGACGAAAGCGAACGCCGCGAACCGATCCGCGGTTCAGGCCTCGTGCTGACGCTCGATCACGATCTGCAGCGCACAGCGATGCAGAACTTCGGTGATCAATCCGGCTCCGCAGTCGTCATGGATATCTATACCGGCGATTTGCTGGTGATGGCGTCCGCGCCCGGTTTCGATCCGAATCTGTTCGTGAACGGGATCAGCCAGGCGAACTTCCGCGCCTACAACGAAGACGAGAAGAAGCCACTCTACCACAAGACAGTCACCGGCGTTTACGCGCCGGGTTCAACGTTCAAGATGATGGTCGGCATCGCCGCCAAGCAAGCGGGCGTTGAAGACAATTGGGCCGTTGGCTGCTCTGGCGGCTTCGCCTATGGCGGGCGGGTCTTTCACTGCTGGCGCGCCGGCGGCCACGGCCGCGTCAATTTGCACGACGCCATCAAGCACTCATGCGACGTCTACTTCTACCAAGCCGCACTCCGCGCAGGCCCCGAGCGCATCGCAGCCGTCGCCCGCCAGTTCGGCCTTGGCCAACACTTCGACGTCAACGTCCCCAACATCCGCGACGGCCTCATTCCCGATCCAACCTGGTGGCAGGAAAATCGTCACGAGCAATGGACCGGCGGTCTCACCGTGAACTATGGCATCGGGCAGGGCGCGATGGGTATCACGCCCTTGCAGCTAGCCGTGATGGCCGCGCGTCTCGGCAACAATGGCCTTGCCGTCTCGCCGCGTCTGGTGCGTGAAGGGCCTGGTGTTACCGATCCCCCGCAACCGCCGCGCATGAACGGCATCGAGTCCGAGTTCTTGGCGCGCGTGCGTGACGGCATGTATGGCGTGTGCAACGAGCCCGGAGGCACAGCCACCCGCGCCGGCGCGCTTGAGCTCGTGCGCCACCCCGAAACCGGCGCCGCGACTCCGGTCTCTCCGGAAACACGCGGCTGGCAGCCGGTGCAAATCGCCGGCAAGACTGGCACCGCACAGGTCCGCGCGCTCGGCGCCAACCGTGGCCGCCACTATTCGACGATCGAATGGAAGTACCGCGACAACGCGCTCTTCTGCTGCTTCGGCCCCTGGCACGAACCGCGTTATGCGTGCGCGGTCGTCGTCGAGCACGGTGGCGCGGGTTCTGCGGTCGCCGGCCCGATCGCGCGCGAGATCATGCGCGCCACTCTGTTGCGTGACCCGTCGCGGCGCGCGGCGGCCAACCTTGCTCAGCTCGAACAGAACCTGGGGCGAAACGCATGACGACGCTTTCGCTTTCCTCCGGCCCGAACACGCTTTTCGATCGTTTCGCCAAGCTGAACTGGGGCATCATCACGATCCTGTGCGCCCTCGCGTTCGTCGGCGTGCTGATGCACTTCTCGGTCTCGTCCGGCGCATGGACCGACATGCCGCTCACGCACGGTCTGCGCTTTGCCGTGATCATGGTCGTCGTCATCGTCGCTGCGCTCATTCTTGATACGCGCTTCTGGCTCGCGATCGCTTATCCGCTTTACGCGGGCGCCTTGCTGCTTCTGCTCGCGGTTGAGGTCGCCGGCGAAACGCGCATGGGCGCTACGCGTTGGCTTTCGATCGGGCCGGTATCTTTGCAGCCGTCTGAGTTGATGAAGATCGGCATCGTGCTCGCGCTCGCGCGCTACTACCACCAGCTCGATGCGCGCAAAACCGGCACCGTGCTCTGGATCATCCCGCCATTTCTGATGATCGTCACCCCCGTCGCGCTCGTCATGCACCAGCCAGACCTTGGCACGGCATTGATGATCCTGTTCGCGGGCATCTGCGTCATGTTCTTGGGCGGCTTACTATGGCGCATCATCGCTGCAGGCGCGATTGTCGCTATAAGCGGCGCCGTCTTCGCCTACACCTCATTGCTCCACGGCTATCAGCGAGACCGCGTCAACGTCTTCCTCGGCATCACCGACGATCCGCTCGGCGCCGGCTACCACGTTTTGCAATCGAAAATCGCCATTGGCTCGGCCGGCCTTTTCGGTCGCGGCTACCTTCAAGGCACGCAGAGCCAGTTGGACTTCCTGCCGGAAAAACACACCGACTTCATTTTCACGATGATCGTCGAAGAATTCGGCCTCTTTGGCGGTGTGCTTGTTTTGGGTCTCTTCGGCGCGCTGCTGGCGCTTACGATGCAAGTTGCGCTGAAGGCGCGCTCGCTTTTCGGCAAACTCGCCGCCGCCGGCGTCGCGGCAACGCTAGCGTGCTACGTCTTCATCAACACGGCGATGGTGATAGGTCTGGTGCCCGTCGTCGGCATTCCGCTGCCCATGATCAGCTTCGGCGGCACCGCCATGTTCACGCTCTTGGGCGGCTACGCGATCGTGCTCAGCATCGATCTCCACCGCGATCAACACGGCGCCCGCGGCTGGCTCTGGTAGCGCTTAGCTTACCAAGCGCCCTTATCGGTCATCCAATCCGTCGCGCGGATCAGCGCATCGACGATGCCTGGCTCAAGCGAGCTGTGGCCGGCGTCGTGGATGATTTCCAGCTGCGCTTCGGGCCACGCTTTCTTCAGATCCCAAGCATTGGAGAGCGGCGTGCACATATCGTAGCGCCCATGCGCGATGCGGCAGGGGATGTGACGCATCCGCGGCGCTTGCGCGAGCAACCAGCCATCGCTCTCGAAGAAACCGTCATTGACGAAATAATGGTTCTCGATGCGCGCGAACGCCTCCACGAACCGATCCTCATTGAAACGCGAAGGCAGAGCGCTTGGCCCCGCGATCGAAATCGTTTCGCCTTCCCAGCGCGCCCATGCGCGAGCCGCTTTGAGCCGCGTGTCCCAGTCAGACGACATCAGGCGCTTGTGGAACGCCTGCACCAGATCGCCGCGCTCCGCTTCCGGGATCGCACTCACGTAGCGGTCGAACGCGTCCGGAAAAATGTTGCTTGCGCCGTTCTGGTAAAACCACTCGATCTCGCTCTTGCGCAGCAAAAAGATGCCGCGCAGCACAAGACCCGCGACGCGCTCAGGGTGCTTGGCCGCGTACGCCAGCGCCAGCGTTGAGCCCCATGAGCCGCCGAACACGACCCATTTATCGATCCCGCATTTCTCGCGCACGCGCTCGATGTCCGCGACCAGATCCCATGTCGTGTTTTCGTGCAGCTCCGCATGCGGCGTCGAACGCCCGCAGCCGCGCTGATCCATCATGACAATGCGATAACGCTGCGGATCGAAAAAGCGGCGCATCTCCGGTGAAACGCCGCCGCCTGGGCCGCCATGCAACGCCACGGCCGGTCGCCCACGCATATTGCCGCTCTGCTCCACGTAAATCGTGTGCAGGTCCGAAACCTTCAGCATCTCGGTGTGGGAGGCCTCGATAGCCGGATAAAGGTCGCGACGCTGGGGAGTGCTCTGGCCGTACATGACGCTTGGTTACGTGCAGCTTTGCCCCGGGGCAAGACAAGTCCTCGGCATACAAACAGCGTTGGGCCTCCCGCACGCCGCTACGGAATGCTAGGCGCGAGGACGATGACCGCCCAGATCACCGATTCCTTGCTCACCTCGCGCGCCGCCCGCGTGACCATGGTGATGTCGGCGCTGTTCGGCACCACCGGTGTCATCCTGGTTTACCTGCCGCGTTGGCTGGAGATCGAGCGCGGGCTCTCCGGCGCGGAAATCGGCATTGTGCTCTCGCTCGCGCAGCTTGCGCGCATCTTCACTGGCCCAATCATCGCCTACTGGGCCGATGGCTCCGCTGATCGCACGACGCCGCTCAAACTGGTCGCTGTCGCAAGCGTCCTGGCCTATGCTGCGTTCTTCTTCATCGCGCACGGCTTCTGGCAATTGCTGGCGCTGGGCTTTCTTGCGCTCTCGCTTTCGCAGGCACTGACGCCCCTGATCGAGGCCGCAACCTTGCGCGCGACAGCGCAGGGCAAGATGAGCTACGGCGTTGCCCGCGGAATAGGTTCAGTTGCTTTCATCATCGCCAACATTGCTGGCGGAGCGCTCATCGCGCGTTTCGGCCTAGGCGCCGTTGTCGTCTGGATTCTGAGCGGACTCTCGCTCGTCGTCGCCACATCATGGCTTGGCCTGATGCGCGATCCGCCGAGTGTGCACAAAAGTGCTGCGCGCGGGGCGCTTGGAGAATTGTTGCGCAATCGTCGCTTTCTTATTTTGATCTTTGCGTGCGGTCTTATCCAAAGCGCGCACGGTTTTTATTACGGTTTCTCAGTTCTCGTTTGGCGCGCGCAGGGCATCGCGCCGGAAATGATCGGCATTCTTTGGGCAGTCGGTGTCGCCGTTGAGGTCGCATTCCTCTGGAGTCTTGCGCCGATCGAACGGCGCGCCAGCCCTGAAGCGCTAATCCTCATCGGCGCCGGTGGCGGCGTGGCGCGTTGGCTCTGCATGGGCTTTGCGCCGGTCGGCGTTGTGCTTGTGCCCCTGCAGGCGTTGCACACACTGAGCTTCGCTGCGGCGCACGTGGGCGCCATGCGTCTTCTCTATCGCGACACGCCCGAGCATTCCGCCGCGATGGGCCAGACGCTCTACGCTGCACTCTCCGGCGGCATACTCATGGGCGGCTCAACGCTGCTCTCCGGCTACCTCTACGATCTCGTTGGCGCGCAGGGGTATTGGGCGATGGCCGCGACGGCCGCGGCGGGCGGGGCGCTTGCGCTGCTGCTTTTGCGGCCGCATCCGCGGGTTCCAGGTGCAACACCTCATTAACAAACTCGCCCCATTCGGGAACATCGCCCCGAAAGCGCCCTTTGCTTCTTTGCCTAATATTTTCTGTTAGCCGTTATCGGTTGATGGGCAGAAAGCCTGAGGGGTGCGGAATTTGGCCGAAGAGGCCGCCTTTGATCTCCGCGAGGAGGAGCGTGCGTCGGTACTGGCGCTGCGCGGTGACTGGACGGTGGACACCATCTCCGGTCTCGAGGGGCAATTGTCTTCCGTCGCCGGGCGTTTGAAACCGGGCAGCGTGGTCGACGTCGGCGGCCTCGGACGCTTCGACGTAGCCGGCGCCTATCTTCTCGACCGCACGCTACGCGAGAGCGAGGCGGGCGACAAGATCGCCATTCGCGGCCAGCACGCCAACGCGATGCAATTGTTGCAGACCGCGCGCAAAGCCTACGCGGCCCCAACAGAACCACCCGCCGGCCCGCAGGGCCTTATGGGCTTCTTCGAAACCGTCGGCCGCGCCATCGCCGATATCGGCGAAGAGATTATCGAAACGGTCAGCTTCTTCGGCGAAACCCTCGTCACCACGCTGCGTCTTCTCGCCAATCCGCAGCGCATCCGTTGGGTCTCGATTGTCCACGTGATGGAGATCGCCGGCTTCAACGCACTGCCAATCGTGGCGATGCTCTCGTTTTTCATTGGCATGGTCGTCGCCTATCTCGGTGCGCGTATCCTGGGTGACTTCGGCGCCTCGGTTTTCACTGTTGAGCTTGTCGCGTTCTCGATGCTGCGCGAGTTTGGCGTCGTCATCACCGGCATCTTGCTCGCAGGCCGCACCAACAGCGCCTTCACCGCTGAGATCGGCGCCATGAAGATGCGCCAGGAAATCGACGCCATGCGCGTCATGGGCATCAGCCCGATGGAGGCGCTCGTCGTGCCGCGCGTGATCGCGATGCTGATCGTGACGCCGATCCTCACGTTTGGCGCCATGATGGCCGGCATCTTCGGCGGCGTGCTCGTCGCTTGGGGCGAACTCGGCATTAGCCCTGCGATGTTCTTCGGCCGCGTGGCCGAAGTTGTGCCGGCGCAACATTTCTGGGTGGGCTTTGCCAAAGCGCCTGCGTTCGCGCTCGCGCTCGCCGTCATCGGCTGCAAGCAGGGGCTTTCTGTCGGCGGCGACGTTGGCTCGCTCGGCCGGCGCGTCACCACCTCAGTCGTCCAAGCCATCTTCATGATCATCCTGATGGATGCGCTCTTCGCCCTCTGGTTCTTGGAGATGAACTGGTGAGCGAGGAGATCGCCATTCGCGTGCGCGGCCTGGTTACGCGCTTTGGATCGCAGACCGTGCACAACGGTCTAGATCTCGATGTGCGCCGTGGCGAAATCATGGGCGTGGTCGGCCCGTCAGGCACGGGCAAGTCAGTCTTGCTGCGCGAAGTCGTCGGCCTTGATGCGCCCACCGAAGGCGAAATCTCCTTCCCCTGCTTCGAGGCGGAAGGGCAGAAGCCGCGCCTCGGCGTCATGTTCCAAGACGGCGCGCTCTTCTCAAATCTGACTGTGCTTGAAAACGTCGAAGCCCCTTTGCGTGAGCACACGCATCTTTCGCCGCAACTTCGTTCGCAGATCGCGGGCCTGAAGCTCTCGATGGCCGGCCTCAATCCGGACGCACATTACAAGAAGCCCGCGCAAATCTCCGGCGGCATGCGCAAACGCGCCGCCGTCGCCCGCGCTCTCGCGCTCGATCCCGAGTTGCTATTCCTGGATGAGCCCACGGCGGGCCTCGATCCGATCAGCGCCGAAAACTTTGATCGGATGACAGAAGAACTCGCCCGCTCGCTCGGGCTCACGGTCTTTCTTGTCACACACGATCTGGACACGCTCTACGCCATCTGCGACCGCGTGGCCGTTCTCTACCAAGGCAAAGTCGCCGCGATCGGCACGATCCCAGAGATCACCGCCGGCGCGACGGGTTGGGTGAAGGAATATTTCTCAGGACCGCGCGGCCGCGCTGCCGGGCGCGGCGCGGCGGGAGGTTGAGTTATGGAAACAAAAGCAAACTACGTCTTCATTGGCGCAGCGACGGTTGTCGGCGCGGTGCTCATCATGCTCTTCGCCATGTGGATCACCAGTGGCGAGTTCAGGCGCGGATTCAACGAATACGACATCGTCTTCGACGATCCCGTCCGCGGCCTCACCGAGGGCGGCGAAGTGCGCTTCAATGGCATCAAAGTTGGCGAGGTCGATACCCTGAGGATTGATCCTGACAATACCAACCGCGTCATCGCCCGCGTGCGCGTTTCCACTGACGTCCCCGTGAAGACCGATAGCACTGCTCAGCTCGAGCCGATCGGCCTCACTGGCGTCACACTCATTCAGCTCTCGCCCGGCGGCGCCAATGCTGAATTGCTGCGCCCCAGTTTCGGCGCGCCGCCGCCGCGCATCCAGGGCCGCGGTAGCCAGATCGATATCCTGGTCGAGCGCTCAGAAGACATCGCGCTCCGCGCCAGCGAAGCGATGGCGGCCGTGCGCGATCTGCTAACCGACGAAAACATCGCGCGCGTTACGCGCATTGTCGAAAATCTTGAGACAGTGTCGGAGCGCCTCGCCGACAATCGCTCCGTCATCAACGAATCTGCTGACGCCGCCCGCGAAGTCGCGCAACTCGCGCGCCAAATGCAGAGCGATCTTTCAGAACTTGACGACGTGATCCATGAAGTAAACCAGGCTGCCGGCGTCGCTTCAGGCGAAACGCTTCCCGAACTCACCAACGCGGCCGAGGAAATCCGTCGCGCCGCAGCCTCGATCAATCGCGTCGCGAATAATCTCGACGAAAACCCATCCGTCCTCACGCCGCGCGCCCCGCGGCCCACCGTGGAGCTGCGTCCATGATGAAGCGCGCGTCGATCCTGCTTCTCGCCACCACAATGCTCGGCGGCTGCATCTCGCTCTTGCCTGAGCCGCCGCCGCCGCCGCGCACGTTCGTGCTCGAAGCCCAGAACGTGGCGGAGCTCTCCGGTCCGCCTGTTGATGCTGTCGTTGGCATTGCGCAGCCCACCGGCGAGCGCGCTATTCTCGGCGGCGATCTTGTCTGGCGTACCGGCGATAGCATTGCTTATGTCGCTGAAACCCAGTGGTCGAACCGCGCCGCGGACTCGCTGCAGGCCATGCTGGCGGAAACGTTGTCGCGCCAAGGCCGCTTCCGCGCCGCAACGCGCAGCGGCGAAGCGCGTGCTGATTATGAAATCCGTTGGGAAGTTCTCGATTTCGAAGTCCGCGAAGACGACATGAAGGCGCACTTCGTAGCCGATGTCCGCTTCGTGGAGCAGGGGCGCCGCATTGTCGCGTCCCGTATCATCAGCGCCGAAGCGCCGGTCTCCGATCGCTCATCTTCGATAGCTGCTCAAGCACTTGCGCGCGCCGCCCGTGAAGGCAGCGCGCGCATTGGGGAGTTTGCGGCTGATGCGGCGACGGAAGCGCGGGCTTCCGCCGCCGCAGAGAGAAACTGATTTACGCGAGAGCCGCGTCGATCAGCAGGTAGGCGCGGACCAGGTCCGAACCTTCGCCCTTGTTGTCGCTCTTGGCGAGATCAGGGCGCGCGCGGAACTGACTGGCCAGTTCTTGCGCATTGGTGTTGCGCTTCACGTGGCGGGCGATACGGCCGACCGCGCCTGGCGCTGCATCAAGCACCGCACGGCGACGCGCTGAGGCGCCGTCCCGCGAGGAGCGCGCAATACGCTCCAGATCGCTCGGTTGCAGGACGTCCGAGAGATCAACGCCCGAGTTGGTGACGAGATCGATCGCGCGCGTCTTCAGTTCCGCGTCCGGGTTGGCCGGGGTCGTACCGAAATCGGCGAGGTCGAACGCGCCTTCGTTGGCGGCGGCCGGCGCATCTTCACGCGGCGGCATGAAGTTGCCCCACGAGCCGAAGCCCTTGAACGAACGCTTCGGCTGTGTTTCCGCAACTTGCGTGCGCGTCTCAATGCGCGGGCGGTTGCCGCCGCGCGCCACGGCTGCCGAAGCAGCGGCGTGCAGCGTCGTCAGTTCTTCGTTCGCGATCACAGGCTCAGGCTTGCGCTCAACAACGCGCTCGACCGGCTTTTGCGCGATGACCTTCTTGCTGCCGGCGACAGAAGCGAGGGCGCCGAGGCGCTTCTCGATCTGGGCCGTGTAGCGATCAGCCGCGGCTTCGCTTTCTTGCGAGGCGAGGCGGGCGGCGTTGGCGGCTTCCTGCAGCTTGGCCAGCGTGTCGACAGCAGCTTCCTGCATGGCGACCGATTCCGCGCGGATGAGTTGCGCGGCGCGCTTGGCTTCGTACACAGCGGCGCGCGTGGTTTCGCGAACCGCGCCGGCCGTTTCATTCGCGGCCAGAACAGCTTGCTCAGTCGACTTGCGCGCGGTCTCGGTGAGGCGCGTGGCCTCGGTCAAGCCGTCGAGCATGTTCGTCATCGTGCCATTAAGGTGCGAGGTCGCGGCAGCAGCCTTGTCGGCGACTTGGTGGAACGCAGCCGTGCGTTCGCCCATCACCGTCGCCGAAGCCGTGAACGAGGCGAGGTGCGTCTCGAGCGCGTCCTCGGCGGCCGTCACTTCCGTTTTCACCAGCTTCGAGGCTTCACGCATCAAGCGGATCTGACGGCTGATCGAGTGCGCCATCGTGTCGGTCTGACCCTTGAGGTCCCCGTTGAGCTCGACAATCGCGTCACGCTCGGTCTTCAGCGCTTCGGTCATCGCTTCCGTGTTCGAGCGCGAGGCGGCAACCGCTTCACCGAACAGCGCCGCATTACGCTGCGCCGAACGTTCAAGCTCGGCCAGACGATTGAGCGCCGAGGCGACGGCGTCGTTCAGAGACTCGATTTCGTTCTTCACGGTGTTGGTCAGGCGTTGCGCGCTGGCTTCCGCAGTTTCCGTCGGGAACGCGCGTTGCTCGTGCGTCATCTGCGTCAGCGCCAGCGTCAGGCGGCGCGCCTTCAGCGCTTCGCCAGCGGCAGAGGCCGTGACCCAAAAGAGCAGGGCTGGGCCAAACGCGAGCGCGATGAGGCCGGCTTGCATCGCCGGGTCCATCGCCATCACGGCATCGACGCCGAAGTAAGAGAGCGGGCCGCCAATCGCGCCGGCGATCCACACCAGCGCCGCGAGACCGCCAGCAAAGCCGGCCCACGAGAAGCCGGTCTTCACCTTGATTTCGCGCTGTGGCTCAACCACAGCCGGCTCGTCTTCGGCCGTCGTGGTTTCAAAATTCTGTTCGAACGCTTGTTCGAATTCTTCGAGCGTGACGTCATCATTCGAAGCGTCGGTCTCGCCGAAGGCCTCGAACGGATCGCGCTCGTCCTCTTCGTTGTTGAAGTACATAGTAAACTCCCGCGCACCCGCGGACTGCGGGCGTTAACCCGCCGACTGCAACGGCCATGCCAGGGAGGCGAGTGCGGTTCTCCCGCCGCGCGTGCGCCAATCTGGTGCAAAGCGCGCGCCGAGTTGCGCCAAACGCGAAGGAATAAGGTTTACGGGCTAACCAGCCGCCGCATCGAGCAGGAGAAACACGCGAGTCGCTTCTGCATTCATTGAGGCCCGGCCACGCGCGATCAGTTCGGCGATGCGCATGCCTTCGCTACGCAGGAACTGCATCGCCTCTTGGTTAGCGACCGGATCGTGGGCCAAGTGTTGCGCCATACGGCCCGTTGCTTCGGGCGCGGCATCGCGAACCGCGCGCCGCCGCGCCTGCGTGCCCGAGCGTGCGCGTTGCGCGATCCGCTCAAGGCCTGAGGGCGAGAAAACCTGATCGATATCGAGCCCGGCATGCGCGATGGTTTCCACGATCGGCAGCGATGAGCCGCCCGCCGTGCGCGGCTCGGAAATCTGCCGGCGCAGATGCGCGACCGGATCTTCGGCCGGCTCTCGGCGCGCGGGCGCTTGCGGACGACCCGCATCATCGTCAACCGACGACATCAAATCCCGCCACGTCCAATCGCCGGCAACAGGCCGCTCCGCCCCGCGTTCAGGCGCGCGTTCACCAAAGCTCGGACCTTCGCGGGAAATCTCGCGGCGCGGCCGTCCAGGCGGCGGGCCATCGAGAGGATCTGGTTCATTGCGCCACGATGCGTCGTACTGCGCCTCGTCGCGCGGCGGCGGCTCCGGCGTGCGCGCGCGCGGCCGGCGCGGCGCTGGCTCAACGTTATCCTCAACCGCATGGCGCGCACCTGCGGCGGCGCTCCGCGCCGCGTCCGCCGCGTCGCGGAGCCGCTCCAGTGCGATCGCCGCCTCGCGCTCAACGTTAACGGCCTCGCCGCGAATGAGATCGGCCGCACGCTTCGCATCATCAATCGCACGGTGCGTCGTTTCGCGCACCGCGCCGGCCGTCGAATTTGCCGCCAGGGTCGCCGCTTCCGCTGATTGGCGCGCGGCGTCCGTCAGATTCGTCGCTTTCGCCAACACGTCGAGCGCATTTGAGAGCGCTTGCTCCAGGCGCAGCGCCGAGTCTGCGCTTTCTTGAGCCGCGGAGGAAAGGCCATGCGTGCGATCGCTGATCAGCGCCGCCGCCGCGCCAAACGAGGTCAAGCGGTGATCAAGCGCCTGGTCCGCAGCGCGCACTTCCGCTTCGGCGATGCGCGCCGCTTCGGAGATGGAGTGTGTATGACGGCCAATAGAGTCGCCGATCGTCTGCGCCTGCTTTGTCAAATCTTGCGAGATGCGCATCAGTTCTTCGCGCTCACGCTCCATGCCGACGATCATCTGGTTGGCGCCGGCTTTCGCTTGATCGGCCATATTGTTGACCGCGTGCGCCTGCCGCTCGATCTGACCCTCGACCTCCTGAAGTCGCGCGAGCGTCTTTTCCAGTGCGTGATCGAGTGTCGCGATCTCGCCGCGCACGGTCATCGCCAACTGGCGCGCTGCCTCTTCGGCACTGCGTTCGGGATTGAGCAGACGGTCCGCCGCGTCCGCCAGTCGTCGCGCCTCGGCTCTTGCCTGGGCGCTATCGCGAGCCGCGAGCCCCGAGAACACCGCCATAAGAGCAGGGAGGATCGCCGCAGCCGCCAGCGCGCCGAACTCCACTGGCCGTAGGGCCATTACGCGGACCGGCCCCAGCAGCGCAAACGCCGCCGCGATCGTGCCGACGACCCAAAGCACTGCAACGACAATCGCTAATAGGCCGATCATTCGGCCCGGTTCACCGGACCGCACGGCTTCAGGCGCTGTCGTCGTCATGCTTGTTCGTCCCGCCACACCAGCGCGCACGTGTGCACGCGTCTTTACGATCAACGGAAACGAAAGAAGTTAGGCCATTTCAAGAGGGCCGCGCAGGATTAGCCGCTTTATGGATGAGAGTTCAGTGACCGCTCTGCGTATCACAAGCCTCGGCCGTGCAGTGATCGGCGGCATTCGTGTTCACGCGGCTCTCAACGCTCACGCCCACCCACGCTAAAGCGGCCGCTAGCAGAAAATCACGGATGGCAACCAGAACGCTCAGCATCGCCCTCTACCTCAATGCAGCGACCGTTATGTGCGCTGTTCGCTGCGTCGCCGCAAGCGGCGCACTCTCGTCATAGCGCCGATTTACGAAGCCCAGATTACGGTCGTGCCCGGCTTGACGCTTTGGCGCCACACGCTATGTATCGAGCGATGTTACAACATAACAGCGCCCGAGCCGGCAAGCACGCGCACCTGGCTCACGCGGCCGTTGTCGGCCTGCACGCGCTGTGCTGTGGCTTGCCCGCGCTGGCAATGATCGCCGCCGCTGTATCGGGCGCAACGTCGGGCATCGCACTGTTGGCTGGCGCTTTTGCGCCCATCCACGCTTTCCTGCATGCCCACGAAATCTGGATTTTGGGCCTTTCGGCATCTTTGGTGGTCGTCGGCGGGGGCCTTGAGGTCTGGTCGCGCCGGGAGCGCCACAGCCACGGCTTTCCCTGGCTGTTTGCCCTCTCGGTCGGCTGCTTCCTGTTGAACGCCGCGATCATAGCAGCTCACCGCGCGCTCTAACGCTTTGGTTTTAAAAGGTGAAGCGCTAGTGTGCGGTATTCTGTAACCGCATAACTCGTGTCCCCGTCACGCCAGAGCGCCCGCCGCAGCGCAAATCCTTCTAGAGCCGCAATCAACATTTCTGCCGCAGCTGCTGAATCCAGCGCCGGATAGACAGCCCCCTTGAGCCGCGCCCGGTCGATCGCCGCCGCCAAGCGTCCGCGCGCCTGCTCGTCCCGTGCTTTAAGAGCCTTGGCCAGCACTGGATCGCGGGCTGCCTCCGCCCAGATGTCCGAGAGCAGGGCCGCGTCACCTTCGCCGTCGAACGCTTCCAGAAACGAGCGCGCCAACTCCGCCAACCCGTCCATTAGCCCTTCGGCGTCGGCCAGCCGGTCGAGCGCCGCCTCAGCTTCAGCCCGCGCGTCCAGCGCTATGGCCGCCACGATGTCGGCTTTCGAGCCGAAATACCGATAGAGCGCGCCGGGGCTTATCCGTGCTTCACCGCAGATTTCCTCGATCGTGGTGTCGCGGAAGCCGCGCTCACGAAAGCAGTAGCGCGCCGCTTCCAGGATCTGGAGGCGGCGGCGCTCGGGCAGGGCGGGGTCGGCGAGCCTCGGCATCGAATCGAACGATGAGAATACGGCGAACCTGTCTTCCCTTTTAGTCTATCTTCACCATGCCCTGGCAGCGTCCCGACCAAGTATTGGCGGAGACCGCGCGCCCTATGTCCATCACGCCGCCGCCTTCGTTGGCCAGCGCCGCCGAGACCCGCCGGCGTGAGATGCCGGCTTCGGTGGCGCTGGTGATCCTGACGGGCGGCATCGCCGCCGCCATCATGGATGGCCCGGGCGCCGTCGGCTGGGCGGCGATCATGTCGCTCATCCTCATTCTTGATACCGAACTCTATCGTCGTCTCGACGCTTCCGATGCGAAGGTCGAAGGCGGGACAATGGCCGCGCTGGCCGCCTGGTCGTTTGCGGGCTCCGCTTTCTACGCCACGCTCCCCGCATCGCTCTGGATGCACGGCCAAGCTGCCGGCGCCGCGGCCGCGATGGTGCTTTGGGTCGCTGGTGTTGTCCGCCATTTCAGTCCCGGCGCCTCCGGCGCTTTGCCGATCGCCATCGCAGGCGCTGCGCCGCCCGCGCTTTCGCTTTTGCTCGCGCCGCTGGTGATGGCCTCGATGGCGCATCAGCCCGACTGGGATCTCGCCGTTATCGCGGCGGTCGGCGGCGGCGCGCTCATGGCCTACGTGACGCAAGCGCGCGTCAGCGCCGCCGAAGCCGAGCGCGCTCTGCGCCAGAGCGCCGTCGGCAAGAGCATGCAGCACACGTTGGCGCAGCTCGTGTTCGATCACGGCGCGATCGCTGCCGTTCTTGTTGATGCGGAGGGCCGCATCGTCGCCATCAACAAGAACATGCGCCAGGGCCTCGGCGCGAGCGAAGGCGTTGGTCAAAGACTCGAAGACGTCATTGCGTGGTCGCGCGATCGTTGGCGCGATGCATTCAACCGCGCCATGCGCGGTGAACACGTGCGTTACGAGGCCGATGAAACACTGACAGCCGGCGGTACGCGATGGTTCAACTGGGAGACCATTCCCTGGCGCGACGAGAACGACGATATTCGCGGCGTTCTGATGTATGGCCGCGATGTTTCCAATCTTGTGCTCGCGCGCGCTTCCGCCGCCGCCAACGAACAGCGCCTGATGGTTGCGCTCGAAGCCGGCCACAGTGTCGTCTGGGAAGTCGACTACAAGGATCGCACCATCAATTGGCACGGCGACCCCAAGCCGCTCTACGGCGGCCCGATCACGTTTGAAGAGTTCCAGAATAACACCGCGAACATCCTGCACCTCGACGATCGTGCGCCGCTCGCAGCTTATTTCGATGCGATAGCTAAAGGCGGTTGCGGGTCGATCGAGCACCGCGTTATCCGCGGCGAAGGGGAGATCGGTTGGGTTGAAGTCGTTGCCCGCCGTGTGCTTGGCCGTTCCGGCTACGTACGCAAATTCATCGTGCTCTCCAAAGACATCACCGAGCGTAAGCGTCAGGAAGCTGGCTTCATCGCCGCCATGCGGCGTGCCGAAGAAGCGCTCAAAGCCAAGCGCGCCCTTTTTGCTGAGTTTGGCCCGGCGCCCGACGACGTCGAAGAATTGGACGAAGCCGCCGTCCATCTTGGCGAAATGTACGAGCGTCTGGATCGCCTGATCGTCGAGATGGATGTGCGCGATGCGATGCTGGCCGAAACGATGGCTTCACTTCGCAGCGCGCGTGAGGCCGCCGAAAGCGCCAACGTCTCCAAGTCGCAATTTCTGGCCAATATGAGCCACGAGCTGCGCACGCCGCTCAACGCCATCATCGGTTACAGCGAAATTCTGCGCGAAGAAGCCGAGGCCGATGGCCGGGAGACCGATATTGCCGATATCGATCGCGTGCTTACCGCTGCCCGCCAACTCCTGCATCTCATCAACGATATCTTGGACCTCTCAAAGATCGAAGCCGGCCGCATGGATGTCGCCGTCGCTGAGTGCGATCTCGCGAACCTGATCGCAGAAGCCGCCGCGACAGTGCGGCCGGTTGTACAGAGCAATGGCAACACATTGGCGACAGAAGTCGCGCCCGATATCGGCATCGCGACGACCGACGCCTTCAAGCTCAATCAGTGCCTGTTGAACCTTCTGTCCAACGCCGCGAAGTTCACGCACAAGGGCGCCATCACATTGCGGGCGCGCCGTGACCGCGCGGCGGGCGGCGACTGGATCGCCATCTCGGTCGCGGACTCCGGCATCGGCATGAACGAGGATCAAGTCGCGCGCCTCTTCAATGCCTTTGTGCAGGCCGACGCCACAACATCGCGTCGTTACGGCGGCACCGGCCTCGGCCTCGCCATCACGCGCCGCACCATGCAACTCCTAGGCGGGGACATCTCCGTCAAAAGTGTGGAAGGGGAGGGCTCTACCTTCACGCTCCGCTTCCCCGCGCAATTGTGCGCGCCGCAGGCGCTGTCGCGCGCCGAGGGCGAGAATGCCAGCGCCGAAGGCGGCTCACGCATCGTCCTCGTCATTGATGACGAAGAAAGTGCGCGCGATCTTGCTGCGCGCTCGCTGTCGCGCCTCGGCTTCGACGTTCGCGGCGCAGGGGACGGCAAGTCGGGCGTCGATCTTGCGCACGTGTTGCGCCCGAGTCTGATCTTCGTGGACATCAATCTGCCGGATATGAGTGGCTGGGATGTCATCCAGCGCCTGCGGGCGACGCCGGAAACCGCCGGCACGCCGATCATAGTTCATTCCGTCGATGATGATCGCCAGCGCGCGCTCTCGTTCGGCGCGTGCGATCTTCTCGTCAAGCCAAGCGACCGCGATGTGCTCGCGGCCGCCGCGTTGCGCTTTGCGCGCGCACCAGAATCTGCCGAGCCGGCGGCACGTCCGGCAACTTCCCCGTCGGTCGCCCGCACCGCCTAAGAGGACCTCCCCATGCGCATCCTTATTGCCGAAGATCATCCCGATAACCGCGAAATGCTCACGCGCCGCTTGGAGCGCAAGGGCTACGAAGTGCACTGCGCCGAGAACGGCGCTGAAGCCGTCGAAATGGCAAAAGCTTGCACGCCTGATCTCATCCTCATGGATATTTCGATGCCGGTGATGTCGGGCATCGAAGCGACTAAGGTCATCCGCACGACGCCTGACGTCGCCAATGTGAAGATCGTCGCGCTCACCGCGCATGCGATGGAAAGCGCGCGGCGCGAATGCCTCGAAGCGGGCTGTGATGATTTCGCCACCAAGCCTGTCGACTTCGCAGGTCTGGTTGCGCTGATCGAGAAATACGCAGCTTGACCGCAAACGTGGTGAACGCACGTTAAGCGTGGCATGCGAAAAAAATGGTCAGCGTTGCGCGACATTAGCGCCGCTCTAACTAACGCCCTGTAGGGTCCCACGCTGGTATTGGTGTTTGGGGTAGCAGGGGAACATATGTCCTCGGCGCATGGCGATGATGGCGCGTCCGCATCGACGCGCCTTGGCCGTATTCTGCTGGTTGACGACCAGGCGCAGAACCGTGACATGCTTGGCCGGCGGCTTGAGCGTCGCGGCTACGAAGTCGTGTTGCGTGAAAGCGCCGTCGGCGTCGAAGACGCGATCGCCGCGCAAGATATCGAACTCGTCCTTCTAGATTGGATGATGCCCGAGCGCTCGGGCGCCGATGCGCTCGAAGGCATCCGCGCCCGTTTCGACGCCGAGCACGTGCCGGTCATCGTCGTCACAGCGCTTGATGACGGCGACATCGTCTCCAAGGCGCTCGAAGGCGGCGCCAACGACTACATCACCAAGCCGATCGATCTCCGCGTCCTCACGGCGCGCGTCAAAGCGCAGCTCGATCGCCGCCAAGCCGTTCTCGAACTCGACGCCATTCGCGACAATCTCGAGCGCACGGTCGCCGAGCGCACGCAAGATCTCGTCGCCGCCAACGAAACCCTTTCCGCCGAAATTAGCGAACGCGAAGCTGCCGAAGCGCGCGCTCAGTCGCTCGCCCGCCACGATCCGCTGACCGGCCTCGCCAACCGCCGCCACTTCCTTGAAGAACTTGAGCGCCGCCTCTCGCTCGTCGGCGAGGAAGAGCACGCTTTTGCGCTGATGTTTGTCGATCTCGATCGTTTCAAGCCGATCAACGACGTCCACGGCCACGCCATCGGCGATCAATTGCTGCAAGTCATCGCCACGCGGCTCACCAGCTGCATTCGCGACGATAGTTTCGCCGCGCGCCTCGGCGGCGACGAATTTGCGGTTCTTATCGAAGGGCCGGACGGCCGTGAGGGCGTAGCTTCTGCTGCTCGTCGTATCTTGCACGAACTCTCCGCGCCCATTCAGGTGAATGGCCTGAAGCTCACGGTCGGTGCTTCCATCGGCATCGCGCTTTGCCCAGAAGATAGTCGCGATGCGGCTGAGCTTCTGCAACGCGGCGATGCTGCGATGCTGCGCGCCAAGGAGGACCGCGGCGCGTACAAGTTCTTCGATTCATCGATCGATGAAGAGCTGAAGTGGAAAGCCGCGCTCGAAACCGAACTGCGAACGGCCATCCCGAACGGCGACATCGTTCCGTATTTCCAGCCTGTCGTTCGGGTCGATACTGGCGAACTGGCGGGCTATGAAGTGCTCGCGCGCTGGCCGCACCTCGTGCGCGGCATGATCTCGCCGACGGCGTTCATCCCGGTTGCGGAAGACGCAGGTCTCGTCGATGCGATGTTCTGGGCGCTGCTTGCTCAGGCGTGCCGTAAAGCCCTTGATGCGCCGGGCGAGTTCATCCTCGCTGTCAACATCTCGCCCAGCCAAGTGCGCGACCAATGGTTTCCAGAGAAGGTGCTGCGCACGCTCCGCGAAACCGGATTCCCGGCGCGACGGCTCGAAATCGAAGTCACCGAAAGCGCCATGATCGGCGATGTTGCGCGCGCAAAGTCGTCGCTGATGTCACTGAAGAACCAAGGCGTGCAAATCGCGCTCGACGATTTCGGCACCGGCTATTCGTCACTCTTCCTGCTGCGTGAACTGCCGATCGATAAGCTGAAGATTGACCGCTCGTTCGTTGCACGCATCACTACCGATCGGGAGAACGCGACGATCGTCGGCGCGCTGGTCGGCCTCGGCAAAGCGCTTGGCCTCAAGGTGACAGCCGAAGGCGTCGAAGATGAAGCGACGGCCGACGCGCTGCGCGCCATGGGCTGCGAACTCGCCCAGGGCTATCTTTACGGCGCGGCG
This sequence comes from Hyphomonadaceae bacterium, assembly GCA_046349455.1. Classification (GTDB taxonomy): domain Bacteria; phylum Pseudomonadota; class Alphaproteobacteria; order Caulobacterales; family Aquidulcibacteraceae; genus Vitreimonas. The sequence continues at coordinate 510,170 of JAXMCH010000001.1, read as the reverse complement.
ATGGAATATCCGAACTATCTCGTCACCACGATCGTGCGTGCCGGTCAGGCCGCTTCAGCGCGATAGGCGAACCAGACGTTGGGTTCAACGTAGCTGCCGGCGTCGCGCTCCAGATCAATCGAAACTGGGATGAGGGCGCCGTCGATAGCGTACTCGCCCGTCGCGTCGAACGTGCGTCCGCTCCACATTTCCCAGAACGCTACTGGCTCTTCGACAACCATCGATCGCGTCGCCTGCTTAATGATCTTGCCGCCGGCTGACGCATGGCTGCGCAGCCACGGATCGAACAGCCGGCCCTTTTCGTCGGTCCAGCCGATGTAATCTTCCATCGGAATGAAGGGATGGCGATGTTTCGCGGAGGGGCGCACCGGTGCGATGACGCCGTCTAGTCCTTTGCGATCCGCGAGCTTGCGGAATTCTTCGATCATGATGCGGGCGACGCCTTTGCCGCGGTGGATCCCTGGCACCGAGATCGCCAGCGCGCCGAGCGCGTTGCGCGGCTTGCTGCTGGTTGCCGCGGTTTCGACGATCCAGTCCCACCCCTCGGGCGGCAGATTGTCGAAGTCACACGCTAGCGGCACGCAATTGCCCACTGCAACCGGATAGCCGGTCGCCTCGTCCACCAGGCAGAGCTGGCAGTCGGCATTGTCCTCCAACAACTGTTGGTAGAACGAAAAGTGGGCCCGCGTGTAGTTTAAGAACCCCAGCGCGCCCCACGCGGCCTGCTCGATGGCCATCGCAGCTTTGCGCAGCTCGGGGCTATCGGCGCGTGTTTTCACGACGTACCGCGTCATCAGTCACCTAGACTTCGTTAACCATAATATTTGCGAGGCGCCCGTGATTACCCGGTTTGTCCCCTGCAATCCGTGTCTGCCTCGCCATTTCCCTAATAAAGCGTAAAATAGAAAAGCTCAACCCCTAATCTTTATTTACCATTATTAACCAAACCCATAGCTGCATTGCAGCACTGCGTCTCTAGACATGGTTACTTATGTATTCAGCATAAAAAAGCAAAATAAACCGGTGTCATCGTAACCGTATATTTGGACAGGTTGGTGCACTTCTATGCCAAAGCCCCGAATAGGGGCGTGTTTATTTTGGCTTAAACAAATGACGCCTGGCAGCGCGAAGACAGTTCATTACAAGAATGACCTGCGTCGCCTTACAGCGATGATCGGCGCCGCGCTTGTCGTCTTCGGCGCACTGCTCGTCGTTATCGTTGCCTACGCCGGCTGGTCCGCGAACCGCGCGGCGGTCGTGCGCGAGCGTCAACTGGTTGAAAACGCGCTCGACCAGAGCGTGAGCCGCGTCCTCGATCAGCAAAAAGCGATCGCGTGGTGGGACGATGCGGTCGCCAACGCCCAGCGCCGTCCGCTCGACCTCGACTGGCTAGAAACCAATGTCGGCGTCTATTTCTACGAAACCTACGGCCACGACGAGATTATCATCGTCGATAGCAACAACCACCCGATCTACGCCAACGTCGGCGGCCAACTCGCCGACGCCGCGTCCGCTTACGCCGCGCGGTCCGAGGTTCTAGATCAGATCGTTTCAGAAGCCCGCAATGGCGCCGACGGGCACTTGCGCCGCCGGGACCGCGCCTTCGTCGAAAGCCAAAGCAACTACGCCTCGCTGTTGGGCGCTAGCTTTGGCCGCTGGGCAGGGCACATCATGAGCGTTGACGGCGAGCCCGCTGTTGTCGCCGCCATCTCCATCGTCCCCAATCTCGACGCCAACCTACTACACGGCCGACCGCACTTGCTGCTCAGCATCGTGCGCATCGACGACGCATTCATGCAGGAGGTCGGCGGATCGCTGCTAATCCCGGATCTGGCGCTGTCGAGCACGCCCGCGCATGGCAACGGCGTACTGAGTGAAGCCTTTGCCGCCGACGATGGCGCGCCGGTCGGCAATCTCACCTGGACGCCCCGTCGCCCAGGCCAGACGCTGCTGCTGTTCCTCTTGCCGATGGTCGCGCTGGGCGTGATCGGCGCTGGTCTGCTGACCTGGCTCATGGTTTCGCGCTTGAAGCGGGCCTCGGGCGAACTCGCGGACCGCGAAGAACTGTCTCGCCACCAGGCGCTGCATGACTCGCTCTCGGGTCTGCCGAACCGCCACCACTTCGTGCAGCGCCTGCAAGAAGCGCTCGATGGCCTTATTCAGTCGCGCAACAACGGACGTGTCGTCGTGGCCTACATCGACGTCGACCGTTTCAAGGACGTGAACGACACGATGGGTCACGCCGCGGGCGATGCGCTCATTATGGCTGTCGCCGCGCGTCTCCAGCAGATTATTGGTCCTGGCGATTTCCTTGCCCGCTTCGGCGGTGACGAATTCGCCGTCGTGCGCCGCTCAACCGAGGTGAACGCCGCCGCCGAACTCGCCGAGCGCCTGCGCGGCGGCTTCGAAGCCAGCTTCGACGTTTACGGCCAACACGTGCGCATGACCGCCTCGATCGGACTCGCCCAGGCCCCGGATCACGGCGCCTCGCCGCAAGAACTGATGCGTCACGCCGACATTGCGCTCTACCAGGGCAAGAACCAGGGCCGCGACCGCGCCATGCTGTTCTGCGCGGAGATGGCCGCGGAAGTCGAACAGCGCCGGGAAGTCGAAGTCGAGTTGCACGCGGCCCTGCAGGCGCGCGAGCTTATTCTGCACTATCAACCGCTCGTTTCCTGCGGCGATGGCAAGGTTACGGGGGTTGAAGCGCTGCTGCGCTGGAAGCACCCGACCAAGGGCGACATCTCGCCGGCCGTTTTCGTGCCGATCGCGGAAGAGGCGGGGCTCATGCCGGCGCTGGGCGCCTACGTGCTCGACCGCGCCTTCGAGGAAGCCAAACGCTGGCCGCAGCTCGACATCGCCATCAATCTCTCGCCCGTCCAATTCCGCCACGTCGATTTGGTCGAGACGCTTGCGCACTTGCTGGTCAAACACAGCGTCGATCCCGCGCGCATCGTCCTCGAAGTCACCGAAGGCGTGCTGATGGAATCGACGGACCGCAACCGTCAGATCCTCGATTCCGTGCGTGCGCTCGGCTTTAAGATCGCGCTCGACGATTTCGGCACGGGCTACTCGTCACTGCGCTATCTCTGCGACTTCCGCTTCGACAAAATCAAAATCGACCGCGCGTTCGTCACGGGCATCCACGAACGCAAGCGCGCCATGACCATCATCCAGTCGGTGGTTACGCTCGGGCGCGGCCTTGGCATGCAGATCGTCGCCGAGGGCGTCGAAACGGAAGCCGAAGCCTCCGTCATGCGCCTGGTCGGCGTCACCGAACTCCAGGGCTTCTTCTTCTCGCAAGCCGTCGCACCCGACTCTGTGGATGAACTGGTCTGCCGATTGGACCGCCCTGTGGAACCCGCTCTGGCGACCCCGGCCGCCCTCAACGAGCTTCGCACTAAGCGCAGCTGAACCCAGATTTTCGCCTTTCGCGACATATCAAGGTTCGTTTCGGCCTGAACGCGGTCGCAGCATCCAAGTCCTTCCAGTGTCGCATTTTTGTCTCCGCCGCCGGCCGTCGTGCCGTGCGTCGCGCTATGGACAAAATTCGGTAAAGCCGGCATGCCAACCCGAAAGCTCGCTGCCGGTCTCCCGGTGGCGCAAAGCGGGGTGAGGTGCGGAGCCTCTGCACTGGCCGGGGCCGGTGGACAGACTGCGCTTCCGCGGGACTTTTGAGGGGTCCCGTCAGCCCGCGCCTGAGAAGGGGACGGAGCCGCATGCGCATCAGCAAAGTTCAACTGGCGGGCCTCGCCGTCGCGGTGTTCGGCGTCGCGAGCAATGCGAGCGCCGAAGACGTCACCATCAGCACGGCGACGACGAGCCCGCTGTTGACGTCCGATCCTGTGGCCGCGGGCCCGGTTGCATCGGGCAACATCACAGTCGCTTCCGGAGGTTCGATCACCGTCACGGCAGGTCAATCCGCCGTGACACTCGACTCAAACAACACCGTCAACAACACCAGCGGTTCGCTGCTCTCGAACGACGCCGACAACACCATCGGCATCCGTGTCGTTGGCGGCAACACTGGCTCAGCGACGAACGCCGGCGTGATCTCTCTGCTTGAGAGTTACACCATGACGGACACCGACAGCGACGGTGATCTCGACGGTGCTTGGGCGACGGGCACAAATCGCCACGGCATTTTCCTGCAAGCCGGCGCCCAGTTTAATGGCGACATCACCAATTCCGGCACGATGACCGTCGAGGGCAACAATTCGAGCGGCATAACGCTCAATGCACTGCTGAATGGCAACCTCACCCACAGTGGCACCATCACGCTCACGGGCGACAACGGTTCGGCCATCGCCATCAATGGCGGCGTCACAGGCGACGTGCTGGTGCGCGGCAACGGAACCATTCGCGGTCAAAACACTGGCGCCGTCCTCGTCAATGGCGACATTGGCGGCGATCTCGTCATCAATGGCAGCTGGTCGGTTTCCGGCTATCATTCGATCGGCCGTCCTTCCAGCGTAACGAACCTTGACGCTGACGATCTGCAACAAGGCGGCTCGGCAGTCGCGATCCACGCCAGTGTTGGCGGTGGCGTCACCATCGAGGGCATGGGTGTCGAAGACGACGTCGACGATGATGGCGACGGCATCACCGAGTCCGCTGGCGACACCAATGACGACCTTAGCGCCACCATCCTGACTTACGGTTCGGCGCCGACCATCGCGATCGAAACAGACGGCGTGAACAACATCGTAATCGGCACGACGTCGTCGGGCTACGGCCTCCACGTCCAGGGCACGCTCGCCGCGTCCGGTGTGTACGATAACGTCGATGCGACTGCGATCCGCATTGCCGGCAGCGGCGCCTCGACGGTTTCGATCGCGGACGGGATAACACTCGACCGCCTCGTCTCAGCCGGCGCCTCGAACGGCAGTGCTTACGGCGTGGTGATCGGTCCGAATGCATCGACGTCAGTCCTGCTGCAGCGCGGAGTGCTTGCAGCCAACGTGACGTCAGACAACGCGGAAGAGGCGGTCAGCGTTCTTATCAACGCTGGCGGCAACATGCCGACGCTCACGAACTCCGGCACGATCCGTTCGCAGCTCTTCGGCGAAATCGGCGCCGCCACCGGCATTCGCGATCAATCCGGCACGCTGACCACTATCAACAACACGGGCGCAATCATCGCGCTCTTGATCCCGACGGACGCCGATCCGGCGGACAGCATTCCCGCGCCGCCGGCAACCGGCCCGGCCGTCGCGATCGACGTCTCAGCCAACACTACCGGCGTGACGATCAACCAAACCGCCGACGTCGTGTTCAATGACGAAGACACCGTCGATGACGATGTGAACGCTCGCCCGACCATCCAGATCTACGGCGACATCCTGCTCGGCTCAGGCGCTGACACCATCAATCTGCTGAAGGGCGATATCATTGGCGACGTGTCGTTCGGCGCCGGCGCTGACAGCCTGACGATCAATAACGCCGCGCGCTTCGCTGGCGGCATCACCGATAGCGACGGCGCTCTCACGATCAATGTCGTCAACGGCACGCTCGCGCATACCGGCGGCACAACCAACTTCACGACCGGCACATTCAATGCCGACGCCGTGCTTGGCGTTGTACTCTCCACGACTCCGGGCGCTTCGACCTTCCTGCATTCGTCGGGTACGATCACGTTCGATCCGGGCGCGGAAATCGTGCCCGTAGTGCCGGTTGGCCTGCCGCTTTCGGGCTCGCAAATCTTTCTGACGGCGGATGGCGGCCTGATCGGCGCGTCGAACGTCACCGGCTCAGTCACCTCGGATGGCGTGCCGTACCTCTACAATCTGGCCATCAACACGGCCCTCGGCGATCCAAACTCTCTCGAAGCGTCGTATCAGTTGAAGACCGCCGCTCAGCTCGGCCTCAACCGCAATCAATCGATCGCTTACGACCCGATCATCGAAGCGTTGCGCCAAGATTCAAGCGCCGCCGCCGCGATGGCGTCCGTCGCCGGGGCCGATGCCTTCTTCGACGCGTACACCGACCTGATGCCGAGCTACGCTTCGGCCTCAACCGAACTGGCGACGACCGCCATCCAGCAGATGCAAAGCGCCACGACCAACCGCATGGCGCACACGCGCCTGCAGGGCTTCAACGAAGTCTCGGTCTGGGCGCAGGAAATCGCCTACGGCGTCGATCGCACGCCGGTTGATGTCAACGCGCAAGCTTTCGAAGGCCACGGCTTCGGTCTCGCCGGCGGTATCGATGGTCCGCTCGACAACGGCGCGCTGTTCGGACTGTCAGCGTCGTTCATCACCTCTGAGGCCGAAGAAGCGAACCGTCCTGAAGGCGAGATTTCGTCGTGGTTCGCGCAAGGCAACGGCTACCTCGGCACCGCCATGGGCCCGATCGACCTCGACTTCGTCGCAGGCGCCGGCTTCGGCCGCATGCAGGAACGCCGCTTTGTCGAAATTGGCAGCACGTTTGCTGCGCGCACCGAAGCGCAATGGTGGGCGTACGAAGGTCACGGCGCCGCGCGCGCATCGCTGCCGCTGTCGGTCGGCAGCTGGTTCGTGATGACGCCGCAAGCCGCACTCACCTATGTTGCGCTTGGAGAGCAGGGCTACGAAGAAGACGGCGGCGGCGACGCCATTGATCTGGAAGCCGATAGTGCATTCTCGCAGCGCCTCTGGGCCGACGTCGGCGTTGAGTTCAGCGCCCGCTGGGAGTTGCGCGGCGGCGGCGTGATCGAGCCGCGCCTTTATGCCGGCTATCGCGCCAACGCGATCGACGAAGAGGCGGAACGCACTTTCCGTTATCGCTCCACGGGCGACGAATTCACGCTCACCGACGATCCGCTCGGCAGCGGCGGCCCGCTGGTCGGCATCGGCTTCAACGCCACCAACGGCTATTCGACGCTCGCTATCGGTTACGAGGGCGAGTTCGGCGACGAGCTTGAGCGCCACAGCCTCAACGCTTCGCTGCGCTTCCGCTTCTAAGCCAAGCGCGACGCCTAAGCGAAATCGGCGCGGCTCGCTCTCAGCGGGCCGCGCCATTTCTCTTTCGTGGCCGCAGTCACACCGTCGCTGTGCTGGGGCTTGACCCAGCGCCGCCGCGCGCGCCGAATACCGGCATGGATGCCTTGTCAGATGTGCTGAGGGTCGTCGGGCTCACCGGCGGCGTTCACATGGACGCCGAATTCACCGAGCCCTGGTTCATCGCGGGCCGGATCGATCCCGAGCACTGCAGCCTTTTCATGCCAACGCCGTCGCACGTGGTCGGCTTCCACTACGTGATCGAAGGCGGCTTCGACATGATCCTGCGCGACCGCGCTGGCGAGGATATGAAAGCGCGCGTCAATGCCGGCGACATCGTGATGATGCCGCAGAACGACGCGCACGTGTTCGGCAGCGCTCCAAACCTTACGCCAGTCGACGCGCGCGAACTCGTCACGCCCTCTGCTGATGGCGCGGGTCTCAACACCATCCGTCACGGCGGCGGTGGCGCGCGCACGCGTATCATTTGCGGCTTCCTCGGTGGCGGGCCGGAAATGGGTCTGCTTCTGGCGAGCTTGCCGTCGCTGATGGTCATCCGCGTTTCGGAAGCGCCGGGGGGAGAGTGGTTCACGCACGCGTTCAACTACGCCGCCAGCAACCTCGCCGGCGGCGATCCAGGCGCCGCGACCGTGATGTCCAAGATGAGCGAGCTATTGTTCGTCGAAACAGTGCGCCGCCATCTCGCGTCATTGCCGGTCGAGCAAAAGGGTTGGCTCGCGGGCTTGCGTGATCCTGCCATTGGCCGCGCGCTCACATTGATGCACGCGCGGCTGAACCACGAGTGGACGGCCGAAGCCCTTGCCGCTGAAGTCGGCATGTCGCGCTCGGCCTTCGCCGATCGTTTCACTTCGCTCATCGGCGCGCCGCCGATGCGCTATCTCACCAACTGGCGCATGCAAGTCGCAGCCGGAAAACTGCGCGAAAGCCGTCAGTCGATCTCGCAAATCGCCTTCGACGTTGGCTACGACTCCGAGGCCGCATTTACGCGGGCCTTCCGCCGCGAGATGGGCCAGCCGCCGGCGACGTGGCGCAAGCGGATGCAAGCGGCGTAAAGAGATCAAATCGAAATTATCGCGACACCGTCGTTAGAGGCGGCGAGGACAAACAACGTGATGAAAATCGAGAATGCGCATGTCAGCGCACCATAAATTGCCGGCGGCATGCGGGGCGGGTTTTTCAAGAACATCACAATAATCCTGGCGTTCGAGGAGAGCGATCAAAGCTTACCCTGCGCATGAATTGAGCTGAATGATCGTTTCGCCGCGACTGTTGATCGAGCCGCTTGACTTTAAGCCCCAAGCTCTTACCGCCACTGTATGAGCGGTGCGAACAATAGCGGCGCCCAAGTGATGGCGACAGATGCGCTGTCTGCGCAACTTTACGCCAGCCTCGAAGCTATGCCCGACGGCTTCTTGCTGCTCGATCGCGATCTTCGCTTTAAGTACGTCAATGCGCCGGCTGAGCGCATTCTCCGTCGTTCGCGCGAAGACCTCATCGGCAAGCTGATGTGGGAGGAGTACCCGGATTTCCGCGGTTCAATAGCCGATCGCGAATACGCGCGAGTGATGAAGGAGGGAGGCGCAACATCCACCTTCCAACTCGACCTGCCGCCGAGTCGCATCGAAGTGCGCGCCTTCGCGTCGCCAAGCGGTCTTGCGATTTTCGTACGAGACATCAGCGAAGAGTACGCGACGCAGGAGCGTATGCGTTTGTTGCGAGCTGCGGTCGGCCGGCTGGACGACATAATAGTCATCACAGGCGCCGCCACCGCTACCGAACCTGTCGCGAAAATTGTCTTCGTCAACGAGGCGTTCGTACGCCTCACCGGCTATTCGGCAGAGGAGGTGATTGGCCAGACTCCGCAAATGATGCGCGGCCCCAACACGGACGTCGCGCTGCTCGAAGGCATGCGGGCCCGCTTGTCTCGCGGTGAAACCGCCAGCGGCGAACTCATCTACTATACCAAGTCGGGTGAAGAACTCTGGATCGACATGCAGATGTCGCCGTTCAAGGAGCCTTCGGGCGATACCACGCACGTCGTCTTCGTCTGCCGAGAAATCACCGAGCGCAAACGCGCAGAACAGGCGCTCAAAGAATCCAACGAACGCTTCCGCATCGTCGCGCAAACCACCGCTGACGTCGTCTGGGATTGGAATCTCATCGACGATACGATCTGGTGGGGTGATGGCCTGCGTACACGTTTTGGCTATGAGACCGCGCCGAGCAGCTCGAGTTGGTGGACAGATCGTGTCCACCCTGACGATCGCCGTCGCGTTCGCGACGGCATCGACGCCGCTATCGCCGGCGGTGTCGAACAATGGGGCGCCGAGTATAGGTTTCTCCGCGCAGATGATCGCTACGCGCAAGTTATCGATCGCGGCGTCGTCATTCGCGACGAACACGGCAAGGGCGTGCGCATGGTTGGCTCCATGCTCGACGCCACCGCCCAGCGCGAACTGGAAGCCCAACTACGCCAAGCGCAGCGCCTCGAAGCCGTCGGCCAGCTCACCGGCGGGGTCGCTCACGATTTCAACAACCTGCTGACCGTTATCCTTAGCAATGCAGAGCTTCTCGAAAGGCGCCTCTCGCACGATGAGCAGCTTCACATGCTGGCCGAGATGACACGCATCGCAGCCGAGCGGGGCGCCGAACTTACGAGCCGTCTGCTCGCCTTCTCACGTCGTCAGACGTTGGATCCCAAACCATCGGACATCGCCGCGCTTCTTCGAGGCATGGACGGCCTTCTGCGACGCGCCGTTGGTGAACGGATCACCATCTCCAGTTCGTGCGTTGAAGGGCTGTGGCCGGCGCTCATTGACCCGCTTCAACTCGAAACGGCGATCCTCAATCTTTGTATCAACGCGCGCGATGCAATGCCCAATGGCGGCGCGTTGACAATCGAAGGCCGCAATGTGGTGCTTCCCCCTGATCGAGATTCTCCCGCCGGCGATTACGTTTTCATCTCCGTCACCGACACAGGCGAGGGCATGGACGATGAAACCCGCGCCCGCGCATTTGAGCCTTTCTTCACGACCAAGGAAGTCGGCAAAGGCTCGGGCCTCGGTCTCTCGATGGTCTATGGCTTCGTCACCCAATCGAGGGGACGCATCGACATCGAGACCGCGAAGGGCCGCGGCACGAGCGTCAACTCTACCTTCCACGCGCTGAGCAACGCGCCCGCTAGGCTCCGTAATGGCCTCTCAGCAGCGCCGCGCCATGGCGCTGCTCGCCAGCGCAGGCGAACATCAAGCGAACCGCCGCTTTTCCTGGACAGCCCCCCGAATCCGCCTTACAGGCCCGCTTTCCGCGATGGTTCGGGTGATTAGCTCAGTTGGTAGAGCAGCTGACTCTTAATCAGCGGGTCACAGGTTCGAATCCTGTATCACCCACCATCTCGCCTCTGCATTCTCCAACCTGACACCCGCCAAGCGCCAAACCGTGACGCGTCCGCTATAAGGGCTGCTGCTTCGGGGCGAGGGATGTGCGCATGAACGATTTTTCGTGGGCCTTGGCGGGGTTCGTCCTCATCCATATCGGCGTCTCCGCGACCGGCCTGCGCACGGCGCTGGTCGGGCGCATCGGAGAGGGGCCGTATCGCGGGCTCTTCTCTCTGGCTTCGTTCGGGCTCCTGGCCTGGCTGATCTATGGCTACGGCAAAATGCGTGCGGACTTGTTCGATCCGCTCAATCAGCCTCTCTGGGCGCCGCCCGATTGGATGCATTGGCCTGCCGTCGTGCTGGCGCTGCTCGGCATCGCGCTCGCGATCACCGGCGTGCTCTCACCTGGGCCTACCTATGCGGGCTTCGAAACACGTGCGCTGGCCAAGCCTGAGCCCGCCTACGGCGTGCTGCGTATCACACGCCATCCATTCCTGTGGGGCGTCGCCGTGTGGGCGCTTGGCCACGCGCTCGCGAACGGCGAACGCTTCGCCCTGATGTTGTTTGGCGCACTTGGGCTCATGGCTGTGTTCGGCGCCCGCTCGATCGATCGTAAGGGCAGAGCGCGCAATCCCGAAGGCTTCGCGCGCTTCGAGGAAGCAACCTCCAACGTTCCCTTCATCGCCATCACGCAGGGCCGCAACAAGCTCGCGTTTGGCGAGATCGGCTGGCGCGGGCTCGTCGGCATCCTCGCCGCGCTCGCCATCGCCTACTTCCACCGCCAGCTCTTCGGCGTCGCCGTCCTAACCCCGCCTTAAGCTGGCGCGGCGAAAACCGACCCATGCCCGTTCTTGACCGCGCCCATTTTGACATGATGACCGGCGGCGACCGCGCGCTTCAGCTTGAAGTGCTCGGCCTCTTTCGCGCGCAGGTGGATGGTTGGAGCGCCGCCTTCGGTGCCTGCCCAGGCTGGCGCGATATGGTCCACACCATGAAGGGCTCGGCGCGCGGCATCGGCCTCACCGCCCTCGCCGCGGCTTGCGAAACCGCCGAATACGCTGAAGAAAGCGACGCTGAAGGCGCGCTCGCCAAGGTCCGCGCCGCGCTCAACGAAGCTTTGGCCGCGCTGGAGCAATTCGCCGCTGAGGCCGCCTGAGCTTTCCGCGCTAGATTGGCCTCATGGCCGCAGAGATTTTCACGCAGCGCTTTGCCGTTGACGCCGCCGACATCGACGAACTCGGCCACGTCAACAACATCGTCTATCTGCGCTACGCCCAAGACATCGCCATCGCCCATTGGCGCAACCGCGCGACGCCCGAAATGCTGGCGCAATATGTCTGGGTCGTGATGCGTCACGAGGTCGATTATCGCTCGCAGCTCACCTTGGGGGACGACGTCGAAGTCCGAACGCATGTTGATGATGCCGCCCGGGGTCCAGCCTGGGCGCGTTTTGTCGATATCTACAAGCAAGGCAGCGAAAAGCCCGCCGCGCAGATCAAATCCAACTGGTGTCTGCTCGACGCGCATACGCGGAAGATCAAGCGCGTGCCGCCCGAACTCGTCGCGCGCTTTACTTAAAACGCCGGATGATCGGGATCGACGGGCGCGGCTTGGCCCGCCGCGATGCGCATCAGATCGCGCACTTCGCCCAGGCGCTCATACGCCAAGAACGCCAGCATGAAGAGCTCGCACAAGAAGCGCCAATAGACGAGCGCCACTGCGCCAACCGCGGGCGCAGCCAACACTTGCATCGCGCCTGCGCCAAGATTGCCGCCGGCGATCGAGAACACAGCCGTCAGCAACGTGCCGACAATCCCCATCGCGATCACCGCCGCGCCGAAGAAGTACACGATCTTCACCAGCCGCGGCCCGATCAGCCGATCAAAGCTCAAAAAGCGTTGCAGAAGTGAACCCATCGGCGTGCGCCTCGCGAATCGTGAGAGCCAAATCCGATCACAGCGTGTAGCCGCCGTCCACGACCAGCGTGGCGCCCGTCATGTGGGCGCCGTCCGAAAGCAACAACTCGATCAGCCGCGACATATCCTCCGCGCCCTGATAGCGCGCAATCGGCGGGTTTCTTTGGCCGACTGCGTCTAAGGCGTCGCGTTCGCTGCCAAATTCGCGCACCAGATCGTCGATCCACGGCAGACGCGCCCAGCCTGGCGTGTCGGGACCGCCCGGCGCGATCGCATTCGCGCGAATATTCTCGTGCGCGCCGACCTGCGCCGCCATCCGCATCAGTTGCAGCAAGCCCGTCCGCCCATCGACGCTGCCATCCGGCGCGGTTTTGAGGGCGCCAGCGGAGGCGCTGACGATGATGGATCCACCGTCGATGTTTTTGCGCATCAGCGGCATCGCCGCGCGCATCGTTAGGTATGCGATGTTCAAGTCCGCCGGCAGCGCGTCCGCCCGCAAATCTGTGTCCGTGATCAGCTCAGAATGCGTCACCACCGCGCCGGTATGCACCACCGCCCAATCAAGCCGCCCATACTGGCTCTCGATGAAGGACGCAGCCTGCGCCCATCGCGTCTCATCGCTGGCGTCGAGGGCCAGCATCGAAACCCGCTCCGGCGGGTCGGGCAGCGTGTCAGCCATACGCGAAAGCGCATCCTCGTCCGGATCAACCAGGATCAGGCCGCCCTTGGAACGCGGCGAGAGCCAGCGCGCGCACGCTGCGCCAAACTTGGTCGTCGCGCCGGTCACCAGCGTGACGGGATTGAGCCGGGTCGTTTCCATCGCGCCGACTTAAGGGGGCGGCGGGCGCTTGTTCAACATCGCCTTGCGCGCGCCCAGGCGCTATATCGCGCAGGCATGACCCGTTTTGCTCTCCAGTTCGGCCAAACCCAGTCCGGGCTCACCTATCTTGAGCGCATGAGCGCCTACGGCGTTTGCGCGCGCGGCGAAGCCAACATCGCCATCGTCCAGATCGGCAAAAAGGCGCCCTACGAGTACGACCTGCCGGGCGGGGGCATCGAGGCCGATGAGGATGAGGCAGCCGCCCTGATGCGCGAGTTTCAGGAAGAAACCGGCCTCACCGTGTGGCCGACACGCGTTATCGGCAGGGCAGGCCAGTATTGGGTCAACAAGAGCGAGCCGCGCAATTCGCTCTCGACCTTCTACGAAGTCGAACTTTCAGCCGACGACAGCAGCCCCACCGAGCCCGACCACGCACTGCTCTGGATGTCGCCCAGCGAGGCGCTCTTCAAGGTGCGCCACGAGGCCCATGCTTGGGCGATCATGCATTGGATCCGCGCTCGGCGCGGCATCGCCTGATTATTGATCGGCCGGCGGGGTTTGCTCGTCGCGCAGCGGGTTCAGAGAACTCAGCCGTTCCATCAGCGTCGGCGGGCGCAGCTCCGGCGCATTGTAGGGCTGAATTTCAACCAGCACGGGCTCCGCGGGCGTGTCCAACGGCACGAAGCGCGCGTTGGGAATACGGTGGATCTCGATGTCCTCGACCGACGGCGGCTCGACCGCGCGCAGCGGGCCGCCGACACCCGTTTCCGGATCGGCGATCGCGATCGTTGTCTGCTCGCGTGCGTCCGGCGCAGCCGCCACATCCAGCGGCGTCTCGTGCATGCGCACCACAAGCGCGCCCCCAACAGCTGCGATGCTCGCCAGGCCCAACGCAATCGCCGCGCGTTTCGGCGGCGGTTTTGGCGGCTCGATAATCCGAGCGACGGCGCGCAAACGGTCGTTCAACGCATTCCATGCACGCGCGCCGCGCTCGCCGCGCCAATTGATGAAATCGATGACCGGCGCCTTGCGCGCGATGTCCGGCCAGCCCGGCGCCAGCCCGATCTCGACCAGCCGCAGCGGGCTGATCTGACGCGACCATTCGCGCATGTAATGCTGCGTCGGCGCGTTCGCCGACCAGATGAGCAACACCGCGTCGCGCGCGCTCTTTGAGGTTTCGACTTCGCTGAGCGATTGGCGGCCAACCAGAAGCCGCACTTTGTGCTCTTCAGCTTCGAGCAGGCGCGTCAACATCTCGGCCACTTTCATGGCGTCGTGACTGCAGACGATGGTGATGTCGATCATCGTGGGGGGCCGATCTCGCAGTTGAGGCCTGATCTAACACGACCTTAAGTTTCCGCCAGCCGCGCCGACGCTAGCCGCTGTGCATAAACGCCAACTGAGTCGGGTGCGTGGCGCCTCGGAGACGCTTGGAACATGGCGACTATTTCGCCTTGCAAGCGGACTGTTGCGCCTGCGAGCGCCGCGACAGGTGAGATCATTTCGAAACTGAGATTACGCACCTGCAATCTTTGTTGTGTCCGGCTCGGGAACTCCTATTCTGACCGGGCTGCGCGGGGGCGGCCACTTGGGCGTCCATATCCAAGCGACCGCGCCTTTCGGGAAGGGGAAACGTCAATGGATCCAACCATCTTGGCTTACGTCGTCCAAGCAATCGGCGGCGCGGTGGCAAGCAACGTTCTAGGCGCGGTGACGCGTGGCGGCGGCGGCATAGCCGGACGCACGATCGTCGGCGCACTGGGCGGCGTCGCTGCCGGTTTCGGCGCCAGCAACGTTGAAGCGGTGGGCAACATCGCCAGCAACTGGTCGAACCTGATGCCGGATGACGCGACGTTGTCGGGCCACATCGCAAACGCGGTCACGGGTGCTGCCGGCGGCGGCATCCTTGGCCTCGTCAGCGGCTTGCTCTGGCGCAAGTCCTAAAAACAAAAATCTCCGGGAGAGGAGGCGGCCGCTCCATTGGGGCGGCCGTCGTTTTTCGGGGCTAGTACGTGCGTCCAGTCGGCGCCTGCTGGGACGGCGCGCCTTCAAGATCGCGATAGACCAGCGATAAGAACTGCGCGTCGGACCAATTGCCCGCATTTGTGCTCCGCGATTGGCGCACGATCACCAACCCATCCGTAGGCGAAATGTAGAGCCGCTGGCCGCCGTCGCCTGCCGCCATAGCAAGATCAGCTGGCGCAGGCGAAGACGCGCGCCACAAATCCGTATCGACGCCCAGATCATCGCGCGAGCGCGCAGGCGCGGCGATCCACAATCCATATCCGGCGCGCGATTCTGCAAACGAGCCGCGCACTGCATCACGCAACGTCGCATTGTTCGCCAATTGCTGGGCGCGCCACACGCCTTCGCGCCGGATCAACTCGCCCACCAAAGCCCAAGCGCGCGCCGAAATCACCGCGCCATCATCAAAACGAGCTGCGCCATCAGGATTGCGCGTCCACCCCACGGCCGAGCAGCCAATCGGCCCAAGCGTGTTGTCGGTGAGATAGCGGGCCGGATCGGGCGTGTGTCCGCGGAGCTCAAGCTTACGCCGCGCGATTTCGGCCAAGATCAAATACGCCGCTGGGTCGTTGCGAAAGCGCACGCCCGGCGGATCGCTCGGCTCAAGCGCAATTGCCGCCGCCAGCGTGCGCTCACTGCTGCGCTCGAACGCAATGCCGCTGGCGCCGCTCAGCAACAGCCGGATCGAAATCGTCGATTTGACAGGATGCGCGCCCCAATCGCCGATCGTCATCGCCGCCGGTTCGTCCAGCGTGATCAAGCGATCCTCGATCATCGAGGCGATCAGCAGCGCCATAAATGGGCGCGTGCCTTCGCCGATCGGAAACCGCGCCTCCGGCGATCCCGTCTGATAATCTTCCGCCAGGACGACGCCGTGGCGCACCACCATGAACGCAGCGCCATTGCGTGCGGCGCTGTACGACGCGGCTTCGCCAAAGCGGCGAACCGGTTGCGCGCGTGCGCTTTGCGCAGCGGAAGCGCTCACCAAGCTGCATGCTGCAGCGGTCGAAAGAAACGCGCGGCGGTCCATCAGACTCCCGAGGCGTATTGTCTCCGAAGGGAACCGAACCGACAAGACGCGCGTATCAGCCCCATGCGCATCCTCATTCTCGCCGCCGCGGCATTTTTGGCCGCCTGTGTCGCCAACCCGGTATACCGGCAAAGCAACGACCCGCTACCCGTCGCATCCTTGGATCAGGCCCGCTATCTCGGCCTCTGGCACGAGCAGGCGCGTCTGCCCAACAGCTTCGAGCAGGGCTGTCAGCGCGCCACTGCCGAATACGCACTGCGCGATGATGGCCTCATCTCCGTGCGCAACACTTGCATCGAAGCTAACGGCGAGCGCCGCGTCGCAAACGGCCGCGCGCGTCCGACAGGCAATCCGAACGAAGGCAAGCTGGAAGTCAGTTTCTTCGGTCCGTTCTGGGCTGATTACTGGGTGCTCGATCGTGGCGGTGACTATTCATGGAGCATCGTAGGCGAACCGGAGGGCCGCTACCTCTGGGTGCTGACACGCGCCGAAACCATCACGCCCGAACAACGAGCCGCCTTCGAGCAACGCATCACCGAACTGGGCTATCGTCCCGCTGAGCTTGTCTGGGCCGCGCCCTGAGCGATTGCGGTTGCGTCAGCGCAAATCGGTTGCGACTGTGCCGGCCATAATATTGGCGCGGGAGCGACCCCATGAGCTGGAAAGAGTTTCTCGTCTTCGTTGACGGGTCTGAAGATGGCATCGCGCGTTTGCGCCTGGCGATGGCGATTGCCGACGAACACCAGGGCAATCTCGAAGCGCTGGTTCTCGCGCCAGTGCCGCTCAACTACGCCGTTGCGGGCGAAGTATTGAGCGCCATCGAGAGCGAAACGCGCATCACGCTCCGCGCCGAATGCGAAGCCACAGTGGCCGCGCTCCGCGAAGTCGCCGGCAAAGCCGCCAACGTCCACATTCACGCTTGGGACATCCCGTCCTCGGATTCGCAAGCCGCCGCCGCGCGCGCGTCGCGCAGCGCCGATCTCGTTATCTTCGGCCGCCCCGAAGAAATGGATGGCTCGCGCCTCGACACCGACATCTTCGTTGGCGCCACCACCGAAGGCGGCCGCCCGTGCCTCATGTTCCCGCGCTGGATCAATCCGCACCCTTGGGGTCGCCGCGCCGTCATCTCATGGAAAGGCACGCCCGAAGCCGCGCGCGCCGTGCAAGCCGCGTTGCCGTTTCTGAAGAAGGCTGAAGCGGTGCGTCTGTGCGTCGCTAACCCGCAAGGCGAGCACGTCGGCGAAGACGAAGCCGGCATCGCGCGCGTCCACAACTATCTCCGCCGCCACGGCGTGCGCGTTGAAGAGCCGGTCGTGCGTGAATCGTGGGAAGGCCCTGACCGCATGATCGTGTCGGAAGTCGAAGGCTTCAACGCCGACTTCTTGGTCTTCGGCGCCTACGAAGGGCCGCGCTGGGCCGACGAGCTTTGGGGCGGTGTCACTGCGCGCATGATCAAGGATGCGCAAATCCCGGTTCTCATGGCGCACTAAGGCAACCTCGGGGGAGGGATCAGATGCGTTTCAACGTGATGTTCGCGGCGCTCGCCGCCGCATTCCTTGCAGCATGCGCCACCGCGCCGGTCGCCCCGCACTACGACGTCATCATCAGCGGCGGCAATGTTTATGACGGCACGGGCGCGCCGCCAGTTGTCACCGACGTCGGCATCACCGGCGATCGCATCACCGCCATCGGCAATCTCGCCGGCGTCCCCGCCACAACGCGCGTCGACGCTAGCGGCATGGCCGTCTCCCCGGGCTTCATCAACATGCTGAGCTGGGCGACGGAGTCGCTCATCGAAGATGGCCGCTCACAAAGCGACATTCGCCAAGGTGTCACGCTGGAAGTCATGGGCGAGGGCGATTCAATGGGCCCGCTCACCGACGCCATGCGCGCCGACATGATCGAGCACCAATCTTACGTCACCTACGATGTGCCGTGGACCACCCTCGGCGAATACCTGGATTACCTCGTCGAGCGCGGCATCTCGACGAACATCGCCTCCTATGTGGGCGCCACGACACTCCGCGTCCACGAGATCGGCTACACGGATCGACCGCCCACGCCCGAAGAACTCGCGCGCATGCAAGATCTCGTGCGCCAGGCCATGCGCGAAGGCGCGCTCGGCGTGGGCTCCTCGCTCATCTATGCGCCGGCCTTCTATGCCGATACGGACGAACTTATCGCGCTCGTCGCCGCCGCGGCCGAGTTCGACGGCGGCTACATCTCCCACATGCGCTCGGAGGGTGATCGCTTCCTGCAAGCGATCGACGAACTCATCGCCATCTCGCGCGCCACCGGCGCGCGCGCGCAGATCTATCACTTGAAGCCCGCTGGCGTCGCCAATTGGCCGCTCTCCGCGCAAGGTCTCGCGCGTCTCGATGCGGCCCGCGCCGAAGGCCTCGACATCACCGCTGACATTTATCCTTACACGGCGGGCGCAACCGGTCTCGACGCCGCCATGCCGCCATGGGTCCAAGAAGGCGGCTTCGATGCATGGCGCGCACGTCTGCAAGATCCCGCCATTCGCCGCCGCGTGCTCGCCGAAATGCGCGGCCCCGCGCAAGGTTGGGAAAGCCTCTACCAGCTCGCAGGCGGCGCCCAGAACGTCATTCTGATCGGCTTCCGCAATCCGGCGCTGCGCCAATACACCGGCCAAACGCTCGCCCAAGTCGCCGCGGCGCGCCACGCGACTCCAGAAGACACGATGATCGATCTCGTCATCGAGGATAATTCGCGCGTCGACACCGCCTACGTCGTCATGAGCGAAGAGAATATCGAGCGTAACATCCGCTGGCCGTACACAATGATCGGCTCGGACGCACCGTCGCTCGCGCCCGAAGGCGCCTCGCTCCAATTCAATCCGCATCCGCGCACCTACGGCGCCTTTGCGCGCTTCCTCGGCCATTACGTGCGCGACCGCCACGTGATCTCGCTCGAAGAAGCCATCCGCCGTCTCACCAGCCTGCCGGCAGAGTCCATCGCCATCCGCGAACGCGGCCGCCTGCAAGCCGGCTACTACGCCGACATCGTGATCTTTGATCCCGCCACCATCGCCGATCACTCCACCTTCGAGCAGCCGCACCAATACTCAACCGGCGTGCGTGATGTGTTCGTCAATGGTGTCCAAGTGTTGCGCAACGGCGAACACACAAACGCACGTCCCGGCCAAGTTGTGCGCGGCCCGGGTTGGATGGGCTGGGAGGAAGAAGGGCAGCGCCGGTAGCCGACACGCTTCGGCAACTCGCGAAAATCGGTTATTTGCCCGAGGCCCGGGTTTCACCGCCGCCAATATCTTCAATCGGCACGAGCACTTCGATGTTCTGACCGTTGCGCTGCACCGTGAGGTTCACGCTCGCGCCAACGCCAAGCCGATCGAGCGCGCTGGTCAAATCCGCCAGGCGCCGCACTTGCTGGCCTTCCGCCGCCACGATCACATCGCCGATCACGCCGCGTTGCGGATCCGTGCTGCGCAAGCCAGCCCGCGCTGCGGGCGATCCTTCCGCCGTTTGCCACACCAGCACGCCCTGCACGCCAAGCCGCGCCGCAATGTTCTGATCCGCCGCTAGAATGCCGATGCCTGCGATCGGCGCGCGCCCGTTCTCGATCAGCTGCGGCACGACCCGCGCCACCGTGTCGATCGGCACCGCAAAGCCCAAACCCGCATATGCGCCCGAGGGCGAGTAGATCGCCGTCGTCACACCGATCACGCGGCCAGCTGAATCCAACAACGGCCCGCCCGAATTGCCAGGATTGATCGCCGCGTCCGTCTGGATCACGTCTGCGATGTCGCGTCCTTCCTGCGTCGGCAACTGGCGTCCGAGCGCGCTGACGATGCCGCCTGTTATCGTCCGGTCGAAGCCAAACGGATTGCCGATTGCAAACACGCTCTGCCCGACGTGCAGATCGTTCGATGTCCCAATGGGCAGCGGGGGCGCTTCCATCGGCCGTTGCATGCGCAGCACCGCAATGTCGTATTGCGGCGCGCGCCCGATCACTTCGGCCGGCACATCTTCGCCGCCTGGCAAGCGGATCACTGTCCTAGCGCCTTGCACGACGTGATTGTTCGTCACGATGTGCCCAGCTTCGTCCCACACAAAGCCTGTGCCCGCGCCGGTCTCGCCAAAGCCGCGTGGGTCGCCGCTGATTACCAGCACCACCGAAGGCGCCGCCGATTGAAAGATCGTGATCGTCGCTTGTTCGCTCTCGGCCAACGTCCCGCGCGCCTGCACCACGCGCGGATCGGCGCCCTTGGTATCGACAGCCGGTGGGCTGCACGCCGCCAGCGCGCCAAGGAGGAGGGCGGCCCACGCGCGCTTCATCGCGTCAGCTCCCGCATCGCGCCGTCCAAGCCCTGAATCGTCAGCGGAAACATCCGCTCTTGGCCAACAATCTCGCGCACGATCTGGATCGATGGCGTGTGATCCCAATGCGCGCGCGGCGTTGGGTTCAGCCACACGACGCGCTCATAAACTTGCGTTACCCGTTGCAGCCACACAGCGCCAGGCTCTTCGTTCCAGTGCTCCACCGAGCCGCCCGGATACGTGATCTCATACGGGCTCATCGTCGCGTCGCCCACGATCACAATTTTGTAGTCGTGCGGAAAACGATGCAGCACGTCCCACGTCGACGTCTTTTCATCGTGTCGCCGGCGATTGTCCTTCCACACCGCCTCATAGAGGCAATTGTGGAAGTAGAAGAATTCCATGTGCTTGAACTCGGTGCGCGCCGCCGAGAATAGCTCTTCACACAGCTTCACGTGGCTATCCATCGACCCGCCAATGTCGAGGAAGAGCAGCACCTTCACCGCATTGCGCCGCTCTGGCCGTAACACGATGTCGAGATAGCCCTCGCGCGCCGACTTCGCGATGGTGCCGTCAAGATCAAGTTCATCCGGTGAGCCGGTCCGCGCGAACTTCCGCAGCCGCCGCAGCGCCACTTTGATGTTGCGCACGCCCAGCTCAACGCTGTCGTCGAGATTTTTGTACTCGCGCTTGTCCCAAACCTTCACGGCCTTGCGCTGGCCGCCTTCGCCGCCGATGCGCACCCCTTCAGGATTGTACCCGCCATTGCCATAGGGCGACGTGCCGCCGGTGCCGATCCACTTGTTGCCGCCTTCGTGGCGGCCCTTCTGTTCCTCAAGCCGCTCCTTCAGCGTCTCCATGATCTTGTCCCAACCGCCCAGCGCCTCGATCTGCGCTTTCTCTTCTTCCGTCAGGAATTTCTCTGTGAGCGCCCGCAGCCATTCGGCCGGGATGTCCGCGTTCACAGCGTCCGTGGTTTTTTCGAGCCCCTTGAACACGTGCCCGAACACGCGGTCGAACTTGTCGAGATGGCGCTCGTCTTTCACCAGCGCCGCGCGCGAGAGGTAATAGAAATCCTCGACGTTCGGCGCGATCGCGTCCTTCTCCAGCGCTTCCACCAGCACAAGGTACTCCTTGAGGCTGACAGGCACGTGCGCTGCACGCAGTTCGGTGAAGAAGCGCTGAAACACGAGGTAATGATAGGGTGAGGCGCCCGCGTGCGCCAGCGGCTTCCGCTATGTCAGGGGCGCGGCGCCAGCATCTCCTGCAGCGCGCCGTCCATCAGGCCATCGCCCGTCCTGTCGGCATCCGCCGCCGCAGCAGCATCTGGCGCCGGCGCGCTATAGCGCAGCTTCACGATCCAGCTACCCACGCGCGCGACGCTCACCCGCGAGTAGTAGCGCTGCCCCTCGCGCATGACGATGAACCGCGTCGTCCGCCGTGTCGGCAGCCCATCGTCCGTATTCTGCTCGACCGCGCCCGGATAGGTCTCCGCGTTCGGGAAGTGCCGGCGTATCGCCGCCGCCGCGCCATCGATCTGTTCGGCCAGCGTCGAGTTGAACGGATAGCGCGTGGCGTAGAGCGTCGTGAACGTGCGCCCATCGTTCCAATCGCACGCCACATCATCGCCGCGCGGTAAATTCGGAAACAGCACCAAGCGCCCGCCGTCCCCATCGCGCGCAAAATCGCAGCGCATGCCGCTCGCCGTGTGCCGCACGCTCACTTGCCCATTGTGCACGATCTCGAACACACCATCGGCGTTCGCTTCCTCGATCATGCCGATGGCGATGGAGCCGGGCGCCGCCTGCGGCTCGTCTTCGGTCCCTTGCGCCCAAGCCGGCGCGGCCAAGCCCAGCGCCAGAACAAAAAGCAGCCGACGCATCATCAACGCCGTCCTCCCACCGCTCAAATTACGGCGGCGCAAGAACGCTGTCGACGCCCTACAACACGGGGGTTAGCTCGTACCCCCGCGCTGCTCCCGGCGCGCCAGGAAGGCGAGGCGCTCGAACAGCATCACGTCCGCTTCGTTCTTCAACAGCGCCCCGTGCATCGGCGGAATGAGTTTCGAAGGATCGCGGCTCTTCAGCGTTTCCGGGTCGACGTCATCGGTCAGCAGCAGCTTCAGCCAATCCAGCAGCTCGCTCGTGCTCGGCTTCTTCTTCAGGCCCGGCACCTTGCGCATATCGTAGAAAATCTTCAGCGCCTCGTTCACCAGGCGCGTCTTCACGCCCGGATAATGGCTCTCGACGATCGCGCGCATCGTCTCGTCATCGGGGAAGCGGATGTAGTGGAAGAAGCAGCGGCGCAGGAACGCGTCCGGCAATTCCTTCTCGTTGTTCGATGTGATCAGAATGATCGGCCGCACCTTCGCTTTCACGGTGCGATCGAGTTCATAAACGTAAAACTCCATCCGATCGAGTTCTTGCAAAAGATCGTTCGGGAATTCGATGTCGGCTTTGTCGATTTCATCGATCAGCAAGATCGGGCGCTGTTCACTCTCGAACGCCTCCCAGAGCTTGCCGCGCTTGATGTAATTGCCGATGTCGGTCGCGCGTGCATCGCCCAGCTGCGAGTCCCGCAGGCGCATCACCGCGTCGTATTCGTAGAGGCCTTGGACGGCCTTCGTCGTCGACTTGATGTGCCACTCGATCAGCGGCGCGCCGAGGCTTTTGGCGACTTCGATCGCCAGCATCGTCTTGCCGGTGCCCGGTTCGCCTTTGACGAGCAGGGGGCGCTCCAGCGTGATCGCCGCGTTGACGGCGACCTTCAGGTCTTCCGTAGCGACATAGTCTTTCGTGCCTTCAAACCGCATAGGCGCTCCTTTGCGTCCGCACTTAAGAGGCGCACGCAAAGGAGCGCAAGGGCTCAAGCCACGGCGGCGCGGCGCAGGCGCGCCGTACACAACAGCCGCAACTCCTCCACTGTCTCCAGCGAAAGCGACGCCAGCGGCGGAGGCGGCGGCGGATCGCTTGGTATGCCAAGCGAAGCCGCCAGCAGCGCGAGATCGACGTGCGTCGCCAGCACCCGCGCATTGCGCGGTCCGCGCACCTCCGTAAAGTGCGTTGCCGCCGGCGCAGGCGCCAGCGCCACCATAAGCCCGACGCCGTTCGGGTCGCGCAGCACCCAGAATTGGCCGATCCCGCGCGTCAGCATCCCGCCATACGATCCCTCGCGCGCCGTGCGGGCCAGGCAGTTGCGAAACTCTCGACCTACCTCGCGCAGTTCGGCGACGGACGTCACCCGCCGCCACATCCGCCCCATGCTCGCGCGCACGAACGCATCAGCGCACACGCTTTGCGCGTCGCGGTCATCGCTCCAACTTTCGAAGACGCGCGCGAAATTGTACGCCTTGCGGGCCGCGATCTCGAAGCTCGCGCGCTCGAACTTCTCCAAGAATTCGCGCGCCGCGTTGATCGCCGGCGCCGCGCGCGGGTGTTTTTCCAGCGCCATCGCCGCCAACATTGACGTAAGCTCGATCCGCCGCGCCACGTTGTGCAGCCGTGTCGAGGCGGAGCGGTGCAGCTTAAACACGGAGAGCACATCTCCGCGATCCTGCGCCGCGCGCGCCCAGCTTGGCGCCTCGTCGATCTCAGCCTGAAGCGCCGGCCGGAAGTTGCGCGAATCGGCCATCAGCCGGTCGAAGACCATCTTTTCGTAGCGCTCGCGGATTTTTTTGTCGGCGATCTTGCCGGCTGCGCGCCGCGCAAATGCGCGCATGGGTTCGGCATCGAGCACATTGGGCATGTGTTCTCCTTCCCGCCGCAGCGGGTTCCAAAATTGCGGTCACACGTTCGCGTTGCGCGGCGCCGCGTGTGCGCCCGCTGCGGGCTTTCGCCCTGACAACGCTGGTTCGATGTGCGCCCGGATCGATCTCCGAGGCGAGAAGGGGAGGCTACGGCCCGCCTCCGACGCGATCAATCGGCGGCCGGTGAATAAGCCGTGCCGCGGCCAAAACTACACGCCTTGTGAGCAACCTCAGCGCGCACGCTGCTGTGCGCCGCGCAAAGATCGCAAGACCTCGTTAACCTTGCCCGGCGAGTCTTAACGCCAATGACTCCCAGAACCGGGAGGAGGGCCCATGCCGCTCAAATTGTCTCTGCGCCCCGGCGAGAAGTTCGTCGTCAACGGCGCTGTCGTGCAGAACGGCGATCGCCGTGCAGCACTCGTGCTGCAGAACAAGGCGTCCGTCCTGCGCGAAAAGGACATCATGCAACAGGACGAAGCGGATACGCCGGCAAAGCGCATCTATTTCCCGATCATGCTGATGTACTTGGACGAAACGGGCCGAGACCAAGCCTATTCCGAATTTGCGTCCCGTCTCGCCGAATTCATGGGCGCTGTGCGTGATCCAGCGACGCTGGCCGAATGCATAGGAATTTCCAAAGAAGTAATAGCTGGCGAATACTACCGTGCGTTAATGCGCTGCCGGAAACTCATCGCGTATGAGGCCGAGCGCTTGGGGCTGGGGACCGATGTCGATCAAAGCGTACCAGCGCGCGGCCACGCAGGGTGATCAGCCGCGCGATCTTGAGTACCGGGCTTTTGGCCAAGTCACGGCCGCGCTCGTCCGCGTAAAAGATGAGAAACCGGCGCTGTCGATCGTGCTGGAAGCACTCGA
The DNA here is from genome assembly GCA_046349455.1 of Hyphomonadaceae bacterium. GTDB lineage: Bacteria > Pseudomonadota > Alphaproteobacteria > Caulobacterales > Aquidulcibacteraceae > Vitreimonas. Next base: position 485,085 of record JAXMCH010000001.1, on the reverse strand, counting down.
CGCCAACCGTCGTCTTTGGAACGTGCTGTCGGCCGATTGCGCGACGCCCGAAAACAAGCTGCCAATGGCGCTGCGCGGTCAGATCATTTCACTTGCCATGTTTGTTGCGCGTTATTCGCGCGACGTGCTCCGCGATGGCGCCGATGTCGAACCGCTGATCGATATCAATCGCACCATGATGGAAGGCCTCGCGCCGCGCTGAGTGGGTAAACGCTCGGCAAATTTTGCCTCTGTAATTCATTTCGGCGCCAACCGGTTGTTAACCCGGGAACCTTAGAACCATCGCAACGCAAAGCGTCTTTCCCGGCTGCGGGGTGGGCGTGCGGCGAAGTCCGCGCGGAGTAGGGCGAGAGCCCAACTGGCCAAAATGGCCGGTTCACACAAGTCCAGAAGGACCTTGAAATGACTAGCGTCAACACGAACTACGGCGCCCTCGTTGCGCTGCAATCCCTCAACCAAACGACCAAGGACCTCTCTGAGGTTCAACAGCGCGTCAACACCGGCCTCAAAGTGTCCTCCGCCAAGGACAACGGCGCTGTGTTCGCTATCGCTGAAGGTCAACGCGCTCGCGTCGCCTCGCTCGGCGCCGTGATGGATGGTATCGACCGCGCCACGTCGGTGATCGATGTCGGCCTGTCGGCCGGTGAAGCCATCGGCGACATCTTGAAGCAAATGAAGGAAAAGTCTGTCGCCGCGCAAGCGACCGACCTTTCGACCGACCAGCGCGCTGCGCTGCAGGCCGACTTCAACGCTCTGCGCAACCAAGTCGATCAGATCGCGAACGCCGCGACGTTCAACGGTTCTAACCTCGTCAACGGCGCCAACCTCACGGGCGGTGCGGCTCCGTTCACTGTCATGACGACGGACGGCGCTGGCGGCGGCGCTGGCCGCTACACCCTGAACGGCATCGCGTTCAACGACGGCTCGGGCAACGAGTTCTCGTCTTCGGCCCAACTGGATGATGCCACCGGCCTCACCATCGGCGCCAACGACGCTCTCGAATTCTCGATCACCAACGGCAACGAAACCACGACGTTCACGATCGACGTCGAAGCCACTGACACGATCCAAACGTTCGTCGATCGCGTTGGCACCGCTTCGAACGGCCGCGTGACCGCCAGCTATGACGACCAAACCGGCGTGATCTCCTACTCGGCGAACGAAGACTTCACGGTCACGTTCACCGACGGCACGGCCGCTGCCGACGACACCGGTCTGCTTGACGGCACGAACGGCACGGGCGGCACGAGCATGACGCAAGTTGTTGCGCCGGGCTCGGGCTCGAACGAACTCACGGTTTCGGGCTTCGACTTCCGCCTTGGCGCGGCGGGTCAAGCGCTCGCGACCGTCACCTCGTCGCTCGACATCTCGACCGCCGCCGGCGGCGAAGCGGCTTCTGCGGCGATCGATACGGCGATCACCGCTCTGAACCGCGATCTCGCCACGATGGGCGCTCAGTCGAAAGCTCTGGACGTCCAACAATCGTTCTTGGGCAAACTGTCTGACTCGATCGAAGCCGGTATCGGCAACCTCGTCGACGCTGACCTCGCCAAGGAATCGGCTCGCCTGCAAGCGCTGCAAGTTAAGCAGCAACTGGGCGCGCAAGCCTTGTCGATCGCCAACTCGGCGCCGTCGATCGTTCTCTCGTTCTTCCGCTAATACCGGAAACGGAAAAGGCGGGGAGCTCCAGGCTCCCCGCCGGTTCCGGCGGGGTTTGAGCTATGTCTAACATTGCTCCGACAGCCCACCCGCCAGAGCTGCAAGTACGAGCCCAGCAGCTCGAAACGGGAAAGGGGCCGGCCGCCAGCGCGGCCGAACGGCGTTTCGCCGAAAGTGAGTCCGCGCAACGCATGTCGCCGTTGCCCAATCAGACGCACGTCCTACTAGATGAAGATGCCGGTCGCTTCGTGCAGACCTTGACCGACGGTCAGACCGCAGAGATGCTGCGCCGTTATCCAAGCGAGTCACAGCTTGCGTACTCGCGCGCAGTCATGGCCTATCTACGCGCCATGGCGGATCACCAAAAGTAAATCGTCGGTAAATTTATTTGCCGTTTCGACGTTAATCTTAACGTTTCATTAACGATTCGAGTTGCTATTCGCGCGTGCGGAGAAACGCCGCGCGCTTACGCATGTGCCGAGCGCGCGATCCGAAGGAGCGCCGGCAAATGGTCAACAGCATCGTCCCTGGTTCTGCGGGCTCAACCAGCGCACTCGGTCTCGACACGCGCTACGCTAAGCCCGGCGCATCGCAAGCGCAGCGCCGCGACGAAGCAACCACGCAAGGCGATCGCGTCGAACTCAGCGGCGCATCCATCGCCGCCGCCCGCGAGAGTGTCCGTGCTGGCCTCGCGCAGATCCATCAAGCTCTCGTGCTCGGACAAGACGCCCAGACGACCTTGGTGAAGGTCCAAGAGATCGCGCGCAACGGCGGTCCGCAGGCGGACCTCGATGCGCTGCTCGGCGCCTTCAAGACGCGCGTTCAAGCCGTCCTCGCCGATGGCGGTACGCTCGCCGGCGGCCAAAGCGCCCAGATCACGGCCGAGCCGGGCGCGACCCCGCTCACCATTCCTGGCGTCGATCTACGCCTCGGCGGCGATGTCATCTCCGTCGGTGAAGATGCGCAAGCCACCGATCCGGCGCTCACCGCCAACGCGCAAAAGTCGCTCGAAACACTGCAGGACGTCATGAGCCGCCTTCTCGACAGCGCCCGCTCACTGGAAGCGCACCAAGGCTTCCTCGGCGCCGCCGAAGGCGTCACCAACGTGCGCACGGATCTCGATGCTGACAGCGCGCGCCTCCTGGCTCTGCAAGTCCGCCAAGGCCTCGAGGCCTTCCGCGGCTCCATCGCCAACGTCGAGCCGCAAGCCGTCCTGTCGCTCTTCCGCGCTTAGGTGGCTAAAGCGGCCGCCAATTGTTGCCGCTGATTTCGACCAGTTCGCCGCTATAGGTGTCGTCCTCCCAGCGCCGCCAAGCGCCGAGCGCGCCTTGCACGAGCTTGAAGATTACAAGCCCGATCAAGCCAAGCAGCGCTAGCGCCGCCACCGCCAGAGACGCAGTCAGATCGCGGTTCATCGTCAGTTCGCCGCGCGCGGCGTTGAGCAGGCGCCCGTCGCGAGGTAGGCGCTTGGCCGCAGCCGCCGCCCGATCCCCAGAAGCTTGCGCCACCATCACCAGGCGCGGCACGTCCCTTAGGCTCGTTGCGTGGGTCAGCAGCGTCGCCGCGGCCGTGCGAGATGTTGCCTCGCTCATCGCGCCGACCTGATCGAGGAACGCACGCGCCTGCGGAACTTGGTCTGCTGTCAAACTCGCGCGGAACGCCGCCGCGGCATTGGCGAAGCTGGTTGCGGCATCTCCCGCCGCGCGCGCCTCGGCCGCCGTGCGGAAGGCATCGACCGGCATGCTGCTGTTGAACAGCGTATCAACTTCAGCGGCCAGCGCGCTGGGATAATCCTCGCGCCGGCTCGCATCGAGCAGGGCGGCCACGCCCATCGCCATCCGGGGCGAAAGATCGCCAGCGAGGCCGAGGCTGTAGCCGGTGAGAATAAACTGCAGCGGGTCACTGTCTGGTTCGGCGATCACCGCGCGCGCCAGCATCTCGAAATCTTGGTTGTCGCCGATTGGCGCTGGCATCTGCGCTGACGTCGGCGTCGCCGGCCGGTCCGAGAGCAGCGGTCCCGCCGCGACGTAACGCGCGCGCGTGCCAGGCGAGAGCAACTGCAGCGCCGCGATCTCCAATTCCGCGTCGCTCGCGTCAGATTGGTTCAGGATGTTCGCCGCCCGTTGCGGCAGCATCCCGGCGCCTGAAAGCAGAAAACCGCGCGCCGCGTGAATGTCGTTGGACCGCAATTCCAGATCGACCAGATCGTTCCATTGGTTCTGACGGTCGAAGTCGAGTTGGATCAGCCCGCCATTTAGCCGCGCGACCCGCGCCGCTACAGCTTGCGCATTATCCTGCGAATATTCGTACGCGTAGAGGTGGTCGCGCCCGATCACCATAACGGCGGCCGCCGCCGCGATCGGCAATACGAACAGGCAAAGGTTAAAGGCAAAGGCGCTCAGCACGCCCTGCGGGCTGTGCTGCCGGCCTCGGCGCGCACGCACCGGCCGCCAAGCTTTAGATACCTCTACGTGCCGCATTCCTCACCCAAGACCGCGCGGCGCTACAAAAACGGCGCCAAAGCAACAGAGCAAGATGAATTACAGGAAAGGCGAAGCTTTCCCGGTTTGAAGGTCTTTCCGTGGCGCTTGTGGTTAAGCGTTACGATCAAGAATTGTGGGGATCGGAGCGGTCGGTTGGGTGACGACGCCGCGCGCACCGTACTGGGGTGGCCCGCCCCGCTGGCGCGCCACCTCTTCGGCCATCGCCTGCACCAAACCTTCGGTAATCAGCTTCACCGCGCCCAGTGCGATCTCGTGTGCGGCCAAGGCTTCATGCAGCCTCACCGTTTTCGCGCGCAACTGCACAAGCAGGGCGGGCGGGGCGGGATCGATCAGGGATGGCTCCTGTTTGACCCGCGCCAACTCCAGCCGATAGGCGTTCACAAGCCGGTTCTTCTCATCAGCGGCTGCCCCCTCAAGCGGCGGCTTGCGCGCCTCGATCAGCTGCGTCTCTTCGGTGATCAGAACAGTAAGGCGCTCGGTCAACGCCAATAATTGCTCAGCGCGATCGCGCGCATCGTCAGCGATCAGCGCCATCGGAATTCTCCTCCGTCGGCGGCGTCTGCGCGGCCTGCATCCGCATCATCTCGCGCATGACGCTGTCGGCAATGCCGACCCCGCCCTGATGGGTGATCGCGTTGGCGTATTGTTCGATCAACATCGGGCGGAACATTTCTTCGCCCATGCCGCCGCCGCCCAGACCATCCGTCTGGATTCCTTCGAACATGGGCGAGAGCATCTCATTCAAGAATACCGACTCAAACTCTTCCGCCGCGCGCCGCACTTCCGGCGGCACGTTTTCCGGCGCACGCGGCGCGCGCTGCGCGGTTGAGATCGGCAGCGGGGCGCCGGGGAGTGGGATCGATCCGTCCGGCATTACATCACTTCGATTTCAGCTTGGATCGCGCCGGCTGCTTTCAGCGCCTGCAAAATCGAGATCATGTCGCGCGGCGTCACGCCCAGCGCATTCAGGCCGTTCACCAGTTGGCGAAGCGGCACGCCGCCCGGCACCATCACAAGCCCGCCAGGTTCTTCCTCAACACTGACGGTGCTTGAAGGCACGGTCGTCGTTTGCCCGCGGCTGAGCGGCGCCGGCTGGCTCACAAACGGATCTTCCTGGATCGAAATCGTCAGATTGCCTTGCGCGATCGCGACGGTCGAAACCTTCACGTTTTCGCCCATCACAACGATGCCGGAGCTCTCATCGATCACGATCCGCGCCGGCGTATCAACTTCAACTTCCAGATTCTCGATGCGGCCAACCATCGAAACCATGTCGCCCGTAAAGCTTGCGGGCCGGCGCATCACCACGGTCCCGGGGTTCTGAGCGCGCGCCGCATCCGCGCCCACAGCGCCGTTGATCGCATCCGCAATGCGTTGCGCCGTTGTGAAATCCGGGTTGCGCAGCGCCAGGCGCAGCTCAGGCGCGGCCGCAATATCGAACATGATCTCGCGCTCGACCAACGCGCCAGAAGCAATACGCCCCGCCGTCGGCACTCCGCGCGTCACCGAGGAGCCCGATTGGCCCGACGCGGCGAAGCCGCCGATGGCCAGCGGCCCTTGCGCTACCGCATAAACCTGTTGGTCCGCGCCCATCAGCGGCGTCACCAGCAATTGTCCGCCCGCAAGCGAGCGCGCATCGCCCAGCGCGGAGACAGTCACATCAATGCGCGATCCTTGGCTTGCGAACGGCGGCAAGTTCGCCGTCACCATCACCGCCGCCACGTTGCGCGTGTTCAGATTGCCGTTCGATGCGTTGACGCCCAGCCGCTCCAGCATCGCCGCCAAACTCTGGCGCGTGAACGGTGAGTTCCGCAGCGAATCCCCAGTGCCGGCCAAGCCCACCACCAGCCCGTAGCCCACGAGTTGGTTTTCCCGCACGCCTTCAAAGTCAGCGATGTCCTTGATGCGCGGGCCTGCCCACGCGACCGGCGTAGCGATCGGGGCGGTCATGGCGGCGACGGAAGCGACGGCTAGCAGCGCTGTGCGCGCGGCGCGGTTTGCTATTCCCATGTTCAGCGATACGCCGCCGGTTTGGTTAATGAGCAGTTCAAATTTGAAACGTTAATCAGTCGGAAACAGCATCGGCGGAGGCTCCGCGCCCATGAAGATCGAAAGTGGCCGTGGCGTCGGCCCATCCACAGGCGCCAAGCGCGCAGGCGGAACCGCGGCCCCGGGCTTTGCCCCCTCGGGTCCCGACGCTCCACAAAAGACCGCAGCTTCCACCGGGGTCTCGGGCGTCACCGCCCTCGACGCGATTTTGGCGCTTCAGGTCGAGGAACAGCCCGGCGGACGCCGCGCTCGTCAGACCCGGCGCGGCCGGGACGCCCTGGACGTGCTGGAAAAGCTTGAGCGGGCCCTCGTCATGGGCCACGCCCCGGCTTCGATCCGCGCCGATCTCGAGCACGCCCAGCGTGGCGCCGAAGAGACGGGCGAGCGGGAGCTGGATGAAGTCCTTCGCGAAATTGACATCAGACTCGCGGTAGAGGCCGCCAAGCTCGACAGGATGCTCGGAGCGGCCTGATTGCTGCACCGCAACCTGCGGAAACTGCATGGACTTTGGCGCCTTCCTTGCTGCATGGACGGCGTTAAGGGACGGAGCCTATAAGGCGGCGCCTCGCGAGGGCGCCCTGGAGTGCGGGACCATGGCTGCTACGACCAAGAATTATCGGCCGAGCGAAGACGAGCCATTCATGAATGCGCGCCAGCAGGAATATTTCCGCGGCAAGCTGCAGGCATGGAAAGAGGAAATCCTCGAAGAGTCGCGATCCACAATCGCCTCGCTCCAACAAGACACCGTCGCCGAGGCCGATCTCGCCGACCGCGCCACCAGTGAGTCCGACCGCGCGCTCGAACTGCGCACCCGCGATCGTCAGCGCAAACTCATCGCCAAGATCGATGCCGCGCTCCGCCGCATCGAAGAGGGCACCTACGGCTATTGCGAAGAGACGGGCGAACCTATCGCGCTGTCACGTCTTGAGGCCCGCCCCATCGCCACGCTCTCGCTCGAAGCCCAAGAGCGCCACGAGCGCCGCGAGCGCGTTCACCGCGACGATTGACGTCCGAGCGCATAAGGCTCGCCCTATCGAACCCGACGGTTTAGATTGGGCGCATGCTTCTCCATGACGCCGCGCTCTCGTACCTCCACTTTGCCTTCGCCTTTATCCTCGTGGGCGCGCTCGTAGCCGAGGCGTTCATTCTGCGCTTGCCGATCGATGGCCGCGCCGCGCGCCTCTTGCTGCGCGTCGATATCTTCTACGGCGTCTCGGCTGTTGGCATCATCTTGGCGGGGATCGCACGCGTCGTCTGGGGCGCGAAGGGCTACGAATATTATGCGGGTCAGCCGTTTTTCTGGGCGAAGATGGCTGCGTTCGCGGTCGTCGGCCTCATCTCCATCGGCCCGACGCGCGCGTTCTTTCGCTGGGTGAAGGCCGCGGGCGCCGATCCTGCCTTTACAGTAGCGGAAGCCGACGCCAAGCGCGCACGCCGCCTCGTCATGATCGAGGTGCATCTCTTGGCGCTTATCCCATTGTTCGCCGCTCTTATGGCGCGCGGCATCGGCGGCTAGCACTCCACATCCACAACAGAACCGCTAATCTCCCGCAAAACGATAAGGGAGGCGGTATGGCGGCGTCGCTAAAGCCAGAGGAATTCGAGTCAATGTCCACCTTAGGGGACATTGCCCGCCATCATGGGCGCACACGCGCCGGCAACATCGCACTTAGTTTTGAGGGGCGCGACACAACCTACGGCGACCTTGACCGCCACACCAACCAGGTCGCCAATGCGCTCATCGCCGCCGGCGTTCGCCGCGGTGAAGCGATCGGGTATCTCGGCAAGAACAGCGATCACTATTTCGAACTTGTTCTCGGCGCAGCGAAGGCTGGCGTCGTCGTTGCGCCAATCGGCTGGCGTCTCTCGCCATCGGAAGTCGCCTACATCGTGGATGATTCACAAGCGCGCTTCCTCTTCGTCGGCCCTGAATGTCTCGCCTGCGGCCAAGATGCGCTGAAGCAAACCGAAGCCCAGCCGGCGCTCGTGCCCATGGAAGCCGGCGATCACGGTCTGCAAACCTTCGAAGCCTGGCGCGATGCCCAACCCGCGCACGATCTCGCGCCCGGCGTGCCTCCTGAATCCACCGCGCTGCTGCTCTACACGTCAGGCACAACAGGTCGCCCCAAAGGCGTGATGCTCTCCAGCGCAAATCTGCTGCGCTCGCGCCGCGCGCTTGCGGAATCCAAGATGGGCTGGAACGAGTGGAACGAAGGCGAGACCAATCTCGTCGCCATGCCCGCCGCGCACATTGGCGGCACAGGGTGGGGGCTCGTCGGCCTCATCAACGGCGTCAAGAACGTCGTCGCGCGCGAATTCAACCCGATGGATGTGCTCGAACACATCGAGCGCGATCGCATCGTGAAAATGTTCATGGTGCCGGCGGCGTTGCAATTCGTTATCCGCACACCGCGCGCGAGAGAGATCGATTATTCCAGCCTCACGCACATTCTCTACGGCGCGTCACCAATGCCGGTGGCGCTGCTGCAGGAATGCATGGAAGTGTTCGGCTGTCAGTTCGTGCAGCAATACGGCATGACCGAAACCACCGGCACGATCGTCTATCTGCCGCCGCAAGATCACGATCCCAAAGGCAACAAGCGCATGCGCTCCGCCGGCATTCCGATGCCCGGCGTTGAAATCTGCATCCTGGACGCTGATGGGAAACGCCTCGGGCCAAACGAAGTCGGCGAAATCGCCACGCGCTCGGCCGCGAACATGAAGGGCTACTGGCGCAAGCCCGATGCAACCGCCTCAACCGTCAACGACGATGGTTGGTTGCGCACCGGTGACGCCGGTTATCTCGATGAAGACGGCTATCTCTACATCCAGGACCGCATCAAGGACATGATCATCAGCGGCGCGGAGAACATCTATCCGGCCGAAGTCGAGAACGCGATTCACGGCCACCCGCACGTCGCCGAAGTCGCCGTCATTGGCGTGCCGGACGAGAAGTGGGGTGAGTCCGTCAAAGCTATCGTGGTGCCGCCGCCAGGTGTCACGCCAGACGCTGAAGACATCATCGCCTTTGCACGCGGCCGCATCGCGCATTTCAAAGCGCCGAAGAGCGTGGACTTTCGTGACTCTCCGCTGCCGCGCAACGCGTCAGGCAAGATCTTGCGCCGCGAACTGCGCGAACCGTTCTGGGCCGGAAAAGAGCGACGGGTGAACTAACTTACCAGGGCGTAATCGCGTCCGTCATGCGCTGACCCCAGTTCGGGCGCTGCACCGAGCTGATCTGACCACGGCCGCCATACGAGATGCGCGCTTCGGCGATCTGCGTGTGGTTGATCGTGTTGTCGCTCGTCACATCTTCCGGACGGATGATGCCGCTCACCGTGAGTTCACGCAGCTCGCCATTGATACGCACTTCCTGGCGCCCCGCGATGACAAGGTTGCCGTTCGGCAGACGATCGACGATCACGGCAGCGACCGTCAGCTCGATTTTTTCCTGACGATTGATCGCGCCGGTGCCGCTGTGATCCGACGATGAATCGGCCGAGACCATTGTTGACGGGTCGAACGCGCCGTTGAACACTTGGCCAATCGACTCTTCCAAACCAAAGAAATTGCCCACGCCAACCGACGTCGAGCCCGAGCGCGATCTGTTCGACGAGTTCGAAACCTGCGCCTTGTCATCGATCTCGATATTCACCGTCAGGATGTCGCCGATGCGTGACGCGCGCTGATCGTTGAAGAAACTGCGCGAGCCGGTACGCCACAACGAATTTGGCGAACCGACTTCGTACGCGGCCGGCTGCGGTTGCGGGACCGTTTGCTGTTCGCCGCCTGTTAGCGCGGCCGGTGAGCCGACTGGATTGAACTGCGGCGGCGCAAGCGAGCGGCGCGCGGCATCGTACGCCGCGCCCGGCACAGCGATCGCATCCTGCGCGACCGCGCCCGGATCAACGCTGGCGCAGCCGGCGGCGCCTACAGCAAGAGCGAGGAGGGCGAGTGTACGCATCGTGTGGTCCTTGCTCATGGATTGGCCCGCGCCGTGCCTGGGCCGGTGACGATCGCGTCGATCGTGCGATTGGATGAGGTGTTCAGTAGTCGAACGCTCTGGCCGACAGCGCCGTCCTCCAGCGCGCGTGCGCGCATCGAGAGCGACATGCCAGGCGCTTCATAGACGAGGTTCACGCTTTCGCCGCGCCGGATCGCCGCGTCCGCCATCGAGCGGCCATCGACCATCGATTGCGAAGGCGCCAGCGTGGCGCGCGCGCCGCCCGGGCGCACCACTTGCACCGCGTTGACGCCAGACGGCGGCGTGAAATCCAAGCCCGCAGCGGAAGCCGCCGCCGCGAGCACCGGCATCGAGATTTGCGACATCTGCCCCGCCGGCGGCGAAGGCGCGATCGCGCGCGCCGCGACATCTGCGGGCGCGCCCACGAACACATCGCCCATCGTGACAGCGGGGCCGCTGGCTTCGACCCGCGTGCGCAGCGAAACGGTTTGTGCGTGCGCGAAGCTCGCAGCGCAGAGCAGGTAGAGACAAGCAGCGAAAGTAAGCCAGCGAAGCATGTTCATCCTCCTCAGCGCAGTTGCGTGGTGGATTGGAGCATTTCGTCAGCGGCGGTGATCACCCGCGCATTCATTTCGTAAGCGCGCTGCGCCACGATCAGCGCCGAAATCTCTTCAACCGCGTTGACGTTCGACAGTTCAAGATAGCCTTGCATCAAAGTGCCAAGGCCAGGCGAGCCAGGCGTCGCCGTATTCGGTGAGCCAGAAGCCGGCGTTTCAAGATACAAATTGTCGCCGATCCCTTCGAGGCCCGCCGGATTGATGAAGCTCGCGATCTCGATCTGGCCGAGCTGTTGAGGATCCGTTTGTCCCGCCAACGTCACTTCGACAATGCCGTCGCGCGAGATCTGGATGGCCGTTGCTTCCTGCGGCACCGTGATGGAAGGCTCAAGCGCGTAACCGTCCGCCGTTACGATCTGGCCGTCCGCGTTCACCGCCAAGTTGCCGGCGCGCGTGTAAGCTGTTTGCCCAGAGGGCAGGGTCACTTGCAGAAAGCCGCGCCCATTGATCGCCAGATCGTACGGATTCTGCGTCGCGCTGATGCCGCCTTGTTCGGTGATGCGACCCACCGCGTCGGCGCGCACGCCAACGCCGAGTTGAATACCAAGCGGCAATATGGCGCCGGAAGCCGACGACGTTGCGCCAGGCCGCTCCATGTTCTGATAGAGCATGTCCTGGAATTCGGCGCGCTGACGCTTGTACGCCGTCGTGTTCATGTTCGCGATGTTGTGCGAGATGACGTCGACGTTGAGTTGTTGCGCCTGCATGCCGCTGGCGGCGATCGATAGTGCGCGCATGTGGGACTAATTCCTATCTGCCAAGCTGTTGGATCGCGCGCTGACGCAGTTCATCGCTGTTCGAAACGATTTTCGCAGCCGACTGGTAAGCGCGTGAGATTTCAATGAGCCGGGTGAGTTCCAGAACGGGCCGAACGTTTGACCCTTCGATCGCGCCTTGCAGCACGACCCCCTGAAACTCACCCGACGCTTGTCCATGCGCGTCCCAAAGGTTGTCCCCGACCTTTGTGAGCGCGCCTGGCGCGGTGAAACTCACCACGCCAATGCGGCCGGCTTCGACCCCGGCCACCCGTATTGCGCCGTCGCGTCCGATCGAAGGGCTTTCGCCCTGCGGATCGAGCACGATCGGCGCCCCCCCGGAGCTAAGGACCGCGTGGCCATCGCTGGTCACGAGACGTCCTTCCCCCGTAATGCTGAACGCGCCATCGCGCGTGTACATGGTCTGCCCACCCGGGCCTTGGACCATGATGAAACCGTCGCCTTCGAGCGCGACATCGAGCGGATTGCCCGTCATCGCGATCGGGCCCTGCGTCATGTCGTGCATCGTGCCGATGTCACGCGCGAAGCGGACTTCCCGCGGTGCGGCGTCGGCATGGGCGCGTGTCTGATCGGCTTCTTCGAGAAGCACGCCGTCAGCCTTGAACCCGTTGGTGGAAATGTTCGCCAGGTTGTTGGCGGCAGCATCCATGCGTCGTTGCAGCACGCGTTGCGACTGCAGGCCGAGCATGAGTGCGTTATCCATGCCCGTTAACTACGCAAGCGCCATGCCAACGGCTAAGCGCTTGATTTTACAAGGCGGCGTCCGCAAAACATGGTGAAGAGTCCGCGCATTAACTGCCTATCTGCCGGCAAGTTCTGCCTAGCGGCTACCAATCCTTAACCAGCCCTTGCGCACCAAGGACGTGGATTAACGCGCGGGCGATTCCATGTTCGGTAAGGGCAAGAAGAAGAAAAAGGGCGAAGCGCCAGAGGCCGAAGAAGCCGAAGGCGCAGCGACTCCGCCGGCTGAAGGCGCGGAGGGCGCCGAAGGCGAGGCGCCTGCAAAGAAGAAGATGTCGGGCAAGACCCTCATCCTCTTCATCGTCCTGCCTGCCATTCTTATCCTCGGCGGCGGCGGTGCTGCGGCCTTCCTGTTGCTCGGCGGCAGCGGCGCCGAGCAGCATGCCTCGGAAGAGGGCGGCCACGAAAAAGCAAAGGGCGGCGGCCACGGCGAAGGCGAGGGTGAGGGCGAAGCCGTTCCGGGTCCGAACGGAACGATGATCACGCACGGCGAAGACGTCGTCTTCGTTACGCTGCCGGAAATGCTTGTGAACATTACCGGCCCTGACGGCCGCCCAGCTTATCTCAAACTGAAGCTCACGCTCGAAGCGCCGAACGACGAAGCGGTTGCCGCGCTCACCGAGCACATTCCGCGCGTCACCGATCAGTTCAACGGCTTCCTGCGCGAAATGCGCACCGATGACCTCGCCGGCTCCGCTGGCGCGTACAGGCTGCGCCTTGAATTGCTGCGTCGCGTGAACCTCGTCATTGCGCCGTTGCAGATCAACGCCGTGCTCATCGAAGAAATGCTGGTGCAATAATGAGCGCCGACGCGATCGAAGCCGTCGATCCAAACAAGCAGGAATGGCAGACCGAGGCAGGCGCCGAAGGCGAACCGCAAGCCGCTGAGCGCATTCTCAATCAGGACGAGATCGACAGCCTCCTGGGCTTTGGCCTCGGCGATGACGCCGACAGCGGCCGCACCGGCGTACGCGCGATCATCAACTCAGCGCTCGTCTCCTACGAACGTCTGCCGATGCTTGAAATCGTCTTCGACCGCCTCGTGCGCTTGATGACGACAAGCCTGCGCAACTTCACGAGCGACAACGTCGAAGTCAGTCTGGATCAGATCACATCGATCCGTTTCGGCGACTATCTGAATTCGATTCCGCTGCCGGCGATCATCGCCGTTTTCCGCGCAGAGCAACTCGACAATTTCGGTCTGGCCACGGTCGACTCCGGTCTGATCTATTCAGTCGTCGACGTGCTCCTCGGCGGCCGCCGCGGCGGCGCCGCCACCCGTGTCGAGGGGCGCCCCTATACCACGATCGAGCGCATGCTCGTCACGCGCATGATCGAAGTCGTGCTCCAGGACGCCCGCCAGGCCTTTGCGCCGTTGACAGAGGTGGAATTCAAGCTCGACCGTATCGAAACCAATCCGCGCTTCGCCGCAATTGCGCGTCCGCCGAACGCGGCGATCATCGTCAAATTGCGCATCGACATGGAAGATCGCGGCGGCAAGCTCGAATTGCTGCTGCCCTACGCAACGCTCGAACCCATCCGCAAAATGCTGCTGCAGCAATTCATGGGTGAGAAGTTCGGCCGCGACAATATCTGGGAAGGCCACCTCGCGAGCGAGTTGTGGGCCACCAAGCTCGAAGTGCGCGCCGTGCTCGATGAGCACAAAGAACCGCTGCATAAAGTGCTTAACCTCAAGGTCGGCGACACATTGATGCTCGATGCCGGGCCGGAATCGCCGGTCACATTGAAGTGCGGCCTTGTCGATCTTTCGTCCGGCCGCGTCGGCCGCATGGGCCATTCGCTTGCCGTCCGTGTCGAAAAACCAATCACGCCGGCGGCGCAGCAAGTCATGATGAAACTTGGAGGCGGATCATGAGTCCGATTACGCTCGTTATCGAAGGCGTCTTGGCGCTGATGCTCGCCGCGTGCCTGTTCTACTTCTGGCGCCTCGATAAGCGCTTGCAAGCCCTGCGTTCGGGGCAGGACGGCGTCTTGCGCGCCGCCGCAGAGCTTGCGCAAGCTACCGCTCAAGCCGAAGCCGCCGTGCGTTCGCTGCGCGCGACAGCGCAAGAAGCCGGCCGTGATCTGCAGTCACGCATCAACGACGCGCGCGCCACTGCCGATCGCCTCGGTCTCGGCGCCGGGCGTCTGCGCACCAGCGCCGATGTCGGCGCCGCACGCGGACGCATGTAGATGAATCTCTCGAAGCTCTTGGCGCCTAAGACCAAGGCAAAAACAGCCGCCGCCAATAACGGCGTGCGGCTGATGCCGGCAGTGATGGCGACGGTTGCTGTCGTGCTCGGGCTCAAAGCCGTCGCGATGGCCGAAGGCGTGGCCGAGACCGCCACCGCCGATCACGCCGCCCCGCAAGAGCACGCGGCCGCTGCGCCGCCCGCCGGGGCCACCCCGCCGGCGCCGTCAGCCACCCAATGCGCGCCGCCGACCATCGCCGAACTTGCCGGCCTCAGCGCCTCGGAAGTGCAGGTGCTTGAGGCTTTGCAGCGCCGGCGCCAAGAACTCGATGCGCGTGGCGAGTCCTACGGCACGCAAGACGCGCTCGTGCAGGCCGCCGAGCAGCGCCTCAACGAGCGCCTGGGCGAACTCCGCACCCTGGAATCGCACGTCAACGATCTACTCGGCCAACTCGATCAGGCGCAGGAAGCGCGCCTCGCGGCGCTGGTCGATGTCTATCAACGCATGCGCGCCAAGGATGCAGCCAACGTCTTCAATGGTCTTGATGACGATGTGATGGTGCAGGTCGCGAGCCGCATGCGTCAGGCCAATCTTGCTGAAGTCATGGGGCGCATGGAGCCCGCGCGCGCCCGCACGTTGACGCAGTTGCTGGCCGATCGCGCGCGTCCGCCAACAAGTGGCGCAAACCTTCTCGATCGTTCGCGCGGCGCGACCGCACCGCAAACGCCGGCCGCTCCGGCTGGCCAGTAAACGAGCGCTTAACGTCACGCAGGCGACATTAGGAGTGCTGGCGTCAGTTCGATGAAATCTTTGCGCTCTCCGTTGGCGATCGCCACCGCTGCACTGGTTGCGGCGCCTCCGGCATTGAGTCAGCCGATCTCGCTGGCGCCGCCGGCGGAAACACACGCGCCCACGCCAGCCGCCGAGCCGCCGCACGCCGAAACCGCGACGCCAACCGCCGCGCCCGCACCGCAACAAACGGCCGCCGCTGCCACGGAAGCGCCCGCCGACCTACGCGGCGCATCGCCGTTGCCGCCAGACATCAGTGTCGGCGCCGCTGCGCCTCCGCCCGCGCCTTCGCCGCCTGCACCGCCGCCACCGCCACCACCTGCGCCACGCCAACAAGCCGCTGCGGCGCCGTCACCTCCCGCGCCCCCACCTGCGCCGCGCGTCGCCACGCCAACCGCGACCGTCGCCATCGGCGTGCAAGACGAATACACGCGCCTCGTTTTCCGCTTCGAAGGCGCGACGACGGTGACGCCGCTCTTGCAAAGCAACCGTCTCGATCTGCGCTTCTCGCGTCCCGCCGATATGGACATCGCCGAGTTGCGCGCGACGCCGCCGCGTCTCGTGCGCGAAGTGCGTCGTGTCAGCGCCGCCGGCGCCCCGGTGCGTTTGCAGCTCACGCTTGAGCCAGGCGTGCGCCAGCGCAACTTCACCGACGGCAATCGTGTCGTCATCGATCTCTTGCCGCCCGATCCCGCGCAGCAGGCGCTGAACGAAGCCGCCGCCGCGCAGGGCGCGCCGCCGCCGCCAATCCCAACCGTTCAGCCCGTGCGCGGCACGGGCCGCGTGCAATTGGTGGAAGAAGCCAACGTCACACGCGTCAACGTCACCTGGCCCGCCGCCGCACGCGCCGCCGCCTTTCGGCGCGGCGAAGCAATCTGGCTCTTGTTCGACGCGACCGGCAGCATTGATTTGAGCGGAGTCGCCCGCGCCGGGCGCCGCCATCAGAACGTCGAAGTCGTACGCGGCGACGGCGTGATCGGGCTGCGCATCGCGACCCCGCCTGATGTCGTGGTCTCCGCCGAAGCGCACGAAAACACGTGGGGCTTCACGCTGGGCTCGCGCGCCAGCAGCGGCTCACCCGCCGCGCTAACGCGTGAAAGTCAGCCCAACGGCGCAGCACGTCTTGTGGCCGCATTCGGCCGCGACGGCGCGGTGCGCTGGATTCATGACCCCGAAGTAGGGGACCGCATCGCCGTTGCGCTGATCGGCGGCCCCGCGCGCGGCATAGATTCACGCCGCGCCACCGTAGAAGCCGCCGTGTTGCCGGCAGCGCACGGCGCCGTGGTCGAGCCGCGCGCTGATGATGTCACCGTCGCGTTCGATCACGGCAACCTCGTCGTCTCGCGGAACAACGGTCTTCTTGCCAACGCCGCAACCGCGCCCGCCGCGCACGACGCCAGCGCCAATGCCGCGCTCCTAGCTGACGCCATGGCCGGCGGCGATCCCACGTCGCCGACAGAACCCGGCATGAACCTTGTCGAAGTGCGCCACCGCATCGATGAGTTGATGCGCCGCGCCGCCGACGAAGGTGTCGCTGAAGGCGCGCCCGTCGAAGCGCGCATGGAGCTCGCGCGTTTCCTGCTGCAAAACGATCTCGCCGCCGAAGCGCTCGGCGCGCTCCGCATCGTCGCCATCAACCAGGGCGAACTGGTCGAGATCGATCCTGAATTCCGCCTGATGCGCGGCGCGGCGCAAGTGATGATGGGCCGCGCCAATGCGGGCATGGAGGATCTCAACGCCTCGCCGCTGATCAACAACGCTTCCGCTGCGCTTTGGCGCGGGTATGCCGCTTATCTCCGCGAAGATTGGAGCGAAGCGCGCCGCGAGCTCGAGCGCGGTTCCGCTGCTCTCGAAGAGCATCCGCCCAACTGGCGCGCGCGTTTCCAACTGGCGCTGGCGACCGCCGCGTTCGAGCTCAACGATCTTTCCGCAGCATCCGACGCTGCCAACGGAGCGTTGGGCCAAGCGCCGGATCAGCACATGCGTCTGCAAGCGCGCCTCATCGATGCCCGCGTCACTGCCGCCCGCGGCGACACCACGCGCGCGCTGACGTTGCTGGATGAACTTACCCGCGCGCGGGACGAAGAAGTCGCCGTTGTCGCCAACGTCGTTGCCATCCAGCTGCGGCGCGAGGCCGGCCTGATGCGCGCGGTCGATTCAATCGAGCCCCTTGAAGCGCTGCGCTTCCGCTGGCGCGGTGATGCAACCGAAATCCAAATCGTCGGCATGCTCGGGGAAGCCTATTCTGAGCTCGGGCGGTGGCGCGATGCGCTCAACGTCATGCGCGCTGTGGCCGATCGCTACGCCATGAACCCCGCCGCGCGCCAGTTACGCGCCGATATGTCGACGCTCTTCGAGCGTCTCTTCCTCGATGGCGAAGCCGATCAGCTCGAACCCATTCAGGCCCTCGGCCTGTTCTACGAGTTCAGCGATCTCACGCCCGTCGGTGCAAACGGCGACCGCATCGTGCGGTTGCTGGCCGGTCGCCTGGTCAACGTCGATCTCCTGGAGCAGGCGGCGCAATTGCTGCAGCACCAAGTCGATGAACGACTACAGGGAGTCGCGCGCGCGCAAGTGGCCGCCGATCTCGCCGCCATCTACTTGATGGACCACAAGCCCGATCAGGCCTTGATCGCCATCTCCAGCACGCGTCAGCCTAACATGCCGACGCAATTGCTCGCCGATCGTCGCATCCTCGAAGCGCGCGCGATGCTTGATCTTGGACGTCTGGATGCCGCCGTCGAACTTGTCGAGCGCGATCGCGGCGAAGACGCACAACGTGTCCGCGCTGAAGCGGCCTGGCGCGCGCGTGACTGGGAACGCGCGTCCGCTGAATTGCGCACGATCCTCGCCGCGCGCTCGCGCGCGCAGCCGCTGGATGCTTACGGTCGCCAAGTCGTGCTCCGCTCCGCCGTCGCCATGACGCTCGCTGGCAACGACGATGGCGTCCGCGCGCTTTACCGCGAATACGCCGGCGACATGGCCAACACCGAAGAGGCCGACGCGTTCGAGGTCGTCGCCTCCGGCGTCACAGCTGACGGCGCCTCGATCCGCGATGTCGCCCGTTCGGTGGCCCGTGTCGACCTGCTCGATCGCTTCATGCAACGCCTGCGCACGCGCATGACCGCCGAAGCCACGCAGGCGGATGCTGCACGCGCCGCACAGCAACCGGCCGCGCCCGGCCAGCCGGCGCCCGCACCCACAGCGCCGCCGCAAGCCGCCTTGCCCGCGCAGCAGCGTCAAAATCAGGCCGCCGGCACGTAAACTACGATTTGACGGAGACCACGCTGCGTAGCTCTCGTATAAGCGCGCATGATGATCTCCATTGTCATTCCAACCTTGAACAGCGCGGCTGATCTGCCGCGCACGCTCGCCCCGCTCGTGCACGGCGTAGGCGAGGGGTTGGTCAAACAAGTCATCATTGCTGACGGCGGCTCGACTGACGAAACGCTCGCGATCGCTGACGCAGCTGGCTGCAATATCGTCAATGCCGAACCGGGCCGCGCCAAGCAGATCCGCGCCGGCGTCAACGCCTCACGCGCCAACTGGCTGCTGTTGCTCTATCCAGAAACCGAACTCGCGCCGAGTTGGGTCGGTGAAGCCCAGCGTTTCATGTCGGCGCCGCAGGCGCGCAAACGCGCCGCCGCTTTTCGCCTCACGCTCGAAGATGATTCACCCAAAGCCAAGCGCGCTGAATTCTGGGGCCGCCTGCGCGCGCAGCTCATGAAGGAGCCCTCAGGCGCGCAAGGTCTGCTGATCTCGCGTCTCTTATACGATGCGCTCGGCGGCTATCCCGACATGGCGCAGAGCGGCGATATCGAAATCGCCCGCCGCATCGGCCGCAAGCGTCTCTTCTTGTTGCGCAGCGAAGCCGTTACGCGCTCACTCTGAGGCGCCCGCCAAGTTTCTGTTGCGATCGAGCGGCGTGTAGATCGCCGGATCGCCAGCAGCCAAACGATCAAGCTCCGGCGTCGGCTGCCCATAGCGCTTGCGGCAGAGCGCCATGTGCGAGAGTGCGCGCTCGGCATAATCGCGGCTTTCCGCGCGCGGCATCGTTTCCAGCAGCATCAGCGGATCAATATCCGCGGGCTGCGTCGCTAGCCAACGCGAGAGCCAACCAGGCCCGCCGTTATACGCAGCGAACACACGGCCAAGGTCGCCATCATTATGGAATTCGCTCATCAGCCACTGAATGTAGCTTTGGCCGAGGCGCATGTTCAGCCCGGGCTCAAACAGCGCCGCAGGGTTGCGCCGGTAGTTCGTCGAGCGGTCCATGTCACGCGCCGTCGAAGGCAGAAGCTGCATCAGCCCGCGCGCGTTCGAAACGCTGACAGCCTTCGGATTGAAATAGCTCTCTTGACGCACAATCGCATAAACGACGGCCCGATCGAGCGAGAAACCGTCTTCCGGCTCGAACGATGTCGTCGGGCAAAAGCCTGCCGCCACATCTGGCCCGCCATATTCCGCCGCGCGCAATTGCGCGGCCGGCGCCTGCAGCGCCGTCGCGAGCGCCAGGAAGTTGCGATCATCATCTCGGTTGAGATCGGCATGCAAACGCCGCATCTCGCTTTCGACTTCCGAGAGACGGCCCAATTGCGCGAGGGCCGCCGCGCGCCGCGCACCTGGGTGTGCATCGATAAAGCGCGTCAGTGCGCCATCCTCAACATGCGGCGGGGAAAACTGCAGCGCGCTTTCGCGGCCAAGCTGCGTCTCCGCCAACTGGCCATAGAACGTCCAGGGCCGCTGCGCCGCTGCGTTGAGATGCTCGACAACACCGTTCGTCTCGCCGGCCGCCAAACGCGAGCGCGCCGCCCAATAGTGCGCCGCCGCCATCGCCCACCCGCCATGGTGACGCCACTGCGTCGAACCTTCGAACTGGCGCACCGCTTCAGCGTAATCGTGTTGCCGATAGGCGATGAGGCCCAATTGAAATTGCACTTGCCCGTCGCGCGGCCCGCCAAGCTGCGACGATGCAGAAGCGCGCGCGCCTTCCATGTCGCCTGCGCCGATGAGCTGGGCCGTGCGCTCTATGCCAACGCGCGCTGACGAACTATCGCCCGGAATGGGCGGCGGCGTGCCCGGTAACTGACGTGAGCCGCCGCTACGCGGTTCCGGCGCATGTGCACGCGATCGGCGCGGTCGCGAATCCATCGCGCGCTCATACACCGCCGGCGCCAAGCCATACTCGCCGTACCGGTTCAGCCAGCCCGTATAGTCGGCCCAGCTTGCGCGATAGCCGCGCGAAAGCAGCATGCGTCCGCGCACCACGCCCTCGAGCACGTCATCGTCGGTATGGGAGAGCGCGACATTCACGCCGCGCCAGTTCCGCGCCTCGATCGCCGCGAACGCATCGCGGTAGGCCTCTTCATCCTGTTCGGAGAGCGCAACGATGCGCTGCTGCTGCGCCATGGCCGGCGTGGCCATCGCAACGACGGAGAGGGCGGCGAAAGCTAGGCGCAACGTCGTCATCTGAGCTCGTTCGTACTCGGTTAGGAATGAGGTTCCCGCGCCGCCCCCAGCTCGTTGAGCCAAGTATCTGCCAGCAACAGGTCCGCCCATGCCAGCCGCTTCTGCTGTGGCTGACGCAAGAGGTATGCGGGATGAAGCATGACCATGGCGTTGACGGGCGCCGCTAACCCCTCGCGGGTGTAACTCAGCCGCCGCCCGCGCAGCTTCATGACGCCGTCTTCGCGCTTCAGCACCGTATGCGCCGCCGCCTTACCCGTGAGGATCAGCAACTTGGGCTGACTAAGCGCGATCAGCCGCTCCACGAACGGCAGGCAGGCCAGGATTTCGCCAGGCGTCGGGTCTCGGTTGCCCGGCGGGCGCCAGTATATCGTGTTTGAAATCAATATGTTGGTTGAGCGATTGAGCCCGACGAACCCCAGCATCCGGTCCAAGAGCTGGCCAGAGCGCCCGACGAACGGCTTTCCCTGTTCGTCCTCATCCTTGCCCGGCGCCTCGCCGATGATGAGTACCGGCGCACCTTCGACTCCGTCCGCAAAAACGGTATTCCGCGCCGTCGCTTTCAGAGCGCAACCGTTGAACCCTTCAACTGCTTTGCGCAGTTCGGCGACCGTTCCCGCTGCCGCCGCCAGCGCCTGCGCAGCGCTGACCGGCGAGTCCGCGGTCTTTGGCCGTAGCCTCGGCACGTGCGGTTTGGGCGCCTCCCGCGCCGTGGGCGCTGGCTGTCCCCGCGGCGCCGTGAACACCGCCTCGGCCTCATCCATGTCCACACCGGCGCTGCGCCAGAAGGCGAGCAGCGCGCGGGCGGCCTGATCGGAGGGAGCGGCGGTCGTCACGGCCCCATCATGCAAGGACTCGCGCCAAACCACAAAGCAACGCGGGCAGCTTGCGCCTGGTCGCATGAGCTTTGATAAACGGCGCAACACATAGTGAAGGGAATGCAATGGCCGCTGACGACGTCGTTCGAGAGTCGATGGAGTATGACGTCGTGATCGTCGGCGCCGGCCCCGCCGGTCTTTCCGCCGCGATCCGACTGAAACAGCTCGCCGCCGAGGCAGGCAGCGAAGTCTCTGTTGCGGTTATTGAAAAGGGCGCTGAAGTAGGCGCGCACATTCTCTCCGGCGCCGTGATTGATCCGATCAGCCTGAACGAGCTCATTCCCGATTGGAAAGAGCAAGGCGCGCCCCTCGATACGCCCGTCACCTCAGACCAATTCAAAATCCTCGGCCCCGCAGGCTCGGCCTCACTGCCGACCTTCATGATGCCGCCGCTCATGAGCAATCATGGGATGTACATCGCCTCGCTCTCGAACTTCACGAAATGGCTCGGCGGGCAAGCCGAAGCGCTCGGCGTTGAAATCTATCCAGGCATGGCGGCCTCTGACATCGTGCTCGATGAACACGGCGCGCTCAAAGGCGTCGTCGCGGGCGTGTTCGGTATCGCAAAGGACGGCCACCACAAAGGCGACTTCCAACCCGGCATGGAATTGCACGGCAAGTACGTGTTCATCGCCGAAGGCGCGCGCGGCTCGCTCGCGAAAGTGCTGCAGAACCGGTTCGATCTCTGCGCCAAAAGCGGTCCGCAGAAATACGGCATCGGCATCAAAGAGCTTTGGGAAGTCCCGCCGGATAAGCACCAGCCAGGTCTCGTGCTCCACACAGTCGGCTGGCCGCTCGACGACAAAACCGGCGGCGGCTCGTTCATGTATCACTGGGGCGAGCGTTACGTGTCCGTCGGTTACGTCGTGCACCTGAACTACAAGAACCCGTACCTCTCGCCGTTCGACATTTTCCAGCAGCACAAGCTTCATCCTGAGATCCGTCAGCATCTGGAAGGTGGCAAACGCGTCGCCTACGGGGCGCGCGCGATCACCGAAGGCGGCTTGCAAGCCGTGCCGCGCCTCTCATTCCCAGGTGGTGTGCTGATCGGTTGCTCTGCCGGTTTCGTGAACGTGCCGCGCATCAAGGGCAGCCACAACGCAATGAAGACCGGCATGCTCGCCGCCGAAGCCGCGTTCGAAGCACTCGCCGCCGGCCGCCAGCGCGATACGCTCGAAGCCTACGACGAAGCCTATCGCGACAGCCGCGTCTACAAAGACCTGTTCATGGTCCGCAACGCCAAGCCGCTGCTTTCAAAGCTCGGCACCTTCCTTGGCGGCGTCGTCGGCATGTTCGATATGTGGACGACGACTTTGCTCGGCGGCGTCTCGTTCTTCGGCACGCTGAAGCACGGTAAATCTGATGCGGCCGCCACCGAGAAGGCCTCCAAGCACAAGCCGATCACGTACCCCAAGCCCGATGGCGTGCTCACCTTCGATAAGCTGACGTCAGTCTATCTCTCGAACACCAATCACGAGGAAGACCAGCCGGCGCACCTGAAGCTGAAGGACCCGTCGATCCCGATCCGGGTCAACCTCCCCGAATACGCCGAGCCCGCGACACGATATTGCCCCGCTGGCGTGTACGAAGTGCTCTACGACGAGGCGGGGGCCAATCCGAGGTTCCAGATCAACGCGCAAAACTGCGTTCACTGCAAAACCTGCGACATCAAAGACCCCAGCCAGAATATAGTCTGGACGACTCCAGAGGGCGGCGGCGGACCCAATTACGCCAACCTCTAAGGGTCGAAGAGAGCCGAGCCGCCGAAGCGGCAGAAAGGGACTAAGCATGCGTTGGTGGGCGATCCTGGCGGCAAGCCTCGCGGCAAGCAGTGCGGCCTATGCACAAGAAGCAAAGCCGGAAGAGGGCGCCGCGCACGCGGCGTTGCAGCAAACCGCGCTCGAAGAAGAGCGCGCGCCGAACGATCTCCTGCGTCGCACGTCTCCGCCGAACGCCGCCGCTGATCGCACCTACGGCAATCCCGAAGAGGCGCTCCTCCAGGGCGACATGGACTACCTCGTGCGCGAAGGCCGGCGCGCCATCGGCCGCGGCGAAAGCAACGCGCTCTGGACCGCCGTCGTCTTTGCCGACGACATCGCCTCCGGCGACAATGCCGACGCGCGCGCCACACTGACGGCTGCGCCCGGCGGCTTGCGCGGCGGCATCGCTGACATGTTCGAGCCATTCTTGCTCGCCGCCGAAGGTCACATCGATCGCGCCGTTGAGCGCGTTGATTCCGGCGGCGACAATCTGCCGGCGCCGCTTCCGGAGGTGCAGCGGGCACTGCTCTTTGAATCGGCCGGTCGCCTGCAAGAAGCCGCCGCCATTTATTCGCTCATGGTCGAACGTCTCGACACGACACCCCCGGGCGACGCCGAGCCGACGACCGCCGCTGAGTTCGAGCGCGCCCTCAGCGCCGCCCGCATCAGCAACGCGATCTATCGCGCCGCCATCGTGAGCCATCGCCTTGGCCGCACCGACGAAGCGCGGCGCTACTACAATCTGGTGCTCGGATTCTCGCCGCGTAGTGCTGACGTCCTCGCCAATATCGCGCGCCTCGATGCCGGCCAGCAGCCGCTTGAAGCCGCGCTCGATGTGAAGAGCGCCATGGGCCGCTGGATGCTGTTCGTGTCGGAATATCTGACGCAGGCCGAAAGCCTCGCCGCCATGATCGCGCAGCAAGATCCAACGGGCGGTCTTTCATCCACATCCGGCTCGGCGCTGCTCCAACTCGGCACGTTGCTCACGGACGCTGACGACTGGCGCCTCTACGCCGCCCAACAAGTGCTGAACGCCGGCGGCGCTGACGGCGCCGAGCGCATCATTAGTCTGGTGCCCGCTGCCAGCGTCTTCGCGCCCGACGCCGAAATCGTCCGCGCCGATATCGCGCTCGACCGTCACCAGGACGCCGCCGCGATTGCATCAGCTGACCGCGCACTCGAAATGGCCGGCGACCGCTGGTCGATCATCGCGTCTGCGGGTGATGTGTATCGCCGCGCCGGCCACGCCGATCGCGCCATCCCGGCCTTCGATCGCGCGCTCACCCTGGTCACCGAGCCGAAGGATCGTGCCGACGTGCTCGGCTGGCGCGCGTATGCGCATCGCTTTGCCGGCAATCTTTCCGCTGCTTCCGCTGACATGCGCGCCGCGCTCGAGATCGATCAAAGCGTGGATACGCGTCTGCTCTATGTTTCGATCCTGATGGACGATCCCAACGGCTGGCAGGATGGCATTCGCGAAGCGCGCAGTCTCTTTGCCGAACAACCGGACTCGGTGCTCCGCCTCAACGCACTCGGTTACGCGCTCATTCAACGCCCGGAAGGTTTGGAGGAGGGCTACCGCCTTCTGTGGCGCGGCTTCAACAACGGCCAGCAAGACTATGCCGTGATCGATAGCCTCGGCTGGGCGTACTATCAGTACGGCCACTTCGAACAAGCGCGCGCGCTGATCGAACGGGCCAACGATCTGTCCGTCGGCGATCCCAATGCGGAAGTGCTCGATCACTTGGGCGACATCTACTGGCGCCTCAATCGCCGCGAGGACGCCCGCGCCAAATGGCGTGAAGCGCTCGCCGCGCGCCCTGATGCGATCCGCCGCGCCTCGCTTGAGCGCAAAATCAGCCGTGGCCTTACAGCCGCCGCGCCACGCACACGCGAACTTCCGCGTGTCGATCTTCCGCAAGGGCCGTCGCGTCGGGAAGAGCTGTGAAGCGTCTCGCAGCGGCGTTGGCTGCGAGCCTCAGCGTCTCCGCCTGCGCCACCATCTCGGACCCAGGCCCAGCTCATTCGTCGAGCGCCTACGCCGATTTTCTCATCGGACGCGTCGCCAATAGCCGCGACGATTATTCTGCTGCGGCTGATCGCTATTTCTCCGCGCTCAATCGTTCGCCGCGCGATCAGAATCTGATCAACGGCGCGCTCGTCGCCACGTTGGCCTCAGGCGACGAAGATCGCGCGCGCCGCACCGCGCGCATGGCGCCGCTCAATGATGCGCCGGCGTACGCGCACCTCATTCGCGCGGGTGACGCGATCACAGCGCAACGCTGGCGCACCGCTGACGATGAGATCGATAACGTCCACGGTCTAGCCGCCGAAGAACTGATCGGCCGCATGATGCTCGTCTGGGTGCGCGCGGGCGAAGGACGGCTCGATGAAGTCACCCTCGATCTCGCGCCGCTCGCCAGCATTCGTCCTTACGGCGGCCTCTTTGCCTATCAGCAAGCGATGGCGCTCGATTACGCTGGCCGCCGCGATGAAGCGCTCGCTTCTTACAACACCGCGCTGCAAGGCGGCCTCTGGCTTCCCGCCGGCGTGTTACGCCACGCCGATCTTCTCGTCCGCGCCGGCCAACGCGATCGCGCGATCGAATTGCTCAGCGTCGAAACCAACCGCCAGAACCCCGAACTCGCGGCAGCCCTTGAACGCGTCCGCGCGGGCGGCGCAGCGGCGCTCGAACCCATCACGCCCGCGCATGGGGCCGCCGTCGGCCTCTACGGCCTCTCGGTTGTGTATTTCCAGGAGAACGACAACACCAACGGCCTCGCGGCGCTCTCGCTCGCACTGATGATGGATCCAGATTTCGACGGCGCGCGTCTTTCCTTCGCGCAGCAGCATTCGCGCCTGGGCCACGTCGATCTTGCCCGCGCCGCGCTCGCCCGTATCGCGCCGACATCGCCATACGCCGCCGGCGCGCGCGTCATGGAAGCGTGGGTGCTGATGGATGCCGGCCAGCCGGACGCAGCGCTCGAAATCGCACGCACCAACGCTGCCAGCGGCGATCTCCGCGCCGAACGCGCGCTCGCGGACATGTACCGCAACCTCAACCGTTACGAGGAAGCCGAACCGATCTATTCGCGC
The DNA here is from genome assembly GCA_046349455.1 of Hyphomonadaceae bacterium. Taxonomy (GTDB): domain Bacteria; phylum Pseudomonadota; class Alphaproteobacteria; order Caulobacterales; family Aquidulcibacteraceae; genus Vitreimonas. The sequence continues at coordinate 458,593 of JAXMCH010000001.1, read as the reverse complement.
ATGGTCGAACAATATCCCAACGACTGGCGCCTCTACTTCGCCCGCGGCGCTGCGCGCGAACGCCTCGGCCGTTGGCCCGAAGCGGAAGCCGATCTCCAGCGCGCACTGCAACTCGCGCCCGACCAGCCCGATGTTTTGAACTATCTCGGCTACAGCTGGATCGAGCGCGGTGAGCATCTGGATCAAGCCGTAACCATGATCGAGCGCGCGGTCGAGCTGCGTCCAAGCTCAGGCGCCATTCTCGATAGCCTCGGCTGGGCGCATTTCCGTCTCGGCGATTACCCGCTCGCGCTCCAATATCTCGAACGCGCCGTCGAACTCGAACCGGCGGACGCCACGCTCAACGAGCACCTGGGCGACGTCTACTGGCGCCTCAACCGCCGCATCGAAGCGCGTTTCCAGTGGCAGCGCGCGCTGTCGCTCGAAGCAGACAACCGCGACGCGCTCGAAGGCAAGATCGCCAATGGCTTGCCGCCGGCGCCGCCATCGCGGTCCGCGAACCGATGAGCGTGCGCGTCCACGCGCCGGCCAAGATCAATCTGACTCTGAAGGTCGGTCGCCCGCGCGCCGATGGCATGCATCCGCTGCAAAGCGTCGTCGCCTTCGCCGACATTGGCGATATCGTCGAAGCGGAGGAGGCGGGCGATCTTTCGCTCACCATCCACGGCGACTTCGCCGCCGATCTCACCACCAGCGAAGATAACCTCGTTCTCCGCGCCGTGCGCGCCTTGGCCGAAGCCGCGGGCCGCCCGGCCCACGCGCGCCTATCTCTGGAAAAGAACCTCCCCATCGCCTCAGGCATTGGCGGCGGCTCGGCAGACGCCGCCGCCACACTCCGCGCGCTCAACACGCTCTGGGCGCTCGATTGGCCGAAGCAACGGCTCGCCGAAATCGCTCGCCCGCTCGGCGCCGACGTTCCTGTCTTCCTCTCCGGCGGCGCCTCCGCAATTATGACCGGTATCGGCGAGATCATCGCGCCGATGCGCACGCCGCAACTTGCCGCCGTTCTCATCAACCCACTGACGCCGCTCGCTACGCCCGACGTCTACCGCGCGTTTGACGCCATGAACCTCGGCGCCGACCTCAGCGACGATCCGCCGGCACACTGGGAAACAACAGCGGACGCCATCGCCGCCATGCGCGCCGCCGGCAACGACCTCGAAGCGCCCGCGCGCGCCCTCATGCCCGCGATCGACGACATCTTCGCCGCACTCGCGGCGCACGAAAGCGTCCGCTACGCCGCGCTCTCCGGCAGCGGCGCCACCGTCTTTGCGATCAGCGACGATCTCGCCGCCGCCGAATCCCTGGCGGACGCGGTCATTGAGAACCATCCCGATTGGTGGATAGCCGAAACGATGCTCGGCGCTTGACCCGAGGTCGGCGCGCGGGGTAGCCGGGCGCCTTGAGGTGCATGCGTGATCGGTGAATTGGCAATTGCCGCGGCGATCGCAGCGCTCGTCAGCCTCATCGTGTGTCGCGTGCAGATCGCGACCCGCCGCGGCCCCCTCGATCTTCCGGATGAAGCGCGCAAAGCGCACACCGCGCCAACGCCAACCAGCGGCGGCATCGGTATCGCCATCGGCTACACGCTCGCCGTTCTTTGGCTCGGTTATTTCGGCCATTCCGTAGGTCTCATCCGCCACGTCGCCGCGCTCGTGTGGCTCGCCTCGGCCTTCGCGTTCTCGTTCCTGGTCATCGGCTTCGTCGATGATACGCGCCCGCTCGGTCCGCGCATAAAGTTCTTGATGTTCACGCTGCTTTCGCTCGGCGGCGCCGTCACCATGGGCGTGGTCGACGCGCTGCCGCTCGGCAACGGCGAAGAAGTGCGCCTCGGGCTCTCGCTCGGCCTCTTCGGCACAGCGCTCTGGATTTTCGTGCTCGTGAACTGCGTGAACTTCTTGGACGGCGCCAACGGCCTCGCCATGGGCTCGGTCACCATCGGGCTTCTGGCGATCGCCGCCATCGCTTACGACGAAGCGCTCCCGAGCGCCGCCGCCATGACGCTTTGCTGCGCCGGCGCGCTCATTGGCTTTCTGGTTTGGAATTTCCCTGGCGGTCGCATCTTCGCCGGCGATTCCGGCGCGTTGTTCGCCGGCGCGGTCGCGGCGCTCGCCTCGCTCATCATCGTCGCGCGCACCGATGTCTCACCCTTCGTGCCGCCGATCCTCTTCATGCCGCTGCTTGCGGACGCGCTGCTCACGCTCGCTTGGCGCGTGAAGCGCCGCCGCTCTCTGCTCGTGGGGCACAACGAACACTTCTACCAAGTCGCGATGCGCGCCGGCTGGAGCCATCGTCGCGTCACGATCGTTTACTGGGCCGCGATGGCCGCATGCGGCGTGCTCGGCTTCTGGCTTTCGCGCCTGCACGATAGCCAAACGCCGTGGATTGCGCTCACTGCGCTCGCCGGCCTGTGGCTGGCGATCTCGATCATCGTGCGCCGCTACGCCCGCACACACGGCCTCTCCTAGGATTTAAAATCCGATTTGCTTGACGGCCGAACTGCGCTCTCGTATATAACCGAAAGGTTATGCAGCAAACGCAATCCTCAGCCCGCTTGGATGCCGTGTTTTCAGCTCTCGCGGACCCAACGCGGCGCGCCATCGTCGCGCGTCTGGCGACGGGGGAGGCGTCCGTCAGCGAACTCGCTGAGCCGTTCGATATGAGCCAGCCCGCCATCTCCAAGCACCTCAAAGTGCTGGAGCGCGCGGGACTGATCTCCGTCGATATCGATGCACAGCGTCGTCCGCGCCGCCTTGAAACCAAAAGACTGGAAGAGGCGGTGGATTGGATCGAACGCTACCGCGAAATTTTCGAGCAGAACTATCAGCGCCTCGATGCGCTGCTTGAAGAACTGCAAGCAAAACCGTCGAAACGGAAACGAAAAAAAGACTGACGTCATGTCGGCCCTCATCACGGTCGCGCGTTCCTTGAGTGGGCGGCCCAAATCAAAATCCAAGGACAAGACAATGCCCATCGAAGTCACACAGCCGAGCGACCGCGAAGTCCGCGTCGTCCGCACCTTCAAAGCGCCGTGCCAACTCGTATGGGATGCGCACACCAAGCCTGAACTTGTCAGCAAATGGATGCTCGGCCCGCCTGGCTGGAAGATGCCGATATGTGAAATGGATGTCCGCCCTGGCGGTGCCTATCGCTGGCGATGGCGCAGCGAAGCCGACGGCAAGGAATTCGGCTTCTTCGGCAAGTTCATCGAAGTCGACGAGCCCAACAAGATCGTTCACGAAGAGAACTTCGACCCCGGCGACATTGGCGGTCCGATGTCGAGCGAGCCTGCAATCATCACGACGCTTTACGAAGAGCACAACGGCGTCACGACGCTGACGTTGACCATGCTCTTCGCGTCGAAAGACATTCGCGACCGCGCCGTCAGCACTGGCATGACCGACGGCATGGAAATCGGCTACGCCCGTCTCGACGACATGTTCAAAAGAGCAGCGTGAGGGAGAAGGTGATGCCCATCGAAGTCACCCAACCAAGCGATCGCGAAGTGCGCGTCGTCCGCACCTTCAAAGCGCCGCGCCACCTCGTATGGGATGCCCACACCAAGCCCGAGCTCATGCGCAAATGGTGCTATGGCTGTGAAGGCTGGAGCCTGGCGATCTGCGACATGGACGTGCGGGACGGCGGTAAGTATCGCTGGCGCTGGCGCAGCGCCGCGGACGGCAGCGAATTCGGCTTCTTCGGCACATTCAGCGACGTCAAAGAGCCATCACGCCTCGCGCATGATCAATACTACGATCCGGGCGACATGGATTACGATATGCCCGTTGGTGATCCCACCCTCATCACGCTCAATCTTAGCGAAGCCCATGGAATCACCACGCTGGCCATGACGATGACGTTCGTCTCGAAGGAAGCGCGGGATCAAGCCGTCTCCACCGGCATGACCGACGGCATGGAAGTCGGTTACGTCCGCATCGACGAGTTGTTCGCGAAGGCGGCGTGATGTCAGCGAAGGACGCCGACGCCTATCTCGCCAAGCTCAGCGCCGACAAACGCGCGACGCTGGAGAAGGTGCGAAAAGCGATCCGCGCAGCCGCGCCCGATGCGGAGGAGGGATTAAGCTACGGCATGCCCGCCTTCATCCAAGGCAAGCCCATCGCCGGATATTCCGCCAGCGCTGCGCATTGCTCGTACTTTCCGATGAGCGGCGCCATCACCGCCCAGCTGGCCGAAGATCTCGCCAAATACGAAGTCAGCAAAGGCGGCTTCAAATTCCCGATCGGCAAGCCACCACCCGCTACGCTCATCCGCAAACTCGTCAAAGCCCGTCTCGCTGAACTCGAAGCGCCAAAGCCTGCAAAGAAAGCAGCGAAGAAATCCGTGGACGATGGAGTCGCCGCTTATCTCAAGACGCTGAAGCATCCTCTGAAGAAGGAGATCGAGGCTGTGCGCCTGATCATCCTCGGCGTCAGCCCTGCGATCATCGAAGGCATCAAATGGGACGTGCCAAGCTTCCGCACCGAGAAAGAATGGTTCGCCACATTCAACGTGCGCTCACAAACGAGCGTTCAGCTCGTCTTCCATCTTGGCGCCAAGACGCGCCCCGATCTCAAAGCCTTCAAGCTTGCTGACCCTAACGGGCTCGTCAAATGGCTCGGCAAGGATCGCGCGATGGTGATGCTCGGCGCCGGGCGCGATATTGCTGCCAATCGCAAAGCCTTCGAGGCTATCGTGCGCGCCTGGATCAAACACGTCTGATGGCCGCCAAAAAGAAACCCGCGGCGAAGAAGGCGGTCGCGCCAGCAAAACCCGCTGACGCAAAGGCGCTGCTCGCCGAACTGAAGCGCCTCGGCTCAGCCAAATACAAAGCCGACATGGCCACGCGCTTTGGTATCGTCACGAGCGCGCCAGTTTATGGCGTCGCCGTCGGCACGCTGCGCGCCATCGCCAAACGCACCGGCTACAATCATGCGCTCGCCGAAGAACTCTGGGCCACCGGCAATCACGACGGCCGTATGCTCGCCACCATGATCGACGATCCCGCCGATGTAACGCCCGCGCAAATGGATCGCTGGGTGAAGGACATGGACAATTGGGCGCTCGTCGATACCGCGTGCTTTCACTATTGGGATCGCTCGCCGCACGCTTTCGCCAAAATCGAAAAATGGTCGAAGGCCAAGGAAGAATTCGTCAAGCGCGCCGCTTTTGCGCTGCTCGCCAGCTGCGCGCTGCACAAGCAAGGCACGGACGAGCAAATGCTGCGCGGCCTTGAGCTGATCGAGCGCGAAGCGCGCGACCCGCGCAATTTCGTCAAAAAAGCCGCCAACTGGGCCCTGCGCGCCATCGGCGGCAAGAAGAGCCCAAAGCTCCGCGCCGCCGCGCGCGAACTCGCCGAACAACTCGCGAGCTCAGACGACGCAACCGAACGCTGGAACGGCAAGGACGCCATGCGCGCGTTCGCCAAGGCCGACAAATGATGGAGAGCGCCATGTTCGAGAAAGTCGCGTTCACGATGTACGCCGTCGAAGACCCCGCCCGCGCCCGTGACTTCTACGAGAAGACGCTAGGCTTGAAGCTCGGCAGCCACGGCAGCCACGGCGACATCCACTGGATCGAGTTCGATCTCCCCGGCGGCGGTTGCCTGGCGCTCACCAACGCCACCGGTCAGAAGCCAGGCGGCGGCGGCACGATTGCGCTTGAAGTCTCAGACCTCGATGCAGTGATCGCCGATCTCAAAGCCAAGAACGTAAAATTCCGCAGCGACATCATCAAAGGCCCGCGCTGCCGCATGTCGAACATCCTCGACAGCGAAGGCAACGGCATCGTGCTCCATCAGCTGGATCACAAACACTGAGTGCAGATCAGTAAGCCCGCTCGACCACGAACTCAGGCAGCGCTTCAAGCGCTTCGCGGTACGCATTCGCAGGCAGCGTCTGCAGCGCTTCGCGCGCGGCGCCCGCATGCGCGCGCGCCGCATCCAGCGTCAGCGCAATCGCGTTGTGGCGCTTGATGAGCGCCACGGCGCGATGGAAATCGTCGTCAGTGCGCTCGCCGCCCATGGCGCGGCGCCAGAACGCGCGTTCGCCGTCATCGCCCGCATCGCGCGCGAACACGACCGGCAGCGTTACCTTGCCTTCGCGGAAATCGTCGCCGGCGTTTTTGCCCATCGTCGCTGCGAGCCCACCATAATCGAGCGCGTCGTCGACCAATTGGAACGCCAGACCCAATTCGCGGCCATAAGTTTCCAGCGCCGTCGCTTCCGCGCCAGGTCGCCCGGCCGCCACGGCGCCGGCCTTCCCAGCCGCCGCAAACAGCGCCGCGGTCTTTGCGCCGATGATCTGCATGTAGCGCTCACGCGTCGTCTCGGCGTCGTTTGCCGCCGCGAGTTGCATCACTTCGCCTTCCGCGATCACGCTCGCCGCGCGCGCGAGAATATCGAGCACCTGAATGTCGCCGGTCTCGACCATCAGATTGAACGAGCGGGCAAACAGGAAATCGCCGACCAGCACGCTTGCGGAATTGCCCCACACGATGTTGGCGCTCTTCTTGCCGCGCCGCATCGAGGAAAGATCGACGACATCGTCATGCAGCAGCGTCGCCGAGTGAATGAACTCCACCGCCGCCGCCAATTTGCGCGGGCCATCGCCGCCGCCGCCCAGCAACCGCGCCGCCGCCAGCGTAATCAGCGGCCGGATGCGCTTACCGCCAGCATCGATGAGATACGCCGCCAGGTTCGGGATCACCCCAACCGGGCTTGCCATGTACTGATGGATAATCGCATCGACTGCCGCGAGGTCTTCGGCCACCAACGCCGCCAGCCGGTCGACCGCATGCGGGCCGCCGGGCGCATTTTTGGCAGGTCCGACCGCCGGTCCCAAGAGGGCCTCCGCTTGCGTTCGCGTAACGAGAAAACGATGCTGGCGCCTACCTAGCCGGTCAAGCGCGGTTCCGCCAGTCGCGCGCAAGGGTCGCACGCAATATGGACGCAGCGGAAATAACAGAAGACGCGCTCCTTGGCGGGCGTCTGCGCATCCGTCAGCCCGCGCGCGGCTATCGCGTGAATATCGACACATTGTTGTTAGCGGCTGCGGTAGAGGTGCGCGACGGCGCGCGTTTGATGGAAGCCGGCTGCGGTGTCGGCGCCGCGCTTCTGTCCGTTGCCGCACGCAATGAGAACGTCACGCTGCTCGGAGTCGAACGCGATCAGAACATCGCATCGCTCGCGAGCGAAAATGTCGCCATGAACGCGATGTCCGCGCGCGTCGAAATCGCAATAGGCGATGCGCTGGACAAACGCGCGCCGTGGGGCGTGTTCGATGGTGTCTTCACAAATCCGCCGTTCGATCAGGAAGGTGAGGGCCGCGCGCCGGCCGAAGCGCGCCGTCACGCGCACATCGCCGATGCATCGCTCGACGAATGGATCGCCGCGCTCGCCGATCGCCTCACCGGCGGCGGCGCGCTCACGATGATTCATCGCGCCACGAAGACACCGGAAATCCTGAGCGCTCTGGAGGGTCGTTTGGGCGGCGCCGAACTTATCCCCATCCGGCCGAGAGAAGGCGAGCCCGCCAAGCGCGTTCTGGTCCGCGCCCGCAAGGGCTCGCGCGCGCCGTTCCGCCTTTGCCCAGAGATCATTCTCCACGACGCCTCCGGCGCCAAATACACGCCCGAAACCGAGGCCATTTTGCGGGGTGAAGCGGCCATCAGCTTCGCCTGATTGACTCTCCCCGGCAGGCCAGCCAGGAGTCCGCTTAACGGAGCCGCCCGACGCGAGTCGCGCCCATCCGGCCAGACAAGCGAACCCCGTGGGAGAGAGCGCCAAAGATGCGCCCCCGAAGGAGCAACCGCCCCGGAAACTCTCAGGGAACCGGACCGCGGGGGGATGAACACGCTGGATAGAGCTGCGCCTCAAGGGAGCGCGGCCGCCGAAGGAGTAAATCTCTCAGGCGCCAGGGACAGCGGGGGCTGCGTGCAACGCCGCACGCGCCACGCGTACCTGGGACAAACATGGCCGAAGCCGGATCACCGATAAAATTGCCGCTGGACGCGCTCTGGCGCGCGCGCACCTCCAAGTTCGGCGATTTCGCCGGCTACGACATGCCGCTCCAGTTCGAAGGCCTGATCCCAGAGCACAATTGGACGCGCCAGCACGCGGGCCTGTTCGATGTTTCTCACATGGGGCCGAGCTTCTTTGCGCTGCCGAAGGGCCATGGCCTCGACGGCGATGAGGCGCACAAAAAGGTCGCGTCGCTGATCGAGCGGCTGGTGCCGGCGGACATTCAGGGCCTGAAGCCCGGCCAAGTCCGCTACACGATGATCACCAATGAAGACGGCGGCGTGCTTGACGATCTGATGATCGCGCGCCCGGCCGAGCCTGGCGCCGCCGGCGATCTCTACATCGTCGTCAACGCTGGCTGTAAGCACCAGGACTGGGCGCTGATTGAAGAGGCGACCAAGGGCGAGGCCAATCTGGTGCGCGCTGACGATCGCTGCTTGCTCGCGCTGCAAGGTCCGACGGCGCACATCGCGGCTGCGGCTGTGATCGATCCGGCGCTGGCCGAGATGAACTTCATGACCGTGAAGCGCTACGACGCGTTCGGCCGGATCACGGTCACGCGCTCGGGCTACACGGGCGAGGATGGTTATGAGATTTTGGTGCGGGCCGAGAACGCTGCCGATCTCGCCAACGCGCTGCTCGCACATGCTGAAGTAAAGCCAATCGGCCTCGGCGCGCGTGACTCGCTGCGCCTTGAAGCCGGCCTTTGCCTCTACGGCCACGATCTCGATCCAAAGACGTCTCCGATCGAGGCCGATCTCGCGTGGACCATTCAAAAGCGCCGCCGCGAAGCCAAAGACTTCCCGGGCGCCAAGCGCATCCTGCGCGAGTACGAACTCGGCGCCGCCAAGAAGCGCGTTGGCATTCGCCCCAACGATCGCGCCCCGGCGCGCGAAGGCGTTGAGATCATGAAGGACGGCAAGACAATTGGCATCGTCACCAGCGGCGGCTTCTCGCCGATCCTCAATGGCCCGATCTCCATGGGCTATGTCGATGCCGCGCACTCCGAACCGGGCCATGTCGTTGAGTTGATGATCCGCGGCGTGCCGCGTTCAGCGACGATCGTGCCGCTGCCATTCGTTCCGCACAAATATCACCGCCCGAAGAAGGGAGCTTAAGGCCCATGACCAAACGCTACACGAAAGACCACGAGTGGGTTGAGCTCGACGGCGACATCGCCACTGTCGGCATCAGCACCTACGCCGCCGAGCAATTGGGCGACGTCGTCTACGCCGAGCTGCCGGACACCGGCAAAAGCTTCAAGCAAGGCGACGACATGGCTGTCGTCGAAAGCGCGAAGACCGCGTCGGACGTGTACGCGCCGATCTCGGGCGAAGTTGTCGAAGCCAACGCCGAGATCAAGAACGAACAATGGCAGATCATCAATGACGCACCGCAAGCCGGCGGTTGGTTCGTAAAATTGAAGATCGCCGACAAGTCCGAACTCGATGGCCTCATGGATGAAGCCGCGTACGCCGATTACGTGAAGGGACTCTAATGCGCACGGGGCGCACGCTGAAGGTGCTGTCCGACAGGGACGCGTCAAAGCGTGTGCTCATTGTGGAGCGCGCGGACGGTGCGTTCACGTATCGCGTTGAGTTTCTTGGCGCTGGCAGTGAGCCCGTCGCCGGGCCTGATTGTGGAATTTATGACTCTGCTGAGACCGCTGAAGCCGAAGCAAGGTCAAGAGTACCAAGTTTGAATGAGGTCTTTGGATAGATCATGAGATATCTCCCACTCACCGATGTCGACCGCGAGCAAATGCTCAAGGTCATTGGCGCGAAGAACATCGATGAGCTTTTCGTCGATGTGCCCAAGACCGCGTTGCTGAAAGACGTCGTCCCGCTGCCGAAGGCGCAGGGCGAGATCGAAGTGCATCGTCACCTACAGCGTCTGGCGGAAAAGAACATGCCAGCCGGCCGCACGGCGTTTTTCCTTGGCGCGGGCGCCTATCGCCATCACGTTCCGGCGAGCGTCGATCACCTGATCCAGCGCAGCGAATTCCTCACCGCCTACACGCCGTATCAGCCGGAAATCGCGCAAGGCACGCTGCAGGCGCTCTACGAATTCCAAAGCCAAGTCGCGCAATTGCTCGACATGGAGGTCGCCAACGCCTCGATGTACGACGGCTCCACGGCCACCGCCGAAGCCGCAATGATGGCCGCCCGCGTGACGAAGCGGAAGAAGATCGTCTTCTCCGGCGGCGTCCACCCGCATTATATCGATACCGCGCGCACAGCTTGCGAAGCGATGGGGCTTGAGATCGTGGCGCTGCCCGCCGCCGTCGATGACGAAGCAGCGGTCACTAAGCACCTCGGCGCCGATGTCGCTGCGGTAATCGTGCAATCGCCGAATGTGTTCGGCACCGTCACCGATCTCACCAAGATCGGCGAAGCGGCGCATGGCGCCGGCGCGCTGATGGTGGCGACGTTCACCGAATGCGTCTCGTTCGGCTTGATCGAACCCGCAGGCGCCTACGGCGCGGACATCGTTTGCGGCGAAGGCCAATCGATCGGCAACGCGCTGAACTTCGGCGGGCCGTATGTCGGCCTCTTCGCGGTGAAGGAGAAGCTGATCCGTCAGATGCCGGGCCGTGTCGCGGGTGAAACCATCGACGCCGACGGCAAGCGCGGCTTTGTGCTGACGCTCTCTACCCGCGAGCAGCACATCCGCCGCGAGAAGGCGACGTCGAACATCTGCACCAACTCTGGCCTCTGCCAGCTGGCGTGGACGATCCACATGACGCTGCTCGGCGAGCAAGGCCTGCGCCAGCTCGCACAGCTCAATCACGAAAAGGCGATCCAGCTCGCCGAGGCGCTCGACAAAGTCTCAGGCGTCGAAGTGCTGACCAAGCGCTACTTCAACGAGATCGCGGTTCTGCTGAAGAAGCCCGCGCAGGAAGTGGTCGATAAGCTCGCGGAGAAGGGCGTGATCGGCGGCGTCGCCATGAGTCGCCTTAATCCCAAGGCGGGCATGGACAACGTGCTCATCACCTGCGCCACCGAAATGAATACCGACGAAGACATCGCTGCCTACGCAAAGGCGCTCGCTGAGGTGCTTAACTCATGATCACCGAAACCACCTCCGGCAATCGCGGCCTGCTGCAAGCTGAGCCGCTGATCTTTGAAACCGGCCACGCCACCAGCACCGGCGTCGATCTGCCCGCGCCGAAAGGTTTGCCAAGCAAGCTCGGCAATCTCGCGCGCAAAGCCGCGCTCGATCTGCCTGGCCTCTCCGAGCCGGAAACGATGCGCCACTTCGTGCGCTTGTCGCAGAAGAACTACGCCATCGATCTCGGGCTCTTTCCTCTCGGTTCGTGCACGATGAAGCACAACCCGCGCCTCAACGAGCGCGCCGCCCGCTTCGAAGGCTTCGCCGATCTCCACCCGCTGCAGCCGACATCGACGATCCAAGGCGCGCTCGAATTGATGGACGAGCTCGCGCATTGGCTCTGCACGCTGACCGGCATGCCCGCCGTCGCGCTGTCGCCGAAAGCTGGCGCGCACGGCGAGATGGCCGGCATGCTCGCCATCAGAGCCGCGCTCGAAGCCCGCGGCGAGGGCGAGAAGCGCAAGCGCGTACTGGTGCCAAGCTCCGCGCACGGCACCAACCCGGCGACGGCGGCCGCTGCGGGCTTCACCGTCGATGAAATCCCGGCGCGCGACGATGGCCGCGTTCACCTCGATGACGTGAAGGCCAAGTTGGGCCCTGACGTCGCCGCGATCATGATCACCAACCCGAACACGTGCGGCTTGTTCGAACCTGAGATCAAGAACATCGCCGACGCGATCCACGCCGCCGGCGCGTATTTCTATTGCGACGGCGCCAACTACAACGCCATCGTCGGCAAAGTGCGCCCGGGCGATCTCGGCGTCGATGCGATGCACATCAACCTGCACAAGACATTCTCCACCCCGCACGGCGGCGGCGGTCCGGGCGCTGGCCCGACTGTGCTTTCCGCCGCGCTCGCGCCATTCGCGCCGGTGCCGCACATCGTGCTCAAATCGGGCGTACGCGAACTCCGCGAACACGTGGCCGGCACGCAAGCGTTCGGCCGCATGTGCGCCTTCCACGGCCAGATGGGCATGTTCACGCGCGCGCTCACCTACATGATGAGCCACGGCAGCGATGGCCTGCGCCAAGTCGCGGAAGATGCGGTGCTGAACGCGAACTATCTGCTCGCGCGCCTGAAGCCGCATTTCAGCGCGCCGTTCGGCGAACGCCCGTGCATGCACGAAGTGCTGCTCGATGATTCAAGCATCAAGCCGAAGGGCGTCGAAACCATCGACATGGCCAAGGCGTTGCTCGACGAAGGCTATCACCCGTTCACGACCTACTTCCCACTGGTCGTCCACGGCGCGATGCTGATCGAGCCGACGGAGACGGAGCCCAAGCGCGAACTTGATCGCTTCGCCGATGTGATGATCGCGCTCGCTGAGCGCGTGAAAGCCGGCGAGGTCGAGTTCTTCAAGCAAGCGCCGAAGCTCACGCCGATGCGCCGCCTGGACGACACGCGCGCTGCCCGCCAACCCAAGCTCCGCTGGCGCCGCGGCCAGAACGACGCCGGCGCCAAAGTCGCCGCCGAGTAGGGCGCGTCACCCCAAACAAAAACGGCGCCGCCCAAAAGGCAGCGCCGTTTTTCTTGTCCGTTGTCGCGCCAGCTTCAGCCGAAGGCGCGTCCCAGATCCTTCACGCCGTCCGCGACCAGCGCGCCTTGCGCCCTATCGCTCATGCGCTCGCGGATGATCTTTTCCGCCGCCGCGATCGTGGCTTCCGCCGCCGCCGCGCGCACCTCGTCCGAAGCCTTGGTCTCGGCCGACTTGATGCGGTCCTCGGCTTGGCGTTCGCGGCGCGCCATCGCCGCCATCATTGATTGGCGCGTCTCTTCGGCAACCAAAGCAGCTTGCTCTTTCGCCGTATCGACGATCGCCTTGGCTTCCGCCTCGGCCGTCGCGCGTTTGGCTTCGTATTCGGCGAGCAGCTTTTCGGCCTCCTCGCGCAAACGGCGCGCCTCGTGCAGCTCCTTCGCGATCGTCTGCGAGCGCTGGTCGAGCATGCCCATGATCGCCGCCGGCACCTTGAGGTACACGAGCACGCCGATGAAGATCACGAGGCCGACGAAGGCGATGAAGGTGGCGTCAAACCATGCTGGCATCTTCGCCTCCCTCAGCCGTTCGCCGGCAAGAGCTTGGCCGCGATATCGCGCGCCAAGCCATCAGCGATTGCCGGCACTTCGCCCAGCGCCGCTTGGCGCGAGGCGTTCACCTTGGCTTCCGCCGCGTTGATGCGTTCGGCCAGCCGCGCTTCGGCTTGTTCCTGCTCAGCGCTTAGCTTTGCCTGAACATCCGCACGCGCCGCATCGACCATCGCGCGGGCGTCAGCGCGCGCCTTTGCGATGGCTTTTTCCATCGCCGCACGCGCGTCTTCAGCTTCCGTGCTCTTCTGCGCCGCCTGGTCGAGATCCGACTTCAGCGTCGAAGCGCGCTTTTCCAACACGCCCGAGACGCTTGGAATGATGAAGCGCGAGACGATGTAGTAGAGCGCGACGAACGTGATCACGAACCAGATCAGCTGGCTCGCGAACAACGTTGCATCGAACGGCGGGAAGCTCGCCGCATGCTCACCGCCAGCGGCGGCGCCATGCGCGGCGTCCGCACCGTGCGCCGCTTCGGCGCCGTGCGCGGCCGCGTCAACCGCGTGCGTGTCGGCTGGTGGGTGCGCCATGAGAGGTGCTTACTTTTCGACGACGAAGAGCAGCAGGATGGCGATCAGCAGCGAGAAGATGCCCAGAGCTTCCGTCACGGCGAAGCCGAAGATCAGATTGCCGAACTGGCTCGGCGCGGCCGACGGGTTGCGCATGGCGCCCGACAGGAAGTTGCCGAAGATGATGCCCACGCCGATGGCGGCGCCGAGCATGCCGAGGCAGGCGAGGCCCGCACCGATGTAGGCTGCAGCAGTTGCGTCCATAATTACTTCTCCCCTTTGGGTTCAAGTTCAGCCGGGCGTCAGTGCCCGGGGTGAAGAGCGTCGTTGAGATAAATGCACGTCAGGATCGCGAAGACGTAGGCCTGCAGGAACGCGACCAGGAATTCGAGACCATAGAGCGCCACGGTCATGCCAAGCGGCAGGATCGAGAGAATGCCGTAGAAACCGCCCGCGGCGATCAGCATCGGCACGAAGCTGGCGAACACCTTGAGCAGGATGTGGCCGGCGAGAATGTTGGCCCACAGACGAACCGCGTGTGAGAGCGGACGCGAGAAGAACGAGATGATCTCGATCGGCGTCACGATGATATAAAGAGGCCATGGCACGCCGGACGGCACGAACAGCTTGAAGAACTTCGCGCCGTTCTTGGCGATGCCGACAATGATCACCGTGAAGAACACGATGAGCGCCATCGCGGCAGTCACCACGATTTGGCTGGTCGGCGTGAAGAAGTAGGGGAACATGCCAATCATGTTCGCCATGAAGATGAACAGGAACAGCGTGAAGACGAACGGGAAGAACTTCTTCACGCCTTCTTCGCCGGCGCTGTCCTTCACCATGCCGTGGATGAAGCTATAGGCGCCCTCGGCGACAACTTGCGCGCGGCCCGGCACCATCGCCGCCGGCTTCATCGCCCAATTGAAGAAGAGCGCAGCCGCGCCAACGCCCGCCACCATGAACAGCGACGCGTTCGTGAAGGACGTGTCGAGGCCCGCGATCGGCGGCAATTCGACGATCGGGTTGATATGAAACTGGTGAATCGGATCGTTCGACACTTGCCCGCTCAGTCCTCTTCGTCGTCCGCAATGGACGGCGCATTTGGATCGACCGGGTTGGCCTGGGAATAGTTGCGCGCCACGCGCACCACATTCACCACGCCCGCCGCGAAGCCGAGCATCAGGCCGATCAAGATTCCCCACGGTGAGGTGTGGAGAAAATAGTCCGCCCCGTAGCCCAACAACGCGCCAACAATAACCGCCGCACCAAACTCTCCGCCAAACCGAAGCGCCAGCGAAGCCGGGCTCTGGGGCGGAGTGGAGTTCTGAGGGCCCGGTCCCCGAGCGGCGTCGACGCGTCGACGCAAATCGGAAAGGGCGTCCTCCGGCGGTTTTTTGTCAGCCATCGAACGGTCGATGCACGAAGCCGGGCGACTCTTGCAAGCCCCCGTTTCGCGCGCGCGGAAACTAGCAGGGGTCCCCCAGAGGTCAAGGAAACCGCGTGCGACATTTGCTGCGTATGCGGAGGAGCAGAACTGCCCTGCAAACCGCGTCTCTAGTGGTCTGGCGCCCACCCATTCCCGGGGCTCCGCGAAGCGGAGAGCCCGGGACCCATAAACACGAATGTTTGGATGCTATCGCCCAGCCCGGACCCAAAAGCGTTTATGGGCCCGGACTTGTCGCTGCGCGCCCAATCCTGGAATGGGTGGATAGACGCGCCCCCAATTTCCAGTTCCGGTGCTGTGCCCCGCATCTTCCCAGCCCTCACCCCAAAACAATCCGGGGCGCCAAATCCCGTGCGACACTTCTGCCGTCTCCCGCATGGAGGTTGTCAGGGCCCCGACACCGAAACAACGCGGAAGATGCGGATTGGACGCGATGCGGATCGACCCTGGTGACAGGGAAAGTCAGCAGCTTCGAGGAGAGAAAAGGAACTCGAAGGTTCCAGACGGAGCGTTGGGCTTTGTCTGCGCGTCGACCGGGAACGGAGATCAGGCGCTAAAGCGCGTAATCGGACTCCCAGCGTTGCGGCGATCGGTACTTGCGGAAGGAGCCGCACCGATCCTCGTTTGAAGCTCGCGTTTCAAAGCCGTCTGCTCAAACGCATGGCCACCCGAGCTGCTCACTGAACGCCTCAGGCCTCGGCCGGTCGAACAACAATTCGCGCGGGACGCGCTTCGGCAAACCCCAAACGAACTATTCTTTGAGCTCAACGCCAAAGCGCGTCCCGCTCTCCAGCTTCTCAACGTCGGCAGCACTGCCGACGACGCTGCGCGTGCTCTCACCCATTCCCGGGGCTTCGCGTAGCGAAGAGCCCGGGACCCATAAACACGTTTGTGTCCGCATGAGGCGCGAACGCTTCCACCAAGAGTGTTTATGGGTGTCGGACTGCGCTAGCGCGCATCCGGGAATGGGTGAGGGGCTACTCCGCCGCCAAAGCCTGCGCGCGCCCGAGATCGACGCTCACCAACTGGCTCATGCCTTGCTCCGGCATTGTCACGCCATAGAGCCGATCCATCCGCGACATCGTCACCGGATTGTGCGTGATCACGATGAAGCGCGTCGTCGTCAGCCGCTTCATCTCCTCCAGCAAACGGCAGAAGCGATCGACATTCGCATCATCCAGCGGCGCATCGACTTCGTCCAGCACGCACAGCGGAGCAGGGTTCGCCAAGAACACCGCGAAGATCAAAGCCGTCGCCGTCAGCGCCTGTTCGCCGCCGGAAAGCAGCGAAAGATTGGTCAGCCGCTTGCCCGGCGGTTGCGCAAAAATCTCAAGCCCAGCCTCAAGCGGATCCTCGCTCTCGGTCAGCTTCAGCGCCGCCTGGCCGCCTTCAAACAACGTCGCGAACAATTGCGCGAAATGCGCATCGACTTGCTCGAACGCCTTCAACAGCCGCGCGCGGCCTTCATTATTCAGCGTCGTGATCGCACGCCGCAGCTTCGTCACTGCCTGCGCGACGTCGTCCTTCTCGCGCGTCAGCGTATCAATGCGCTCCTGCGCTTCGGTCAGCTCCTCCTCGGCGCGGAGATTGACCGGCCCCGCCGCATCGCGCTCGGCCTTCAGCCGATCCAGACGCCGCTCGACATCGCCAATTGGCGCTTGCGCCAAAGCGCCCGTCATCATGGCGCCCGCGAGCTTCGCCAAATCCTCGGGCGCCGCATTCGCGTGCTCGCGCGCCTGGGTCGCCACATCCTCAACACGCGCGCGCGCGCCGGCCATGTGCGCTTCAGCGCCTGCGCGCCGTTCACGCGCACCCGCGTGCGCTTGCTCCGCCACGCGCGCCGCATCCGCCGCGGCACGCGCAGCCGTCTCGGCCTCAGCCACCCGATCGCTCGCCGCGACGCGCCGCTGCTCGGCCGCGCCGGCTTCATCCATCAACGCCTCGAGCTTGCCGCGCGCCTCGACGGGCGCCGCCTTCGCCGCATCGCGCCGCTTCTCGATCGCGTCCAGCTCCGCACTCAGCGCCGCGAGCCGCTTGCCCGCATCGGCGACACGCGCGCTCCACTGCGTCGTCTCGGCATTCACAACAGCACGCCGCGCATCGCGCTGCGCCTTGTCGCGCACCAAAGCCTGCGCCGCCGCCGCCGCTTCCGCCGCAGAAAGACGCGCTGCCTCAACTGCGGCCCGCGCCGCATTCAGCGCCGTGTCGTCACCAGCAATAGGCGCGTCGCCAGCAGCGCCGCTTGCAGCACTTGCGCTCGCTTGCGCCTCGGCAATCTCCGCCGCCAACGCTGCGCTCTGCGCATCGATGTCAGCACGCCGCTCGCTCATGCGCGCGGCCTCCGCCTCAAGCCGCTCAACCTCGCGCGCCGCATTCGCCTCAGCCGCCGCAAGCTTCGGCCCATCGGTGCGCAAACCACGCGCCTTCGCATCCAACGCCTGCCGCTCGGCCTTCGCCGCCTCCCACGCCGCCTTCGCCTTCGCCAGCGTGGCCTCCGACGCCTTCAACTCAGCACGCGCCGCAGCCAATCGATTCTTATGCTCAAGCCGCGCTGCCGCCGGTTGCGGCGCATCGGCGCGGCGCGTGAAGCCGTCCCAGCGCCAAAGATCGCCCTCACGCGAAACCAAGCGCGCGCCGGGCGTCAAACTCTTCGCCAGCTTCGCGCCGTCCTTCGCCTCAACAACGCCAACCAAAGCCAAGCGCGCCGCCAACGCTGCCGGCGCCTTCACAAACCGCGTCAGCGACTCTGCATAGGCCGGCAATTGCGAGGAGGGGACGTCAGCGCCAGCCCAGCGCAGCGGCGCCTCGTTCGCTGTCGATGCCTCAATATCCCCGCCGAGCGCCGCCGCTAAAGCGCGCTCATATCCAGGCTCAACCTCGATCGACGCCAACACTGGCGGAAACTTGCCCGCATCAGGCGGCGTCAACTTATCCAGCCCGCGCACTTCCGCTTCGAGCGCGTTGAACGCGCTCTCGGCTGCGCGATACGGCGCCCACGCCGCTTCATCCGCCGCCTCAGCGCGCCTCAGCGCAGCTTCGGCCTCCGCCAAAGCGGCGCGCAATTTCGCACTCGCATCGTGCGCTTGCGCCGCGCTGGCGCGCGCCGCTTCCAAGCTCTGCGCCAGCGCGTCGTCGGCCGGCAGCGACTTCGTCGCCGCCTCCAACGCGCGCTTGCGCTCGTTCAAGCGCTCCAGCCGCGCACGCGCGGCGTTCGCGGCATCGCTCAGCGCCTGCGCCCGCGCTTTGCGCGCGGCCGCATCCGCCGTCAGCGCCTCAAGCTTCGCCTCGGCCTCCGCCCGCCGCGCCGCCGCCGCATCGCGCGCAGCTTCGGCCGCGGCCAACGCTGCTTGCGCCTGCTTGGCGTCGCCCGTCCCGAGCTCAGCAGATTCCGAACCGAGCCGCGCAAGCGCCGCTTCCGCATCGCGCTTCAGCGCCTCAAGTCGCTCAGCCTCATCGCGATTGCGCCGCGCGTCATCATCGCAGCGCGCGATCACCGCATCTGCTTCGGCCACATCGCGCTCAAGCCCGACGCGCACGCCTTCGAAGCGGCGCAGCACCGCCGCCGCCACCATCTCCTCCTCGCGCAGCGGCCCCAGCGCCTCGCGCGCCGCATCCGCCGCGCGCTCCGCCGAGCTCGCATCCGCGGCCGCTGTCGCAACCGCGCGTTCGGCCTCGCGCAAATGACCCTGCGCCTCCGCCTCACGCTCGCGCGCCTCGGTCCAGCGCCGATGCAGCAGCAGCGCTTCCGTCTCGCGCAACGTCTGCGCCAAGCCGCGATAGCGCTCGGCCTGCCGCGCTTGCTTGCGCAAGCTCGCCGCTTGGCCCTCGATCTCCGCCAGCACTTCATCAAGGCGCGTGAGATTGGTCTCCGCAGCCTTCAGCTTCAGATCAGCCTCATGCCGGCGGGCGTGCAGACCCGCGATGCCGGCTGCGTCTTCGAGGATGCGGCGGCGATTCTGCGGCTTGGCCGCGATCAGCTCGCTGATCTGACCCTGACGCACCAAAGCCGGCGAGTTGGCGCCGGTCGCGGCATCCGCAAACAGAAGCTGCACATCCTTGGCGCGCACCTCCTTGCCGTTGATGCGATAGATCGAGCCAAGCCCGCGCCGAATGCGGCGCGAGACCTCCAACACATCCTCGTTGTGGAACGGCGCCGGCGCGCGTCCGCGGGCCTGTGTCAGCACGACCGTGACTTCCGCGAACTCGCGCGCGGGGCGCCCGGCGCTGCCGGAGAAGATCACGTCTTCCATGTCGGTCGCGCGCATGGACTTGGCGCTCGTCGCGCCCATCACCCAGCGCACGGCCTCCAGCAAGTTCGACTTGCCGCAGCCATTGGGACCAACAACACCCGTCAGGCCTTGCTCGATCGGCGCCTTGGCTGGATCGACGAAGCTCTTGAAGCCGAGGAGGCGCAGCTCGGTGAGGTTCACGGCAGGCTGCGCACCTTCGCGTTAGTTGTGCTCGGCAAGCGCGGCTTCGAGGATCCGCTGCATGCCTTCCCAGGTCTGCACGCCCGCATCCTCGACCTTGCGGCCGTTCAGAACGAACGTCGGGGTGCCGGTGATTTGGAAATCACGCGAACCGGCTTCGACTATGCGGCGAACGCGCTCGGCGCCGCTCTCATCGGTGATGCACTGTATCACTTGATCTTGGCTGAGGCCGGCGGCGCCGCCGATCTCGACGAACTTATTGCGGATGCCTTCCATCGTGCCGGATGCGAAGATCGCGCGTTGCTGGCGGAAAATCTCGCCCAAGCGCGCCATATATTGCTCCGGCGTCGCGCCGCCGCAGCGCGCAACTTGGAAGCCTGCAACCGCAACAGCTTCCGGCGCCGTCGGGAATTCGCGGAACACGTAACGCACCTTGCCGGTGTCGATGTACGTCGTCTTCAGCTGCTCCCACACCGTCTCGTGGAATTCAGCGCAGTGCGGGCAGGTGGAGGAGGCGTATTCCATCAACGTAACCGGCGCATCGGCTGCGCCGAGCACGACGTCGTCTTCATTGATCGCGGCGCCATTGCCGCCGCCGCCATTGCAGGCAGCCAAGGTTCCAGCGAGCGCAAGCGAACTCGCGGCCAAAAGCAAAGAACGACGCCCAATGGCGAACATGAGAGACCTCCAAGATGTGGCCGGGAGGCATAGAGAAATTTCCCTCTAAGGGAAACTCACCCCTGCTTGACCGCGCGCCCAAGCCGCATCAGCGCCGATTTCAGGCTGGGGTCGCCCACGGGGTCAAGCGCTTGCGCCAGCGCGGCCTCTTCAGCGCCGGTCAAAGCCCGCTTCAGCGGGCGAATGTTGGAGGGTGGACGCCCCGCGGCGGTGCGCTGTTCGATGCGGATAGATTTGATCTTGGCCCCGGCCACCTTGAGCCGCTCTATAAGGAGAGGGGTCTGGGTCTGGAGGAACGGAGCAAGCGCGCCAGGCGCCTTCAGCGTCAGAACGCCAGCCGCCAACTTCACAGGCTCGGCCCGCGAAAAGCTCTCGCCGGCGACTTCGCCCCAGCGCCGCTTCATCTCATTGAGGCCGAGGCCGGTTTCCTTGAGCAGCGGCTTCAGCACCGCCGTGACGGCCTTGCCGGCGCTCGGGGGAGGCGCGATGGTCCCGCGGCCCCGTTGGCCCGCCAACGCCTTCGCCGCGCGCGCTTCGGCGCGGGGGTCGACGGTCGCGGCAGACGCCGGACGGAAGCGGTCGCGCAGTGACATGGACCGTTGAGCGAATCGTAAAGCCATGAACAAAGGGTAAAGACACCGCATGCCCGCGCTTGCCCGCCAACGTCCCACGGCTGTGGATAAGCCGCTCGCGACTCGGGATAAGTTGCGGAAATCATTGCTAAACTGGTACGACCAAAACGGTCGCGACCTACCCTGGCGGCTACGTGCAGGTCGGCCCGATCCGTACCGGGTCTGGCTCTCTGAAATCATGCTCCAGCAGACGACGGTCGCCGCTGTCGGCCCGTATTTCCACCGATTCCTCGAGCTGTGGCCGACCGCCAAGGCGCTCGCCGCCGCCCCGCGGGAGGACGTGCTCGGGGCCTGGGCGGGGCTTGGCTACTACTCCCGCGCCCGAAACCTCCACGCCGCCGCCCAGAAACTGGCCGAGGCGATCCCGCAGACCGAGGCCGCATGGCGCGAGCTGCCGGGCGTCGGGCCCTACACAGCCGCCGCCATCGCCGCGATCGCCTTCGACGAACCGACCAATGTGGTCGACGGCAATGTGGAGCGCGTCATGGCGCGGCTCTATGCCGTTGAGGCGCCGCTGCCGGAAGCGAAGAAGGAGCTGCGCGAACGCGCCGGCGCGTTGGTGACAGAGACGCGTCCGGGGGATTGGGCCCAAGCGCTGATGGATCTGGGCGCCACCGTCTGCACGCCGAAATCACCAAAGTGCGGTGTGTGCCCCTGGCAGAAGGAGTGCGCCGCGTTCGCGAGCGGCGCGCCCGAGACTTACCCACGCCGCGCCGCCAAGGCCGAACGGCCGAAGCGCTATGGCGCCGTCTTCCGCGCCGAGCGCAAGGACGCGATCTGGCTGGTGCGCCGGCCCGACAAGGGCTTGCTCGGCGGCATGGAAGCGCTGCCGACAACCGAATGGCGCGATAAGAAATGGACGCGCGCCGCGGCGCTGAAGCACGCGCCCGTCGATGCGGCGTGGACGAAGGCCGGCGAGGTGCGCCACGTATTCACGCACTTCGAGCTCACGCTCGATGTCTATGTCGCCAACGCCGCGCCGAAGGGCGATGGTTGGTGGGGAAACTCAAACGCGCTGCCAACCGTGTTCAAGAAAGCGGCGACGTTGAAGGCGGAGGACTAGATGGCGGAGATGTTCGAAGGCGGCTGCTCGTGTGGCGCAGTGCGCTATCGTCTTACATCGCGGCCAATGTTCACGCATTGCTGCCATTGCCTGGATTGCCAGAAGCAAACCGGCGGCGCGTTCGCGATCAACGCGCTCATCGAAACCGCGCGCATCGAAATGCTGAGCGGCGCGCCGCGCAAGGTCGAGATGCCAAGCCCCAGCGGGCGGGGCCATGACATCTATCGCTGCGATAAATGCGAAGTCGCGGTCTGGAGCGATTACGGCCGGCGGCCTTATCTGCGCTTCGTCCGCGTCGCCACACTCGACACGCCGCACGCAATCGAGCCGGACGCGCACATCTTCACCAGAAGCAAAGCGCCCTGGGTGCGGCTTCCTGAAGGCCAGCGCGCCTTCGAGATATTCTACGACATGGAAGCTGAGTGGCCGCCTGAAAGCATGGCGCGTCGCCGAGCCGCTTCAGCGTCCGCGAAGGCATGAGCGCTATGGCTCGCAACGAGGCGCTGATCGGATCGGCAGCGTTCCTGCTGGTGGCGCCAGGCACGGTCGCCGGCCTAGTCCCGTGGTTCATCACGCACTGGCGCTTCGGCGACGACGCGCATGTCAATCTGATGGTTGCCGGCGGCGTGCTGATCGTGGCGGGACTTGCCGTGCTGCTCGAGAGCTTCGTGCGTTTCGCATTGCGCGGCGGTGGCACCCCCGCGCCTCTGGCGCCGACGGCGCACCTCGTCGTCACCGGCGCTTATCGTTATGTGCGCAATCCGATGTACGTCGCGGTGGTCGCGCTCATCTTCGGCCAAGCGCTGCTGTTCGCGAATGCGGGGCTGATCGCCTACGGGATCACCATCGCGTTCGCGTTTCACGTCTTCGTCGTCGGTTACGAGGAGAAGCGTTTGGAGCGTGAGTTCGGCGAGGACTACGCGCGTTACTGCGCCAATGTTCGTCGCTGGCGCCCGCGTCTCACGCCTTGGCGTGGCTAAAAAGCGAAGGACGCGGAGGGGAGCTACTCCGCGTCCTTGCTTTGTCGATCGTAGCGTCGGGCTCTTACGCGACGATCTGGGCAGCCTGGTTCAATGCGGCTAGCGCGCAAGGAAGGAAGAACGCGATGGCCAGGGCCAGGGTGTAGAACTTGGTGCTGAGCGTGGTGGTCATTGAAGGCTCCCCGAGAACGTGTGTCGTTGTTCGATGAGGAGAAGCTATGCGCAAACCGCCCCGGCCGCTGTGACCGGGGGCACGCTACGCGGTAGGCGCCTCGGCCGGCCCAGGCGTAGGGATCGCGGGGCCCATATGGGCGCGCCGCCAGCCGCCCCAGCGATAATAGGCAAGCGCCAACGCGGCCGAGACGCTCATCGAGATTGGGAAGCTCCACCAGATCGCGTCCTGGCCCATGGTCGGCTTGAACCATTCGGCAAAGCCAATGCGCACGCCGAACAGCGAAATGATGAGGATGATGAGCGGCGGCGTCACCGCGCCGGTCGAGCGCACGACGCCGAACAGAACGAACGTCACGCCGAACATGATGAAGCTCCAGCCGGCGATGGAGTTGATGTGCTCGGCCGAAGCGATGGCGGCAGGCTGGTTCGGCAGGAAGAGGCCGACGACGTAGGGATCGACGATGTAGAGCAAGCCAACGAGGCTGCCGGTCAGCAGCACATTGATGGCGATGCCGGCGTGCGCACTGCGCTCAACGCGGTCCCACTTGCCGGCGCCGACATTCTGCGCCGCCATTGACGACACCGCCGCGCCGATCGCCATCGCTGGCATCTGCGCGTAGGTCCAGAGTTGCACGGCGACGCCGTAGGCTGCCGCGGTCTCGGCGCCGTACGCGTTGATCATCGACATCATGATGATGCCCGAGAGCGAGATCGCGAGCATCTGGGCGCCCATCGGCAAGCCCTTGAACACAATGGTGCGCATCAGTTCAGGATCGGGCCTCAAATAGTGAAGCTCGTTGCGCGCGATGCGCAAATCGGCCTTACGCCAATAGAGATTGATCAGCATCGCGAGCATGCCGATGGCCTGCGAGAGCAGCATCGATGTCGCTGAGCCGGCAATGCCCATCTCGGGGAAGGGGCCATAGCCAGTGATCAGGATCGGATTGAAAATGACGTCGAGGATCGTCGCCAGTGTCATGAAATAAAACGGCGTCTTCGCGTCGCCCGCGCCCCGCTGAACCATGACGATGAACGCGAAGAAGCACATGAACGGCATCGCCAGGAAGACGACGCGCAAATACGCCTCGGCCATCCCGCGCGCCTCAGCAGGCGTGCCCATCCAATTCAGAATTTGCTCGGACGCGGCAAAGCCGCCGATCGCCAACGCGATGCCGATGAACGTGAAGAACGAGGCGCCGGTGCCGACGACCCTCTTGGCGCGCGCGATATCCTTGGCGCCGGCCGCCTGGCCGACAAGGATCGTCGCGGCCATGCCGGTGCCGAACATGGCGCCCAGCAGGAACATCAAAATCAGAGACGCATTGGTCGTTGCCGTCAGCGCCTCTGGTCCGAGTAAGCGCCCCACCCAGATCGCGTTGATGGCGCCGTTCAACGATTGCAGCACGCTCGTGCCCAAAACAGGCAGCGAGAACATGAGCAATGTCTTGGCGATGGGGCCTTCCGTCAGGTCCATGCGCGCGTGAGGCTTTGGCCGTGCGGAAGCGGCAGGTTCCGACATAAGCGACTCCTGAAGGGGCCAGCCTTCTAACGGAAACGCTTAAGCCCGTGCAGTCTTGTTCTTCGCTGTTGTCAGCAACATATGAGATGCGAAGGGACGCGCTAGGTCGCGCGCGATTCCTGGATCAGCGCTTTCAACTTGTCGCGCGCCACGAGCCTGATGCCGGCGCGGCCCATGGCGATCCAGCCTTCATCAACCCATTCGTGCAGCTTGCGATTGACCTTCTCGCGCGACGCGCCGATGCGGCGTGCGAGTTCGGTCTGCGTGAGGGTGACCGAAGAGCCATCACCGGCTTCCTCGAGCAGGCGTTGCGCGAGACGCCCGCCGAGATCGAGTGTGTGCGCATCTTCCAGCGCCGCGTCAGCATGGCGGAGGCGGCGCGAGAGTTCGGCGATGAGCTTCAGCAACGCCTTCGGCTCGGACTCCAGCGCAGCGATGGCCTGATCGCGGTGGATGCGCAGGAAGCGCGATTTGCGGATGGCGGCGATGTCAGCGGAGCGCGTGCCACCGTCGAGCACGGCCATCTCACCGATCAGCGCGTGCGGCTTCAGCGATGCGATGCGGACGTCCTTGCCCGCTTCAGTCGACGTGCGTACTTCGACTTCGCCTTCGAGCAGCACATAGAGCGCATCGCCCTTGTCGCCTTTGGCGAAGAGGAGCTTGCCGGGTTCCACGGTGCAAGGCTGGCCTTGCTTGGCGAGGCGCGCGCGCGTTGCATCGGACAGGGCCGCCATGAGCTCAGCTTTGGCCAGCGCCGTTTCAACGCTTTGAAGGTCGATCTTCTCCGCCATGGCGCGAGGTTTAGGCCCTGGCGTCTGGTCGTCAACGATTTGCGCGCTAGACGGCCGGCGCCATCGCCATCTGACGGCGGATTTCGCGGCGGAAGAGATCGATGGGCTTGGGGCCTTGCTTCGTCTCAAGGCTCCAGAACGTCCAGCCGTTGCAGGCCGGCGCGTCTGAGGCGAGGGCGCCGATGCGGTGAATCGAGCCGGTTGCGTCGCCCAAAGCGAGGCTGCCATCAGCGCGAACGCGCGCGCGTTTGCCGTTCGGCGCGACCAGCCAGGCGCCCGGATGAATGAAGCCCGCCTCGATGACTTGGCCGAATGGCACGCGCGGCTCCTCTTTCTTGGACTTGGTCACTTCCAAATCTTCGATCGAAACCGGTTTAATTTTCTTCAACCGTGCGCGGGCGCCTTCCGCGTATTCCGCGTCGCGCTCGATGCCGATGTAGTGGCGGCCCAGGCGCTTGGCGGCAGCGCCCGTGGTGCCGGTGCCGAAGAAGGGATCGAGGATGACTTCGCCGGGCTTAGTGGTGGCGAGCACGACGCGGTGGAGCAGCGCCTCCGGCTTCTGCGTGGAATGCAGCTTGCGGCCTTCGCGGTTCTTGAGACGCTCAGCGCCCGTGCAGAGCGGCAGCGTCCAATCGGAGCGCATCTGCAGATCGTCATTGAGCACTTTCAGCGCGTCATAGTGGAACGTGTATTTCGCTTCCTTCGAGCGCGCGGCCCAGATCAGAGTCTCGTGCGCGTTGGTGAAGCGGGTGCCTTTGAAGTTCGGCATCGGGTTGGTCTTGCGCCAGACGATGTCGTTCAAAATCCAGAAGCCGAGATCCTGCATCGCCGCGCCGAGGCGGAAGACGTTGTGATACGAGCCGATCACCCAGATCGCGCCATTCGGCTTTAGCACGCGGCGCGCTTCGGTGAGCCAGGCGCGCGTGAAGTTGTCGTAGGCGGCGAAGTCTTCGAACTTGTCCCACTCGTCATCGACGCCGTCGACGTTCGATTGATCAGGACGCGTGAGCGCGCCGCCCAACTGCATAAAGTACGGAGGGTCGGCAAATACGAGATCGACGCTGCCATCGGCGAGCTTCTTCAACTCCTCGATGCAATCGCCTTCGATGATCTTGTCTTTGAAGTGGCGCGCCATTGATCCCCCGAGCGCGGAAGCTCGGGAGCCGCCGCGATACGGGAATCTCGCTTGACGGAGTCTCCGAATCAAGAGTCCGCGGATGGTTAACGGCAGTTATTTAAGCGGCGAGCCCGGCTGCGTCGCGTACGGGCTTGAAACTGCGGCGATGTATTGGGCAGGGACCAAGCTCGGCCAGAGCGCGCTGATGCTCGGGCGTGCCGTAGCCCTTGTGCTTGGCGAACGCGTAGCCCGGATATTGCGCGCAGAACTCGACCATCATTCGGTCGCGCTCGACCTTGGCGATGATCGAGGCGGCGGAGATCGAGGCAACGTACGCATCGCCATCGATGATCATCTCGATTGGGCACGGCAATTCGGGCGCGGAATTGCCGTCGATCAGCGCAGCGACTGGGCGTTCCTGCAGGCCATCAAACGCGCGGCGCATCGCAAGATAAGTGGCTTGAAGAATGTTGATCTGATCGATCTCGTCCGTCGTCGCGATGCCGACACTGACAGCCGCGCAGGCGCGGATGGCAAGCGCCAATTCTTCTCGCGCTTCGGCGCTCAATTGCTTGGAATCCGCCAAGCCCTTGGGGCGCTTCTTCGCGGGCAGGATGACGGCGGCGGCGACCACTGGCCCCGCCCAGGGCCCGCGCCCCGCCTCGTCGATCCCGCAAATGCCCATGCGCGGCACCCTGGCCGGATTCCCGTCGTGCCCGCAAATGGAAAGTTCACTTGACATGTAAAGATAACTTGTCATAAAGTCGCGTGACCTTGATGGAGTTGAGAATGACCTCCGAGCTTTGCGATCCGGCGCCGCGGCGCCTGGCGCGACAATACATGCGCGATATGGGTTTGGCGGGGCTCGTCTATGCGGTGGTGCTGATCGGCAGCGTTTACGTGGTTCGCCACACCTCGCCGCCGCGCGAGCTCGATGAATTTCAGCGCCGTGTTGAGTTGGAAGCGCTGGCGGTCGCGGCGGCGGTGGTTGGCTTTGCGAGCTTCACTTACGGGTTTCTGCAAAGCTTCGCTGGTTTGCCGCAGATCGAGGACGCGCTGATGTGGGTGTTTCCGGCGCTGTGCTTCACGTGGGGCATCGCGCAGATTTTCGTGCGCCGGCGCTACCAATGAGAAATCGCCTAAAGGTGCTGCGCGCCGAGCGCGATTGGAGCCAGGCCGATTTGGCCGAGCGGCTGGACGTGTCGCGCCAGAGCGTCAACGCGATCGAGACCGGCAAGTACGATCCATCGCTGCCGCTGGCGTTCAAGATCGCCGCTGTGTTCGGCTTGCCGATCGAACAGATTTTCAGTGCTGAGGAAGCCGCGGCTGCGGCTGAGTGATGGTGATGCAAATGACAACGACGCAAATCGACAAGCGCTCCAACCGTGAGAAGCGGAAATCGCTCGGCATGATCGGGACCGCCGTCTGCTTGGTGGTGTACGGCGCCTTCCTTTCGCAAACACTTGATCACGCCTGGGCCATCTGGCTCGCGATCGCAGCCGCTGTTGCTATGGTGCTGTTTGCGGTCGTCTGGGTGGCGGCGTTGGACGAGGCGGCGCAGCAAGCCCACTACGTTGCTTGGTATTGGGGCGGCTCCGCCGGCTTGGCGATCTCAGTGCTGGTTTTTCTCGCGCTGCTGCCGACGATGCTCAATCCGGTTGCTCTGGAAGCGCCGCTGGCGCGGTTGCCTGTCGCGATGGGCACTTCGTTCGGCTTTCTCGTTGGGTTTGTGCTGGGCGTCGTGCCGGCCACGCTGGGTTACGTGATCTGGTGGGTCGCGGTGTGGATGCGGCGCGGCTAAGCCGAAACTTCTCGCCGGGCGGCTTGATCGCCCTGGCGGGCGCGTTTAGGCCACCTGCCATGCCAGCCAATGCGCCACCCCGTTGTTTTCAGGACGTGATCCTGACGCTCCAGAATTACTGGGCCGAGCAGGGTTGCGCGATCCTGCAGCCGTATGACGAGCAAGTCGGCGCCGGCACGCTGCACCCGGCCACCACGTTGCGCTCGCTTGGGCCGAAGCCTTGGCGCGCGGCGTACGTTCAGCCCTCGCGGCGCCCGAAGGATGGCCGCTACGGCGAGAACCCGAACCGGCTGCAGCACTATTATCAATACCAGGTGATCCTGAAGCCGAACCCGCCGAACCTGCAGCAGCTCTATCTCAACTCGCTCGCGCGCATCGGCATCGATCCGCTGCTGCACGACATTCGGTTCGTCGAAGACGATTGGGAGAACCCGACAGTCGGCGCTTGGGGTTTGGGCTGGGAAGTGTGGTGCGACGGGATGGAAGTCTCGCAGTACACGTACTTCCAACAAGTCGGCGGCTTGGATGTGCGCCCGGTCAGCGGTGAGCTGACGTACGGGCTCGAGCGCTTGGCGATGTACGTGTTCGGCGTCGATCGCGTGTACGATCTGCCGTTCAACGATCCCGACAGCGCAACGCCGCTGACCTACGGCGACATCTTCCTCGAAAACGAGAAGCAGCAATCGCGCTTCAATTTCGAGCTGAGCGATCCCGAGCAGAACTTGCGCTGGTTCAACGATGCGGAGGCGACGGCGAAGCGGTTGCTTGGCGAGGGCAACGTGCTGCCGGCTTTCGACTATACGCTGAAGGCGTCGCACCTGTTCAATCTGCTTGATGCGCGCGGTGTGGTGTCGCCGACTGAGCGGCAGAGCTTCATCGCGCGGGTGCGGGATTTGGCGAAGGGCTGCGCGAGCGCTTGGGAAAAGATGGAGACGGCGTCGTGAAGAAATTTCTGATCGCGATGGCGTTTGGCGCGGCGCTTGTGTCGCCGGCTTGGGCGCAAAAAGCCGAGGCCGAACGCGCGCCCGATCCGATCGTGCAGTTTTCCGAGTCTGACGCGGCGATGAACGCGGCGATCGCGGAAGCGCGCCGCTCGTACCCGCAGTTTCTGACGCAGTTCAACGCGGCGCCGGCGCGCGAGGCGTCGCAAAGCTACATGCTGAAGCTTGGCTTGCCGACGCCAGATGGCGGGCACGAGCACATCTGGGTTTCGAACCTGCGGCGCGAGCGCGGGCAATTGGTGGGCGATCTCGCCAATGAGCCGGTCGGTTTGCCTGGGCGGCATGCGGGCTCGCGCGTGGAAATTGATGATGCCCTGGTCAGCGATTGGGCGATCTTCGCCGACGAGGGCATGTACGGAAGCTTCACCACGCGGGTGATGCTGCCGTTCATCGATCCCAGTGAAGCGGCGAGCTTGCGTCAAATGCTGACGCCGCAACCGTTGCCTGCGGGCTGGTCGCACTAATGCCGCAACTGCTCCTTGAACTATTCTCCGAAGAAATCCCGGCGCGCATGCAAAAGCGCGCGGAAGAGGATTTGGCGCGCGCGTTTGGCGAGAAGCTGAAGGCGGCGGGCTTGGACGCGAAGGCGATCAAGACGTTCTCGGCGCCGCGCCGCATCGGTTTGTTCATTGACGATCTGCCGGCGAAAGCGGCGGATGTGAATGAAGAGAAGAAAGGCCCGCGCGTCGGCTCGCCGGATCAGGCGATCCAGGGGTTCCTGAAGAGCGCGGGTCTGACGTCGATCGATCAGGCGCAGATTGTCGATGACAAGAAGGGCTCGTTCTACGTCGCGAAGATCGAGCGCGCGGGTCGGGCGACGCCGGAGATCGTGCAGGAAATTGTGCCTGAGATCATCCGCGCATTCCCCTGGCCCAAATCGATGCGCTCGCAATCGAGCGATCTGCAATGGGTGCGCCCGCTGCACAACATTTGCTGCGTGTTCGACGGCAAGGCCGTGAAGATTGCGGTTGAGGGCGTGGGCTCCGAAGCTGTGACCTGGGGCCATCGCTTCCATGCGCCGGAAGCGTTGCCGGTGACGAGCGCGGCTGATCACGCCTCGAAGCTGCGCGGCGCCAAAGTTCTGATCGAGCGCGACGAGCGCAAGGCGATTATTCTCGAACAAGCCAAAAAGCTCTGCGCCGCGAAGGGGCTGGAACTGGTTGAGGATATCGGTCTGCTTGAAGAGGTGGCGGGGCTGGTGGAGTGGCCGGTCGTGTTGCTGGGCGACATGGACCGCGACTTCCTCAATCTGCCGGGCGAAGTGATCCGCCTCTCCATGCGCACGCACCAAAAGTATTTCGCCGTGCGCGATCCGAAGAAGGGCGGCCTCGCGCCGCACTTCGTCGTGGTGGCGAACATCGAAGCGAGGGATGGCGGCAAGGCGATCGCCGCCGGCAACGCGCGCGTGCTGAGCGCGCGGCTGAACGATGCGCAATTCTTCTGGAAGGTCGACACCGCAACGCCGCTCTATACTGAAGAGCGCAAGGCGAAGCTGGAGAAGATCGTCTTCCACCAAAAGCTCGGCAGCGTCTGGGACAAGGTCGAGCGCGTGCGCGCGTTGGCCGAAGAACTCTGCGCTGTCACCGGCGCCGATCCAAAGCTCGTGCGCGAAGCGGCCGCTCTCTGCAAAATGGACTTGGTGACGGAAACCGTCGGCGAGTTTCCTGAACTGCAAGGGCAGGTGGGACGTCAGCTCTCCGCGCTGACGAGAGGCAATCACGAAAGCGTCGCGGCTGCGATCGAAGATCACTATCGCCCGCTCGGGCCGAATGATCGTGTGCCAACTGACAAGGTGGCCGTGACGTTAGCGCTTGCCGATAAGCTAGACACCCTGATCGGCTTCTGGGCGATCGACGAAAGGCCAACGGGAAGTAGCGATCCGTATGCGCTAAGAAGAGCCTCCCTGGGGATCGTTCGTCTTTTGGTCGCAAACGACATTCGGCTCGCGGCGCTGAAAGACCTGGCAAACCACCTCAATCGAGTGAAGGACGCGCTCCTGGCGCGCTGGTACGCGGTCCTATCAAACACCGAACTCGAACACGTAGAGATGTCGGAAGAAGGCATCCGTCTTGGGACGCCCGACACGTCAACGGAGATCACCGCTAAGAACGGCGTGGTGCTCAGAATTTCGCACGGCGATGTATGCGAGGTTCGTGACCTTGAATCCGATCGTCCGTTAGACATCGTCTACGCGCTGCAAGCTCCGATTCTCGATCCTTATCGCTTTCCTGGCACTCTGCCCCACATGATTGTGGATGGCTTGTACAGGCGAGTTGCGGACGTTGTTGGCGATGTCCTCGCCTTTCTAGCCGATCGCCTCAAAGTTCAACTCCGCGATCAAGGCAAGCGCCACGATCTCGTCGATGCAGTTTTCGCGCTTGGCGATGACGATCTCGTCCGCATCGTCGCGCGCGTTGAAGCGCTCGACGCGTTCCTCAGAACTGAAGACGGCGCGAACTTGCTGGCGGGCTATAAGCGCGCAGCGAACATCCTCGCGGCCGAAGAGAAGAAGGGTAAGTGGAGCGCCGAGGAGGCCCAGGGGCAAGTCGATGCTTCCAAGCTCGTCGAGCCTGCCGAGAAGGCGCTCTATGAGGCGCTGGAGAAAGCGCTGCCTGCGGCGCGCGCTGCGGTGGGACGCGAAGAGTTCGCCACGGCGATGAAGGCGCTCTCGGGGCTTCGCGCGCCGGTGGATGCGTTCTTCGACAAAGTCATGGTCAACGCCGAAGATCCCATGCTGCGGCGCAATAGACTTTTGCTGCTCTCGCGGTTACGTGAGGCGCTGTCCGCCGTGGCGGATTTCTCGAAGATCGAGGGCTAGCTCCCACGCTTCCCGGACGACGCGAAGCGGCGAGCCGGGACCCATGGTTCGGCAAGCTCCTGATCTCTGGGAGAAGCGGAACGATGGGTCCCGGCTATCCGCGTGCTGTGCACGCTGCGGCCGGGAAGCGTGGTGAGAAGCGATGACGCAGACGCAATGGGTTTATGGCTTTGGCGGCGGCGAGGCGGGCGGCGACGCTTCGATGAAATCGCTGCTGGGCGGCAAGGGCGCGAACCTGGCGGAGATGTCGCGGCTCGATCTGCCAGTGCCGCCGGGCTTCACCATCACGACCGAAGTCTGCACTGCCTTCTACAAAAACAATCGGAAATATCCGGCTGAACTCAGCGGCCAGGTCGATGGGGCTTTGGCTTCGCTGGAGAAGAAGACCGGCAAACGCTTCGGCGATCCGGCGAACCCGCTGTTGGTTTCCGTGCGCTCGGGCGCGCGCGCTTCGATGCCGGGCATGATGGATACGGTGCTGAACCTCGGTCTTAATGATGAGACGGTTGAAGGTTTGGCCAAGCTCTCGGGCGATGCGCGCTTTGCTTATGATAGCTATCGGCGCTTCATTCAGATGTACTCGGACGTTGTGCTCGAACTGGAGCATGGCGTGTTCGAGGAAATTCTCGGCACGCATAAGGATCAGCACGAATATCGCTCCGACGTCGAGTTGAGCGCGGACGATTGGAAGCAAGTCGTCAGCGAATATAAGCGCGCGGTGCAGCGCGAGCTGGGCAAGCCGTTCCCGAATGATCCGAAGGAACAGCTCTGGGGCGCGATCGGCGCCGTGTTCTCAAGCTGGATGAACGATCGCGCGATCTTCTACCGCAAGCACAACAACATCCCGGAGAGCTGGGGCACCGCCGTCAATGTGCAGGCGATGGTGTTCGGCAATATGGGCGAGACGAGCGCGACCGGCGTTGCGTTCACGCGCGATCCATCGACAGGTGACAAGAAATTCTACGGTGAGTTTTTGATCAATGCGCAGGGCGAAGATGTCGTCGCCGGCATTCGCACGCCGAAGGCGCTGACAAAGGCGTCGCGCTTGGAGATGAAAGAGGGCGGGGAGTCGCTCGAAGAAGCGATGCCGCAGGTTTATGCCGAGCTGGTCGCCGTCTATCAAAAGCTCGAAGCGCACTATCGCGACATGCAGGACCTCGAGTTCACGGTCGAGCGCGGCAAGCTTTACATGCTGCAGACGCGCAACGGTAAGCGCACGGCGAAGGCGGCGCTGAAGATCGCGGTCGATATGGCCGCCGAAGGTTTGATTACCCAAGACGAAGCTGTGTTGCGTGTCGATGCGGCGGCGCTCGATCAGTTGCTGCACCCGACGATCGCGGCTGGCTACAAGCGCGACATCATCTGCAAGGGCTTGCCGGCCTCGCCAGGCGCTGCTGTCGGGAAGGTCGTGTTCGACGCTGACGAAGCGGAGAAAATGGCCGCGAACGGGATCGACGTCATTCTGGTGCGCGACGAGACGAGCCCGGAGGACATTCACGGCATGCATGCGTCACGCGCGATCGTGACGGCGCGCGGCGGCATGACGAGCCACGCGGCGGTGGTGGCGCGCGGCATGGGGCGGCCTTGTGTTTCGGGCGCCGGCGATATTCGCATCGATATGAAGCTCGGCGAATTCCGCGCGGCGGGTCGGGTCGTGAAGGCCGGTGATGTCGTAACGGTCGACGGTTCGTCGGGAGAAGTGCTGTTCGGCGCTGCCGATATGATGCAGCCGGAGCTCACCGGCGATTTCGGCACGCTGATGGGCTGGGCCGATAAGGCGCGGCGCATGAAAGTGCGCGCCAACGCGGAAACGCCCGCGGATGCGGCCCAAGCGGTGAAGTTCGGCGCCGAGGGCATCGGCCTTTGCCGAACCGAGCACATGTTCTTCGACGCTGAGCGCATCGCGGCTGTGCGCGAGATGATCCTGGCGGAGAAGCAAGAGGCGCGCGTTGCGGCGCTCGATAAGCTCTTCCCGCACCAGCGCAAGGATTTCGTCGGCATCTTCGAAGCGATGGGCGCGCGGCCGGTGACCATTCGCTTCCTCGATCCGCCCCTGCATGAATTCTTGCCGCACACGGAAGAAGATTGCGTCGATGTCGCCAAGGCGACAGGGCTTGATGCGAAGGCGTTGTTGGCGCGCTCGAAGGATCTTGCCGAAAGCAATCCGATGCTGGGTTTCCGCGGTTGCCGTTTGGCGATCGTGTTTCCGGAAATCTACGACATGCAGGCGCGCGCTGTGTTCGAAGCGGCGTGCGATGTCGCCGAGAAAGGCGCGGCGCCGATTCCGGAAATCATGATCCCATTCGTGATCACGAAGAAGGAATTGGAAACGCTGCGCGCGCGCGTTGATGCGATCGCGGCTGAAGTGTTCGCCAAGCGCGGCAAGGCGATCGAGTATCTCGTCGGCACGATGATCGAGTTGCCGCGTGCGGCGCTGCAGGCGGGGCGGATTGCCGAGAGCGCCGAGTTCTTCTCGTTCGGCACTAACGATCTCACGCAAACGACCATGGGGCTCTCGCGCGATGACGCGGGCAAGTTCCTCGGCACGTATGTCGAGAAGGGGATGCTGGAGCGCGATCCGTTCGTCTCGATCGACGTCGATGGCGTTGGCGAGATGATTAAGCTCGCGGCGGAGCGCGGGCGCGCTACTCAGGCCGGGATCAAACTTGGCATCTGCGGCGAGCATGGCGGCGACCCGGACTCGGTGCGTTTCTGCGAGAGCGTGGGGCTGGACTATGTGTCGTGTTCCCCGTTCCGTGTGCCGATCGCGCGGTTGGCGGCAGCCCAGGCCGCATTAGCGAAGCGCTAAGCTCGGAAACAAAGCGGCGGTTACGGAATTTCGCATAGCGCCCGGAACTAAGCTTGTGACCCAGCGCTTACCGCCTCGTCCGTTCGCGGGCGGGGCTTGCCTCGCCACATAAGCGGCAGGCCAGCGAGCGGGGCCGGCCGTCAGAAGTATCCAGGGGTAATTAGGTGGCGTTGGCGAACGGCTCAGCGGGCATGCGCCCCCGTGTTCGATGCGCGCCGGCGCGGACCGCGACCGCGATCGACCGTCTCATCGATACCCATATGTCTCGCCTGGCGACCCAGGCTGGGGCATTCCGGCCCGACGTGCCGCTACGGAAGGCCGAGAATGCCGGCGCGACCGGCGGTCGCGGGCAAATTCGCCCGTCTGGTGAAGCGGCACGGTCCTCGCATGACTTTGAACCGTTTGAGCTTTCTCGGCGTGACTTCGAGGCCGCACCCGGCCCTGGAAGTCAGCCAGGCAAGGCAGGTCCTGCGACTATGAACAAAAAGTCAATCGCCCCCCCTGCGCGGGTCCTGTATCCCGCCCGAGGCCTAGGTCAGGTTGTTCCTAAGCCGAAACATACGCGGAAGCTGCAGTTTGATTGGACCAGGACTGTCCCAAAACTGCACGCAATTAAGCGGGGCTTAATGCATTTATCGTTGTTCTGGCGTCGACTGGCTATTCTTGCCGATGGGATTCGGGCGCAAGTGATGGTTGAGATCGAACGTAACCCGCTGGCGGTACGCCAGGGCGCAGCGACGATCATGTGTCTCGCGGCTGCAGCAGTCGCGATGCCCGTGATTTCGCATCGCGCCGCTGAGCAACGCGAAGGCGCTGAATGGGCCGCCACGTCGACGGCGTTTCAGGCTGAGCTGCAGCAGCAATTGCTGGCGGCGGAGCCTGATGCGCGCGTTGAGCTAACATCTTTCCGGACGAACGATGGTCTGCGCGCGCGCGGCAGCGCGACCTTGTTTGAAAGCGCGGACGCGCGCGCCATGATGGTGCAGGCGGTTCTGCGCGGGCCGAGCGCCCCGGCCGCGACCGAGCAGGGGCAGTCGACCGAACAGCAGGTTGATGCGCGCCAGCACGCCTGCCTCAGCCAAGCGATTTATTATGAGGCCCGCGGCGAGAGCCAACGGGGCCAGGTCGCCGTCGCCGAAGTGATCATGAACCGGACGCGCTCAGGCGCTTATCCGAACTCGATTTGCGGCGTCGTCTACCAGGGCTCGCACCGCTCGACGGGCTGCCAGTTCACTTTCACCTGCGATGGTTCGCTGAACCACCGTCCGCGCGGCCGCGCCTGGGATCGCGCCCAACGCGTCGCGACGGCGGTCATGCTGGGCTACACCCGTCCAATCACGGGCGGGGCCACGCACTACCATACGACGGCAGTGAACCCGGTTTGGAATTCGGGCCTGGTCGAGACCACTCAGGTCGGCACGCACCTCTTCTATCGCTTCCCGAACCGCGCCGAGCGCGCGCACTACCAGGAAGCGCTGGCGCAGCGTCGCGGCGCAATCGGCACGCGCCGTAGCGCCCAGCCGCTGATGCCGACGGAAGAAGCGCCTGAAGTGATCGAGGACACCACGGCCACGCCAGCGCCGGCGGAAGTCGCGCCCGCGACCGACGCGCCGACGGACACCGAAGCGTCCAACGCTGGTCGCCAGGCGGAAGTATCCACCTGATCGGTTCGCGGACCTGAAAATCAAAAGAGCGCTCCTTGCGGGGCGCTCTTTCCTTTTGTGCTCTGCGCGACCGCTTAGTCGTCGCTCATCATTTCTTTGAGACGCTTGCGCATAAGGCCGGGGAAGAAGCGCGCCGCGAAACGCGCGCGCTCGGCCTCCTTACCGACCATGTAGTGGAGTTCCGTTCCATGCGCCGCGTCCCACGCGCGCTCGGCGGCCATGCGCACCGGGTAGATCGGCGTTTTGCTTTCGGTGAGCTGGTCCTTGAGGCTGCGATTGGTGTTTTCGCCGGCGACGCTGTTGAGGATCGCGGTGTCGATGAACCACGGCATCAGGCTGGTGACGCGCACGCCGTAGCGCGAGAGCTCAACATCGAGCGCCTCGGTGAGGCCGCGCACGCCGAACTTGGTTGCCGCGTACACCGCCATCTTCGGCGCGCCAAACACGCCGGCGACGGACGCCGTGTTGACGATGCGCGCGCCAGGTGTTTCGCGCAGCAGCGGGAGCGCTGCGTTCACGCCGTTGATGACGCCCTTCAGGTTCACATCGAGCACAAGGTCGATGTCGTCCGGCGCCATTTCATCGATCCAGCCGCCTTTGCCGACGCCGGCGTTGTTAAAGAGCACATGCATCCGACGATTTGTGGCCTGACCGAATGTCTCGACTGCCCGCGCCCAGCCGGCGCGGTCGCGCACATCGAACGTCATGGAGATGCGTTCGCCCGACGGCAACATCGCGGCGGTTTCATCGAGGCCTGATTGGTTCACGTCAAACAAGCCGACGAACCAGCCGCGCTCAGCGAAGAGTTGCGCAGTGGCGCGTCCGATGCCGGAGCCTGCGCCAGTGATGAAGATGCATTTTTGATCGTTGGCCATGGTCGTTCGTCCGCCGAACTGTGTGCGCCGTCAAGCCGGACGCAGCGTCCGGCGCATGGCGGCAGGCGGGGCGCCGTAGAGGCGTACGAAGGCGCGGCGCATGCGTTCGGGATCGCCGAAGCCGGTACGCTCGGCAATGGTTTGAATGGCGCCGCCTTGGGCGAGGGCTGCGCGGGCTGCATCGACGCGCAAGCGCTCAACGGCCTTGGCGGGCGTGACGCCGGTTTCAGCGGCATAGGCGCGGGCGAAGTTGCGCGGGCTCATGACGGCGCGTTCGGCGAGCCGTTCGACGGAGAGATCGTCCGCCAGATGATTGCGTATCCAAGCGTTGAGATCGGCGAAGCGCGGCGTATCGATCTCGAGCAGAGCAGAATGCTGTGCTTGGCCGCCTGGACGCTTGGCGTAGCAAACCATCTCGCGCGCGACTTCGCCGGCGATGTCGGCGCCCAAGTCGTCGGCGATCAGGGCGAGGGCAAGATCAATGCCTGCGGTGATGCCGGCGGAAGTCCAGATGTTGCCGTCCTGCACGTGGATGCGATCGGGCTCAACGCGGACTCTTGGGAAGAGGCGCGCAAGGTCGGGCGCGCGGCGCCAGTGCGTGGTGGCGCACTTGCCGTCGAGCAAGCCGGCGGCGGCGAGAACAAAGGCGCCGGAGCAGACGCTGGTGACGCGCCGTACGCGCGCTGGCGCGCGCTTCAGCGCCGCGATCAGCTTCTTGTCCTGCATGGCCTTTAGCGTGCCGCCGCCGCCGGAGAGGAGGAGCGTATCGACACCGCGCAAGCTCAGCGCTTCAGCGGGCATCGCCGCGCCGGATGATGAAGCAACGAGGCCGGGTGCGCTGGCGACAATTCGGAGTGCGTAGGCGCCGCGCACGAAGCGTTCTGCGATTTCGAACGCCGCGATCGGCCCCGCAACGTCGAGAATTTGGAAACCAGGAAACAGCACGACGGCGATGTTTCGCGGCTTTGGCGGAAAACGAGGGTTCTTTGACATTTCCGCCAAAGCCTCGCGCGTCCAGTATCGCGCTGTCAACTGAAAGGCGCTCCCCGATGGCCAAACCGTTCCGCGTTGTCTTCATCCTCTATCCGCGGCTGACTCAGCTGGATTTCACCGGGCCCTACGAAGTCCTCGCGCGTATGCCGGGCGCGGAGGTGATCGTTGCGTCCAAGGATGGCGGCGTGCTCGTGAGCGAGATGGGGCTGACGTTCGCTGGATTGCGGGCGCTGGCGGATATCGATCGCGCCGACCTCATCATGATCCCGGGCGGGCCCGGGCAGACGGACGCGATGCTCGATCCCGCGTTCATGGCTGAGGTGAAGCGGCTGGGGGAGGGTGCTACCTACGTCACCTCGGTGTGCACAGGATCGCTCATCCTCGGCGCCGCTGGGTTGTTGCAAGGCAAGCGCGCGGGGACGCACTGGGCGTATCGCGAATTGTTGCCGGCGTTTGGCGCGATTGCTGACGACGCGCGCGTTGTGCGCGATGGAACCACGTACACCGGCGGCGGCGTGACGGCTGGGATCGATATCGCGCTCAGGATCGTTGCGGATATTGCAGGTGATGATGTCGCTAAGATGATTCAGCTGGCGATTGAGTATGCTCCGGCGCCGCCATTCAACTCAGGCCGACCCGAGATTGCGGAAGAGAAAACGGTCACGGCGGTGAAGAACCTTTTCGCGAAATTTGCTGAGCAGCGGCGCGAGGCGATTGCACGCATGACGGGGAACGCTTGATGCTGGAGCTTAGGCCGAATTGCGAGGCGTGCGATTGCGATTTGCCGGCGGAAAGCACGGATGCGCGGATCTGCAGCTTTGAATGCACGTTCTGTGCGTCATGCGCTGACGGCGCGTTGGGCGGGCATTGCCCCAATTGCGGCGGCAATCTTGAGCGCAGGCCAGTGCGGCCTGCTGCCTCGTTGGTGAAGTATCCGGCGTCGACGAAGCGGGTGGTGCGCAAGCGCTAGGCGCGACCGACTTCGCCGCTCATCAATTGAGAGGGATCGAGGCCAAGCGTCTTGATGGCGCGCGCCCATTTTTCCTCGTGCCGTTCGTCAAAGACGATGGCTTTGTCGAAGTCGACGACGAGCCAGGCATTATGCATGAGCTCTTGTTCCAGCTGGCCCGCGCCCCAGCCCGCACAGCCAAGCGCGAGCAGGAAATCCTGCGGCGCTTCTTCGCCGGCGACGGCGACCAGGACGTCTCGCGTCGCGGTGAGGCGAACGCCAGGCGCGACATCTTGCGTGGCCTCGCCAGCGGCGAAATCTTCAGAGTGCAGCACGTAGCCGCGATCGGGGCGTACCGGACCGCCATCGAGCACGACGCGCTCGGCAAGTTCGCCTTCCGTCTCTAGCCCCAGATGATCGAACACGTCGCTGAGCGTGAGTTGCTCCTTGGGCTTGTTCACGACGACGCCCATCGCGTGCTCTGCGTCGTGCGCGCACATCATGATGACGGTGTGCTCGAAACGGGGATCGCCGATCCCCGGCATCGCCACCAGAAGCTTGCCCACGAGGTTGTCGCTCATAAGCGGATGGTCCCGCGCCGGACGATTTCGCGCAAGAGGGCGCTCGCATATGCGCTCCAGGGCCCTATATTGGCCATCAACCGAGTTTTGGAGCCAAGACCATGATCAAAGAGGGCGAAAACCTGCCGGACGTGCAGTTCAATGTACCGACCAGCGAAGGCATGAAACCCATGCGCACCGCTGATGTATTCGCGGGCAAGACCGTGGCGCTCTTCGCCGTGCCAGGGGCGTTCACGCCCACATGCTCAGCGCGGCACCTGCCAAGCTTTCGCGAACTGGGCGCGGACCTCAAAGCCAAGGGCGTCGACACGATCGCATGCACGGCGGTGAACGATCATTTTGTGATGGGCGCGTGGGCGAAGGATCAGAGCGTCGTTGACGATATCGTCATGCTTTCGGACGGCTCGGGCGAGTTTGCGCGCGCTGTGGGCCTCGATGCGGACTTTTCAAAGTTCGGCATGGGGCCGCGTTCGAAGCGCTATTCAATGCTTGTGAAGGATGGGGTGGTACAGAAGCTCAACGTTGAGGAAGCTGGTGAATACAAGGTTTCCAGTGCGGAGCACTTGCTCTCTCAATTAGGCTGATTTTAACGCGCGACTTCGGCGCGAGAACGCATGGGCCGCAGAAGCGGCGGGAGTGACGCGATGTCGGTTGTGCTTGTTTTCGCTGTTATGGCGCTCGTGCTGGCGTTCAGCGCGATCAAGGTTGTGCCGCAAGGCTTCCAGTTCACGGTTGAGCGCTTCGGCCGCTACACCGGCACACTGCGCCCGGGCATCGCTTTCCTGGTGCCGTTCGTGGATCGCATCGGCAAGCGCATGTCTATGATGGAAGCGGTCTTGGATGTGCCGCGCCAAGACGTGATCACGAAGGACAACGCCGTCGTCAGCGTCGACGCTATCGTCTTCATCCAAGTGATGGATGCGGCGAAGGCGGCGTACGAAGTGGAGAATTATCGTCTCGCCGTTCTGAACCTCTGCTTGACCAACGTGCGTACGGTTGTCGGTTCGATGGACCTCGACGAAGTGCTCTCGCAACGTGACTCAATCAATGCGCGCTTGTTGACCGTGATCGACGCGGCCACGCACGCGTGGGGCACGAAGGTGATGCGCGTCGAGATCAAGGATCTGCAGCCGCCGGCCGATCTGACCCAAGCGATGGCGCGTCAGATGAAGGCCGAGCGCGAACGCCGCGCGCAAATTCTGGAAGCCGAAGGCGATAAGCAAGCCGCTGTTCTGCGCGCAGAGGGCGCCAAGCAATCGGCGATCCTGGAAGCCGAAGGCCGCCGCGAAGCCGCGTTCCGCGACTCTGAAGCGCGCGAGCGGGAGGCCGAAGCCGAAGCGAAGGCGACGGACATGGTTTCGCAGGCGATCAGCAAGGGCGACGTCAACGCGATCCGTTACTTCCTTGGTTTGAAGTATGTCGAAGCGTTCGGTCAGCTCGCGACGTCGAACCAGCAACGCACCGTGATCATTCCGGCGGATCTTTCGGGCATCGCCGGCCTGGTTGAGGGCTTGCGGGCGCTGAACGCGCAAGGTGAGGGGAGCGCCAACACGGGCAATCCGTTCGCGACGCCGCGCCCGCCGACGCCGGCGCCGCGCTAAGCCCTCGCGCGAGCGGCAAAGCATCGCTACATTAGCAGCATGGACACGCTGATTGCCTTCCTGACGAGCCTTGGCCCGCAGCATTGGTTGGTCTTTGGGCTCATTCTGCTGATCGCCGAGATGGCGTCCGGCACCACCTACCTGTTGTGGCCGGCTGTGGCCGCGTTCATCACGGCGCTGGTTTCTCTGTCGGGCGGAACGACGTGGGCGGCCGATGTAGCAATCTTCGCGGTGCTCGTGATCGCGCTGACGTGGTTCGGGCGGCCGATCGTGCAGCGTTGGCGGAGCGAGCAGGCGGCGAACGGCTTGAATGAGCGGTCGCAGACGCTGATCGGCACACGCGGAGAGATCGCGTCGTTCAAGGACGGCGCGGGTTCGGTGAAGGTCGCTGATACGGTGTGGCGCGCGGTGAGCGATGAAGCGTTGACGCCTGGGCAGACGGTCGTG
Organism: Hyphomonadaceae bacterium; assembly: GCA_046349455.1. GTDB lineage: Bacteria > Pseudomonadota > Alphaproteobacteria > Caulobacterales > Aquidulcibacteraceae > Vitreimonas. The sequence continues at coordinate 416,506 of JAXMCH010000001.1, read as the reverse complement.
ATCGACAGCGTTGACGGCGCGACGCTGAAGGTGCGCGCCGCTTAATCGCGCGCGGCGTCTAAGACCTGACGTAGCTTCGTGAGAAACGGCAGCGCTTTTGCGAACTCGTCGGCGCCGATGAAATCAATCAATGCATTCATCCCCGGATCGACGCGCGCGACGCCTTCGTCACGCGCCTTGCGGCCGCGTTTGGTGATGCGCACGATCTTAGCGCGCGCATCCGCTGGATCAGCTTCGACAGTGACGTAGTTCAGCGCTTCGAGCTGTTGGAGCGTGTACGTCATGGCGCCTTTGGTCACTTGGAAGGCGCGCGCGAGCCGGGCGGGACTCTCGCCTTCGACGTTGAGGCGCACGAAGTGGTTCAGCACCCCAAAGCCAGCCACTGAGAGTTCCGGCGGCAGCACCTTCGCCAGCGCGGTGTCGGCCAAATGCCCGATGATCGCGATCTCGCTCATTGCTTGGAATGAAATCCTGAGCGCCTCTTGCTTCTTCATACGCGGATGAAGTCCTCCGGCGCGCGCCGCGCCGATGGCGCCATGGGCGCCGCATAACCGATGCGCACAAGCATTTGCATGGTTTCGCCTTCGGGCGGCGCGAGGAATGTTCGCATCTCGGACCGAAGATCGGCCATCTCTTCATATTCCTGAAGCGCTTGGCTCCAGGGATGCATGACGAGGCCCATCTGCGTAGCAGCGAGCGCGAGGCGGGCGTAGGCGCGGCCAGCGTTGAGGCGCATTCCTGGCGTGTCGCCCTGCGATGTGATCCACAAGAACGCGGGCGATGTCATCGCGAGTTCCCGCCAGGTGCGGGACGCGGTCTTGTTGGCTTCTGACTCGGGATTGATCAGCTCTTCGCGGTCCAGTTGGCCCAGCATCTTGAAAAGGCTGACGCCTACGCCGGGCATACCCAGGCCATCGCGATGGCGCGCGATCTCTTCGCGGCCGAAGCGGAGCCACCCGAAAGTTTCCGCTGCCGCGCCTTCAGTGCGCAGCTCGCGATCCCACGCGCGCCAGACAAGATCGCGGCCTTGCGCGACACGGGCTGCATCGTTGGTCCAATAAACGCCGCCCGTATATTCCTCGCCCATGCCAACGACGACGTTGACCAGTTCGTCGAGCGCTTCGGCGGTTGGCACGCGCGATTCGTACGGATTGCGGTTGGTGCGTCGGTTGGGGATTTGCAGGATGGATGGATCGGTGTTGGGCTGATCTTGTCTTGGGCCCAATGCCACGCGCGCGACGGGACGCGCGTCGAGGCGCGGCGTTGGTTCGCCTTCGGGGAAGAACGTGATTGTCGGCCAATAGTTCTGAAGCCCGGCGGACATGCGATAGAGTTCAAGAAAGCAGCCGCAGCCGATGGTGATTTGGCGATCGAACGGATCGGTGAAATCGAGACGCCGGTCGAGATCGCAATAAAGCGTCATGCCGTCGGCGTCGTCGAGTTCGACTTGCCAGGGCTGCGTGTTGTGCGGGTTCGGCGCGAGAATGGCGTGGGCGAGGGCAAAGCGGCGCGGATCACTTTCGCCGGCGCCCGGGTTGCGCCATCCGGCGACTGGATCGGCGAGCTCCTCTTGCGCGCAGCCCGCCAGCGCTGGCGCAAATGGCGCGGCGGACAGCAGCGAAAGCACGTGGCGGCGGGAGGGCATGTTCGGCCTATCGGTTTAATATTGAACTAGAACAGTTCAACATTGAACCAATGTCAAGTCCCACGTTTTAGGGGCGAAGGGCGGTCGGGCAGGTGAAGCGGCGATAGGCGTATGTGTAGGGATCGCTGCCGTCGATTTTGGAGATGGTGGCCGTGAGGCGGTTACCGAAACGGACGTACATGATGCTCTGCGGGTAGTCGTGGTCGGGATTTGTAAATACAGCCACGCCGTCCGGTTGGTGCGGGCCTAAGTGAATTATGTCGCTAGGTTCACTCATCTGAAACGCAACCGGCGGCGCGCCGCCGGGGCTCGCGACGAAGCGCGGGCGGCCGCCATCGGCGGCGTCGATGCGCATGTGCTCCCAGCCTTGCACCGCGCCTTCGCCTTCGGTGAACGAATACCCGACCATGAACGGGCCGGGCGGATCGAGCCATACTTCGGTGGTTTGCGCCCCGGTTTCAGCTTCACGCGGCGCTTCGGTGCGCCAGCAGCCTTTGAGCCAAGTGAGATCGTCAAGGGTTTGCGCGTGCGCGGGCGTGGCGCAGACGAGAGCGATGAGGATGAGAAGGGCGCGCATGGTGCGACTATGCGCGCCGGTTCGTGCGCTGGCTAGGATTTCAGCGTCTTGATGGCGTTGCGGGCGAGTTCGTCGGCGCGGTTGTTGTTGACGTTGTCGGCGTGGCCTTTGACCCATTTCCACTCGACCTCGTGGCGGCCGTTCGCTTCATCGAGGCGCTTCCAGAGATCTTCGTTTTTCACGGGCTTCTTGTCTGCGGTTTTCCAGCCGTTCCTCTTCCAGCCGTGAATCCATTTGGTGAGGCCATCCATCACGTATTTGGAATCGGTGTGGAGGCGCACTTTGCTGGGGCGCTTCAGCGCTTCGAGCGCTTGAATGGCGGCCATGAGCTCCATGCGGTTGTTGGTGGTCGCCGCTTCGGCGCCGGAGAGTTCTTTTTCCGTGCCGGCATAGTGCAGGATCGCACCCCAACCGCCCGGGCCGGGATTGCCGCTACATGCGCCGTCCGTCCAGATGTCGACCGTATTGCTCATGGCGGGGGTGTAGCGAGAGTCGCGCGCGGGCGAAGTGTGGCGATCACAAAGCTCGTAATCATTCCCGAGATTAGCAGTACGCCCAGGATCAATGGCGCGATGCCGCCGAGCAATGGATCAAGCGGGTGAATGGTTGTGTAAACTATGAAGAGCACGAACACGGCGAGCGCGCCAAGTGCACCGGCGGCGAGATCGGCGATCCGCGGCAGCCACCGTCTCATCACAAAAACGAGCGTTGCTGGAATGAGCGAAATGAAAGGCGTTGCGAACACGCCGATCTTGAAGCCCTCGGCGGCGGCGAGTTTGAGACTACGAAGCGCGCTGCTGGATGGCAGCTCGGTGAACGCGCCGGCGCCGCCAAGGCCGTTGATTAAAAACATCGAAGCCGAGCCGGCCATCGGGGGCCACAGCAGGAGCGCAGCGAAAAGTGCAACGAGGCGGATGAGGTTCGCTTTAACCCTCATAATCCGCCGCTCCCTTTGCGGCGCGATGAAATGCGAGCTTGTCGGCGTATTCGAGGGGATCTTTTGGCTTCACCATGGCGCCGGCGGGGGTGTCGCCCCAATCTGCGAGCCGTGTTGCGAAGAAGCGGAGCGCCGCGCCGCGGCAGAGCGTGGGCAATGCCGTGCGTTCGGCGTCGGTGAGCGGGCGGATGGTTTCGTAAGCTGCGATCATCGCTGCGCCGCGCGCGATGTCGTACTCGCCGGCGAAGCACCAGGCGTTGAGGCAGACGGCGAGGTCGTAGGCGAGAAAATCCGTGCAGGCGAAATAGAAGTCGATGAGGCCGGTGAGACGATCGCCGAGAAAGAGCGCGTTGTCGGGGAAGAGATCGGCGTGGATCGGCCCGCGCGGGAGATCGCTGGGCCAAGCGGCGCGGACTTCAGCGACGTCGCGCTCGATCAAGCGCGCGAGGCCGGGGCGCAGATATTCGGCTTGCGCCAAGCGCGGCGCGATCAGCCGCTCCCAGCCATCGAGCGAAAGCGCGTTGGCGCGTTCGAGCGGAAAGCCTTCGAGCGCCACGTGCATCCGTGCGAGCGCTTCGCCGATCGCGGCGCAGTGGGCGATGTCGGGCGTGCGCGGCCAAACACCTTCGAGGAAGGAGATGATGGCGACAGGTTTGCCTTTGAGGTGGGTGTAGAACGCGCCTTGCTTGGTGGCGATCGGCTGGGGCGCTGCGACGCCGCGCTCGGCAAGCTGCGCCATGATGCGCATGAAGAAGGGCAGGTCCGCCTCGTTGGTGCGCTTTTCGAAGATCGTAAGGATGAATTGGCCGGCGGGCGTGCCAAGCGCGAAGTTCGAGTTCTCGACGCCCTCGGCGATGCCTTTGCAGGATGTGGCGGGGCCGATGTCGTACTGATCAAGCAGCGCCGCGAGATCGGCGTCGGAGAGCTGGGTATAGACGGCCATCAGTCGCGCTCTTCGATCCGCTGCACTTTGCGCTCGTCGTCCAGGTGGACGATCCATTCCGCGCAATGATGACCCGCGAGCATGGCGCGTGTCACGCGCTCATAGTGCATGACGAAGCGATCGAGCTTGGCGTTTTCTGCTGCGGTCAGCGTGCGGCCGAGCATTTGCTCTTCTTGTTGGCCACGCCAGCGGCGGACGATGTCCCAGGATGGGGCTTGGAGATAGATCGTGGCGTCGAAGCCTTCGAAGAAGGTTTGGTAGTCGTCGGCCAAGCGATCGGCGGTGTAGCGGCGCCAGGTGCCGTCCGGGTCTTCGTCGCGCTCCAGCGCGTTGAGCGGTGTCGCGAGGGCGTTGGCGTCGAGCGGTTTTGCGCCGAGGCACCAACCATCGACGAGGATCGCGTAGGGCAGGCCGGAGAAGATTGGCCAATCTGCTTCGGGTGCGCGGTCGTCGCGGGCTTTGTCGAAACGCGGGAGCGCTACGCGCTGCTTGCCGGACGGGTCTTCGAGCGCGTTGATAAGATCGTCGGCGAGCTTGAGGTCGTGCGTGCCGGGCGGACCACGTGTGGCGCAGAGCGGGTGAACATCGCGCGCGAGAGCCTGGCGTTCGGCGTGCGTGAGATAGACATCGTCGAGCGAAAAATGCGCGAAGCGGCCGCGATTGGCGGCCTCAAGCATCCAACACACAGTGCTCTTGCCCGAGCCCTGTGGACCGCTGACGGCGACGAGTGCGGGGCGGGTGGAGCGGCGCGTGCGGATACCTTCGATGACGCTATAGATCAGGTCGGGCAGCGGGTGGGGCGTCACTCCGCCAGCACGCGCGGCAGCTTGAAGGTGACGTCCTCCTGGGTGACGCGCACTTCTTCGACGGAAGCATCATAGCGCGCGGCGATGGCTGCGATCAGGCCTTCGACCAAATCTTCGGGCGCGCTGGCGCCGGCGGTGACGCCCACGGTTTTCACCTGATCGAACCAAGACCAATCGACTTCGTTGGCGGAGCCCACGAGCCGCGCATCTTTTGCGCCGGCGCGCTTGGCGACTTCAACGAGGCGCACGGAGTTCGAACTCTTCGGTGAGCCGATCACGAGCACGAGGTCCGCGCCTTCGCCCATCGCTTTTACCGCGTCCTGGCGATTGGTGGTGGCGTAGCAGATGTCTTCTTTGTGGGGCGCGGCGATGCCGGGGAAGCGCCGCTGCAGCACGCTCACCATCTCGGCGGTGTCATCGACCGAGAGCGTTGTCTGCGTGACGAACGAAAGCTTGGACGGATCGCGCGGGGCGAAGACTTCAGCGTCGGCGACGGTTTCAAGCAGCGTGATTGCGCCGGTGGGAAGCTGGCCCATTGTGCCGATCACTTCAGGGTGGCCGGCGTGGCCGATGAGCACGATCTCGCGGCCGGCGTTGAAGTGGCGCTCGGCCTCAACGTGCACCTTGGAAACGAGCGGGCAGGTGGCGTCGACGTAGATCATCTCCCGCGCGCGCGCCTCCGCAGGGACCGCTTTGGGCACGCCGTGGGCGGAGAAAATGACCGGGCGATCGATCGGGCATTCGTCGAGTTCTTCGACGAAGACAGCGCCGAGGGCCTCCAGGCGCTCCACTACGTGGCGGTTGTGCACGATCTCATGGCGGACATAGACCGGCGCGCCCCACTTTCGGATCGCTTGCTCAACGATCTGAATGGCGCGGTCGACCCCGGCGCAGAACCCCCGAGGAGCCGCCAACAGGATTGAAATTGGGCGTTTTTCTGGCGAAGTCATCGGCTCGCAGGCGAAAAATCTCGTAAGGCGCCTGGCCGTGTTGCCGCGCGCCGAACCGGAAGCTATCACGGCGCTGCGCCATTTGCCTTGGAGGCGGGGTGAGACATGCAGCCGCCGCTGCGTGCCCCAAGTCGCGATGGGCGTGAGAGGTCAGAATGAAGCTCCCGGCAGCGCTGTTGCTTTCCGTTGCCCTGCTTGTGGGCGCCTGCGGCACCCGTCAGGGCCGCACCGTCGAACTGCCGGGCGGCGTACTGCCTGAGGAAACGCAGCAACGCACGCGTGAGCCGACCTTTCTTGATCGCCTGGTTGGCAACGATGACCGTCCGAACGCCGGTCCGTGCCCGCTGATGGGCGTGCTCTACGACAATGCCCGCACCGTGCAATTCGCGCAGCCGAACGTGCAGCGCTACAACAACATCACTTTCACCGGTGAGATGGAGGGCGTGACCGGCCTTTGCCGCTATGTCGGCACGGATCCCATCGTCATGAACGTCGACGTCAACATGGCGTTCGGCCGTGGTCCGGCGGCGACGTCGGATCGTCAAACCTATCGCTACTGGGTCGCGGTGACGCGCCGTGGTCGCGCGCCGATCGAAAAGGCGTATTTCGATATCGACGTGCGCTTCGATCGCGGCGAATCCGTTGTGCGTCGCACCGAGCACATCGAGCGCATCGTAATCCCGCGCGCCAACGACCAGATTTCGGGCGAGAACTTCGAAATTCTCGTCGGCTTCGAACTGACGCCTGAGCAGGTGCAGTTCAACCGCGACGGTCGCCGCTTCCGCATCGACGCCGGCGCCAATCCGGGTCAGTGAGGCCATTGGCACTGGGCAATAGGCAGTAGGTTTACTGCTGCGATCGCCCATTGCCTTGCAACTCAATTGCCCACTCCCTATTGCCTATTGCCGAAATGAAAGACCTCGCCAGCGCATTCACCGCGGCGAACGCTAGTGTGTTCGCTAAGCTTGGACTCGATCCGAAGCATGCGGACGTGCGCCGTTCGGATCGGCCGGACCTTGGCGAGTTTCAGGCCAATGGCGCGCTCGCCGTAGCCAAAGCCGCAGGCAAGAAGCCGCAAGAAGTGGCGCAATCCGTCGCTGCTGAATGGACCGCGACCGACCTTTCGCCCGCGCCAAGCATCGCAGGGCCTGGCTTCCTCAACTTCAAAGTCACTGCCGACGCGCTGACCAAGCGCGCACAGTTTGTGGCGGATGATGCGCATGCCGGCGCTTCGTCGGTCGAGCACAAGCGGCGCGTGGTGGTCGATTACGGCGGCCCGAACGTCGCTAAGGGCATGCACGTGGGGCACCTGCGCGCCTCGATCATCGGCGAGAGCGTGAAGCGCATCTATCGCTTCCGCGGCGATGAAGTTTGGGGCGACGCGCACTTTGGCGACTGGGGCTTCCAGATGGGCCTTGTCATCACCGCGCTCGAAGATGAGCTCGGCGGCTTTGATGACAAAGCCAAACTCGACGTGCGCCTGAAGGCGCTGACGCTCGATCAGCTCGAAGCCATCTATCCAGCCTACGCCAAGCGCGTGAAAGAGGGCGACATCGATGTGCGCGATCGCGCGCGCAAGGCTACAGCCGCGCTGCAGGGCGGCAGCGAGCTTCATCGCACCATTTGGAAAGCGATGCACGACGTCTCGATGGCCGCGCAAAAGCGCGACTTCGCGTCGCTCGGCGTCGACTTCGATCTGTGGCTCGGCGAAAGCGACGCCGATCCGCTGATCCCCGGCATGGTCGAAGACCTCGATAAGAAAGGCCTGCTCGAAGACGACCAAGGCGCGCGCATCCTCCGCGTCGCCAATCCGGGCGAGACTAAAAAGAAAAAGCGCGACGACGGCACAGTCGTCGAAGTCGAAAGCCCGGACCCGCTGCTGGTCGTGTCGTCCGAAGGCTCGGCCATGTACGGCACCACCGATCTCGCCACGATCGTGCAGCGCATGCGCGATCAAAAGCCCGATCTCATCCTCTATTGCGTCGACCAGCGCCAAGCCGATCACTTCGAGCAAGTCTATCGCGCCGCCGACAAAGCCGGATACGCCAAGCGCGACCAACTCGAGCACATCGGCTTCGGCACCATGAACGGCCCCGACGGCACGCCGTTCAAGACCCGCGCCGGCGGGGTGCTCAAACTGCAAGACCTCATCGGCCAGGCCGAAGAGAAGGCGCGCCAGCGTCTGAAGGAAAACGAGATTGGCGGCGACTTCTCGAAGGAAGAGTTTGAAGACGTCGCCCACAAGGTCGCCATCGCTGCGATCAAGTTCGCCGATCTCTCGAACTTCCGTGGCACGTCCTACATCTTCGATCTCGATCGCTTCATGAGCTTCGAAGGCAAGACCGGCCCGTACCTGCTTTACCAATCGGTGCGCATCAAGAGCATCCTGCGCAAAGCCGAAGAGCAGCAAATCCGCGCCGGCGCGATCGAGATCGAGCACGAGTCCGAACGCGCGCTGGCGCTGGCGCTCGATGCGTTCGATGGCGCATTGCGCGCCGCCTACGACAAGAAGGCGCCACACTTCCTGGCCGAGCACGCCTTCAATCTCGCGCAAGCGTTTTCGGGTTTTTACACCAACTGCCCGATCTTGCCGTCCGAAGGCGCGGTGCGTGCGTCGCGTCTCGCGTTGGCCGCGGCGACGCTGAAGCAGCTCACGCTGACGCTTGATCTGCTCGGTATCGACGTGCCGGAGCGGATGTAGCGGCTTATGCCGACGTGAATTTCTCCGGATGCTTGCCGACGGCGCGCGCGTAGTACGTGCGGATGAGGGCGAGGTCTCCCTCGTAGTCGCCGCTGGGATGAACGATCGCGGCGAGGCTCACCGTTTTCGTGCCGTAGTCGAGCACGCTCAGCACCAGCGGCACGCCGGCGCCGCGGGCGATGTGATAGAAGCCGGTTTTCCATTCACGCGTGGCGCTGCGGGTGCCTTCGGGCGGAATGGCGAGGATCATGCGGTTCGTAGCGGCAAACGCGTCACTCATGGTTTTGACGACGTCGTTCGCTGCGGAGCGGTCGATCGGCACGCAGCCCAGCCATTTGATCAGCCAGCCGAACGGGCCTTGCGTGAGGCTCTTCTTACCCATCCAGCGGAGCTTCACGCGGTAATAGCCCGCGGTCGCGAGCATGTTGATGCCGTCCCAGTTGGATGTGTGCGGCGCGGCAACGAGCACAGCTTTCTCAAGCGCCGGAAAATCACCGCGCAGCTTCCAGCCGGCTGCGCCGAGATAGAGCGAGCAAACCCAGCGCACGATTTCCGAGAACAGCCCACGGAACGGAGCGGGGCGCGCAGTCGATTGATCGATCGGGATGCAAGTCGCCGCGCTGTCGCTCATGTGTGCCCGCCAGGATCAGTCCGCATTCACCTTGTGCGCTTTTTCCTCGATCCAATCCATCGCCGCGACGCAAACGCCGGAGAAGATGAAGGTGACATGGATGACGACGTACCAGAGGAGCTGCGCCTCTGTGTAATTCGAGAGGTTCATGAAGATCTTCAGCAGATGGATGCCGCTTATGGCGACGATCGAGGCGATGAGCTTGATCTTGAGGCCTGAGAAATCGAGCGTGCCCATCCAATCGGGACGGTCGCGGTCCTTATGGGCGAAGTCGATCTTCGAGACGAAGCTCTCATAGCCGGTGAAGAGGATGATCAGCACCAGATTGCCGGCGAGCGAGAGATCGACCAGCGTCAGCACGAGCAAAATGATGTCGGTCTCGGTCATGCTGAGCACGAGCGGGATTTGCAGGTAAAGCTCGCGGAAGAACGTGACGATGAGAATGCCGAGCGCGGCGATGAGGCCAAGATAGACTGGCGCCATCAGCCAGCGGCTGGAGTAGATGATCCATTCCAACGCCCGCTCAAGGAGGGGCGAGTTTTCGCGTTCTGCGCTTTCGTTCTTGCTCATGGAATCCCCGTTTTGCGCGCGCGAACCTAAGGGCCGAGGCGGCGCGCGCCAAGCCGACTCCCGTAACGGTAGTCTTGCCCGCGCCGGGGACCCGGCGGATGATCCCACGCCTGAGACGGGGGAACGTTATGTACGAACACGGAATGATCGCGCCTGTTGTGGCGCTCGTAGTGTGGTCGCTGATCGTGCTAATTTGGCTTTATGCGACGCGCATCCCGGCGATGTCGGGGGCGAAGCTTCGGCCAGGCCAAGCCACGAAGGCGCAGATGGAAGCGCTGCCGGCGTGGGCCGCGAACCCGGCCAGCAACTACAATCACCTGATGGAGCAGCCGACGCTGTTTTACGCGCTCTGCTTTGCGCTGCAGTTTCTGGATCAGGCCAACGACATCAATATCGGCCTTGCGTGGCTCTATGTGGCGCTACGCGTGGTGCACTCGCTGGTGCAGGGGACGGTGAACATCATCATCGTCCGGTTCCTGATCTTTGTGACCGCATCAGTTGTGCTGATGATGCTCGCCGTGCATGCGGCGATCGGCGTCGGCATGATCGACGCGAGCTTCTTGCATCACTGAGCGCTGCGCCCGTTCGCGTCCATCGTGCTGATCCATTCGCGCATCAGCGCGATGGCACGCGGATCGACGGTTTGGCGGCCGAGCTCTGGCATCATCACGCCGGGGTCGGTGCTCTCCATGCGATAGAGCAAGAACGAGTGGTCGGGATCGCCGGGCGCGATCGCGAACTGCATATTGGCTGAGCCGCGGCCGGCGGCGACGGGTCGTTTGTTGACGCCCCAGCTGATCGGTTCGTGCTGACTCCAGCGCAGATCAAGGCCGGACGTGTGCGCCGGGCCCTCCGGGTTGTGGCAGTGCGCGCAATTCACATCGAGATAAGCGCGGGCGCGGGCCTCGACTGAATCGACGCCCTCATAAGCCTGCGCTGCCCTTGGCGCATCTGCCGGCATTCGATCGAGCAGTCCGAGATCGATCCACTCGGCCAACTGGTTTCTCCAGCGGCCGTCCACCATCATGCCGTGCAATCCGGGAGCAGGCTCAGGATAGACGTAGGAAACACTGCGGTTCAGATTCCGCGCATTTGGGCCAATGGGCGTGAGGTCGCCGGCGCGATCGTGGCAGCCTTTGCACTGGTTGCGGTTCGGCACGGCCCAATCGAGCTCGGTGGTTTCGCCGGCAGCGGTGATGAAGCTGACGGGGATGTTGGCGCCGATGGACGAAAGGCGCGCTTCGGTCTGCGCTTCGTTCCAGACGTAAGGATACGCGACCCAACCTTCGGCGCGGCGGATGAGGAGGCGCGTTTCGAGGAAGCGCACGTTCTCAGTTGGGCGGCGCATGTCGGCGGCGAAGGCGAAGGTTTTGATCAGCACCGTGCCGACGGGGAAGTCGAAGACACGCTCGTCGTTGTACTGCGCCTGGGCGCCGGCCGGGATGTAAACGTAGCGAAACTTCAGGGCGCCGTCCGACCAGAGCGGCGTGTTGAGATCGTAGGCGGTGACGCGGGTGTTGGGATCGCGCGCGCCGGCGTCGCGGAAGAATCGGTAGGCGGAAAGCAGCTCAGGCGGGCGCTCAGCCAGGATAGCGCGGTCGTTCACCGGCGCGGGCGCTTGCGCGACCGCGCTGGTGACGCAGGCGAGCAGCGCGAGCGCCGCGAGAGCGAAGCGCCGCATCAGTCGCGGATCCGCACTTCCTCCGGCTCAGCCACTTCGAGCAGCGGCGGCGGGGTCGGGTCTGGCGCGGCTTCCGAGAGCGGCGAGCCGGCGACGGGCAGGCCCAGCGAAAGGAAGGTGCTCTGGCCTGTGCGTGTCGAGGTGTTGTCGCGCACGACCAGGCGCACGCTTTCGGTCCGCGGGGCGCCCCCGACGGAGAACAAGGTCGCGCCATCCCAGATCACGTCAGGGATCGGCACGCCCATTTGCGCGAGGGCCGCGAGATCGCCGGCCGGTGCGAAGCCGGTATTGCCGAAGCGGTTGTCGCGAATGACGACGTCGCGCGGAATGGGGTTGTATTCGCGGTCCTCGAACTCGTTGCGATAGGAGGTAACGAGGACGTTCACCGTGCCGTTGTCCGCGATGTCGTTGTCAAAGACATGGACGTTGCGGTTGGCCATGATGAGCACGCCGGTGCCGGTCGGCACGCCCGCAACGATGTTGCCTGCGGGGGCGAAGTTCGGCGTGTCGTTGGCGACGATGCGGTTTTCGAACACGCGGACGTCGTGGCCGCCCTTTTGCGGCAGACCGGGCAGGTCGAACACCAGGATGCCGCCGGTGTTGTGGGTGGCGGTGTTGCCGAAGACATCGGCGTTGAAGCTGTTTTCGATCTCGATGCCGGCGACGTTGTACTCGGCGATGTTGTCGCGAACGATGATGTTGCGCGATTGGCCGACATAGATGCCGGCGTCAGAGGCGCCTCGCGCGATCGAGCGCTCGATCAGGACGTTGTCACAATTGACGGGGTAGAGGCCGTAGGCGCCGTTGTTCGGGTTGGGGCCGCCCGTCCATTCGACGCGGACTTCGCGGATATGGATGCCATTGCAGTCGCGTGCCTTGATCGCGTCGCCGCGGGCATTCTCGACGGCGAAGTCGCGGAGCGTGACTTGGTCTGAGGTGATGAGCAGGCCCTCGGCGCCCCGACGCTGGCCGGTGAAGGAAAGGACGGAGCGTTGCTCGCCTTCGCCGCGAATGGTGACGCGGTCGACGTCGAGCGAAAGCCCGGTCGTCAGCTCGAAGCGGCCGCGGCCGAGTTGGACGGTGTCGCCCGGCCGCGCTTCGATCAGCGCGGTTTGCAATTGCTGCTCGGCTTCGGCGCCCGGCCGGATGCGCCACGTGCGCGCTTCGGCGGCGCCGATCATCACCAGGGCAGCCGCGGCAGCGGCGGCAAGAATGCGCATAAGTTCGTCTCCCCACGACCTATCGGCGCGGAGAGTTGCCGCCCTGGCTCGTCCTGTAAAGCGTGCTCTGCTGACTTGGGGTCAGCGGCGGCTGAAACGGGCCACGATGTGGATCATGTCGCGCACCAAGGTGGGGTGGCGCGCCGCAAGAAGGCCGGCGGCGGCGGTGATGCCGAGTGTCATCAGCGGCCGGTCGCGGGCGATGTCGCCCAGGCCCAGCGGCAGTTCGTCAAGTAGTTCAGCTTGCGCGACTTGAGTCTCGCGTTCGCGCTTGCGTGCGCGGAGCGTGGCGATGAGCGCAAAGATCGCCACCACAAGCGCTGCGACAAGTGCAACGATCGCGGCGGCGCCCGGCTCGCCGGTGTAGGGAACGAGCACCGCGTAGATCGCAAAGCCGAACGCGAACACAGCCATCACCACCGCAGCGCAGGCCGCGGCCGTGGCCACCACCGTCGCCATGGCGCGATCGAACATTATCGGCGGCTCCCCAGAAGGAGACCAACGAGTAGGCCAACGCCAGCCGCAGTCGCGGCGACCGCGACGGGGCGCTCGCGCCATTGGCGCTTAAGGTAGCGATGCGCATCGTCGAGGCCGTCTTCGACGGCGGCATGCGCGGCTTCATAGGCCTCCTCAGCGCGCTCGCGCGCTTCTTCGGCCAGTTCGGCGGCTCGGCTCATTCTGTCCTTAGCCATGACATTCTCTCCTTGCTCATTCTTAGAGGAGTTTGGATAGGTTCGCGCGGCCGCAAGCCCCTGCGGCGAAAGAGAGCGCATGAACGGGCCGAAAGTTCCCTGGAACGTGGCGAAAAGCTGGCCGGTGCTGGCGGCGATCGCTCTTAACCTTATTCCGGTGGTCGGCGTTCTGTTCTGGGGCTGGAGCGCGTTCGCGCTGATCATTCTCTATTGGCTCGAGAACGTCATTATCGGCGTGCGCACGTTGGCCAGCATGGTGGCGACGGCGGTTGTGGGTCGCAAGGGCGCCGTGTCGCTCGGCATCGCCGCGTTCTACTTTTTCTTCTTCACCGTGCACTACGGGATGTTCTGCTTTGGGCATGGCGTCTTCGTGATGGCGATGTTCAGCGGCGCGATGACGGGCGGTGGCTTTTACGGCGACTCGATCATCGATCTGGGCGGGGCGGTGTCGCAATTGCTGGCCTCGCAGAGCAATCTGACGATCGGCTTGCTCTCCATCGTGCTGTGGCAGGTGCTGCAGTTCGTTCTCTTCCTGGTGCGGGGCGATGCGGCGCGGACGAGCCCCCAGGAGCTGATGTCCTCGCCTTATCCGCGCATCATGATCCTGCATGTGACCATCATTTTCGGCGGCTTTGTTTTGATGCTGCTCAATCAGCCGCTGGGTGGGTTGCTGGTGCTGACGCTGGTGAAGATGGCGTTCGATGTGAGTGAGGCGCGCAAGCAGGACGTGAAGGCCCCGGTCGGCGCCCCGACCCAGGGCGCGGCCAATCAGGCCTAAGCCATCGCGCGAGCGGCTTCGATGATGCGGAGCGTCTCGTCCCAGAGCTCAAGCGCCCGGATTTCTTGGCGTGTAAAGAAGCGCGCATCGGTGGCGTCATCGCCGCCGCGGGGTTCGCCGGCCCGCCAGCGGGCTGCGTAGTCGATCAGAACGTAGTGACCCCAGGGCGGTTCGTTGGGTGCGCCGCTCTTGGTGAGTACGGCGTCCACCACGTCGATGAGGCCGATGAGATCGGCGTCACAGCCGGTTTCTTCCTTCAGTTCGCGGAGCGCGGCGTCGGCTGTGCGTTCGCCCCACTCGATGCGCCCACCGGGAAGAGACCAGCGGTCCTGCAGCGGCGGCGCGCCGCGCCGGATGAGCAGAACGTCGTCGCCGCGGAGGCAAACGACGCCAACGGCGGCGATGGGGCGCTTCACCTCGGTCATTCCGTTCTCCTCGGCGTCATGATGTAGTCGTTCCGGAAGGGAGACGTCGATGTTGCGTGGCGCGTTCGCTGCCTTGTTGGTGGTCGCCCTCGGGGTCACAGGCGCCGCAACTGCACAAAATGTAGTTCTGAGCGCGCGCGAGGCCCGTTCGGAACTGTTCGGCGTGCGACTCAGCGGCTTCAACGAGAGAATCAGTGCGCCGTGGACCGAGTGCATAGAGCCATCGGGCCGCACCGTTTATGACTATGTCGGCGCGCGGCGCGAGGGGCGGCTCAGCATCACCGAAGACGGCCGCGCATGCTTTGCATACGCTGATACAAACGTCAGTTCGCCATCGTGTTTCGTGGTCGTGCGGGAAGGCTTGAACTATCGCTTCAATGCGTTCGTGACGCCGCGCGTTGAGCGCGGCATTGAGCGTTGCGAAGGCGGCGATGGATTGATTGCGGCGCGCGCTGCGCACGTCGGCCGCTGATCCGCTAAGTTTAAGGAAGATAAAGAGAAATTTCCCGGGCTTGGCGCGATCGCTGCCCCCCAAAAGCATGATGCGCGACGCTTTCGCGCCGCGCATCAATTGGACATTCGTCCGTGTTCTTTCGAGGCGCTGTCGAAGTGCGCCCCGCGAACGCCTTAGCGCTTCTTAGCAGCGCGCTTCTTGGCGGTCTTCTTGCGCGGCGCCTTCTTGGCGGCCTTCTTCGCAGTCGTCTTGCGCACGGCCTTCTTGGCCTTTGCTTTCTTCGCGACCTTCTTGGCCGCCTTCTTCGCTTTCTTAGCCATGCCCTGGCTCCTTTGTGGTTACGGCAACGCAGCCGCAGTACGTCTTCAATACGTCATGTGCAAGCACATTCGCCACTGAAAAGATTCGACGCGATGATTCTGCAACAGCGCATCGCGTGCATCTCGCACTGCATCGTGTGCGTTTGTTTCGATTCGATACGCGCGATCAGTCGATCAATGCGCGCGGATTGAACACGCGATGCGGATCAAGCGCACGCTTCAACGTGCGCATCAATGCGAGCGACTCGGCGTCCTTGAAGCGGGTGAGATCGGCGCGCCGCGCGACGCCGATGCCATGCTCAGCTGAGATCGAACCATCGAGCGCGGTGGCGATCTCATAGACGGTCTGTGTCAGCGCGGCGCCGGGGAACGCGGCGGGGTCGGCGCCCTGTGGCTGCATCGCGGTATAGTGGAAGTTGCCGTCGCCCATGTGACCGAACGCGACAATGCGCACACCCGGCACACGCGCCTCCATCGCGGCGTTAGCGCGCGCGAGGAAGTCCGGCGTCTTTGAAACGGGCACGCTGATGTCGTGATTGACCTGTGCGCCCTCGGGCTTGTGGCCGGCGGAGATCAGTTCGCGTACAGCCCAGAAATCCCGCGCCTGGCTTGCGTTTTCAGCAATAAGAGCCGTTTGCGCTTCGCCAGCTTCGAGAGCTGCTGCAAGCGTTTCTTCGACCGCGTCGCGCAGGCCCTGGGCGTGCGCCGCCTCGAACTCGATCAGCACCAGCATCGGCGCACCGGGAAGCGGATCGCGGATGTTGGCGATGTTCTTAACCACGCAATCGACCGAGAGCCGGTTCATCACTTCGAAGGCGGAGACAGCGCCGGTGCCGGCCTTGGCGCGATGGAGGAGAGCGAGCGCGCGGCGCGCATCGGCCACGCCGAGGAGGACGGTCTCGCGCGCGGTCGGGCGGGGGAAGAGCTTCAGGCTCGCCGCGGTCACGACGCCCAGGGTTCCTTCGGCGCCGATGAAGAGCTGCTTCAAGTCGTAGCCGGTGTTGTCCTTGCGCAGCCCCTTCAGCGAAGAGAGCACGCCGCCGTCCGCGAGCACCGCTTCGATGCCGAGCACGAGGTCACGCATCATGCCGTAACGCAGCACGTGCACGCCGCCAGCATTTGTGGAGATCAGTCCACCAATTGTCGCACTGCCTTCGCTGGCGAGGCTCAACGGGAAGAGTCGATTCGCATCGCGCGCCGTTTCTTGCACGGTGTTGAGCACGACGCCGGCCTCCGCCACGAGTGAGTCGTTGTCGGCATCGATGGCGCGGATCGCGTTCATGCGCTTCAGAGAAAGCAGCACTTCGCCGTCGGGGATCTGACCGCCGACGAGCCCAGTGTTGCCGCCTTGCGTTGTGATGGAAACGCCGGCTTCGGCGCACAGGCGCACGACGTCGGCGACCTCCGCCGTGCTCGCGGGCAGCGCTAGAAGCGGGGTATTTCCCCGGAATCTGCCGCGCCATTCGACAAGATATGGGGCCAATGCGTCAGCGTCGGTGACGACACCCTTGGGGCCGAGGCGGTTGGCGATCTTGGCGTAGAGGTCAGTTGGCATGACCCCTGATAGCACGCTTCAGCCGCGCGGGGCGGCGGCGCGTGCGAGGCGATCGCGGATGGCTTCGCCGAGGCCGGACGCCGGGATTGGCGCGACCGCAATGGTTTCGGCGCCGGACGCGTCGAGAGCGCGCAAGGCGGCGTAGAGATTGGCGGCGGCTTCCACGAGATCACCATGCGCCGAGAGTGTCGCGCCGCCTGCGGGAGCCGCCGCGCCGAAGGCGAGGAACGCTTCGCCGGGGCGCGGAGCGTCGGCATCGAGCCGGAGGCGCGCGCGGGGTGCGTAATGGCTTTCCATCATGCCGGGCGCGGCGATCGTGTGCGGCGCGGGCGTTGCGAGCGGGCCGATGATCGCTTCGATCGCGTCGCGGCTGATGGCGCCGGGGCGGAGCAAAGTGGCGGCGCCCGCGTCGTCGACGGCCACGATCGTGGACTCCAAGCCAATCGGCGAAGCGCCGCCGTCGAGCACGAGATCGACGCGACCTGCGAGATCGGCGGCGACGTGCGCGGCCGTCGTGGCGCTTACATGGCCGGAGCGGTTGGCGCTGGGCGCAACGATAGGCCCGCCGAAGGCCGCCAGCAGCTCACGCGCCATCGGATGGGACGGCGCGCGAAGTGCGATTGTGGAGAGCCCGGCGCAGGCGAGTTCGCAGACGCTGCTCTCCGCACGGCGCGTGACGACGAGTGTGAATGGCCCGGGCCAGAAGGCTGCAGCGAGTTTGCGCGCATTCGCGGGGAGGTCAGCGTGCGCTTCTGCGTCAGCGATGCTGAGCACGTGGGCGATCAGTGGATTGAACTGAGGCCGCCCCTTGGCTTCGTAGATGCGTGCGACGGCGAGCGGGTTCGCCGCGTCGGCGCCGAGGCCATAGACCGTCTCTGTCGGGAAGGCGACGAGGCCGCCGGCGCGCAGAATGGCCGCCGCCTCGTTCACGCTCATGACGCGCGCACGGCCTCGAGGTGGAGGATGACTTCGACTTCGCGCGAGATCATGTCGTCGGCCTCGGTGTCCTTGCCGATGTCGAAATCGTTGCGGTCGATGGTGGTGCGGCCGTCCATGACGGCGCGATTGCCTTCGATGTTCAGCGTGAACGGCAAAGTGATGTTGCGGGAGCGGCCGCGGATGGTGAGTTCGCCGCGGGCCTCGTAATTGGCGCCGCTGCGGTGGCGGAAGCTGGTGGTATGGAAGGTCGCGTTCGGTGTGGCGGCGACGTTGAACCAAGGCGCGGTCGGCAGGTTGCGCTCGTGTAGTGCGACGCCGTCGACGGCGGAAGCGAGCTCGATGGTGACGCGCGCGGTCGAGGCTTCCAGATTTTCCGGGTCGAAGCGGATGTCGGCCCGCCAGCGATCAAAGCGACCTTCGAAGCGGGTGTTATCGCCGGACTCGGCGTCCGCGAAGCTGAAGGCGAAGCGTACATTGCTGGCGCGCGAGTCGACCTGCCAGACTGCCGGGCCCGCGACAGTGGTTTCCGTTGTGGGCGCAAGCGTGGTGGTCGCTGGCGCCTCGGTGGTGGCGACTTCTGTTGTTGTGGCTGGCGGCGCGGCGACCGGCGCGGCGGCCCAGGTGAAGATCGCGAACAGCGCCGCGACCAGCGCGACCGTGACGAGGCCAAGGCCGCCGCCGAGGATGGCGAGGCGCGCGGGGTTCTTCGGCGCTTGGCCTTCTTCGCGAGGTGCGCGAACGCCGGGGACCATGTGGGCCAGAACTTCGTCGCGATCAAAGAAGTGGTGCTTCAGCGCGGCGGCGACATGGAGCGCGGCCAGGCCAACAGTGGCCCAGGCGAGATAGAAGTGCGCCGCCATCGAAGCGCCAGCGACGGCTTCGCGTACGTCAGCGCTGGCCTGCGGCAGACCGAAGAGGTGCGGCACAACGAAGAGCCCGAACCAATGGGTGGTGATCAGAAGCGGCTGCTCGTCATGGATAGACCAGCCGGCGGATACGTAGAGCCAGCCGCTGAGCGGCAGGCCGATCATAAGTGCATAGAACGCCCAATGCGTGGCCAGCGCAACGAAGCGTTCCCACGCCGGCATGTGCTCTGGCATCGGCGGCGGTGGGTTCATCAGCCGCCAGGTGAGGCGCACAACGCTCAAGCCGAGCACCGTGAGGCCGATGGATTTGTGCAGCTGATAGATGCTGAAGAGCCCTGCAGCCGCGCCGCCGTGTTCGGATTGCTCGTGCATCCAGAACCCGAGCGGGATCATGAGCGCGATGGCGAACGCGATCGCCCAATGAAGGACGATCGCGACCGCTGTGTAACGCTGGGCCATCGCGCTCATAGGTTCAATTGACCGGTTCTGCGGGTTGGCGGGTGTTCGGCGCGCCCTCATACGGCCGCGTGAACTCCGCTTCAATGAGGACAACGACTTGGTCGCTGATGCCATCATTGGCGCCGGCGGTCTCTGGCAGCGCGTTCACGCCGTATTGCGAGCGCGAAAGCGTGCCGCGGGCGGAGAAGCCGATCAGCGAGGTCGGCGGGCCCATCGGGTGCTGCAGGTGGCTGGCGTTGTAAGTGACGTCGAACGTGATCGGGTGCGTCGCGCCTTTGAAGGTGAGGTCGCCGGTGACGCGCGCTGTGTTGGGGCCGGTGCGCTCAACCGCCGTGGAGCGGAAGGTGGCGTTCGGGCTACCGGCGGCGTCGAGCCACTCGGAGTTCTGAAGCTCTGCGTCGAAGTCACGATTGCCCGCGTAAGGCGTATCGAGCGAGGTCACCGCGACGGTGGCTTCGACGGACGATTGCGCAGGGTCTTCGGCATTGAAGTTCAGCGTGCCGCTGACCGTGTTGAAACGCAGCACGTAATTGGAGAGCCCGAAATGGCGGGCGTTGACGGTCACCGTCGTATGGGTGGGGTCTAGCGTGTATTGGCCGGACGGGACTTCGACGGGCCGCGCGGCCTCGGTCGGCGCTTCCGTTGTCGTCGTGGCGGGTTGTGAACAGGCGGCCAAGGCCAGAGCGGCGATGGCGGCGGACCAATACTTCATCAGAATTCTCCTCGCTGGAGCGGCCAATGTAGGGCGGCGGCGCCCGGGGCCCACAAGTACGCACACGGAGGTAACCGTGCGAAAGTGCGGGGATGGCTGGGGATTGTTGGCTACGTTTTGATGAATTCGGCTTCGATGACGATTTGAACGTCGTTGCCGGTGAAGGCGCGCCATTCGGTGACGCCCCACTGGCTGCGATCGATCTGGCCGTGGGCCGAGAAGCCTAGCACCATATTTCCGCCGCGCAGTGGATCGACGCGACCGCCATCGAACGTGACATCGAGGGTCGCCGGATGGGTTTGGCCATTCATGGTGAGATCGCCCGTGACGCGCGCGGTATGTTCACCGGTGCGCTCAATCACGGTTGAAGCGAAACTGATCTGCGGCGTGGTCTCGCTGCCGAGCGCGCGGCCGATGGAGCGATCGAATGCGCCATCGCGTTGCGTGGGCAGGCCGGTGTCGACGGAAGCTGCGTCGACCGTTGCGGTGAGGCGCGAACGGCTTGGATCGGTGGGATCGAGCTCGAGCGTCGCGTCTTTTGTTGCGAACCGCGCCGTGTACCAGGAAAGCTCCATGTGGCGGATGCGGAAGAGCACACTCGCGTGACGCGGATCGAGTCGATACGTGCCAGCAGGTAGATCGACCGCGACCGGGAAATTTGGCAGCGCTGCTGCGGATGCTCGCGCCTCAGCGGCAGCGGCAGTGAAAGGGGCTGGCGCATCGGATGCGCCCTGAACGTTGGCGCAGGCCGAAAGTGCAAAGACAGCGGCGGCGACGAATGACTTACGCATGGTGATCCTCCGACGCCCCGCCCGGGGGCGTCTTAGCATCTGCCAACGCGCGCCGTCCAAGGCTGTCGCGGATTCGTGAAGTGATTATGCTGCCGGACGGAGAGACTCGACATGAGCTACAAAGCGCCCATCGCGGATATCCGTTTTGCATTGGAGGCGTGCGCGGACCTTTGGCGCGTGCGCAAGAGCTATCCCGACCTCGACGAAGATCTGCTCGGCGCAATCTTGGATGGCGCCGGCGCGCTGGCGGCGGAGACATTGGCGCCGATCAATCGGAGCGGCGATCAGGCGGGCGTCTCGCTGAAGGATGGCGTGGTGACGGCGGCGCCAGGTTTTCGCGAAGCTTACAATGCCTACAAGTCCGGCGGCTGGCAGGGCTTAGCGGCCGATCCCGCTTATGGCGGCCAAGGCTTGCCGCGCGCGGTGGCGCTCGCGGTGATGGAGACGGTGCATAGCGCCAATATGAGTTTCGGCTTGCTGCCGATGCTGACGCTGGGCGCCATCGAAGCGATCGAACACCACGGCGCGGCTGACCAGAAGAAGCTTTATCTGGAGAAGCTGATCTCCGGCGAATGGTCGGGTACGATGAATCTGACGGAGCCGCAGGCGGGCTCCGACCTTGGCGTGCTGACGACGAAGGCCGTGCCGCAGGCGGATGGGTCATACGCCATCACTGGCCAGAAGATCTTCATCACGTGGGGCGAGCACGATCTTGCGCCGAACATCATTCATTTGGTGTTGGCGCGGATCGAGGGCGCGCCCGCGGGCTCGAAGGGCATCTCGATGTTCATTGTGCCGAAGTTTCGCGACGCGGATGGCTCGCGCAACGCGGTGCGATGCATCGGTGTGGAGGAGAAGATGGGCATCCACGCCTCGCCGACATGCACGCTCGCGTATGAAGGCGCGACTGGGTGGTTGATCGGCGAGGAAAACCGCGGACTCGCGGCGATGTTCACGATGATGAATGCGGCACGGCTCAATGTCGGCATGGAAGGCGTCGCCGTCGCCGAGGCCGCGTACCAGAAGGCGCTGGCGTATGCGAAGGAGCGCAAGCAGGGCGGCGCGCTGATTATCGAGCACCCCGACGTACGCCGCATGCTGATGACGATGCGTGCGAAGATCCAGGCTGGGCGTGCGATTTGTTATGCCTGCGCCGTCGCTGCGGACGCTGGCGATAAGGCGACGGAAGACTTGCTGACGCCGCTGGCGAAAGCGTGGTCGACGGAGTTGGGCGTCGAGGCCGCAAGTTTAGGCGTGCAGGTGCACGGCGGCATGGGGTTTGTGGAGGAAGGCGGCGCAGCCCAGTTCTATCGCGATGCGCGGATTGCACCGATCTACGAAGGCACGAACGGCATTCAGGCGATCGATCTCTATGGCCGCAAGCTCTTGAGCGATCGCGGCGCAGCGATGGGTCGGCTGATTGATGATGCGATCGCCGCCGGCGAAGCGCACGCCGATCCGCGCGCTGGAAAGCGGCTCGCGGCCGCGGCGCACACGCTGCGCGACGCGACGGAGTTTATGCTGGGCGCCTCGCGTGACGACGCGCTTGCTGGCGCCAGCGAGTATCTCGCGCTCGCCGGAGATGTAGCGGGCGGTGCGTTAGTGGCGCAGGGGCTCACGCGGCGCGCATCTGACGAACAAGCGCGGCTTTTCAGTTTTTACGCCGAGACAGTTCTCGCCCGCGCGGCTGGGCGGCTAACGGCCCTTCGCGTGGGCGCCGCGGCGCTCTCAATGGTGGGCTGAGCGGTCGCGCGCCTCGCGCCATTCGCGGAGGACGTTCGTGAACGGGCGCAGCGGCGTGGGCCGATAGCGCGGGCGCAGTTTTTCGGCATTGGCGCGCTGGAAGGCCGCTTCGTCGAGCATGCCTTCGGCGTCCGCGAGGGATGGTTTGTTTTTGCCTGGCCAGATGCGGCGCGCGCGCCAGGGATAATTGATCGGTTGCCAAGCCTTCGCGAGGACGGGGCGCGAGATCGGCGCGTCGTAACCGGCTTTTTGCAGCGCTTCGTCCAGAGGGGATTTGTCTTCGCCGTAAGTTGCGTAGAAGCGCAGACCCGCGTCGCGCGCGCCTTCGGCGATCCATTTCAGAGCCGCTGCGGAAAGAACATCGCTGCCACCCCCGCCGACATCGCCGTGACTGCCGACGAACCAACGCTGCGCATAAGCACGGCGGCCCAGACGGGTATTGTCTTCCTCGATCCCTTCCCAGAGCGCGCAGGGAAAGCCGATGCGTGATTCATCAATGGCGACGGCGTGGCGCGCGTTGTCGACGTTCGGGGAGACGCGGAGATTGGAAAAGCCGAAGCGGCCCCTTTTCTCCTTCCACGGCGTCATCGAGGCCCAGACCTCTGACATGCCCCGCTGCTCGACGGTGTCGAACACGCCGAGGTACTTCACGCGCGGCACGTCGTCGGTTGCACGCCGAGTGCCATCTTCGTTGCGATCGCCTTTGCCGTAATCGCGGCGGAAAGCGGCCGCTTCGCGCTCGAAGTCTTGCTTTTCAACGTCGGAGGCGTCGTCCTTCGGTTTGCGATAATAGAGACGAATGGCGGGGCGGGCCATGTCGACGTAACGGCGGCTGACAATGCCCGCAGTGTTGATCAAGCCTGTGAGGCGGCGCGCGGCATAAGCGCCGCGGCTGAAGCCGAAAATGTAAATCTCATCGCCTGCCTCGTAGTTGAAGGCGAGGCGCAGATAGGTGTCGAGAATGCCGTCCTCGAGGCCTTCTCCGAATGCGCCGCCGGCGAAGCGGTTGAAACTGGCGCTGACCTTGTCGAACCACGTCGGCTGATCGAGTGCGAGCATGCTGGAGCCGACTCCGCGCGTGTAGATCACCATCTGGTGGATTTGCGATCCGTCGGCTTGGGTTTCCTTGTGGGCGACGCTGCGCGCGATGATGCCGATGTTCGTCATCTTCGGCTGATCGAGGGACTGCCAGGTGCCGTCCATGCAGATGATAATGCGCTTCATGGTTCCCCTACCGGCGTCCCCCGCCGACAATGCGTTCCCGAGCAGGTCCGCATAGGCTAGGCTGCGCGGGAGGAGGCGGTTTTTTCATGTCCATGGACGGGCTGGAAGACGAAACCACGGCGCGGCGCGCTAAGCCGCAGCTTGTGTACCCGTTAGGCGAGCCGCCTGAGGCGGGCGTCGCGCGCGAGGTCGCGCCGGGCGTCTATTGGATCAGGATGCCGCTGCCGTTTGCGTTGCAGTGGATCAATCTATGGCTGATCGATGACGGCGATAGCTGGACCATCGTCGATACTGGCGTTGCGATCGAGCAGACGCGCGAATACTGGCGCGGAATTTTTGATGCGACGCTACAGGGGCGGCCTGTGAAGCGTGTGATCTGCACGCACATGCATCCCGATCACATGGGCCTCGCCGGTTGGATCACGCGCAAGTTCGACGCAACGTTGTGGATGAGCCGGCTCGAATACATCACGGGTCGCATGCTGGTGGCCGACACGGGCCGCGAGGCCCCCGAGGAGGGCGTAAAGTTCTATCGCGCGGCTGGTTGGGATGAAGACCTGATCGATAGTTACAAAGTGCGCTTCGGCGGCTTCGGTAAAGCCGTGTCGAAGATGCCGGATGCGTACAAGCGTTTGGCCGATGGCGATGTGATTACGCTGGGCGGGCGGCCATGGCGCGTGATCACCGGCAATGGCCACAGCCCGGAGCATGTGTGCTTGTGGCAGGAAGAGTTGAAGCTCTTCATCTCTGGCGATCAGGTGCTGCCGCGGATTTCCTCGAACGTGTCGGTTTTCCCGACGGAGCCGGATGGCGATCCGCTTGCCGATTGGATCGCCTCTTGCAAGAAGTTGCTGGGCGCAGTGCCGAACGATGTTCTGGTGCTGCCATCGCACAAC
This sequence comes from Hyphomonadaceae bacterium, assembly GCA_046349455.1. Taxonomy (GTDB): domain Bacteria; phylum Pseudomonadota; class Alphaproteobacteria; order Caulobacterales; family Aquidulcibacteraceae; genus Vitreimonas. Next base: position 391,991 of record JAXMCH010000001.1, on the reverse strand, counting down.
GAGCCCTTCACCGGGCTGCATGAGCGGCTCGAAAATCTAATCGACGGGCATGAGCGCGCGCTCGCCCGCGTGCTCGATCGTATCCAAAAAGAACCGCGCCGCTCAATCGATCTGTTCGGCGCATTGTTCGCCCGCAAGATTGGGCCGGACTTGGTGGGTATGGCCACCGGCGAAGCGATCGCGCATGTGAACTGCCTGGTTGGACGCGGCCTGGTTCGCTCGCGAGCCGATGACAAAGGTGTCGTATTTTATGAGCCAGTCTGAACAACCCAATCCTGAGCATCGCTCTAACAATGCGATCCTTTGTTTCTGCATTGGCGCGGGCCTATGCGGGCTCGCTTATGTGCTGGGCATTGGCGCTGTGCTCGGTGCGGCGTTTGGCGGCGGCGATCCCGCGGTCGTTGTCGCGGGCGGCATCTTTGCGGCGATTGGCATCGCATTCGCGGGCATTGCGGGCGCTGTCATGATGTTCATCGGCGGCGTGTGGATGTTGGCGCGCGTGGTCGCGGACCAGACCGGCGATTCCGAAGAAAAGCGCTATCGCAACATTGAGCGCTAAATCTGCGCTTCCGTCCGCGCGCCGCAATCTCTATGTGCGGTGAGGCAACCGGAGGCGCTCATGCTCGTATCGACGACATTCGAAATTCACGGCCGCAACATTGGTCAGCACCTCGGGCTGGTGCGCGGCAACGTGGTGCGCTCGCGCTTTATCGGCCGCGATATCGTAGCCGGGCTGCGCATGATCGTTGGCGGCGAGATCCACGAATACACCAAGCTTTTGGCTGAAAGCCGCGAGCAGGCGTTCGATCGCATGGTGCAGCACGCCCAATCGCTTGGCGCCGACGCTGTAATCGGCGTGCGCTTTGAAACGACGGATGCAGGCCAAGGCCAAGCGACGGAAGTGCTGGCTTACGGCACTGCGGTGAAGCTGGCTTAAGCGGCGGCGCGGATAAGGCGCTCTGGCCAAGCCAGCGGCGCTGCGTGCGCGAGTCGCCATGCGATCATCGCAACAACTCCGGCCGAGAAGTCGAGGCCGGCGCCGAACGCCGCGATGAACATGATGTGGTGTGTCAGCAGGTGAGCTGCTGGCGCGCCTGCGAGTTCGCCCAAACGCCAGTCGGCTGCGCGGCGTAGGCCCCAATCGAACAGCGCCCCCGCTGCTATGATGCCGACGCCAAGCGGAACCCAGAACGGCACGTGCGGCAGATCAAGCGGCAGGCCAGCGATCATGTGCGGCGCGGTGAAGGCTACGAGCGTCAGCGCGTAGAACGGCGTCAGCCACGCATGCGCGAGTGATTTCAGAGTCGTTTCGACCGGGCGGCCCGCAGCGGCGGCGAGGCGGGCGGCTTCGCGCGTGCTCCAACGCGTGTCAGCGGCAAGGCGCCAAACGAAGAGAACGCCCATCCCGCCGGCGAAGCCTGCAAAGCCGCCGACGATCAGCGCGGCGACGATCGGTCCGACGAGCGAGAGCAAATCGATGCGCACGTTTTCGCCGCGCATCAGCGCGTGGGCGGCGAGTGCGGCGAGCGCGAGAATTGAAAGCGGTGGAGAGATGAAGCCGAGCGCGCCAGCGGCTATCGCGATGAACAACGCGGCATAGCTATGCGCGATCGCCGAACGACTTGCCGCGCCCTGTTCGGGCGCGGCGGTGTCGGTGGAGATTCTCCAATCCATGACTGATGGTCATGAGCCAACGTCGTGAATTGCACGTAAATGCCAGAATAACCAAGCGTTTACGCTCTTTGGTGGTCAACCTTTTGTTAAGCCCCGAAAGCGTGGGCTTTACATTGGGGCTCCACCAGCGGCGTTGTTGCTGCCACCGCTGGTGATGCCCCGCTGGCGACGCTGGCGGCGCTGCGGTTGTTCCGTTGCCGGGGCCTCCGCCTGGGTTGTCGGAGTGGCCGTTTGAGCAGGCTCCGCTTCGGCCGCTTGCTGCCAGGCGGCGTCGTTCGGATTGGCTAGCGATCGGAACAGCGTTTCGTAGGTCGCGGACGCATCTGCGCCGGCGTAGGTCCAGCAGAACGCCATGAGATCAAGACCCGGACGGCTCTGAATCGCGGCAACGACTGGACGTTCCCCTCCGCTCAGTTCCGCACGCTGAATCGGCCAAAAGCCGCTCACAGAATCGAGCGAACTTGAAGTGACGGCTGCGTTTTGGTTCGGAAACATGGTGCGGACCGAGTTAGCGGTGGCCACCCACGATTCCGGCGTCAACGCCTGCACCCGGCGCACGGCGCCCGGTGTTGCGTTGGCGGTGCTCGCATTCGGCGTCGCGAAGACGTAGCACTCGTTGTTTGCGTTGCCGGCAATAACAACCGTTTGGGGGTTAGCGACGCGGACTTCCATCACCCAGCTCGTCGGCGCTTCAAAGCTCACGCGCCCGTTGGGGTCGGTCCAAACGCGTGCGCTTGCGGCGCCCGCCAAAGTCATTCCGAAGCCGACGACAGCGGCAGCTAGCGCGAGTTTGCGCATGCGATCCTCCAATATGCCCTCTTGGGGCGGACTCTCGTCGCCGCGTACATCCCGTCAAGGGCCAAACTGAGCGATCCTGACCATGGAACGGGGCCCGAAAGGGGCTAATGTGCCCGCGATAAAGGAGATGTGATCATGAGCTTGCGCGGGAAGACCCTGTTCATCACTGGCGCGAGCCGGGGCATTGGCTTGGCGATTGGCCTGCGCGCGGCGCGAGATGGGGCCAACGTGGTCGTCGCCGCCAAAACGGCCGAGCCTCACAAGAAGCTGCCGGGGACGATCTATTCCGCTGCCGAGGAGATCGAGAAGGCGGGCGGTAACGCGCTGCCGGTGGTCGTGGACGTGCGCGAGCCGGACAGCGTCAAAGCGGCGGTGGACGCGGCGGTCGAGCGCTTTGGCGGCATCGATATTTGCGTCAACAACGCGAGCGCGATCCAGCTCACCGGCACGTTGGCGACGGACTATCGCCGCTACGATCTGATGAATCAGGTGAATGCGCGCGGCACATTCGTAACGACGCGCACGTGCCTGCCGCATCTGCTGAAATCTTCCAACCCGCATGTCCTGATGCTGTCGCCGCCGCTCGACATGAGCCCGCGCTGGTTTGCGGGGCACGTCGCCTATACGATGGCAAAATACGGTATGAGCATGTGCGTGCTCGGCATGGCCGAAGAATTCCGCGATCAGCGTGTCGCGTTCAACGCGCTCTGGCCGCGCACAGGTATTGCAACTGCCGCGATCGAGTTTGCGTTGGCGGGTCAAGAAGGCATGAGCCACTGCCGCACGCCGGACATCATGGCGGATGCCGCCTACGCGATCTTCAACAAGCCTGCGCGCGAATGCACCGGCAACTTCTTTATCGATGACGTGCTGCTCTACGAGAGCGGCGAACGCGACTTCGACAAATACCGCGTCGATCCTACTAAAAATCTGATGCCGGATTTCTTCGTGCCGGAGAACACGCCGCTTCCGCCCGGCGTAAGCATGGGGCCGAAGGCTTAGGCTTCGCCGCGAAGCTGCGCGCTCAAGCGCGCAGCAGCGCCGTCGCGTCCAGCCAGCCAAATGCCGAAGAAGTGGCGGCGGAAGTTTGGCCACCGCACTTCGCAGCGCTGTGCGCCGTTATGAAAGAAGACGGCGCGATCTGGCGCGGTGCTGACGCCCGTGAAGCGGTCGCCCTGCGCGACATCCGTGAAGCATCGCTCAAGCTGCGCACGCAGTGGCGCGAGGGCCTGCGCGTCGCCTGCGCCGCGGCTGCCCATCTCGCGGATTGACCGGTTGATGAGCATCGAGGCGCGCGCGGAGCGATCATAGGTGAGCGTCAGTGCGAAAGGTCGCTCCCACGAGAACGCGCCGCTATCGTTCCAAAGCTGAGCATTGAAAAGACGCACCGAAAGCACCGCGTAGCTGGCCTCGCCGACCATGCGCGCGTTGGGGATTACGCGACTGACCTCGGCCGGGCTTGCCCAGGCGGGCGCGCTAGCGATGAGCGCGAGCGCGGCAAAGAGCGGGGCGATCAAGTTCTTCATGGTCATGCAACGCATTGTACGGCTGAACGGCGCCAATGGATGAACGTCAACGCGCCCGGATGGCGGCGACTTCCTGGGGTGTCAGCGGCACGCTGGTAATGTCGATCTTGGCTGAGCCCTCCACGATTTCGCGCGAGTGGGAGACATAGACGATGGAGCTGTTCGCCAGATCGACGATGCGCCGGACGGCGACATTCTTGAAGAAGAGGCTTTGACGCTGTGAAAAAATCTCTTCGCCCGAGCGGCTCTGGTCGATGCCGGCAAGGTCGATCGGCCCGATCCGCTGGCAGGTGATGGCCGAGTTTGAAGGATTTTCAAACCAATTGCCCTGACGCAGCCGGTCAAGCGTGCTCCGGTCGAAATAGGAGAGGTGGCAAACGACGTTGGGAATATCAGGATCGTGAACCGCTTCGATCATGATCTCGTTGCCCAGTAAATCGTTGGAAAATTCGCCGACCGAACCTTCGCGGTCCCCGCACGCGCCGAGGGCGGCCAGGCAAAGGGCCGCGAGGGCGATGTTGATGCGACGCATTTTTAGTCTCCCGAATTGAGCGGACACAGTACGCGATTAGGAACCCGCTGGTTCCACTTTTTGCGTTCCGCTCGCGGGGATCGCGGCCTTTGGCAGGAACTTCGTCAGGGCTTCGAGTGTATCGGCGTCCTTGGGGCCTTTGTCCCAGCGTATGCGCGAGATGCGGGGGAAGCGCATCGCTACCCCGGATTTGTGCCGCGTCGAGCGCTGTAAGCCTTCGAAGGCGACTTCCAAAACGAGGCCCTGGGTCTTCGTGTGCGTGACCTCGCGCACCGGGCCGAACCGGTTCTCGGTGTTGTTGCGCACGAAGCGATCAAGCTCGATCAACTCTTCGTCGGTGAAGCCGAAATACGCCTTGCCGACGGGCGTTAGTTCGCCCGCGTCCGTCCAAACCCCAAAGGTATAGTCCGAATAGAACGAGCTGCGCTTGCCCGAGCCGCGCTGCGCGTACATGAGCACGGCATCGATCACCATCGGGTCGCGCTTCCACTTAAACCAATAGCCCTTGGGCCGGCCGGCGAGATAAGGCGCGTCGCGCCGCTTGATCATCACGCCTTCAACAGCTTCAGCGTCGATGCCGGCGCCGCCATGCGAAGGATCGGCGCGGGCGGCGCTGAGATCTTCCCAAGTGTCGAAGCGGATCATCTCGGAAACATCGATCGGCGCCAGCGGATGCGCGGCCACGAGGCTCTCAAGCTTGGCGCGGCGTTCGATGAAGGGGAGCGCTCTGAGATCGTTGTCGCCCTCCGCCAATAAATCGTACACGCGGATGAAGGCCGGGAATTCCGCCATCAGCTTGGCGTTGACGCTCTTGCGGTTGAGCCGCTGCTGCAGCGTATTGAAGTCCTGCACGCCGCCACCGCGCTTGATCAGCAGTTCACCGTCGAGCACCGCATCGAAGTCAAAGCCCGCGACAAGATCGGGGAACGAGCCGGAAATATCTTCACCCGTCCGCGAATAAAGCCGCGCGATGCGTCTGCCATTTGCATCTTTACCAGCGGCGGCTTGCACGCGAATGCCGTCCCATTTCCATTCCGCTACGAAGTCCGCAGCATTCAGTGGCGCGAACTCTTCCGGCTCGATCGGATGCGAGAGCATCGGCGGATAGAAGCGCACGGTCGTTGCAACGCTCGGCGCTTCGCCCCGGCCCTCAAGCCAGCCGAAGAGATCGGTGTAGGGCGGCGCAACCGCGTGCCAGACGTCTTCAACCTCATCGGGCGTCTTGCCGCCAAGTTGCGCCAGCGCAGTTCGCGCTAGCCGCGCCGAGACGCCGATCCGCAAGGCGCCAGTGATGAGCTTCAGAAGCGCCCAGCGCCCGTTCTCATCCAGCCGGTCAAGCCAACTCGCGACCACATCCGGCAGCTTGTCCTTCGGCGTGCTCCGCAAACCTTCGACGACATCCGTGATCGTAAGCTGCGCATTCGCACGCGCCTCATCAGCCGGCCACATCAGCGCGACCGTCTCCGCCAGATCGCCGACAAAGTCGTAGGACAGCCCAAACAGCACCGGATCGGTCCGCTCAGCTGCGAGATTGCGAATGAGGCCGGCCTTGGCGTTCTTGAATGTCAGCGCGCCGGTCATCGCCGCCAGCGCCCAGCCGCGATCGGGATCTGGCGTTTCGCGGAAATAAGCTTCGAGCAATGCAAGCTTGCCCAGACGCCGCGGCTCATACGCCAAGCGATCGAGGAGGGCGGCGAAGCGGTTCACGCCGCAGCACCGGACGGCTCTTCCTCGTCGCCGTAGCCGACGAGATGCAGCGCTTTCGCCTTCAGTCCTTGCTGCTCGCACCAATGCGCCAGCGCATCCGCTTCGCCGTGCGTGATCCAGATCTCGCCGGCGCCGGTGTCTTTGATCGTGCGCTGCAGATCGCACCAATCGGCGTGGTCCGAGATCACCAGCGGCAATTCAACGCCGCGCTGGCGCGCGCGCGCCCGAACGCGCATCCAACCGGAGGCAAAGCATGTCACCGGATCGGGAAAGCGCCGCACCCAGGGCGTCTGCAGCGCGCTCGGCGTGCCGAGAATGATGGCGCCAGCATAGAAGCTCTTCGGCGCCGTCTCGACCGGGCGAATGTCCACCAGATCAACGCCGTGCTCCTGGTAGAGCTTTGTCACCTCGAGCAGCGCGCCGTGCGCATAGACCGGCTTATCCCAGCCGCAACGCGCCAGCTCCGCCATCACGCGCTGCGCTTTGCCCAGCGCGTACGCGCCGACGACGTGCGCCCGCTCCGGAAACATCGCGACGGATGCGAGCAGCTTTCGCACCTCATGCTCAGCGGTCGGATGCGTAAACACCGGCAGCGCAAACGTCGCCTCAGTGATGAACACATCGCAAGGTACGACCTCAAACGGCGCGCATGTCGGATCAGGCTGGCGCTTATAATCGCCGCTGACGACCACACGCGTTCCGCCGCATTCCGCCACCGCCTGCGCCGAGCCCAAAACGTGTCCTGCCGGGTGCAACGAAAACGTCACGCCGCCAAGATCGATCTTCTCGCCGTACTTCAGCGCCTGTGTCGACCCCGCGAAATCCGGCCCGATCCGCGCGCGCATGATCGCCAGCGTTTCCGCAGTTGCGAGCACGCTGCCATGGCCCGCGCGTGCGTGGTCGGAATGGCCGTGCGTGATCAACGCCCGCGCGACCGGCCGCACTGGGTCCACATAGAGGTCCGCCTTCGGGCAATAGAGACCCTCGGGGCGGGGATGTAGGATTTGAGCGGCTTGCATCGTCCTCGGCGTAAATAGGGTTTGTTGCGGCGCATTTCCGCAATCGCTCTGCGGAATATCGAAACGCCACTAGCCCAATCCGGTTCGCGCCCTTATGTCGGCGCCTCCTAGTCAAACGAGACCCGAGTCGTCCGTGCAACCCATCATTTCGATCAAAGACGTCAGCAAGACGTATAAGTCTGGCGTCCAGGCGCTGCAGCCGGTTTCGCTCGACATCATGAAGGGCGAAATCTTCGCGCTTCTGGGGCCGAACGGCGCGGGCAAGACCACGCTTATCAACATGACCTGCGGGATCGTGAATCTGTCGAGCGGCACGATCGTCGCCGACGGCCTCGACATCATCCGCGACTACAAAGAGGCGCGCAAAAAGATCGGCCTGGTCCCGCAAGAACTGCACACGGATGCGTTCGAGCGCGTGATAGATACCGTCACGTTCAGCCGAGGCCTCTTCGGCTTCGCGCCGAACCCGGCCTATATCGAAAAGGTGCTGCGCGATCTCTCGCTCTGGGAAAAGCGCAACGCCAAGATCATGGAACTCTCAGGCGGCATGAAGCGCCGCGTGATGATCGCCAAGGCGCTCAGCCACGAGCCGAAAATCCTCTTCCTCGATGAACCGAGCGCCGGCGTCGATGTCGAGCTGCGGCGCGACATGTGGGAGATGGTCCGCAATCTCCGCAAGAGTGGCGTCACCATCATTCTGACGACGCACTACATCGAAGAAGCCGAAGAAATGGCCGACCGCGTTGGGGTCATCAACAAAGGCCAGCTCATTCTCGTAGAAGAGAAGGCGACCTTGATGCGCAAACTCGGCAAGAAGCAGCTGACGCTCGAACTGCCGGCGCCGATGGACAAAGTGCCTGAGGGCCTAAACGGCTATCACGTCGAACTCGCCAACGAAGGCCGTCAGCTCATCTACAGCTTTGACGCCAATGCAGGCGACACCGGCATCCACGGCTTCCTGAAGCGCATCGGCGAACTTGGCGTCGACTACAAAGACCTCCACACCGAGCAATCGTCTTTGGAAGATATCTTCGTCAGCTTGGTTCACAGCAAATGATCACCTCACTTCGTCATTCCGGGGCAATGCGCAGCATTGAGCCCGGAACCCAGGGGCAAACGACGAGCTTGGGCTCCTGGGTTCCGGGTTCGCCGCTTCGCGTCGCCCCGGAATGACGACCTATTCAAACGAGATCACCCGATGAACGCCTACGGCATCCAAGCCATTTATCGCTTCGAAATGGCGCGCTGGTTTCGCACGCTTGGCCAGAGCTTGTTCTCGCCGGTGCTGTCGACGTCGCTCTATTTCATCGTGTTTGGCTCAGCCATCGGCTCGCGCATGGTCTCGATCGGCGGCGTGAGCTACGGCGAGTTCATCGTGCCGGGCCTCATCATGCTCTCGATCCTGACTGAGAGCGTCTCGAACGCCAGCTTCGGCATCTACATGCCGCGCTGGGCGGGCACGATCTATGAATTGCTGTCGGCGCCAGTCTCGGCGCTGGAAGCTGTCTGCGGCTACGTCGGCGCGGCGGCCACGAAGTCGGTGATTATCGGCCTCGTGATCCTCGCAACTGCGCGCATCTTTGTGCCTTACGAAGTGCAGAACTGGCCGGTGATGCTGCTCTTCCTGGTGCTGACGGCAGTGTCGTTCTGCTTGTTCGGCTTCATCCTCGGCGTGCTCGCCGATGGCTTCGAGAAGCTGCAGATCGTGCCGATGCTGATCCTGACGCCGCTGACGTTCCTCGGCGGCACGTTCTATTCGATCGAAATGCTGCCCGAGCCGTGGCGGACGATAACGCTGTTCAATCCAGTCGTTTATCTCATCAGCGGTTTCCGCTGGGCCTTCTTCGGCGAACAAGCGGCGGACGTGAACATCGGCCTCAGCCTCGCAGCCATCAGCACGTTCCTTGTGGTCTGCTTCATGGCGGTCTGGTGGGTGTTCAAAACGGGATATCGTCTCAAGAACTGACGCTACGAGATGATGCGCGCGGGCCAATTGCGCGCTAGGGCTGTCCTCTAAGTCAGAGGAACGCCCATGAGCGAAGAGCACATCATCGTCCGCCGCGACGGCGCCGTTCTGGAAGTCCAGTTCAACCGTCCCGAAAAGAAGAACGCCATCACCAACGCCATGTACGGCGCGATGGCGGATGCTGTCACCGAGGCGGAAACCAACGACGACATCCGCGCCGTGCTGTTCTCGTCGGTCGGCGACTTCTTCTCCGCCGGTAACGACATCAAAGACTTCGCCGCGCAATCTTCCGGCGCCTTCGAAGGCCCACGGCATGTCGGCCGTTTCTTGGAAGTCGTGATCAAAGCCGAGAAGCCGATCATCGCGGCCGTGCAGGGCCACGCCGTCGGCGTCGGCACTACGATGCTCTTCCAGTGCGACTTGGTTTACGTCGCCGAAGATGCGCGCCTCACCGTGCCGTTCATTGATCTGGGCGTCGTCCCAGAAAACGCGTCCAGCTTGACGATGGTCGATCGCCTAGGTCACACGCGCGCGTTTGCGCTCTTTGGTCTCGGTGAGCCGCTCCACGGTCGTGACGCCGCCGCCTGGGGCCTCGCCAACGCGGCGTTGCCATCGGGCGAAGTGCTGCCGCGCGCTCGCGCCGCCGCGCAGATCATCGCGTCGAAGCCCGCAGGCTCGATGCGTCACACCAAGAAGCTCATGCGCGACCGCGAAGCGTTGATGGCGCGCATGCAGCAAGAGGGCGAGATCTTTGCGGAGCGGCTCCGGTCACCCGAAGCCGCCGCGGCGTTTGCCGCGTTCCTGACGAAGCGCTAGCGCCGGCGCGGCGCTGGCGCCCGGTTTTGCTGGGCGATCCAGGTTTCCACAGTCGGCAACCGCTCCCGGATGGTCTCGGCGCGGATGCGGATTTGCGCTGACGCGGCTTGCACCGTCGGCAACGCGCCTTCGGGGAAATCGCGCGCGTATTGCTCAAGCGCCGTCGCCATCGCCGGATCGGAGCTTGAGCCAGCAATACCTGCAGGGAATTCCAGGCGCGTCAGCGGGTCGAGCAGCGTTTCGACCTGAGCGCGGTGCGCAACCAGGAAGTCCCACGCCATCTGATTGTGCTCGTCCGAAACGACCCCGATCACCTGCGTGCGGATCTGGCGCGGGATGTCTTCGCCGTTCGTCATCTCAAGCGTGCGGCGCGCGAGCGCTGCGTCTTTGGCGCTGGCGAGTTGGAGCCACAAGCGGCGCTGTTCGACGAAGTCACGCGCACTGCGGGCTTGCGCAAGCAGGGCCTCATAATCTTCGTTCGTGGCGTTGCTCGCATAGACGCCGATAGTCGCGCTGCGGATCGCGGCGGGCAGCAACGAGGGATCGCTCTGGGCGCCGCGCACACGGCGGCGTGCTTCGTTGATCGTCGCTTCGTCACCGAGTGCGCCGAGCGTGGCGATCAAGGTCGCGCGCATGCGGCCGACGTTTGAGTTTTCACCGGCGCGCGGTGTCCAGCCAACGCGCTCGAAGTGTGGGCGCAGGATGCGGACGCCATAAGCCTTGATGCCAGCTTCGCTCGGGCGCCCTTGCGCCCATTCGGCGATCGTCGACATCGAAGCCGCCGTATCCATCACGATCAACGGGTCGGCATCGGCGGGGATGGCGGTTGTGAGATCGAGATAATCGGAGAACGGCGCGTCGCCGCTACGGCCGAAGGCCCAATAATCCAACAGGATGCCGAGCTGATCGACGCTGTCGAGCTGACTGAAGGAGCTCCGCAAGCGGCCAAGGTTGGCGCGATCGTAAAGCACGCGGAAGAAGCCCGATTGGCCGGCATTGACGACGTAAGCCTGCGTCGCGGGCGCCAGTGTCGCGCTGGTGCTCGGCTGCGCCGGGAAGACGACGCGCGTGTCCTGGCCACCGAGGCGGCGCAGAACGATAGGCACTTCCCAGCGTTCATTGGTGCGCGAAGCTTCGTCGGTCGCAAAGCGGCGCTGCTGCAGCGCGATATCGGCTCCAGATGCGTTCGCCGTGATCAGCGGGAAGCCCGGCTGACCGGTGAAGCTGCGTGCGATGTCCAGCACAGGCTGGCCTGAGGCGGCCTGCACCGCGGACCATAGGTCCTCGGTGCGCGCGTTGCCGTAGGCGTGGCTGTTGAGATAGTTGCGGACGCCGGTGCGGAAATTGTCCTCGCCCACATAGGCTTCGAGCATGCGGATGACCGCGAGGCCTTTTTCATAAGTAATCGTGTCGAACGCCAGATTGGCTTCGTCGATCGTGTTGACGTTCTGCACGACAGGGTGCGTGCCTTGCCGCGCGTCGAGCGCCATCGCCGTTGACGTCCCGTCGGTGAGTTGGGCCATCCAGGGATGCCAATCGGGGTGCACGGCTTCGGTGGCCTTGGCAGCCATCCAAGAGGCAAAACCTTCGTTCAGCCAAAGATCGTCCCACCAATTCATGGTGACGAGATTGCCGAACCATTGGTGCGCGATTTCGTGGGCCACGATGCCGAAAACGTTCTGGCGTTCAGCGTCGCTCGAGTTCTCATCGACCAGCAAATATTGGTCGAAATAGAGAATGGCGCCCCAGTTCTCCATGGCGCCAAAGCCGCCGGCGCCAGGCACACCGATCATGTCGAGCTTCGGCAGCGGATAGCGGATGCCGAAATATTCGGTGTAGTAGCGCAGCGATTGTTCGCCCGCGTCGAGCGCCTCTTGCGCGCGATGGCCTTGGCCGCGGCGCATGACAACACCGAGTTCAACGCCATCGACGTTGCGCGTGACGCGCTCGAAATCGCCGACGGCGAGGAAAAGCAAATAGCTCGGCATCGAGGGCGTATCGGCAAAGCGCGTGCGCGTGAGGCCGCCGCCCAGGCGCGATTGCTGCGCGACAGGCATGTTCGAGACGGCGAGTTGATCGCTAGGCGCTGTCACCGTGAGCGAGAAGACGGCGCGGCGGTTGGGCTGATCCCACATCGGCGCAAAGCGGCGCGCGTCGCCCGGCTCAAACTGCGTCGCCAGTGCGCGCTTGGTTTGGCCGTCGGCATCGTAGGAGACGCGGAAGAGGCCGTAGGCGTCGTCCTGGATCGCGCCGGAATAGGTGATGCGGATGGTGTGGCGGCCGGCGCGCAGCGGCGTACGCGGGGTCAGCGTCAGCGTTTGCGCTTCTTCGTCGGTCGCGACTGCAACGCTGCGATTGTCGATGGTCGCGCGGCTCACCTCCAGGCCGAGCGCATTCATGGTCACGGCTGGCAGCTGCTCGTTGCTTTCAACCGTAATGCGCGCCTCACCGGTGAAGGTGGCGGCTTCGGCGTTGGGGGTAACCGAGATTTCGTAGCGCAGCGGCGTCGGCCCGCCCTCAAACCACTGGCGCTGAGACTGCTGGGCGGCAGCCGACAGCGGCAGCGCGGCAAGCAAAAGGGCCAAAACGGCCAGCGGACGAGCAAAACGCATGCGTACCCCATGAAATTCGAGCCGCCTCGGGTAGGGCCCCGGCCTCAGCGGCGCAAATGGATTTCGCCGAAACGAGCGTCCGGCGCTGCGAATGGAGGCGAGATCGTCGGCGTCAGAGGTGTGCCCTGGGTCACATCGTTCAGGGCCGGGCGTCGGTAGGTTCTCTTCATCGAAGCGATGACGCTTCGACCTGAGGAGCAAGACCAATGACCAAGTTTTCTTCGATCGTTCTCTCGGCCCTGCTGTTCGCGCCGCTCGCGTTCACCACGCTCGCGCAAGCCGCTCAAATCGTCGCCTAACAGCGCCAACCCCTTCGAGAGAAAGATACGACAATGACCAAGTTCTACGCCCTGATCGCTGCCTGCGCCGTGTTCGCCCCGATGGTGATGGCCACACTCAATCAAGCCGCCCAAATCGTCGCGTAGCTCCCCGCGACTCCAAGGTATGGTGGCCTAACAGAGGGCCGCGGAGGTTGCTCCCCCTCCGCGGCCTTCTTGTTGTCCGTGATCCAGGAACGGCGTCTTGGCGTACCAAGGCCATGAACATCTTTGCCCTCTCTGCGCTCGCACTGGCTCTCGTGTGCGTCAGCGCCTGCGCGACTGCCCCACGCCTGCCGCCCGAAGCGGCCAGCGACGCCTTTGTCATCGAGCGCGATCTCGTGGGCGCGAGCGTCGCGCGCGGCGAATTTCGTGCGATCACCGGGACGCGGCGTGGTTTCACCGCATATCTCAACGGCGTGTGGGACGGCCAGACGCTGACCCTGGTAGAGGATTTTGTTTTTGATGACGGAGAGCGCGATCGCAAGACGTGGCGCCTCTCTCGGATCGGCGAAGGGCGATACGTCGGCACGCGCGAGGATGTCGTGGGTCAAGCGCGAGGCTATCAGGACGGCGCGGCGTTCCGCCTTGAGTACGATGTCGTCTTGCCGTCGCAGAACGGGAAAGGACGCAGAGTTCATTTTCAGGACGTGATGGTGCGCACCGGCGCGGGCTCCATTCTGAACCGGGCCAATGTCGGTTGGTTCGGCCTTCGCGTGGCCCAAGTTGAACTGACGATCGAGCGCGAAACGGCCGCGATAGCCGCCGAATGAACATGATCTGAATCCGGCTTTGCCAGGGGTTCAGCGGGCGCAGCGCATGCTCTCTCTGCATCTCCTAGGGAGGGACCGATGCTCCGTACATTCTTTGCTTGGTTGCTGAAGCCGTTCTCCGAAGTCAGCTTCACGCGGTCATTTCTGATCTGACGTCAAAGGGCGCGCCCGCCGAGGTGCGCCCTTTGACGTTTCTCTGGCGCCGCCATTGCGCTACATCGGCGTGATGATCCTCTTCACGCACGCATCGATGCTCGATCACGAACCGCCGCGCGGCCACGCCGAACACGCAGGCCGCTTGCAAGCGGTGCTCGATGCGCTTGAAGACATGCAGTTAGATCGCCGTGACGCGCCGATGGCGCAGCGCGAGGCGCTCACGCGTGTACATCCTGGCGCTTACGTCGATGCGCTGGAGCCGGCGTTCGCCGAAGCGCGGGAAGCGCGCGTGCGGCTCGATGCGGATACCTACATTTCGTCTGGTTCTCGCGAGGCTGTGTATCGCGCCGCTGGCGCTTGCGTCGCGGCAGTCGATGCGGTCATGCAGGGGGACGACGAAATGGCGTTCTGCGCCGTGCGCCCGCCGGGACATCACGCCGAACCCATTTCGCCGATGGGCTTTTGCATCTTCAACAACGTCGCGATCGGCGCGTTGCATGCGCTCGACGCGCATGGACTCTCTCGCGTCGCCGTCATCGATTTCGATGTGCACCATGGCAACGGCACGCAAACGGTTGCAGAGAAGGAGCCGCGCCTCTTCTTTGCGTCGACACACCAGGCGCCGCTCTACCCCGGCACGGGCGCCGCAACCGAAACCGGCATCGCGCGTAATGTCGTGAACGCGCCGCTTCCGGCGGGCGCCGCGAGCGCAGAATGGCGGCATGCGATGGAGACGCGTGTGCTGCCGGCCCTCGACGCATTCGCACCTGAACTGATCCTGGTGTCCGCTGGTTTTGATGCGCACAAAGCCGACCCGCTCGCGCAGATGGAGCTTGAAACGGAGGATTTCGCCTGGGCGGGGCGGGAACTTCGTTCGCTCGCATTGCAGCACTGTCAGGGTCGGCTTGTTTCGACTCTGGAGGGCGGCTACGACTTGGGTGCGCTCGCCGGGTCTGCCGCGGCATTTTTGGCAGCGCTCCAGCGCGACTAAGACCCGCTCACGGGGAGGGGGCGTCGCATCGCGCGAAGGACCTAGATGACGACGACCATGGCGCCCAACGAGACGCTAGATCGCCGTTTGGCCGCGCGTGTTGGCACCATTGTCATCGCGCGGCACGGCCAACCGCACGCGGACCGTAGCGTCGTGATCGATCGCGCCGGCTACCGCGAATGGTGGGCGGGCTACGACCGTGCGGGCCTGCATCCAGACGAACGTCCGCCCGAAAAGTTAGTGAAGCTCGCTGAGCGCAGCGACATCATCTACGCTTCGACGCTTCAGCGTGCGATCCACACGGCCCAGATGGTCGCTGGCGGCCGCGAAATCATCACTGATCCTGTGTTCATTGAAGCGCCGTTGCCGCCGCCGGGCGTGTGGGGCAAGCGCCGACCTGGCGCCTGGGGCGTATGGGCGCGCGCCGCGTGGCTACTTGGCATGCACGAAGAAGGCGAGAGCTTGCGGCAGGCGGAGGTCCGCGCCGAAGCCGCGGTGGCCACCCTGACGGCGCAGGCCCTGCGCGGGCAAAACGTGCTGCTCTGCGCCCACGGCTGGTTCAACCGCATGATGCGCCCGGTCCTGCGTCGCCAGGGTTGGCGCGAAGTGGAGGACGGTGGCGACTCCTACTGGAGTTACCGCCGCTACGAGAAAGTGAAGTGAAGCGAGAGGAGTAAGGCGGTAGGCGAGAGGGTGGAGTGAACGGGGTGGGCGGACGCCCGCATTGCCCTATTCCCTTACGGCCCTTGAGTTCATACCTTCAATCACATGACTCCGGATCAAAAAGACCCGTCCAGCCTCTCGTTCGAGGACTCCTTGAGCGAATTGGAAAAAATCGTCGCCCATCTGGAGCGCGGCGATGTTCCGCTGGCGGACTCGATTCGGATCTACAAGCGTGGCGCGGCGCTGAAAGCGCGTTGCGAAGCGCAATTGAAGGACGCCCAGCTCGAAGTCGATCAGATTGTCATGGGGCCGGACGGCCCGCGCACCGAACCCGCGAAGATCGGGTCGTAAGGGAGAGAAAGAAACACCGATGGCCGACGACCCGCAAAACAATGCGCGCCAGCCGATCATTTCCTTCGAGGATTTCCTCAAGGTCGATATCCGCTTGGGCACCATCGTCGACGTGAAGGTGTTCGAGGAGGCCAAGAAGGCGGCCTATCAACTCTGGATCGATTTCGGCGATCCGCTCGGCGTCAAGAAGTCGAGCGCGCAAGTCACGCAGAATTACGACATCGGCGAATTGCTCGGCCGACGCGTCGCCGCCGTTGTGAACTTCGAGCCGAAGCAAATCGGCAAGTTCATGTCAGAAGTGCTGTGCCTCGGATTTCCCGATCGCAACGGCAATGTCGTGCTGCTCAACGTCGATCGCCCCGCAACCACGGGTGGGCGGCTTTACTAAGCCGCTAATCGCGCGGCGCGGGGACGTGGACGCCGCCGACCGGGCGTTCGCTCAGCGTCTCGCGCCGGCAACGGAAGAGTTCGGCCGGACGTCCGCCGGCGCTGGTGTCGAACTGGCCGGCGCCTTCGACTAGGCCTGTGCGATCAAGCAGGCGGCGAAAATTCTGCTTGTGCAATTCCAGTCCGGCGATGGCCTCGACGAGCCGCTGCAGATGCAGCAGCGTGAAGAGCTCCGGCGCGAGTTCGAAAATCACCGGCCGATATTTGATCTTGGCGCGTAGGCGTCCGATTGCAGTGGCTAAGATGCGGCGGTGATCGGAAGCCATCGGCGCGCCAAGGCCCGGCATATCACTCATGGCAGGCGCGGCTTTTCCGTCGAATCTCGCTCGGTCGCGTGCAGCTTCTGGCGCAAGGCCCGCTTCGTAGAGCAGTTCATAGCGATCGAGCGCGCGCTCTTCGTTCCACACAGCGCCATCCAACGCGAATGCCAAGCGCGCGCGGGTACGGCGCTGGGCGAGGATTTCCGCATCGCCGTCTCTTTGCGCCCAATCACGTAAGCCCGGCGCGATCACTTCATCGATCACCGCTGGGCGCCCATCGCGCCAATCTTCCCACGGAAAAAAATCGTACCAGGAGCGCCAGCGCGCGCCGGCGCGATCGAGCACGGCGCGAGTGGGCGTCAGGGCGAGGTACGAAATGGAGATCACGCGGTCGGGGCCAGATTCGATTTCGGCGAGCGGCGTTTCGCGGCCGCGATCGCCGAACGTGTAAAGCTGCTCGGCATAGCCGATGTCGAAGCCGGTTTGCTGTTTCACCCAGCCGCGTAGCGAGAGTTCGAGCGTGCGATCACCCGCGGGATCGAACGGACCAAAGGGCAAGCCAGCAAGATCGCCGTCACGCGTGACGACCACGTATGGCGCATCTTCCGTCGCCGCGACGATCACGGCGGAGAGGCCGATGACAACGCGCGGCGTCGTGCTCATGCGGCGAACCGCGATGGCAGTTCGAAGGGCTGCGCTTCGGGAATGTCAGGCCAACGCGGGAAGCCGCGGCCGATGGATTCGATCGCCGCGCTCATGCGTCCGTTGCGGCCGAGCGCCGTGTCAGCGAGCGCGACGAAACGGCGGTTGGGGGTCGCGGTCGGCGATACTTCGCGGAGCTTCTGGGCGATCAGGGCTTCGTCGGCGCTCGGATTGTGGATGCACGCGGTGATGTAGGCCGTGGCAGTTGAGCGGCTGATGCCCGCATAGCAATGGATCAGGATTGGCGCCGAGCGGTCCCAGGAGCTCACGAAATCGATGATCGTGCGCATGCGCGTATCGCAGCAAGCATCGAGACCTTCCATCTCGGTTTCGATGTCGTGGACATCGAGTTGTAGGTGGCGGTCACCAAGGCCGAGCGCGGGGAACGTGGTGTCGCGGTCGAGCAGGGAAACGGCGCGCGAAGGCTTATGCTGGCGCGCGATATGGGGCGCGCGCGAGAGGGGGCAAACAATGATGGTCATGGACGCCCGATTTTAGGCCGGATCGATTAGCGAGCGAAAGCGCTTCAAGAAAGCTTCTTGCACTTGACCCGTCGCTTGGGGCGTCAATTTTAGCTTCATGCCCCGAGGTGGCGCGCCGAAAAACCGTTTGGCCTCGGCTTCGGAGAACCCGGCCAGCTGCGTCGCCTCAAAATAGGCGCAGATGATGTCAGCGCGCTTGATGACGCCTTTTACCACCGCCGAAGGATGCGCAGGCAGGCCAAAGCGCATGTGGATGGCCGCCTCAAGCTTGGCCTCGAAGGATTTGTAGTCGAACCCCAGCGCCGCCTTGAACGGACTGATCATGTCGCCGATCACGTATTCCGGCGCATCGTGGAGCAGCGCCATCAGGCGGCGCTTCTTGTCCCAGTCGGGCGCGAGTTTGCGGCAGATTTCTTCGACGATGAGCGAGTGCTGCGCGACGGAGAAGGCGTGCGCGCCGATGGTCTGACCGTTCCAGCGCGCAACGCGCGCGAGGCCGTGGGCGATATCTTCGATCTCGATGTCCAACGGCGAGGGATCGAGCAAATCGAGGCGGCGACCCGAAAGCATGCGCTGCCAGGCGCGCGGCGCTTCGGCGGGCTTAGGGGCGGTGGTGCGTGTCGTCGCCATGGGACCTCTGAGTTCAGCCTAGATAAGCTGCTTCGCGCTGCAGCACAGCCCGCACGGCTAGCGCGCGCGATTTTCTTCCCTAAGCTGACCCGCAAAAGAACGTGGGAGGATCGCGAATTGACTGAGGTCGCTGCCGCGGCGCCGCAAACGCGCGCCGTTACACCGAGCTACCGCCGTTACGCGATGGGGCTCCTGCTTGTCATCTACGTGATGAACTTTGTTGACCGGCAAGTCGTCAACATCCTCGCTGAGCCGATCAAGAACGAACTCGGACTGCTTGACTGGCAGCTTGGCGCCATGAGCGGCTTTGCGTTTGCGCTGTTCTACACGATGCTCGGCTTGCCGATCGCGCGTTTGGCCGAGCGCGGCAACCGGCCTTGGATCATCGCGGGCGCGCTGGCGGTGTGGTCTGGTTTTACGGCGCTCTGCGGGCTCGCGCAGAATTTCACGCAATTGGTGTTGGCGCGCATCGGCGTTGGCGTGGGCGAAGCGGGATGCACGCCGCCAGCGCATTCGCTCATCACCGATTACGTGCCGAAAGAAAAACGCGCGTCTGCGCTGGCATTTTACTCGATGGGCACGCCGTTGGGCGGGCTGGTCGGCATGGCGCTCGGCGGTCTGATCGCGGACGCACACGGTTGGCGCATGGCGTTCATCGTCTGTGGCGCTCCTGGAATTGTGCTGGCGATTGTTGCGGGCCTCACGCTGATCGAGCCGCGCCTGCGCGACACGGCAACGGCGTTGCGTGAGAAAGCCGCCCAAGTCACGCGCCGGCCAATGCGCGAGGCGCTTCAAGTGCTCGCGCGCAAGCGCACGTTCTGGCTCGTCGCGTTCGCGGCGGCGATCAAGGCGTTCATCGGCTATGGCCACGCTCCGTTCACGGCCTCCTTCTTTTATCGCAACCACGCCGAGGAGATCGCGCGGCTGGCGTCAATATTCGGGCTTGAGAGCGGCGGATTTCTTGGTGTTTCGCTTGGGCTTGTCGCCGGCATTGGCGGCGCGTTCGGCGCATACATGGGCGGCGTGATCGCGGATCGGTACGGCGGGCGCGACTATCGCGCGTATGTCAGCGTCCCTGCGATCGCATCGGTGATCACCATCCCGATTTACATCTTTGCCATCACGCTCCCGTTCGCGAGCTTCGCAATCCTTACACTCACCATGAACGCGATCCTGGGGACGCTTTGGTACGGGCCAGTTTATGCGACTGCGCAAACCATCGTGCCGCCACACATGCGCGCGACGGCGTCCGCTATTCTGCTGTTTGTGATCAATCTTGTTGGCCTGGGGCTCGGCCCGCTGGCGGTGGGCGCCTTGTCAGACGTACTCGCCATTCACGCGGACCTCGGCGCCGCCGAGGGCATCCGCTGGGCGCTGATTATCTCGTCCTTTGCGGGCCTCGCCGCGGGCGCCTTGTTCTGGATGGCGCGCCGTACGATCCGCGAAGAGATGGAAGATTAGTGCGGCTGCGCAGGCGGTGACGCGCCATCGTCGAGCCACCACGGGCGCGGCCCATAGTCGATCGGCGGTGTCGGATAAAGCCAACGCAGCGCATGGAGCGCGGCAGGATGGAACGTCGTCGCGTGCGTCTCACTATTTCGATCTACAAAGCGGAAGGTGAGTTTAGCCGGCGCGCTCGCCAGCACCGCGCGCACGCGATCGATCCCGTCGCGCATCGTGCCGTCTTCCTGCGCGACCGAGAGGTACATGCGGCGGTCGGAAGCGCCCTGTTCTTCAAACAATTGCTGCGCGCGGCGAGCAAGCGCGCGGTCGTCCCACCAGAGGCTGGGGCTCACGGCGATGTAATCGTGGAAGAGAGAAGGTTCGTCGAAAAAGGTGTCGACAATGAAGAGGCCGGCCAGTGACTCTCCGACGATCCCGCGACGTGCTCCCGCGCGATAGTGAGATTCGATATAGGGGATGACCTCCTCGCGGAGATAACGGCGGAAATCCTCGGCCCCGCCCGCTTGTGGGAAGGCGCTTGTGTAGCGCCCATCCGTGGTGGCGGCCGTGAGTTCGTGAATGCGGACATTCGTGCGAACGCCGACGATGATCAGTTGCTCATACGTGCCGCTCACGGCGCCGAGTTGGCCCAAACCTGCAATGTGCGGGAAATCCTGATCGACGCCGCCATCGATGAGGTAGAGAACCGTGTAGCGCGCCGCGCTCTCCGCATATCCGGGCGGCGTCCAGACATTGATCTCGCGATCCTCGTTCAGAATCGTGGAGTGCAGCGTGTGTGTAACGCCAAGCGGGATGGACGTTGGACGAGGAGGCGCAGGCGCCGTGGCGCATGCTGCAAGGGCCAAGACGATCAAAAGTGCTGCAAATCTCATAGGCATATACCTAGCCAAGGGCGCGCCGTTGTCGAGCGTTTGCGCCCGATCAATGTGGCCAGCGCGTTCGGCGGTGATGAAGGGCAATGGAGTTTGAGATGATTGGTCTTACACGCATAATTCTTCGCCTCGGACGCAATCCAGATGCGGGCTTTCCTGACGGTGCGCAGGACTACGGCTACGTGATCAACGCGCCGCTCGACGCGAACAATAAGCTCGATGCCGCGCTCTGGCGCGAGAAGAAGGCGCAATGCACGGTGCGCCGCTTTCATCCGCACGACACGCCGTCCGATGGCTGGCTGCGCGTACGGGGGGAGAATTGGTATTTCTGGTACGACGAGGCGGACGAAGGTCCAGCCGAGCCCGTCTTCAAGCTCGGCGCGCATGAGTTGCGGCCAGGCGAGTACGTCACGGTGCGAGAAGGCGACGGTGACGTGCTCACCTTCCGCGTCGACGAAGCGACGAAGATTTAGCGCGACATGCGGAACCGGCCGTATGTGTCGCGGCCAAAGAAGAGCCCGCTGATTTCGCGGCCTTGGATTGTGCCGGTGTATCCGAGTTCGGATTCATCGGGATAGAACATCGAGAAACTTGAGCCTGAGATGATCCAACGGCCGCGATAATTGTCGCGATCCACGAACGTGCCATCCGCGGCGAAGGTAGCAACAAAGTTCACCGAGCCCTCGGTGCCATCGGCGTAGGAGCCGCCGATATTCCACGCGCCGCTGATGAAGTCCGCGCCTTCGCGGGGCGCCGCAGGCGCGGTAGGGCTAGCCTTTTGGCAGGGCGCCGCCGGCTCGTTGGCGAATGCGGGCGGCGCGAAAGTTGCGCAGGCGAATGCGATCACAAGCGCCGCTCGTTTGAAATTCATCTCATCCTCCCACACCACGTTGAGAGTGTTGTAATATATTGCGCCGGATGCAAGGCGCGCTGCTCAAGCTGAAGCTATTTCCAGCGCCGTACGATAACGACGGCTGCCGCCGACCGTGCGGCCATCGCTGAGCGCAATTTCGACATCGCCAGATGAGGTCGGCTTGAGCGCGGTGACATGTGCGCGGTTGACGAGCCGGGCCCGATGAACACGCGCGAAACCGCGTCGGCTCAGGCGCTCCTCCCACGCCGCAAGCGTGCCGCGCACCAGATGCGTTTTGGCGGCGGTGTGGAATTCCACATAATTGCCGGCAGCCTCGACGAAGAGGATGTCGGTCGCTGCGAGGAACACCGCCGTCCCGCCGTCCCGGATTTCGATGCGGTCGTCAGCTAGTTGTGGCGCAGCGCGGCGGCGGGCGGCGATGTAGTCGAACACCCAATAGACGGCGGCAATCGTGGCGTAGCTCAGAAGGTCCTTGCGCCATTCATAGACGAGGACGAGGCCGACCCCGTCGTCGAAGAAGCCGTAATGATCCTGCATCAGCCAATAGACGCCGTTGCGCATCACATAGATAGCGCCGACGTGGATCAGCGAAAATGGGACCGTGAGGGCGAGGTGAATGAGCCCCGGACGGATCCAGTTGTCCCGCCCCGGTGGCCAGCGCTGCACGGCGCGGCCGATGAGCGGCGCGAGCGCTACAATGATCAGCGCGCTGGAGACTTCCCAGGTGACTGGCTCCCACCAGTGAAACTCCAGGCCGGCGCGTTGCAGTTCCAGAATGTTCGACGTGGCGTTGACGATGACCACCACGACTGACACGGCAGCCACGAAAATCCAGGGCCGCCACTCAGCCCGGGCCGCGCCGCTCGTCCCGCAATCGTCGCCGGTCGTCACCAGGGCTGCTCCGTTCGTCCCAGCAGGCCGCCGGACGCGGCGCCAACGTAGCGGGGCGGGGCAAGGCGCGGAAGAAGCGGGCGACGAAGGAGATTTCGCGCCGCATGACCGACCGCCGCTACGACCTGGATTGGCTCCGCATCATCGCATTTGGCCTGCTCATTTTTTATCACGTGGGCATGTTCTACGTGACCTGGGACTTCCACGTGAAGTCGAGCCGGGCGAGCGACGCCATTGAGCCGCTGATGATGCTCACCAACCCCTGGCGGCTGACGCTCCTGTTCTTGATCTCCGGCGCAGCGACCCGGTTCATGGCCGACAAGATGAAGCCCGGCGCGCTGACCTGGGCGCGGATGGGCCGGCTCTGGCCACCGCTGCTGCTGGCTGTGTTCGTGATCGTTCCGCCCCAGAGCTATTACGAGATCGTCGAGGCCTTGCAGGCGATGCCGGCCGCCGTGGCCGCGCAATACCCGCTGGCGCTCGACAATTTCTACGTGAAGTACGCCACCGCCTCTGGCCATTGGTGCGACGCCGGGGGGTGCCTGACCACGCCTACCTACAACCACATGTGGTTCGTCGCGTACCTCATCCTTTACACTCTGGCGCTCATTCCATTGCTGCCGCTTTTGCGTCGCGTGCCGAAGGTGGCCGGAGCGTTGATCTCAGGCGTCGGCTTCATCCTGACACCTTGGCTGGTGATGTTCGCGTTGCGCGCGACGCTGTTCCCGATCTTCGACGAAACGCACGATTTCCGCGAAGATTGGTACGCGCACGCCATGTATTTCGGCGCGTTCCTGTTTGGCTTCGCGATCGCCAAGCACGAGCCGTTTTTCGAGCGCGCGATGGCCTGGCGTTGGCCGGCGCTTGGCATTGCGCTGGCCTGCTGGGCTGGGCTCGTCGCCTACTATGCGAGTTACCCGGGCGACGCTGTGCCGCCGGAATGGCTGCGTTTGATCATGCGCGGCGTGCGTGAACTCGATGCTTGGTGCGCGATCGTCGCCGCCATCGGCTTTGCGCATCGCCACTTGCGCCACGCCGACGGGCCGTTGCGCCAGATGCTGACGCAGGCGATCTTCCCGTTCTACCTGATCCACCAAACGATCATCGTGGTTGCGGGTCACTATCTGGATGAGCTGCAGCCGCCGCTTTGGATCGAGGCGCCGCTTTTGATTGGCGCGACTGCTGGCGGATGCTGGCTTTTCTTCGATCTGGGGCGCCGCGTTCGCCCGCTGCGCGTATGGATCGGATTGCCCTCGAAACCCAAGCAAACTCGTGGTAAAAACATAGACATCGTCGCTGGAGAGGCAGCCTAATGCCGCCCGCGGGCGAAAGCCCGCTCCGCTGGAGCGTGAGATGTTCTTTTGGTTCCTTGTAGCGGTCGCGGTGGTCGTCGGGCTGACGATCCTTGGCGCTTTCATCTCACGCAGCGATTCCGGTTTTCGTGACGATGGGCCGATCGGTCCCTGGGGCGACCACTAAGGTTCGCGCAAATCGCCGGCTTTCGCTTGCGCTCTGGGCGTGACAGCGCAAAATCGTTCCAAGATGGATCCATCTCACATCATTCGCCGCGCGGTTCCGCGCGATGCGGAGGCAGTTGCCAAGCTCGCGGCGGAGGCCGCGGCCGAGGAAGGCGTGCAATCGGCTTTGGAGACCGATCGCATCAAGGCGCACGGCTTTGGCGCCAACGCGCTGTTCGAGGCCTGGGTGGCGCAGGAAAAGGGCGGCAAGGACATCGTCGCCCACGCTGTGATCACCAAGAGCTACGACCTGCGCCGCGCGTGCCCGACAGTGGTGCTGTGCGAGCTTTATGTGGCGCCTGCTCAGCGGCGCAGCGGCCTGGCGCGCAAGATGATGTCGATCGTGGCGCAGCGCGCGCGGGACTTGGGCGCGCGCGAATTGGCGATTACTACAGGGGTTGAAAACGAAGTCGCTCAGCGCTTCTTCGCGGCAGTTGGCGCGCGTCCGCGCCAGGCGGCGGTGTTCATGATGTCGGCCGACGGCATCGAATGGCTCGCTGCGGAAGGATTGTGACGGGGGCGGCGCGTTCGAGCGCCGACTGGACCAAAAGGGAGAGGACATGATCGCCAAACCGTTGCTCAAAGCGGCAACGTCGTGGATCGCTATCGCCGCATTCGCGGCTGCATGCGCCACGACGCCCGCGAGCCAAACCAGCGCGCAAACCGGCGGCCCGCCGACGGTTGAGCAAGCGCAGACGTTCGTCGCCAACGCCGAGCGCGACCTGGCGGCGATGTCCGAGCGCGAAAGTCGGATCGCGTGGGTCTATTCGACCTACATCAATTACGACACGGAGTGGCTGCAGCAGCGTTCGGATTCCGAAGGCACACAAGCGCGCGTGCGTTTGGCGAGCGAAGCGGCGCGCTATCAAAGCCTCGATCTGCCGGCCGATCTGCGCCGCAAGATCGATCTCTTGCGCTTGTCGCTGACACTGCCGGCGCCGCAACGCGCCGGCGCGGCCGATGAATTGGCCGAGCACAACACGCGCATGGCCTCGACGTACTCAACCGGCCGCATCGATTATCAAGGCCGCCAAGTCACGCTCGACGAGCTTGAAACCTTGATGGGCACAGAGCGCAACCCGGCGCGTCTGCAAGAGATGTGGACCGAATGGCACGACGTCGCGCGCCCGATGCGCAGCGATTACGAGCAAATGGTTCAGATCGCCAACGAAGGCGCGCGCGAACTCGGTTACCCGAACGTCGGCGATTACTGGCTGTCGAACTACGACATGCCTCCAGAACAGATGGAGCGCGAAGTCGAACGGCTCTGGGGTCAGATGCAGCCGTTTTATGAACAGCTGCATTGCTATGTGCGCCAACGCTTGAACGCGCGCTACGGCGACGCCGTGCAGCCGCGCACAGGCGCCATCCGCGCTGACTTGCTGGGCAATATGTGGGCGCAGGAATGGGGCAATATCGCCGATATCGTCGGCCCGCCGACGCGCGGCGGTTACGACCTCACGCAATTGCTCGAGCGTCAGCACTATGACGCGCGCCGTCTCACCGAAACGGGCGAGCGCTTTTACACCTCGCTCGGCCTTGCCGAATTGCCGGACACGTTCTGGGAGCGCTCGCAACTCACGCGTCCGCGCGACCGCGACGTGGTCTGCCATGCTTCAGCGTGGGATTTGGATAGCCGCGACGACGTGCGCATCAAGATGTGCATTCAAATCGATGCGGACAATTTCCAAACCGTCCACCACGAGCTTGGGCACAATTACTATCAGCGCGCCTATCAGAACCAGCCGTTCCTCTTCCAGAACGGCGCCAATGACGGCTTCCACGAAGCGATCGGCGATTTCATCGCGCTGAACACGACGCCTGAGTACCTGGTGCAGATCAATCTCTTGCGCCGCAATCAGGTGCCGCCGGCTGCCGCTGATAACGCGCTGCTAATGCGCCAAGCGCTCGACAAGATCGCGTTCTTGCCGTTCGCGATCTCCGTCGATCAGTGGCGTTGGCGCGTTTTCCGCGGGCAAATTCAGCCAGCGGATTACAACACTGCGTGGTGGCAGATCCGCCGTCAGTATCAGGGCATCACGCCCCCAGGCGGTCCGCGCCCGGCTGACGCGTTCGATCCAGGCGCGAAGTATCACGTCGCCAACAACGTGCCGTACCTGCGCTACTTCCTCGCGCGCGTGCTGCAGTTCCAGTTCTACGAAGCGGCGTGCCAGCAAGCCGGTTGGACCGGCCCGCTGCATCGCTGCACCGTCTATGGCAATCGCGAAGTCGGCGAACGCTTCAACCGCATGCTGGAAATGGGCCAGTCGCGCCCGTGGCCGGATGCACTCGAAGCCTTCACCGGCACGCGCCAGATGGATGGTTCCGCCATGGTCCACTACTTCCAGCCGCTGATGGCGTGGATGGAAGAACAAAACCGCGGCCAGGAATGCGGTTGGGACTGAGACTCAACGTTGCGGACGTTCGCGTGAAAGCGCGAACGTCCGTAGTTGCGTGAAGAACTGGGGGCGTCTTGAGTATTGGCGCGTACCTCGCTGAATGGCGGTCATTCAGTGGCCGGCTCGACGCAAAGCGCTATGGCGCCCTCCAAATGCCTTTGATCGTCTTCGCTAGCGTGCTGAATGTGGCGGGACTTCTCTTGGCGCTGGCAATTGGTTGGTCAGTTGGCGGATGGCTAATCCTGGTCGCGCTTGTGGGTGTTACGCTGAGTAGCCTGCCATTGTATGTGAGGCGTGCGCGCGACATCGGTTGGAATCCGATTCTCACCGCGTTGTTGGCGATCGGCGCATCCGTGAGTTATTTCGCCTTCGCTTCGCTTCCGCTCGCGACGGGTTTTTGGCGCATCCTCGACGCAACCGATGTTCCGGTGATTGTGTCGGGTTCGCTGTTCACAACGATCTTAGGCTTCTGGTTTTGGTGCTGGCGTTCGCTCAACGACCTTCCCTCGAGGGCGGTTGCCTAGATGGCGTGCCGCTAGACCTAAGCGTGTCTAAGCCGCCTTCTGCACGAAAATGCTGCCGGCGCTGTAGCCGGCGCCGAAGGAGCAGATGAGGCCCTTGTCGCCGGCTTTGAGATCGTCGCTGTTCAAGTGGAACGCGATGATCGAGCCGGCGCCGGCGGTGTTGCCGTAAACATCGAGCACGGTCGGCGCTTCGTCCTGTGACGCTTCGTGGCCGAGCACGCGTTCGGCGATCAGGCGGTTCATGTTCGAGTTGGCTTGGTGGAGCCAAAGCCGTCGCATGTCGCTGGGTTTGAGATCGAGTGCGGCCATGTGCTGGAGGATCATCTCCGACACCATCGGCACCACTTCCTTGAACACCTTGCGGCCTTGCTGCGTGATCAGCTTGTCCGCGTCGTCGCGATGGGCTTCGTCGCCGCGATTGAGGAAGCCGAAATTGTTGCGGATGTTGTTGGAGAACACCGTCTTCAGTTTGGTGCCGAGGATCGCCCAGGCGCCTTTCGGCGCCAACTCCGCACGCTCGACCAGCACGGCGACAGCTGCGTCACCAAAGATGAAGTGCGTGTCGCGGTCCTTAAAGTTGAGGTGCCCGGTGGTGAGTTCTGGGTTCACGACCAGCACCGAGCGCGCGTGCCCAGCGCGGACGATGTCCGTCGCGTTCTGGATCGCGAACGTCGCCGAAGAGCAGGCGACGTTCATGTCATAGCCAAAGCCGCCGGCGCCTAACGCGTTTTGCACTTCGATGGCGAGCGCGGGGTATGGCCGCTGCAGCGACGAGCACGAGCAGATCACGGCATCAACATCGCGCGGATCGCGGCCCGCGCGCTCCAGCGCTTGCGTCGCCGCCTTCACAGAAACTTCCGCCATCAGCGAAATCTGATCGTTCGGCCGCTCCGGAATACGCGGCACCATGCGGCTCACATCCAGCGAGCCTTGTTTGTCGAGCACGAAGCGATGCTTGATGCCGGAGGCTTTCTCGATGAATTCGACGCTCGATGGTTGCAGCGCCTGGCGCGCGCCTTGGGCGATCTCGGTCGCATGCTCGGCGTTGTAGCGCTCAACATACGCGTTGAACGAGGCAACCAATTCCGCGTTGGTCACGGAATCTGCCGGCGTCCAAAGGCCGGTGGCGGAGATGGCGACAGTCACGCGAGATCCTCTTGGGCGGCTCAGGTCGCGGTTAGACCCGGGCGGGGCGGGGCGTCAATGCGCCTCCCCATCGAATGCTCACCCAGGCGCGCCATCGCGTTGCGGCAGGATCAGCCAAGGCGGGGGATCAAGCCGGATTTGGCGGCCATCGACCGTAAGCGGCGCATCTGCCGCGAGTGCGCGATCGAGGCGCAAAAGCGCCAGAGCCCGGCCATCGACGCCGCTGCGCACTGTGCCCAATTCCGCGTCACCCGCGCCTACGACAGCGCCGAACGCGGGCGGCGCGCCATCGAATGTGATTGGGCAAAATTTCTTCCGCGTCGTCGCACGCCGTTTCATTCGGGAGACATTCTCCTGGCCAACGAAACAGCCCTTCTGAAAATCGACACCGTGGAGTTCATCGAGCAACGCTTCGCCCGCGAACACTTCATCCGGCGCCGCATCTGTTGCGAGATCAGGAACGCCTTGCACGATGCGGTGCGCGTTGTACGCGGCGTCGCCCGCTGGCGCTTCGTCGCGTGCTGCGAGTTTGCGCCAACCGAGTGCGGCGAGGCGCGGATCGGGCATTGCGTCGGCAAACGGCGCAGTGCTCCAGAGCGTCATCAAACTCGATGTTTCGCTGACATCCACTTGCGCTCGGAGTTTATACATCGTCAGCCGGCGCAGGAGATCGGACGCGCGCGCCGGACCAGTTTCCACCACAAAGCCATCGTCTGTCGGCCACAGCATCATGTCGGCAATGACCTTGCCCTGCGGCGTCAATAGCGCGGCATAGCGCGGTCCACTCTCGTGAATGCCGGTGACGTTCTGCGTCAGCAGATTGTCGAGAAAGCTCACGGCATCCGGCCCGGCGACGGTGATGAAGGCGCGGTCGAGGCGGGCGGGTGTGCTCATCTGGCCGCATTTGGCCTTGCCGGGGCGACGCTGCAACCCCGCGCAACTGGCTTTGTTGACTTGGCATTTACCTGCCCCACGCCTAACCCATGCCGACACATGGCTTCGGTGCTCTTTCTCGCCCCCGCCGATCTCGGTGAGACGGTGCTCGCCTCCGGCGCGCTCGCGATGGCGTTGCGCGATGGCGGGGCGCTGACGGTGGTTTGCGCGCCGGAACAAGCGCCGCTGTTTCGCGCCGCGCCGGGGCTTCGCCATGTGCGCCAGATCGGCGCCAATGCCGGCATCGCGCAGCGTTGGAGCGCGTGGATGGATTTGGCGCGCCAGCGGTTCGATCTTGTGATCAATGCGCGCGGCGGCTTCCTTGGCAGTGCGTTGCCGGCGGTTCGTCGCATCGCGCTAAAGCCGCCCGTCGTGTTGCGTCACCGCGTGGAGGATTGGGCCGAAGCACTCGGCGCTGAACGCGGGCTCGAGCCGAAGATTTGGTTGGACGACGCCGCGCGCGCCGCCGCCGCCGAAATCGCGCCGGGCGCCTCGCTGCTGGTGCTCGCGCCAGGCGGCGCCAGTGAGGACAAACGCTGGTCGCGCGATCGCTTTGCGGCGGTGGCGCGTCGTCTGGTGGATGGGCCGCTCACAGGCGCACGCGTCGTTGTCGTCGGCGCGGCAGAGCGCGACGCTTCAATCACGCGCGCAATCGTTTCAAGCTTGGATGCGGACGGGGTGCCCGCGCACGATCTCGGCGCTGGCCTCGATTTGCTGGCGGGCGCCGCGCTCATGGAACGCGCGACGCTCTGCATCGGTAACGACAACGTCTTGAGCCATCTCGCCGCCGCGATGGGTGCGCCAACGCTGACCCTGTTCGGCCCCACCGATGAGCGCGTGCGGGCGCCGTTCGGACCACGCACGCGAACACTGCGCGGCAAGCCCCTGGAAGAAATCGCGACCATGCCGTCGCTGGACGCGAGCGCCGCAATGAACGATGTCAGCATCGACGCGGTGGAGGCTGCCGCGCTCGAACTACTACACGCCGGAGGATTGAGATGAGCGCGTTCGACCTGATTGTTCGCGGCGGAACGGTCGTCAACCACAACGGCGAAGGCAGAGCCGATATCGGCGTCGTTGGCGGCAAGATCGCGGTGATCGGCGATCTCTCGCGCCTTTCCGCCGGGCTCGATATCGACGCGCGCGGTCTGCATGTGCTGCCCGGTGTCATCGACACGCAGGTGCATTTCCGCGAACCGGGCAACGAGCACAAGGAAGATCTGGAAACCGGCACCCGCGCCGCCGCGCTCGGCGGCGTTACGGCCGTGTTCGAAATGCCAAACACGGCGCCCCCGACAACAACCGCCGAGGCGCTGAACGAAAAGCTCCGCCGCGCTAAGGGCCGCGCGCACGTGGATCACGCCTTCTACGTCGGCGCCACGCAGGAAAATGCTGATCACCTTGGTGAGCTTGAGCGGCTTCCAGGTTGCTGCGGCGTAAAGACCTTTATGGGCTCATCGACCGGCACGCTGCTGGTTGGAGACGATGACGGCCTCGATCGCGTCATGAAGAGCATCAACCGCCGCGGCGCCTTCCACGCCGAAGACGAAGCGCGGCTCAATGCCCGCAAACCGCTGGCGCGCGAAGGCGATTGGACGAGCCACCCCGAAGTGCGTGACGATGAAACCGCGCTGCTCGCCGTGCAGCGGCTCGTGGCGGCGGCCCGCAAGTACGGCAAGCGCGTGCACGTGCTGCACGTTTCGTCTGCGATCGAGATGGAATTCCTGGCGACCGCCAAGGATGTCGCCACCGTCGAAACACTGCCGCAGTTTCTGACCTTCGCCGGTCCACAAATTTACGAACGGCTCCACGGCTTCGCGCAGATGAACCCGCCGATCCGCTATCCGCAGGATCTGGCGGCGCTCTGGTCCATCGGCATTTTGCAGGGCGTTGTGGACGTTCTCGGCACCGATCACGCGCCGCATACGCGCGAGGAAAAGGCGCAGCCGTATCCGAAGTCGCCCTCTGGCATGCCGGGCGTGCAAACGCTCGTGCCGGTGATGCTGACGCACGTGAACGAGGGGCGGCTCTCGTTGCAGCGCTTCGTCGATCTGACCAGCGCCGGGCCTAACCGTGTGTTCGGCATTGAGGGCAAAGGGCGTATCGCCCTGGGCTACGATGCAGATTTCACACTCGTCGATCTCAAAGCCAAACGCATTATCCGCAATGAGGATCAAGCAACACGCGCGGGCTGGACGCCCTTTGATGGGTTTGAGGCGCAAGGCTGGCCGATGGCGACGATCATCCGCGGTCAACTGGTGATGAAGGAAGGCGAGATTGTCACGCCAAGCGTGGGCGAGCCGATGCGCTTCCTTGAGGCGCTGCAGCCGACTAAGTGAGCGCGTCGCGGTAGATTTGCGCATCCGCTTCTGTGAAGCAGCAGAACACGATGCGTTGGATGCGCTTTGCCGTTTCCAGTGCTTGCTCGCATGATGCGATGGCGATTGCGCATGCAAAGCCGCGCGGCCAGCCATAATTGCCGGTGCCTAAGCATGGGAAGGCCAGCGACGCGATCCCGTGGTCGTGCGCGAGGCGGATGCTCGACATATAGCAGCGCGCGAGCCCCGCGACCTTCGCGCCCTCATCGCCGGCCGACCAAATCGGCGCGGCGGTGTGGATGATGTATTTGGCTGGGAGCTTAAAGCCTGGCGTCAACACCGCGCCGCCGTCTTCGAGTTCAGCGAGGTTATCGGTGTGTTCAGTGAGCGCTGGACCGGCCGCCGCGCGGATGGCGCCGTCGACGCCGGTGCCGGGCTGAAGCTGACGGTTGGCGGCGTTGACGATGGCGTCGAGCGCGAGCGTTTCGATCCTGCCGACCATGATCTCGAACGGGGCGGTCATGAAATTGGTGTACGCGAATTCACACAGATTGTCGCGACGGGTTTTGCCGCGGACGCCGTTTGAAGGCTTGTGAGGACATTACACGCCTGAGGGATGCCATGACCCTGAAACAACGTTACGCGGCGGCCGCGCTTGCGGCCATCACAGCCTTAACGCTGTCCGCACCATTCGACACCGCCGATGCGCGCGTGCGGCGCGGCCAAGCCAGCGCCCATACCGAGCGCGGCAACGTCACCGCACGCTCCGAGGTGCGCCGCGAGCGCGGCACGCGCACACGCGATGCGACGATGACCGGCGCGAACGGGCGCCAACGCAACGTTCACGATGAACGTACGCGCGGTGACAACACCTACACCCACGACCGCGTCACCACGTACAATGATGGCTCACAGCGCACGGTGGATACGGATGTGCTCCGCACCGGGCAGGGCGAGTATTCCGCCTCGCGCGAAGTCACCGGCCGCAATGGCGAGACGCGCGTGCAAACCGGCGAATTTGAGCGGACTCGGACCGAAAATGGCCACACGCTGACCGGCGATATCAACACAACAAACCACGGCCAGATCGACTACCAGCGCGATGTTTCGCGCGAGGACGGCGTGCGGTCCGTGAATTCGTCTGCGACGTTCGAGGACGGCACAGCGATCACGCGCTCGTCCAGCGGATCATGCGCCGATGGCTCATGCTCGTCTTCCGGCGTGGTGACAGCGCGCAACGGCAACCAGACAACTTGGGACCAGAGCCGCACACGCACCGAAAACGGCGCCGTGCTCTCGCGTGATATCACCTATGCCGATGGCACAACGCGCGCTGTCGATCGCGAACGCGCCGGCAACGGCGATGGGACTGGAACCATTACCCGCACTGTAACCGGCCGCGACGGCGAAACCCGCACGCAGACCGGCGAATACGAGGTCGAGCGCACGCCGTAACCCCGAGCCTCACGCGCTCGTCGAGCGGCCCGGCCCCCACCGCCGGGCCGCTCTTTATTGCGCGGCGGGCCGGGCGCATATTGTGCGCATGAAGACCGCTGCCGGTTTGATGGCCACATGGGAGCGCCGAGCGCTTACGGCTGGCGAAGTTGCGCTCGGGCGTTCTGTGTTTGGCGACGAGATTGAGTGGCGACGCGTGCGGATCGTCCAGGCGCCGAAGATATTCGGCTTTGGCGCGATGGTGCCGCTGGGGCGGACGATCGTGTTTTCGCGCTGGCGTGCTGCGCGGGACTTCGCGGCTGCTTCGCTGGATGATCAAGGCTGGTTCGTCCACGAGTTGATGCACGTGTGGCAGGCGGCGAACGGCGTGGTGTTGGCCGGCGCGAAACTCCGCGCTATTGGCAAGCGGGCGTACGCCTACAAGCCTCACCCCGGCGCCAAACTCGGCGCCTACAACATTGAACGCCAAGCGGAGATCGCACGGCACCTTTTCATCGCGCGATGCGGCGCATGCGTGGCCGACATGCCGTCGCGCGATTGGTTGGAACAGATTTGGGAGACTCGGCCTATTCGCGGTCGCGCAGTGTGAACTCACCGGCGCGCGCCCGTTCTGGAAGCGTCGCACAAAATTCCGCTACCGCGTCTTCGCCGTAGCGATCCACCATGTCTGCGAGCGCCGCGTAGATCGCGACCGAGGCAATCACTTCGGGCTCTGCGCCTTCGCGCATGGCTTGATCCCATGCGTCGAGAATGAGCGCGAGCGCACGGCTCTTCCTGTCGGGATCGTCAGTGTTGGGCACGGGGTTCCGCATGGCGTGCGCTGAGGCCCTGCGCGATGCGCAGGCCCCGGGCGCGCAGTTCGGCTTCCATTTGGCGCGTAGTCTGATCGCACACCGGAAAGCGCGCTTCTTCGTTGCGGTAGCCGCGATTGAAGCCTTCCACGAGCAGCGCGTTGTAGCGCGGCTCACGCTGGATCACACCGCGCATGTAGTCACGCCAACGCTGGTCGCCGCGGCCTTCGCAGATGATGCGCAGATAGTGCGAACCGCCGAGAATCTCGGACAGCTCCACCAATTGGCCGCGATACCAATCTTCACCACGGGCTGGTGGGCTCGCGGGTTGCTGTTGTTGCTGCGCCATGGCTGGCGTCGCCACGAGCATCGCGGCGGACGCCATCGCGCAGATGACACGTCTAAAACTCATACCCGTTCCGTATTTGCGAAAGAGGGCGGGAGTATGGATCACGATCTCAGCCTGCGTTCACCCCGGGCCGACGTGAGGCCCATGGCCGAGCTTGTTCCAGTTCGTAGGCAAGTTCCAGTAGGCGCCGCTCCTGACCCTTGGCGGCCGAGAAGTGAGAGCCAATCGGCAGTCCGCCTTCCGACCAAGTCAGCGGCACGCTCATGGCCGGCCCGCCAGCGACGTTCTGAAGCGGTGTGTAGCCCACATAATCGGAGAGGGTGGCGAACACCGCCATCCCGCCTGTGCCGGCGATCTGGCCGAGCGGAACTGGGACCTTGGCTAGAACCGGCGTGAGCATCACGTCCGCTGTCGTAAAGATTTCGGCGTACTGCGCCTCGACGCGGCGAAGCCGCCCGATCGCAGCTTGCAAGGCGGCAGGGCCTTGGCTGCGCGCGTGCTCGGCCAGCTCAATTGTCAGCGGCTCAAGCAATTGATCGAGCGGCGCGTTTGGCCCGGCATGGCTTTGCACGAGCTGGACGACTTCCAGCGCGCCATTGGCCCAAAGCAGGATGAAGTCAGCGCTGAACTGCGCGCCGTCGATCGGTGAGCTAAAGTCGCGCACATCGTGGCCGAGTGAGCGGCAGAGCTCAGCCGTCGACTCGATCGCCGCGCGGATTTCCGGATCGGGTTCGCGGCCAAGCGCGTTCGGGATATCGACGATGATGCGCAGGCGTTGCGTGCTCGGGCCGGCGACCACGCCGACAGCCGGAAACGCCGCGCCTGCGCCGGTTTGCTCTGTGGCGGCCAGCCAAGCGGCGGTGTCGCGAACCGAGCGGCTGACGCAGCCATTGACGGAAATTTCGATGCCCGGGTCAGGGCGCCCGCCACTGACGGTGCGACCGCGCGATGGCTTCAAGCCGAACAGACCGTTGCATGACGCCGGAATGCGGATCGATCCGCCGCCGTCGCTGGCGTGCGCGATCGGCACAACACGCGCGGCGACCGCAACGGCCGCGCCGCCGGACGAGCCGCCGCTGGAGCGGGTGACGTCCCATGGATTCTTGGTCGCGCCGCCGAGCATGGGCTCGGTCGTCGCCGTCAGGCCGAACTCAGGTGTGGTCGACTTGCCGAACGGCACGAGGCCGGCGGCGAGCAGCGCGTCCATATAGGGCGGCTGTTCTTGCGCGATGTTGTTCGCGAACGCGCGGGCGCCGAACTTCGTTGGCTGGCCCGTCATCGGCATCAGATCTTTGATCAGCGTCGGCACGCCGGCGAAGGGGCCGGCGAGGCGCTCAGCCGCACGCGTGCGGCCGTAATCGTAGAGCGGCGAGGCGATGAAATTTAGTTCTGGGTTCACGCGTTCTGCGCGTGCGATGGCGGCGTCGAGCGCTTGCGCAGCCGTGATCTCTCCGTTGCGAATAGCGGCGGCGACGCCTGTGGCATCGAGATCGCCGAGCGCGTCATTGGCGCCAGCGGTGGAGTCAGGGGCGCCATTGCCCTGGCATGCGGCAAGAACGGTCGCTGTCGTGCTCATGGCAAGCATCGCCCTGCGTGAAACATTCATATTTCTCCTCCCCCAACGGACCGTCTCAGGCGGGCGCTCGTTCTGCGCACATTGCCGGGCGGCGCCGGGAAGGCCAAGCCGGAATCCGCAATTGCCCCGAGGTGAGGAGAAGCATCTTGTGTTGATCGCGCCGACGCGCGAGGGAGCGCCATGGCTCGCGTCCGCGCCGATCTTTTGCTGGTTGCTCGCGGCCTCGTTGAGAGTCGCGCCAAGGCCCGTGCGGCGATCGAGGCGGGCGGCGTCACCGCGAATGGCTCGCTTGTGTCTAAGCCTTCGGACCTGCTGGCTGAGAGCGCCGTGCTGGAAGTGACGCCGCCGCATCCCTGGGTGTCACGCGGCGGCGTGAAACTGGAGGCCGCGCTGGATGCATTCGCTATTGAGGTTGCAGGGCGCGTCTGCCTCGACGTCGGCGCCTCAACCGGCGGCTTTACGCACGTCCTTTTGGATCGCGGCGCGGCGTTGGTTTACGCGGTCGATGTCGGCAGCGCACAATTGCATGCCTCGCTCAAGGACGACGCGCGCGTTGTGAGTTTGGAGCGCACGGACGCGCGCTCTCTAACCCGCGAGATTATTCCGCATCCGCCGTCACTCCTTGTGTGTGACGCAAGCTTCATCGGTGCGGCTAAGGTGCTCGCCGTTCCGCTCTCGCTCGCGGATCAACGCGCTGATTTGATCACGCTGATCAAACCCCAGTTCGAAGCGGGACCAAACGCCGGCAAAGGCGGCGTGCTGCAGGAAGGCATTGCACGCGCCGCTGCGCAGAGGGCAATCAGCGGTTTGGAAGGCGTAGCTGGCTTTCACACGGTCGCGGTGATCGACTCGCCCATTCGCGGCGGCGACGGCAATCTTGAACTGCTCTTGCACATGCGCCGCTAAACAAATGGCCCCGACGTTTCCGCCGGGGCCAGTGCGTACGAGGTTGTACTACGGAGTATATTACTCAGGACGCCAGACGCCGTCCGAACCGCGGCACAGCATGGCTTCTTCACGGTATTCACGGCCGCGGCGATCGCGGGTGATGATCTCGCCCATCCGGCACTCGCGGCCGTAGCGGTCGTCGCCGTAATAGCCGGACTCTTGGTACGGGCCGCCGTAGAGATCGTCGTCGTTCTGGTAGTAGCCGTCCTGTTGGTACGGGCGACCAGTGTACGGGTCGTAGCTGCCTTGCGGGACTTGGTCGCAGCGGGCGGTGTTGCGGCCAATCGCGCCGCCCGCAACCGCGCCAACTGCGGCGCCAAGCGCCGTGCCGTCGCCGCGGTGGCCGTTGGCCGCGACGTTGCTGCCCAGCACCGCGCCAAGAATGCCGCCGATCACGGCGCCGCCGGCTGTGCGGTTATTGCGGGAGGTCTGGCACTGGTACTCGTTCGCGACGTGGGCGTCGTGATAAGAACGGTATTGCTGCGCGGAAGCGGCTGGGACCATCGCCGTGAAGGCGGTCGCCAAGGCGGCTACGGCAACGAAAACTTGACCACGCATGGTGTGCTCCTGTCTGTCGGGGCGTAAGAAAGCAAAACCCGTCTGAACGGCACATGAAGCGTTTGTCCCGCCTTGCCCGCGCCCGGCCACACCAGGCGCGCCGGCCTCAAAATGGCCCGCCAGCCGCCCCTTCAGAGGAGCGGGTGCTGGACATTACCGCCGTGGGCGCGCGGGGGGATTCCACCGCTGAGGGCGCCGATGGCGTGATTTACGCCCCGTACGCGCTGCCTGGGGAAAAGGTCCGCGCACGGGTATCGGGGGGGCGGGCCGAAGTCCTCGAAGTGCTCGAGCCAAGCGCCGAGCGCCAATCCCCGGCGTGCCGCCATTTCGGCAAGTGCGGGGGCTGCCAGCTCCAGCACTGGAAGGATGAGCCGTACCTCGCGTGGAAGCGGGAGCAGGTCGTCCAGGCGCTTAGCAAACGCGGCTTCGGCGGCGCTCACGTTGAGGAGACAATTCCGGCGTGGGGCTTGGGACGGCGCCGCGCAGCCTTTCATGCCGCGCGCCAGAATGGCCAAGTGCGCGTCGGCTTCATCGAACGCGGCGGCGCCAAGCTTACGCCGATCTCGCAATGCCCGGTGCTGACGCCCCAACTCGAAGCGCTGGCGTTGAAGCTTTCGCCACTGGCTGAAATCGCGTTGCCAGCACGTGGCGAAATCACGATCCATTGCTTGCAGACCGACGCCGGCATCGACGTCGCCGTTAAGGGCGCGGGCCGCGCCGATCTGCTTCACCGCGCAGCGCTGGAATCGCTGAGCTCCGTCGCGACCCAATTGGACCTCGCGCGGCTCTCGATCGATGGCGAGCCAATCGTCGAACGCGCCAAGCCATTGCTGCGCATGGGCCGCGCTCTGGTGTCACCGCCGCCTGGGGCGTTCTTGCAGCCGACCGCTCTGGGCGAGGAGACCTTGGCGCGATTGGCGCTGGAGGCGCTCGAAGGCGCCACGCGCGTGATCGATCTCTTCTCGGGCATCGGCACGTTTGCGCTGCGCATCGCGGAGCAAGCAGAAGTGTTGGCCGCTGAGTCTGAGGCCGAGGCGCTGGCAGCGCTGAAAAGAGGCGCCGATGGCGCGGGCGGCGCACTCAAGGAAGTATCAATTTTGCGACGTGATTTGCTCCGGACTCCTCTCTCCAGCCTCGAAATGAAGAAGTTCGACGGCGCCGTGATCGATCCGCCGCGTTCAGGCGCGCGCTTGCAGGCTGAGCAGATCGCGCGCGCGCCGATCCGCAAACTGGCTTACGTTTCCTGCGATCCGGCGAGTTTCGCGCGCGACGTTAAGGTGCTGATCGAGCACGGCTTCACGCTCACCAAAATCACGCCCGTCGATCAATTCCGTTGGAGCCCGCACGTCGAGGTCGTGGGAGCGATGGAGCGATGAGCGTCAAAACCACATTGCTCGATTACCAGAACTCGCGCCGCAAGCGGAACGCGGAGGCCGACAACGCGCCGCTCGAGGACGGCTATTGGCGGCGCAAAACACTGACGGAAATGAGCGAGCGCGAATGGGAAGCGCTTTGCGATCGTTGCAGCAAATGCTGCGTCATCTCGATTGAGGACGCCGATACAGGTGAGCTCTATCTCACCGACGTGTCCTGCAAGCTCTTCGACACAAAGTCCTGCGGTTGCAGCGACTACGCCAACCGCAAGCAATATGTGCCCGATTGCGTGAAGCTCACGCCGAAGAACGTGCCTAAACTCGATTGGCTGCCGCGCACCTGCGCCTATCGTTTAGTCAGCGAGGGCAAAGACCTTTTCTGGTGGCACCCATTGCTTTCGGGCGACGAAAACACGGTCCACGTCGCCAAAGCCTCAGTGCGCAACAAAACGCGTCCTGAAGGCCGTTTGCAGATGCCGGGTCTCATCAAGCGCATCACCCGATGGCCATTGCCGCTGGAAAAGCCGCCGGCGAAATATCGCAAACGAGGCAAAGCGTCGTCTCGACCTCGCCGCAAAGCAAGCTAAGCTTGGCGCATGTCTCTGATGCGCGATCTTGGCCGCGCTCGGTACGCCGCCGCTCAAGGCGCGCGCGTGGCCTGGTATATGAGCCAGTATCTATTGGCGCGGCGGATATCCGGCCCCTTCAACCGGCCTGGCGAGCCGCAGTTCGAACCGCAATCGCCGGAGGGCGACGCCCAACGCATTCGCTCTGCCTTTCTCGAACTCTTCGCCAAGGATCGCGCCAACATCGAAGCGGGGCTCTATCCCGCGCCGCAGGACATCCGGCTTGAGCGCGCGATTTCTGCGCTGCGCAACTCCGCCAATTTCTTTCGCGATCTGCCGAACGTCGATCAACGGAGGCTTGAGCGCAGCGGCACGGAAGTGCGCGAAGAAGCAAAAAATAGCGAAGGGCGTTATCCCACCTACTATCTGCAGAACTTTCACTACCAGACGGGCGGATGGCTCAGCGAAGACAGCGCCAAGCTCTACGATACGCAGGTCGAGATTCTGTTTGGCGGCGCGGCGGACGCCATGCGCCGGATCGCGTTGGGCTCACTGGGCCGCGCGCTGCGCGGAATCGATCAGCGCAAAGTCAAACTGCTAGACGTCGCCAGCGGCAATGGTCGCTTTCTGAAGCAGGTTTTGTCGGCATATCCGCGCATCCCTGCCACGGGGCTGGATCTTTCGCCGGCGTACAGCGAAGAAGCGCGCAAGCGCTTGGCCGGTTGGCCGCAAGTCGAGATCGTGACCGGCGCGATTGAGCATGCGCCGTTCGAGAATGACAGTTTCGACGCGGCGACATGCGTCTATCTCTTTCACGAATTGCCTCCGCGCGTACGCCGTGACGCCATCCGCGAGATTGCGCGCGTCTTGAAGCCCGGGGCATCATTCGTCCTCGCGGACTCAATTCAAACCGGAGACGCTGCTGACCTTGACCGGATGTTGGAGTATTTCCCGGTTGGCTTCCACGAGCCGTATTTCAGTTCCTATTTGAAGGAAGATTTCGCGGCGCTTTTTGCCGAATACGGGTTCGAGGTGGAGGAGACCGAACTCGCCTTCCTCACCAAAGTGACTCGCTTTCGTAAGCGCTAGCGGCGACGTCGGGCTTTTCCGGCGGAGGCTCTACGTCCGCCTCATCCTCTGTGTAAGCGCGAGAATCCATCTCATCTTGTGTCGCGTCCTGCGCTTCGTAGAGCGCGGTGATTTCGCGATAGAGTTCGTCTTCGCTCGGCGCTGCATACTGCGTGGCCACTGCGCTGCCAGTTGAATCACCATCAAGCGGCGGGGTGTCTTCAGTCGTGACGTCGTCCAATGGCATCGGCGCCGTCCACGACACCTCATGGGCGTTGGCTTCCGGCGCCCAAGCGCTGATCCCGGAGGAGGTCGCGGCGGAGGCGAACGCGAACGGGTCGGTGTAGGTCGATTGCGTGCGCCGCGCGCCAAAATCAAAGCCGCCTGTCACCATGAAGTCAAAGGCCATGGCCGTGGCGAGAGCAATGCCGCCAAACGTAGCGACGGCGTACAGGCGGTCTTTCAGAACAGGGCGATCTTCGAGCATCGGCGTCGAGCCTCCGCGCGAAAAACAACAAAGTCGAAAGTCCGTTCCGTGCCGTCGGCAGCGATCTGGAACTTAGTTGGCCGGCGCGGCCTTCGAGCCCGTCACAGCCGCGCTCGCCGCGCCGGCGTAATCTGCGGTCAGAGCCTTATCGGCAGCGTCGGTGAAGCCATCGGCGAACGGCCGGTAGGTTGGCAGTTCGGTGTCCGGGCCACCGAGCAGAGTCTCGGTCGTGTAGCTGTAATCGACCGGCTCCGGCTCTTCGGTCTCGGCCAAGACTGGCGCCAGCGACGTGAGTTCCGCCGTCTGCACTTGCGGCGCGACGGGCTGGGCAAAGCTGCGCGAGACTTCCATTGCGTACGCTTGGCCGCCGTCGGGATTCCAATCGGTGCCGCCGGTGATCAAATGATCGAGGCTGACGACCGTGAAGGCGGCGATGAACGCGAACGTCGTCGTCGCCTTAATGCGCTCGCGCTTCTCGGGGTTGCGCCACGTGCGCAGCGCATAGGCGCGGGTTTGCCGCCAGGCGCGATGCGCCTTTGACGGCAAGTCTCGCAGCGATGCGAAACGCTCGATCATATGCGACCCCCGCGAATGATGTCGAAACCGCAATGTTCCGTGTGGCCCACGCGGAACGCCTCAGCAATACGCGCGTTCGCGCAACAAGCCAATGTCTTCCGACGATCTCGCACCTCTGCGCATGCGCGCCTACCAACTCGCCGACACCGGCCGTTACGAGGATTGGGCGTCGCTCAGCGCTGATCTCGTTGACGAGGGTGCGCTCGAAGTGATCGTGCGCCGGCTGACGCACGATGCATTCTTTCAGATCATGCTGAAGAAGCGGATGGATCAGGCGCGCGGCTAAGTCACTGAAGTCGCGGCGGATCGTGGGCCGGCTGACGATGGCGCAGAATTTCGCTGAGGTCGCGTAGATCGAAGCGCGCACCGCACTGGCTGCAGGTGCGCGTCTCGTCGTGATCGTGTTCAAAAATAGTGCGGAAGGTGTCGGGCTCTTCGTACATGGCCGCCTCCCTGGGCGGTGAATAACCCGGGGCCGCCGCCGGCGGTTCCCGGCTAACGACCCGTTTGAGCGCGGTGGCGGAGCATCGCGTCCGCCAGCACACAGGCCAGCATGGCTTCGCCGACGGGCGCCGCACGGATGCCGACACACGGATCGTGGCGGCCCTTAGTGCTGATCTCGGCGTTCACGCCGTCGCGCGTAATGGTTTGGCGCGGCGTCAAAATCGAGGAGGTGGGCTTCACCGCAAAGCGCGCGACAATTGGCTGTCCCGTCGAGATGCCGCCGAGCACGCCGCCGGCCGCGTTCGAGAGAAACACCGGCCCGCCGTCATTGCCGGCCCGCATCTCGTCGGCGTTCTCAACGCCGGTCAGCGCAGCCGCCGCAAAGCCCGCGCCGATCTCAACGCCCTTCACAGCATTGATGCTCATCAGCGCCGCGGCGATCTCAGCGTCCAGTTTGCCATAAACAGGCGCGCCCCAGCCGGCCGGTACACCGGTTGCTTCCACCTCAACAATCGCACCGACCGAATTGCCATCCTTACGCGTCTCGTCGAGGAGCGTTTCCCACGCTTTGGCGGTCTCCGCGTCAGGGCACCAGAACGGGTTGTTCTCGACCTCGTTCCAATCCCAGCGCGCGCGGTCGATGGCGATGTTGCCGACCTGCACAAGCGCCGCGCGGATCTGCACGCCTTCG
This sequence comes from Hyphomonadaceae bacterium, assembly GCA_046349455.1. Lineage (GTDB taxonomy): Bacteria > Pseudomonadota > Alphaproteobacteria > Caulobacterales > Aquidulcibacteraceae > Vitreimonas. Next base: position 349,749 of record JAXMCH010000001.1, on the reverse strand, counting down.
CCCAAGACGCGCCGCGCCACCGCGCCGGCAGCCACGCGCGCCGCCGTCTCGCGCGCAGAGGAGCGCCCGCCGCCGCGATAATCGCGCACGCCGTACTTGGCGTCATACACATAGTCGGCGTGCCCGGGGCGATAGAGATCGCGGACGTCGTCGTAATCCTTGCTGCGCTGATCGAGGTTCTCGATCATCAGCGAAATCGGCGCACCGGTCGTGATCTGCCCGTCCGTGCGATTGTCTTCAAACACGCCGGAGAGAATTTTCACTTCATCGGGTTCGCGCCGCTGGGTGACGAAGCGGCTCGTGCCGGGCTTGCGCCGGTTCAGCCAGAACTGAATCTCCGCAAGCGTCAGCGGCAAGCCGGGCGGGCAGCCATCAACCACGCAGCCGATCGCGGCGCCGTGGCTTTCGCCCCAGGTGGTGACGCGGAAAAGATGGCCAAACGTATTGTGCGACATCGACGCCCGTCAGTGACACATGGCCGTCACTCGGGCAACGCCGTTCACTTCGACGGCGCCAGACGCGCGCTCAGTTCATCATTGTCGCGCAAGAACCAGACGGCGTTGCCGCGATTGGACTCGCGCACGAACGCCGCCAACGGCTCAGATGCCGCAGTCTGTTCGGAGATGTCGCCCAAAATGGCGAGGCGCATGCGATAATTGGTGAACTTCTGGATGAAGTTGCCGGCCTTCTGCGAGCCCAGCCGAAAGAAGTCCGAACTCAACCGCGCCGCCGGGATGGCGACCCAGGCCGCGTCGGAGCTTATAGCCTCGGCGAGCAGATCGGAGGCGTCCCGTTCGCTGTCGAGCGGGGCCCCGCGCGGGCCCACTTCGGCGACGCGTTGACCATGCAAGCTATAAACGATCATCCCAGTATCCGCGACCTTCTGTGCGTCCAATGCGCCGCCATGCCGGATCGGCGCCACGGCGGCGGCGTGCTATATTCGCGAGATATGGAGATTTGTGTGGCCGGCGACGACCTAATACCCCCGTCACCAAAATATGATCCAACGGCCGCGCCGCCGCCCGACGATGCGGTGCTGTTTGCGGAGTCCGAGCCGTTTGCGCTGTTCGAAAGCTGGTTCAAGGACGCCAAGGAAAAGGAGCCCAACGACCCCAACGGCATGGCGCTCGCGACTGCTGACGCCGCGGGATTTCCCGATGTCCGGATGGTGTTGCTGAAGGGCGTCGATGGAGACGGCTTCGTCTTCTACACCAATGGCGAGAGCGCCAAGGGGCGCCAGCTCGAAGAGAACCCGCGCGCGGCAGTTGTGTTTCATTGGAAGAGCTTGCGCCGCCAAGTGCGCGTGCGCGGCGTCATCCAACTCGTTTCGGACGCGGAGTCCGACGCTTACTTCAACAGCCGCGATCGCGGCGCACGGCTCGGTGCGTGGGCAAGCCAACAATCGCGGCCGCTTGAAGATCGTATGGCGCTGGAGAAGCGCATCGCGGAATTTGCCGCCAAGTACGGGCTAGGGGACGTCCCGCGTCCGGACTATTGGCGCGGATACAGGCTCGTTCCGCTGTCGATGGAATTTTGGCGCGATCGTCCGTTCCGTTTGCACGATCGGCTGCAGTTCACGCGCGAGTCGCCGAGCCAAGCGTGGGCCAAGCAGCGGCTCTACCCGTGACGCGCGCGCATTAACCTTTCTTTCAGCCGACACATCTGAGCCTCGTGCTCGGGCGGAGTCTCTCGGAGCACCCATGCGCGGCTTCGACATCGCATTGACGGCCATGGCGCTCCGCGCCTCGGCAACACGCCCGCCAGAGGCCAAGCGCGAACTCGTGCCTGCAGTAGATGATCTCGACCGCGCTTCGCTCGATCGGGCCGCCATCTCCCACGCTCACGCCGCCCTCATCTCTTCGCTTTGGCCGGCCCCGGCCCGCCAGTGCTTGGCGCGCCCACGCTACGTGGCGCTCCCCGCGCCTGCGGTGTTTGGTGTCATGTATCAGGTGAGCTGGCAGGCGCCGGCGCCCACGGAAGATGCACGAGCACTGCAAGCCCGGCTCAACGCCGCGTTCGCCGATCCGGCGAAAGGCGCGACCTGACGCGGCATTTGCCAGCGGCTTGATCGCCCGCTTAAATCAGCGCCAACCAAAATAAGGGGAGGCGTAGCAATGCTCGGGCTCATGCAGGATTGGTCGTTGACGGTCGACCGTGTCCTCGATCACGCCAAAGCAAACTTCCCGCGCCGCGAGATCGTCACGCGCAGCGTCGAAGGCCCGATCTCGCGCACCACCTACGCCAACGTTTGGCGGCGGGCCAAGCAGGTCACCAACGCTCTCCGAGAGCGCGGCGTCCAGATGGGCGATCGCGTCGCCACGCTCGCCTGGAATACCGAGCGCCATATTGAAGCCTGGTACGGCGCGATGGGCATGGGCGCCGTTCTGCACACGGTGAACCCGCGTCTATTCCCCGAACAGATCGCCTGGATCATCAACCACGCCGAAGACAAAATCCTTTTCTTCGACACCACGTTCGCCCCGATCGTGGAGAAGATCGCGCCGCAACTTAAGACGGTGCAGACCTACGTCGCGCTGACAGATCGCGAGCACACGCCGAAATCGTCCGTCGCGCATTTCGTGTCGTACGAGGATTTCATCCACGGCCACGCGCAAGAAGCAAAATGGGGCGGGTTCGACGAGAACACCGCCGCCGGCCTCTGCTACACCTCCGGCACCACGGGTGATCCCAAAGGCGTGCTCTACTCGCACCGCTCCAACGTGCTGCACGCCATGGCCGCCAATCAGACCGATGTGTTCGGCTGTGGCGCCAATGACGTCGTGCTGCCGGTCGTGCCGATGTTTCACGCCAACGCGTGGGCGATCTCGTTCGTTGCGCCGATGTGCGGAGCAAAGCTCGTCATGCCAGGCGCCAAGCTCGACGGCGCCAGCATCTACGAACTGCTCGAAACCGAGAAGGTTACCTTCACCGCTGCTGTGCCGACTGTGTGGCTCATGCTGCTTGCGCACATGCGCGAGAACAACCTGAAGCTCTCGACGCTAAAGCGGGTTGTTATCGGCGGCTCCGCCGTACCCGAAGCCGTGCTCCGCGCGTTCGAAGAGGATTACGGCATCGAGGTCATCCACGCGTGGGGCATGACCGAGATGAGCCCGATGGGCACGCTCGGCAAAATGCTGCCGGAAATCTACGCCGCCGACCACGAGACCCAGATCCGCACGAAGCTGAAGCAGGGGCGCTCGCCGTTCACGGTGGAGATGAAGATCGTCGACGATGAGGGCGTCGAGAAGCCGCATGACGGCAAAGCTTTTGGCCGCTTGCTCGTCAAAGGCCCCGCCGTCGCGCGCGCGTATTTCAAACATGCCGGCGCCAAGAACGAGAAGGGCGAGTGCCTTGAGCCTTGCGGCTTCTTCGATACGGGCGACGTCGCCACCATCGACGAACTCGGCATCATGCAGATCACCGACCGCGCCAAGGACGTCATCAAGTCCGGCGGCGAATGGATCAGCTCGATCGATATCGAGAACATCGCAGTCGGCGCGCCGGGCGTCGCCAACGCGGCCGTCATCGGCGTCGCCCACCCGAAGTGGGACGAGCGCCCGCTGCTGATTATCGAGCCAAAGCCAGGCGCGGCCCCGAAGCGGGAGGATCTGCTCGCCTTCCTGCAAGGCAAGATCGCCAAATGGTGGATGCCCGACGACGTCGCCTTCGTTGAGAAAATCCCGCTGGGCGCCACGGGTAAGATCAACAAGTTGGCGTTGCGCGAGATGTTCAAGGAGTACCGGCTCCCCGGCGCCCAAGCGGCGGAGTAGGCTGCTGCTCTTTACCCGGCGCTAACCTCGTATTTCGTCAGACGTATCGAATTCCTACACGGAAGGTCCCTATATTGAGGGCATGAAATTCAATGCTCTCTCCCACGCGCTATGGCGCGCGCTCGGCGGGGTCGTCGGCGTGGTGGCTCTGATCGGGCTCGCCATCTCGATCGGCTGGGTTCACCAGCACCTGATCGCTTAAGCGAGCCGGTACTCTGAATCGACGCACGGCGGGTCAAGGCTGACCACGCGTCCCAGCTGCACAAGCCGGATCATGTGCGCGAGCACCGAGTGACAGGCCGCGGGATGTAGGCGTTTGTCGACGTCCGCATAGATCACCGAGACCATGTCTTTGATGTTGGTCTTGCCGGCTTCCATCTGTGCGATGATCTGCGCCTCACGCTCGCGCCTGTGATCGATAAAGGCTTGCACGAAAGGGCGTACATCGCGCACCGGCGGGCCATGTGTCGGCCATAGCGTCGTGTAGTCCCGATCGCGCACCTTCTCGAGGCTGTTGAAGTAATCTGTCATGTTGCCATCGGGCGGGCCGATGACGGTCGTCGACCAGCCCATGATGTGATCGCCGGGAAAAAGCGCGTTTTCTTCCCTCAGCGCGAACGCCATGTGGTTGGTGGTGTGGCCCGGCGTGAACACCGCTTCAATCGTCCAGCCGGGGCCCGAGAAGACATCGCCATCGCTGACGTCGATATCGGGCTGAAAGTAATGATCGTCCGACGCTTCGAGGCGCAACTCGTCGCAATCGCTTGGCTTCGGCGGCAGCTTGCTCGCGTACACCTTGGCGCCAGTGCGTTCCGCCAGCGGATGCGCCGCAGGGCTGTGGTCCATGTGGCGGTGCGTGACGAGAATGTGCGTGACCTTCTCGCCTTCGACGGCGCGCAACAGAGCTTCTATGTGCTCAGCGTCATCTGGTCCTGGATCGATGATCGCAACTTCGCCACGCCCGACGATGTAGACGCCGGTGCCGCGAAACGTGAAAGGGCCTGGATTGTTCGCAACAAGCCGGCGGATCAGCGGGCTGACCTGCTGAGCCTTCTCGTATTCGAATTCCATGTCACGTACGAACGGGATTTTGGCGGCCATGGGCTGAGCCTTAATTCGCTTCGCCGCGCACAAATTTGCGGAAGGCATCCCGCAACATGTAGGTCGCCCGCACCTTGTCCGGCAGATTGAGACCGATGGGCGGACCCATGTCGGTCTTGTTCGCATCGACGATGCACAATTTACCGGTGTTGCGATCTCTCAGCACGTCCACGCCGCCCCAATCCAAGCCGATTTCACGCGTAAACGTCGAAATCTGATCAAGCTCGGCAGCGCTGAAAACTTCCTCAGGCGTGCGGAGCCACACCTCGGTATTCGTATTGAGGAAGCGCTTGGTTACTTGCCGGCGCTTCAGAAAAACACACACCGGTCGCCCGCCCACGGTGCAGGTGCGCAGATCCTCAACCAGGTTGAGATCATGCGCCATGCGGTTGTCGATCACGCGCTGGTAAACCCGGCCGGGCGTTGGCGTCGTAGGGCACTGCACGATCCGGCCGTCGTGCGCGGCGTTAATCTCCGACTTCTCGACCGCGGCGCCGACATACGTCGTCGGGTCAACCGCGAGCGCCTCGCCGAACGCGATTTCGCTTGCCCTTGAGACGTTCGATTTCGAAACATCGCGGCAGCCGTAATTTACCAGCTTTACGCCCGGCTTCAGCTTCGTCGGCGGATCGTTGGGACTGTAGGTTGCGTCCTCGAAGTGCATCATCACGTCGGCGTAGGCGCTATCCTTGACGTACTTGGCGCCGGCCGCACGCGAAACCGCCCAGATCAAATACCAAGGCCGAGCGCGTTCGGGTGAGAACGAAATGGTGAAGCGGGGCTCCAGCGGCGCGATGCGCTGCGCCGCAAAGAAATAGCGAAACCAGGCCGTGACTTGGCCAATCACCGAAGGCGAGTAGGGCACGCGCGCCCCAGTCTTGCGCACGGTGAGCCCGGTCAGCCCGAACTCGAAGTCCTTAAGCCAGACCTTGCCGGAGGTCTGGAACACGCGCGGGGTGGCGTCGGTCACGGCTCAGGCGCTCCGCGGCCCGGCGCTTGCACCAAGGCGCGCCATGGAAGCCGTGTTCGCCATCTGCATGTTCGCATTGGATCGCGTGCGCACTGTGCTGCTCGCCCTGTCCCTGATCGTGCTGTTGAAGATCGTCTGGCTGCTCGTGGCCGCCTAAGCCTTTGGCGCCAGAGTTTCGAGCGCCCCACGCGCTCCCTCAAGGTCGTACCCCGCCTTGGCCGCCAAAGCGATAATCTCTTCCGGCCGATGCGCCCCCGCCAAGGCCTGAGCCATCGCCCAAGCCATTATTGAGCGTTTCCCGGTTCGGCAATAGGCGAGGACAGGACCTTCCGCCGCGTCCAAGAGCTGGGCCATTTGGCCAACGGCCGCTGGCGGTGGCGGTAATCCCGAGAACGGAACGGAATGGAAGGCGAGCCCAGCGGCCTCGGCTGCCGCCTTGACGCGTGCGGTTTCCGGCTGCCCCGGTTCCTCGCCCTCGGGCCGATTGACGACAATGGTGCGGAACCCTTCCGAGGCTGCGCGCGAAATATCGGCAAGCTCGATCTGGCCGGCCACGGCGAAGTGCGGTGTGACGCGATGGAACTCAGTCATGTCGCAGCCACGTTGACACGGCTTTCCAAGGAAGCAAGGTTTCGCGCGCAGGGCGCAACTGCTTCGGTGGAAGCACACAGGACGTTTGGATGCTTGCTCAAGCCGTCAGGCGCCTTCTTCTCGCGATCCCCACACTTCTCGCCATCGTCGCTGCGGCATTTGTTCTGATGCATTTGGCGCCTGGCGGTCCGTTCACGAAGGAACGGCAGATGCCGCCGGAGATCGAGCGGCGTCTGCAAGAGAAATATGGGCTCGATTTGCCCATCGGCCAGCAGCTCGTGCGATATTTGGTCGGTTCGCAAGAAAGCGGCGGCTTGTTGCGCGGCGATCTCGGGCCGTCGATGGCCTACAAGGACAAGAACGTCATCGACATCATAGCGGAAGGCGCGCCGACAAGTGCGATCCTTGGCCTAAGTGCGATGTTGCTCGCTTTGTTCGTCGGCTGCGGCCTGGGCGTGCTCGCGGCGCTGAGGCAGAACAAGGCGCAAGACTATCTCGTGATGGCGTTCGCGATCGGCGGGGTATGTTTGCCGCCCCTTGTTGTGGGCCCATTGCTGCAACTTCTGTTCGGCGTCGAGTGGCGGATTTTGCCGTCGCAGGGGCTCTACCGCGACGAATTCGGCGTCCGGTATCTTATCTTGCCGGTGCTTACGCTCTCGCTGCCGATGATCGCCGTGATCTCGCGCCTGATGCGCGCTTCGATGATCGAAGCTTTGCGTTCCAACGCCATTCGCACCGCACGCGCCAAGGGCTTGCCGGAGCGCCAAGTCATCTTGCGTCACGCGCTGCCGATCGCGCTTCTGCCCATCGTCTCTTACGCCGGCCCGGCGCTCGCAGGCGTGATGGCCGGCTCGTTCGTGATCGAGACGGTCTTCGCGTTGCCCGGCATCGGCAAGCAATTCGTGCTCGCCGCGCAGCAGCGCGACTACACGCTCGTGATGGGGGTGGTGCTGATCTACTCGTTCCTCATCATCCTGCTCAACTTAGCCGCGGACCTTGCGTACCGCGTGCTCGATCCAAGGTCTCGCACGGCATGAGCGATCTTATGCTCGACGACGCGCCGCCGCCGGCGGCGATCCGGGGCCGCTCTTTGTGGGACGATGCATGGCGCCGTCTCATGCGCAATCCTGCGGCAGTGACGAGCCTTTATGTCGTGGCGATCCTCGTTTTGATCGCCATCTTCGGCCCGTTCCTCTGGGTGCATCCCTACGACAAGATTTTCGAGAACGACGTCGCCATCGCGCCGACATTCCGCGACATGCATCTGCTCGGCACCGATACGGAAGGCCGCGACATGGTCGCGCGCCTCATCCTGGGGCTAGGCATTTCACTTCTCGTTGGCCTCTCCGCCACCATCGTGGCGCTGACCATCGGCGTCGCCTGGGGCGCGATTGCCGGCTTCCTGGGCGGTGCGGTGGACGAGGGCATGATGCGTCTCGTCGATGTGCTCTACGCCATCCCGTTCGTCTTCTTCGTCATCGTGCTGATGACGGTCGTGCAGTTCGACGACCCCGTGCTCAACCTCGTTCTAATCTTCTGCGCCATTGGCGCGGTCGAGTGGCTGACCATGTCGCGGATCGTGCGCGGGCAAACGATTGCGCTCCGCAAGAAGGAATTCGTGGAAGCCGCGCGCGCGGCGGGCGCCACACCGCTGCAGATCGTGTTCCGCCACATCGTGCCGAACGTCGTCGGCCCGGTGGTGGTGTTCGCGACGTTGAACATCCCCGTGATCATCCTGGCCGAGAGCTTTCTCTCATTCATCGGCCTCGGCGTGCAGGAGCCGCTGACATCACTGGGCAGCATGTTGTCGGACGGCAAGGACCAGATGACGACCGCGCCGTGGCTGCTGATCGCGCCGTCGGCCACGATGCTGATCACGCTCTTGGCGCTCAACTTCCTGGGCGACGGGCTGCGTGACGCCCTGGATCCCAAAGAGCGGTGAGCGGAGGAAGCGACATGACCGCGTTGTGGACAAGCCGCAGACGTTTGCTGATGGGTGCAGGGGGCGCAGCCGCCGCAAGCTCGCTCGGCGCATGCGCCAACGCGCAAATCGTGGGCTTCGACAAAGCCAAGAAGTCGCTCGATATCTGCAATCAAGGCGAGCCGCTGTCGCTCGATCCGCACAAAATCTCGGGCACTTGGGAAAACAACATCGTCGGCAACATGTTCGTCGGCCTGACGACCGAGGATTCAAAAGGCGAGCCGATCCCCGGCATGGCCGAGCGCTGGGAAGTCAGCGAAGACGGCCGCACATGGACGTTCTTCCTGCGCCACGCTTTGTGGTCGGACGGCGAGACGTGCGACGCGCACGATTTTGCGTTCGCCTTCCGCCGCATCCTCGATCCGGTGAACACGGCCGAATACGCCTCGCTGCTTTACCCAATCAAGAATGCCGAGGCGATCGTCGCCGGCCATGTCTCGCCTGAAGAAGTGGGCGTCACCGCGCTTGACGATCTGACGCTCGAAATTCAGCTCGAGCACCCGGCGCCGTATCTGCCGCAGCTGCTGATGCACTACACGTCGTATCCAGTGCCGAAGCATATCGTTGAGCGCCACGGCGATGATTGGATTCATCCCGATAACATCGCGGTCAACGGCGCTTTCACGTTGGTGAAGTGGTGGTCGAACTACATCGTCCACCTGCGGCGCAACCCAAGCTTCTTCGATGCCGCCAACGTGGCGCTTGAAGACCTCTATTATTACCCCTCGAACGATGTGAACGCTGCAGCGCGCCGCGTCATGAGCGGCGAGGCGGGCTGGTCTACGCGCTTTCCCTCCAACCAAGTTCAGCAGCTGCGCGCCGACCTGCCGGGTTACGTGCGCGTCGCGCAGTACCTCACGTGCAACTACTTCTCGTTCAACGTCACCAAAGCGCCGTTCAATGATGCGCGCGTGCGCCAGGCGCTGGCGATGGCGTACGATCGCGACTGGGTCGCGGCGAACATCTACCGCACAGGTGAGCGCGCGGCGTACTCGTTTGTGCCGCCGGGCATCCTGAATTACCCAGGCGTTGCGCGCTATCCGTGGGCCGAAAACACGATGGCCGAGCGGCGCCAGGAAGCCGAGCGTTTGCTGCGTGCCGCCGGCTACGGCCCCAACAATCCGCTGCGCTTCGAATTCTCCCACCGCAACACCAGCGATAACCCACGCGTCGCGGTCATCGTACAGAACAACTGGCGCCAGATCGCGCCGTGGGTGACGGTCGAGCTGCGCGGCGTCGAAGCGCAAGTGCACTACGCTAATCTGCGTGCGAAGAACTTCGACGTCGGCGACGGCGCCTGGTCTGCCGATTTCAACGACGCCAAGAACTATCTCTATCTGCTCGAAACTCGCACCGGCTGGCAGAACTATCCCGGCTACTCAAACGCCGAATACGATCGGCTCGTCCGCGAAAGCGATTTCGAGATCGACGTCGCGCGCCGTGGCGAAATGATGAGCCGCGCTGAGCAGATCGCGCTCGATGAAGCGCCCATCTGCACGAGTGTCTTCATCAACTCGACCAACCTCGTGCACCCCGATCTCACGGGTTACGAGGACAACATCAGCGACTACCACCGCGCCCGTTGGTTCGGCATCAGAAGCGCCTGAGCCAGGTCACGGCGCGCGGGTCTTCAGACCCGCATCTTTTTCAAATGCGCCATAGCGCTTCCCGGCCAAGCATCGCATCGCGATGCGCCGAGCCGGGACCCATAGGTCCAACAATCTCAGCACGCCGAAGAATGGATCCCGGATCGCGCGACGCGCGTCCGGGAAACGTGGAGAGTTGAGCGCCAAGCGTCACCACCCATTCCCGGGGCTTCGCAAAGCGAAGAGCCCGGGACCCATAAACTCGACTGTCTCCGCGTGAAGCGCGAACGGTTCAAACAAGAGTGTTTATGGGTCCCGGACTGCGCTGACGCGCATCCGGGAATGTGTGGATAGATTGGCGCCACTCCCCGGAGCGCGGATCTTCAGACCCGCATCTTTTTGTCAATGCACCATCACGCCTCCCGGCCAAGCATCGCAACGCGATGCGCCGAGCCGGGACCCATCGTTCAGCTCGCGGAGAAGGTCGAACACAGCCTCCCGACGCGAGCGTCCGCTTTCGCCGGAAGCGGACGTTCAGTCTGCGATCTGTCATCTGGTCCCCCAGGACTCGCGACCTCCACGCCGTGCTGAGACGATACCCGCCGCGATGAACAAGACTATGTAGAGGACGCTGGTCGCGCACCAAACGCAGACCAGCGGGAGGGCAAGTATCCCGTCGATCGGACGTCGCATTTCTGAGCCTCGATCAATTGCCATCAACACCAGAATGAAGCCTGCGGGAAGCGTGATGACGTGCACGACTGCAACAATGAGAATGCGCCAAGAAGCGACCCGAATTGTCGAAGTCCCGAGGAGTGCAGCAGCGGCGGCAATCAGCGGAAGGCTAGTCGCAAACCAGTAGGCAGGACGGGAGAGAATTTCATCCATGACCGAAAAGTAGTGGTTCAGGGACCGGTTCTAAAGTGTCCGCTTGGGGCCAAAAGCGGCCGCTGAGCCAATTCCGAGAATAGGGGATAGATCGCCCCTTATCCACGCCCTCAAAACCGGGCGCATACTCTCCTCGTCTCCTGCCTGGAGGTTGTTTGGATCGCGACCAAACCTGAACAACGCAGGAGACGCGGATCGAACGTGATGAAGAAACGAAGCGGCGACGCAAAGTCTCTTCAGCTCTGGTGAGAACAACGAAAGCCAGAGGCCGATGAAGTTGGTCCTTCATCGCACGTCGACCGGGAACGGAAGCAAGGCGCTAAGGCGCGATCGGATACCCAGCGTTGCGGCGATCGGTGCTAGCGGAAGGAGTCCGCACCGATCCTCGTTTGGAGCGCAAGCTTCAAAGCCGTCTGCTCAAACGCATGGCCACCCGGGGCGCTCTTGAACGCTTCTCGTTTCCGCCGGTCGAGAAAACGCTCCGCGCAAGGGCGCGCTTCGGCAAACCCCAACACGAAACACTTTTTGAGCTCACGCCGAAGCGCGCTCTGCTCTCCACTTTTCTTCAACCGCCGCCGGCGGCGCGCAGCCGCGTCTAAAACGGCCCGCCCGCTTCTTCCGCGCCAATCGCTTTGATCGCGAACGCGTAGTCATGGGCAAGTTCGCGCAAGAACTCGAAGCGACCCGCCGAGCCGGCGTGGCCCGCACCCATATTCATCTTTAGCAGAATAGGGCGCCCGCTCGTCGTGTGCGGACGAAGCTTCGCCGCCCATTTCGCCGGCTCCCAATAGGTCACGCGCGGATCGGTGAGGCCGCCAGTTGAAAGCACGGCCGGATACGCCTTCGCGTCGATGTTCGTGTAAGGGCAGTAGGAGGCGATGTAATCGTAAGCTTCGGTGTCCTCCAGCGGATTGCCCCATTCGGGCCATTCCGGCGGCGTCAACGGCAGTGATGTGTCGCTCATCGTGTTCAGCACATCGATGAACGGCACGCCGCCAATCACGCCGGCCCATAGATCAGGCCGCAAATTGTTGATCGCGCCCATCAGCAAGCCGCCGGCTGAGCGGCCCTCGGCAACGATGTGCCCGGCGCGGCCATAATTGCGAGAGATCAGCTCTTCGGCGCAGGCGACAAAGTCCGTGAAGGTGTTGCGCTTCTTGAAGCGGCGGCCATCCTGGAACCAACCGAAGCCCATCTCCGAACCGCCGCGCACGTGCGCGATGGCATAAATCCAGCCGCGATCGACGAGGCTGAAGCGGCGGATCGAGAAATCCGCGTCCATCGAGATGCCGTACGAGCCGTACCCGTAAAGATAGAGCGGCGCCGAGCCATCGACCGGCGTGCCGCGCTTCATCAGCACAGTGATCGGCACGCGCTTGCCGTCGCTCGCCGTCGCAAAGAAGCGGCGCGCTTCATAGTCCGCTGGATTATGGCCTGACGGAATCTCCTGCGTCTTGCGCAGCACGCGCGTGCGCGTGGCCATGTCGTAGTCGTACCATTGCAGCGGCGTCGTCGGCGACTCATAGACGTAGCGCATGTTCGTGGTGTCGAACTCGTAGCCGCCGGTGAGTTCGAGATTGTACGCTTCCTCGGTCATCGAGATCGCGTGCTCGTCGCCGCCCCGATGGCGGATCACGATCCGCGGCAACGCATTCGAACGTTCGGCTCGCACGAGATAATCCTTCGTCGCGCCGAGTCCCAGAATGTAGCGGCCTTCCTGATGCGGCAGGAACTCGCGCCAATGCGAGCGTCCGGTATGCCCGGGCTCGCAGGTCATGATCTTAAAGTCGACCGCGTTGTCGGCATTGGTCAGCACGTACCAGCGGCCATTCCAGTGCGTCGGCGTATAAAGCAGTTCGTCTTCGCGGCCGTGGAAAAGCGTCGGCTGCGCCGTCGGGTTGGCGGCCGGGATCGTGTAGATTTCCGACTGCGCGCCGTTGCCTGCGTTGATCAGAATGTATTCGTGGCTCTCCGTCGGCGTGACGCTGAGGAAGAAGCCTTCGTCCGGCTCGTCATAAACAAGCGTATCTTCGCCGCCGCGCGCCGGCCGGCGATAAATCTTGGCCGGCCGGCCATTATCATCGCGGAAGGTCCAGAAGATCAGCTGCGAATCCGGTGACCAGCAAAAGTCACCCGTGCAATTGGCGATCGTCGACGCCAACGTCTGGCCGCTGGCCAAATCCTTCACGTAGATCGTGTAAATTTCCGAACCTTGCTCATCGACCGCATACGCAAGCAGCGCGTGATCTGGCGAGTGTTCGGCGGCGATGACCTTGTAGAACGTCTTGCCCTGCGCCTGCGCATCGACATCGAGCAGCACTTGCTCCGGGCCTTCAGCCCCACGCGGACGGCGCGCGTACTTCGGATGCTGGGCGCCAGCCTCGAAGCGGCGATAATATTCCCACGGGCCGTCCGGCGATGGCACGGAACTGTCGTCTTCCTTCGTGCGGCCGCGCATCTCCTGATAGATGCGTTCCTGCAGCGCGGTCGTCGGCGCCATCATCGCTTCGCGATACGCGTTCTCGGCGTCGAGATAAGCGCGGATTTCCGGCTTCAACACGGAAGGATCGCGCATCACTTCCTGCCAATTGTCGTCCTTCAGCCATGCATAATTATCAACGCGGGTTCGCCCCAGCTGTTCGATCGTCTTCGGCTCGATGCGGGCGACGGGCGGTGTTGGCGTGTTGGTCATTATGGCATCCGTGGAGGCGCAAGCGGGGATGAGAGCGAGGGCCGGCAGCGCGGCCGTCGCTTGGAGAATTTCTCTGCGATTCATGCCGCCTTGTTCAGGGAAGGCGGGGCGGTGGTCAATCGATTAGGTAAGGCGCATCAACAGAGCGGTGGCATCGTCGCTGGGCTTAAAGCGCGGATGCAGCGCGCCGCCCGCGTCCGCCGCCTCGATCGCGCGCAACTCGCGGCCAAGCTCTTGCAAGCCCTTGTCGAGCGCCGCGCGCACAAGGCCTCCGGCATCGTATGCGTGGTAGCGATCCACCAGCGCAGAAAATCCGTCCGTCATCAGCAGTACATGCGCCGTCCGGGAAAGTTCGAACGACCAGCTCCGCGCATGATCGGCGCATGCCGGATCGATTCCGAACGTCCATTGCGTTCCGGGACGATTGATCCCGGCGCGCATGGTGCGCAGCAATTGGATGGTGGACTCGCGCCGCAGCAGCGGCTTGTCGCCGTCGGTCTGCTTTGCCGCCAGTTCGCTTTCATCGTCCGCCGCGTCAGGCGGCCCGCCCGCGACCTGTACGCTCCCGTCAGCGCTCAACGCGAACACGCGGCTATCGCCGAGATCGACTCCGCGTATCCCGCTCGACGTTTCCTCGATCATCAGCAGCGACGAGATGGGCGACTGCCACTTCTCGTACGTCCGCCCGCCAACGAGCGCGCCAAACGCCTCTGCCGCTGCCGCACTCGCGTTGCGCGTCACATCAAGCAAATCGCCCCTGGCGCTGTGCAGATACGCATTAGCGAAATGCGCAATCCAGCTTGCATCGGACTTGGCGCCTGAGAAGGTGGAGTCATGCAAGTCCGTGGCGCCGTCCAGCACCCAAGCGCGCGAGCCCGCGAACCCGCTTGCATCGTCGTTCTGTTTGCCCCGATCCCCGGCGAGCGAAATCGCCTCGACGAATGTCAGCATCAGCCCGGATAAACCAGCGACACGATCTCAGCCACGCACGCGGGGCGCGCTTCGTTCTCGATCTCGATCGTGCATTCGTTGGTGATCTGCAGCCCACCGCCACGCGGCTCGCACGAAAGCATCTTCGTGCGCATGCGCACACGGCAGCCCACCGGCACCTGGTTCGTGAACCGTACCTTGTTGGACCCGTAATTGATGCCGCGCGCGACGCCCGTGTACTGGACGATGTTCTTGGCCAAGAACGGCACCAGCGAAAGCACCAGATAACCGTGCGCGATCGGCGCGCCCAATTCCTTGGTCGCACGCTCGACATCGACGTGAATCCATTGGTGGTCGCCCGTCGCGTCGGCGAAACGATTGACCCGATCCTGGGTGATTTCCAGCCAATCCGAGACGCCAACCTCCTGACCGACCAGGCTCGGCACTTCGGCGTAGGGAATTTCGCGCATTCGGGTCGTCTCCTTGGCTCGCTTTGGCAGTAAGCCCGAGGCCGGGACTTGTCGAGTTGCCGCCACGTTCCGGTTGTGCGGGTATGCCTTGCGGACATGCGCCAGGAGGGCCAATTGCGGCGCTTACCGACACAGGTTAAGCCGCGCCCATGTCCCTAGACCCGCTCGCGCCAGGCACGCTGGCCCTCGCCGAAGAATTCGGCCTCTCCCGCGACGAATACGACCTGGTTCTGGAAAAGCTCGGCCGCACGCCGAACGTCACCGAACTGGGCATCTTCTCGGTCATGTGGAGCGAGCACTGCTCGTACAAATCCACCCGCGTCCACCTCGCGAAATTCCCGACCAAGGCGCCGCACGTGATCTACGGCCCGGGCGAGAACGCCGGCGCGATCGATATCGGCGAAGGCCTCGCCGCCATCTTCAAAATGGAGAGCCACAACCACCCGAGCTTCATCGAGCCGTTCCAGGGCGCCGCGACCGGCGTCGGCGGTATTCTGCGCGACGTCTTCACGATGGGTGCGCGGCCGGTGGCGATCATGAACGCGCTGCGCTTCGGCGAACCGGATCATCCGAAGACGCGCAAGCTTGTCGATGGCGTCGTCAGCGGCATCAGCTTCTACGGCAATTGCGTTGGCGTGCCGACGGTTGGCGGCGAGACCAATTTCGACGCGCGCTATAACGGCAACATCCTGGTCAACGTGTTCTGCCTCGGCATCGCCGATAAGAACAAGATTTTCACCAGCGCCGCCAAGGGCGCGAACAATCCCGTCGTCTACGTCGGCGCCAAGACGGGCCGCGACGGCATTCACGGCGCGACGATGGCAAGCGCTGAGTTTGATGATGACTCAGATGCGCAACGCCCGACCGTTCAAGTCGGCGATCCCTTCCTCGAAAAGCTCCTGATCGAAGCCTGCCTCGAACTGATGGCGACGGACGCCATCATCGGCATTCAAGACATGGGCGCGGCTGGCCTCACGTCGTCGTCTGTTGAGATGGCCTCGAAGGGTGAAGCGGGCATTCTGCTCGATCTCGACGCGGTGCCGGCGCGTGAAGAGGGCATGACGCCGTACGAATTCATGCTCTCGGAAAGCCAAGAGCGCATGCTGATGACGCTGAAGCCGGGCCGCGAAGAAGAAGCCAAGCGCATCTTCGAAAAGTGGGGTCTGGACGCGGCCGTCATCGGTCAAACCACCGACACCGGAAACCTCACGCTCCGCTGGCACGGCCAGATCGTTTGCGACATCCCGCTGGGCCCGCTGGCTGACGAAGCGCCAAAGTACGAGCGCCCATACGTGCAGCCGCTGAAGGCGATCCCGCTGACTGAGGGCGAGCAGAAGCGCTTGGTTGATGAATATCCCGGCTTTGCCGGCGCGCTCACGACGTTGCTCTCGCAACCGGATCAAGCCTCGAAGCGCTGGATTTGGGAGCAATATGATCGCCACGTCATGGGCGACACGCTCGCGGACTCCGGCAGCGATGCGGCCATCGTGCGACTCTACGGCTCACAACGCGCGCTCGCGATGACATGCGATGTCACGCCGCGCTACGTCGAGGCGGACGCCTACGAAGGTGGCAAGCAAGCCGTCGCTGAAGCCTGGCGCAATCTCTCTGCCACCGGCGCGCGCCCACTGGCCGTCACCGACAATCTGAATTTCGGCAATCCGCAAAAGCCCGAAATCATGGGCCAGATCGTTCACGCCATCGAAGGCATGGCAGAAGCCTGCCGCGAACTCTCGTTTCCGGTGATCAGCGGCAACGTCTCGCTCTACAACGAGACCAACGGCCAAGCGATCCTGCCAACGCCCGCGATCGGCGGCGTCGGCATCCTTGACAACCTCGAACGCCGCGCCACCGCCGATGCGATGAAGGCTGGCGATACACTCGTCCTCATTGGCGATACCGCCGGCCATCTCGGTCAATCCATCTACGCTCGCGATCTCTTCAAGCTCGGCGGCGCTGCGCCCAAAGTTGATCTCGCGCTTGAGAAGAAGAACGGCGACTTCGTTCGCGCCCTCATCGCTGATGGCGCAGTCCGCGCGGCGCACGATCTCTCGGACGGGGGGCTCGCGCTCGCTGCGGCGGAAATGGCGCTCGGCGCGGATGTCGGCGTGTTGCTCGGCTATCAAGGCGAACTCACCGACGCCGAATTCCTCTTCGCCGAGGATCAGGCGCGCTACCTCATCGCCATCCCGAGCCAGCAACTCGACGCGCTCGATAAGCGCGCCCGCGCCGCCGGCGTGAGCTTCCTTGTCGTTGGGGAGGTGGGCGGCCGCGAGATTTCCTATCTCGGCTCAAGCGGCGTCCGCGAACACGTCAACATCGGTGAACTCCGCCACGCTCACGAAAGCTGGCTTCCCGCCTATATGAAGAAGGCGAGCTAAGCTTCCGGAGGGCCAATGCCCCAATACGATTACGACCTCTTCGTTCTTGGCGCGGGTTCGGGCGGGGTGCGCGCGGCGCGTCTGGCGGCGAAGACGGGCGCGAAGGTGGCCGTTGCCGAGCAAGTGCAGGTGGGCGGCACGTGCGTGCTGCGCGGCTGCGTGCCAAAGAAGCTCTTGGTCTATGGCGCCGAGTTCAGCCAGGCCTTTCGCGACGCCAAAGGCTATGGTTGGACCGTCGATTGGGCGCGCTTCGATTGGGCGACCTTGCGCGATCACGTTCAGGCGGAAGTGAACCGCCTCTCGGGGCTCTACATCAAAAACCTCGATAGCGCCGGCGTCGAGATTATCGAGGACCGCGCTGTCGTCGTTGATCCGCATCGCGTGCGCCTGGAACGCGCCGGCAGGGAGGTAACTGCCGCGCGCATTCTGGTCGCGGTCGGCGGCCACACTTACCGCCCGACCGACATCAAAGGCCAAGAGCTGGGCATCACCTCTACCGATGCCTTCACGCTCGATGCGTTGCCCTCAAGTATCGTCATCGCCGGCGGCGGCTACATTGCGCTCGAGTTCGCCAACATCTTCTCCGGCTTGGGCGTCGATACGACGGTCGTCTATCGCGGTGAGCGCGTGTTGCGTGGATTTGACCACGACATTCGCGCCCATGTGCAGAACGACATGATCCGCACCGGCGTGAAAATCATCTGCGGTTCGACGATCTCCGAAGTCGCGCCGCTGTCGGGCGACCGCAAGCTCGTTACGCTCTCCAATTCGATGAAGCTCGAAGCTGACCACGTGATGTGGGCCGTGGGGCGCGAGCCGAACACCAAGGGCTTGGGGCTCGAAAGCGCGGGCGTGCGTCTCAACGATCGCGGCGCTGTCGTGGTCGATGAATTTTCGCGCTCCAACGTCGACTCTATCTGGGCCGTGGGCGACGTGACCGACCGCATCAACCTGACGCCCGTCGCCATCCGCGAAGCGCAAGGCTTTGCCGAAACAGAATTCATGGGTCGGCCCACTTCGTTCGATCACGCCGATGTCGCGAGCGCAGTGTTCTCGCGCCCAGCAGTCGGCGCTGTCGGACTGACAGAAGAGCAAGCGCGCCAGAAGATCGGCAAGATCCGCGTCTTTCGCTCCGCTTTCCGCCCGATGAAGCACATCCTCGCCGGCAACGAACAGCGCACTTTGATGAAGCTGATCGTGGCGGCTGACACCGACAAAGTCGTCGGCGTTCACATCGCCGGCCCCGAAGGTCCTGAACTGATCCAGCTTGCTGCGATCGCCGTGAAGGCTGGCCTCACCAAAGCGCAGTGGGACGCGACGTGCGCCGTGCACCCGACCGCCGCGGAGGAGCTTGTGCTCATGGGTGAGCCCGTCGCCCATGACAACGAGGCGCCGGCCTAACAGCCGACGCCCCGCGTCGCTCCACAAATCAGCGCTCGTTAGCGGCGGCGGGGACCGCCATCGAGATCGTCGTCGCGCAAGCGATCCCAATCATCGTCGCGGCGATCGCGATCTTGGCGATAAGCGCGGTCATCGTCGTTGGTCCAGCCACGCTCATCGCGATCATAGTTGCCGAAGCGGTTGTAGCTGCGGTCGAAGTCGCGCGCTTGGCGCCACGCATAGCCACGCTGCGTCAGGTGCGGCGCGAAGATGCGATCGATCGGGCGGCGGTGACGGCCATCGAACACGAAGGCGATACAGCCGTTGCGATTGCAGCGATCGGTGTACGAATACGTCATGCCCGGCTGAAAATTGAACGGGCGGTCGAGCAGGCGGTAGAACATGCGGTCGCCGCGCTCGAACGTGAAGGTGCGGCCGTCCTTGCGAACGGTGATGTCCAGCCGGCCGCGGAAATCGTCGTAGCGATAGTCGCGGCCGCGATCGGGACCGCCGCGGTAATCTTGCGCCGAAGCAATGCCTGCGGTGGCCAGGGTCAGCACGGCTAGCGCCGCCGCAAAAAACTTCGTCTTCATAGTGTTGCGCTCCCGGGACGACCCTTGTCGTCCCTGTGTCTGAGACACCCTCAGGACAAAAATTGGCGCAGAGCTGCTGAATCGTGACTGAGTTTCACGTTCGCTTTGCGGTGGGGAACGCTGCGCCCACGGCTTGACCGGGATTCACCAAAAACTAACCCTCCGCGCCGAGCGTCCGGTGTTCGGATTTGCATGATTTGGAAGGGGGCAAGAATGCCCGCGCGCATTGTTTCGGTGATCAACATGAAGGGCGGCGTCGGCAAGTCGACGACGACCATCTCGCTTGCCGAGACGCTCGCTCATCATCAGCGCCGCCGCGTGCTGGTGATCGATCTCGATCCGCAAACCAATGCGTCGATCATGGTGGCCGGTCCCGAGAAGTGGAACGCCATGCGTGAAGCTGAACGCACGCTTGATTTCTACTTCGAGAGCTACATCGTTCAGCAGAAGGCCAAGCCGTTCAAATCTTTGATCGAGAAGAACATCAGCGACCTGAAGGGCAAGCCCGACGTGGCATTGTGCGCCTCGGCGCCGGAATTCCGCATCGTCGAACGCGACATGATCGAGAGCTTCGTGAAGCGTGGCTTCCAGATCGATCAAATTCAGAAGTGGATTCTCGAGCGCTTCGCCAATGGCCTGAAAACGGTCATCAACGATTACGATTACATCCTGATCGACTGCCCGCCCGGTATCTCGCTCTTTGCGGAAGCGGCGTTGATTGCGGCGGATACGATTCTGGTGCCGTCGATCCCGGATTATGTCTCGCGCCTTGGCTTGATCACGTTCCGCAAACGCGCGCTGCGGCTCATCAATGAGCGCCGCGGCGGGCCGTCGCAACTGATGGTGCTGGCGACCAAGTACGAAGACGGCTTCTCGCTGCACCGCTCCGAAGCCTCGCTGCTGAAGGACAATCTGGGCGACGCGATGTTCGACGTGCGCATTCCGCAGAACGTCGATATTGCGAAGGCCGCCGAGTGGTCTGAAACGCAGCGCACGTTCGAGCAGAAATACGGCTCGATGGCCGGCACGATCAAAAAGCTGGGCGAGGAATTCCAGAGCAAGGTCGAGGTCGCGCCCTCTCTATGAGCCTGAATAAAACGCTCGACCGGTTCTTCGATGAAATTCGCCGCGAGGCGAAGCGCAACCCCGACTTCGCTGATCGCCTTGATGCGGTGTTGCAGCGTCATGAATCGCGTCGTGACGTGCCGGAAGATGTGCTGGACGAGGTCGTGCTGGATGGCGGACCGGTAGCTTCCAGCCGTCAGGCGCCGCCAAGCAAGAAGGCCAAGAGCGCAACAGCTGAACCAGCTGCCGGCAAGGCGCCCGCCGTCCAAGAGGCGCCAAACCTCAATCCGGCTGGCCTTTATCGCAAGGGCGGCGAGGCGGGGCTCGCGTCAGCACTTGCCGATCAAGACTTGAGCGCACTCCGCGCGCTCGTGGCTGAACACAATCTCGATCCCAGCGGCGTCACGCCCGCGCTCACGCGCGACGAGCTCGCCGCCCACATCGTCTCGCAAGCAAAGCGCCGCGCCGAGCGCGACGAGAAAATGTTCGACTACTAAGCGAACAACGCATCCCGCAGCATCGGGATGAAACTCTGCGTCTCGCGATCCCAGATCGGAAACGCACCGGCGAAATCCCAGACACACCAACCCATCCCGTTGGCCTCGCACGCCTCGCGCACCGTGCGCGTCCACGCCGCGCGCTGTTGGATCGGCAGGCGGCTGTTCACGCCGAATTCGCCGAGTTGCATGGCATAGCGGCTTTCAGTCGCCCAATCCGCCGCCTGCTGAATATGCGCGCGCACCTGGGCGCGATCCTCATCCGTGCCCCACGCGCGTCCAAACCGCGGCGCGTCGGGCCCGAGCCATTCCGCGCCCTCGTGCGTGAAGGCGTACGGCTCGTAATAGTGCACGCTGACAGCAATGTTCTCACCAGGCGGTGGACGCCAAGCGCGCAGTGCGTCGATGTTTTGCCAATTGCCCGGCCCGAGCACGATCAACCGATCGGCGCCGCCGCGCTCGCGGATCACTTCAACGACGTCGCGTTGGAGCGACATCAGCGCGCTGTTTCCCCAGTTCGGCCCGTTCGGCTCATTGAACGGCTCCAGCATCAATCCCGCCGGCGCGCCGCGAAAGTGATGCGCGATGCCGCTCCACATGCCGAGAAACCGATCACGCTGTCGTGCTGGGTCGCTGATCAGCCGCTCGTAATGGTGCATGTCGAGTTGCACCGTGAGCCCAAGCCCGAGCGCGTGCTCCACGACCTCATCGATCCGTCGCCAGAAATCGCCGCCGAACGCGTAGGGTGGCGTCGAGCCTGCGTGCGCGTCCCACCGCACCGGCAGACGCACGCCGTCGAAGCCAGCATCGCGGATTGCATCCAAATGCGGCAGCTCGATCCGGTAGCCCCAGTCGCCCTCGTTCGGCGCTTCGAGCGCGTTGCCGAGGTTTACGCCGCGACGCATCGGGAAGCGCGGCGGGATCAGGTCGCCCCGCTGCGCCTGGCTTCGCGCCTCCGGGGAGCAGGCGGCCAGAGCGGCGGCGCCCAGAACGATCTCGCGGCGATTCATCGGTTGCAGCCTACGCGAAAACCCCGCTAACACCGCCCCCGATGTTCGATAAAATCCTGATTGCCAACCGCGGCGAAGTCGCCGTCCGCATCATCCGCACCGCGCGCCGCCTCGGCATCAAGACGGCTATCGTCTATTCCGAAGCCGACGCGGACAGCCTGGCCGTCGACATGGCGGACGAAGCCGTGTTCATCGGCCCGCCGCCGGCTGCGCAGAGCTATCTCGTGATCGACAAGATCGTCGCCGCCGCGAAGCAGACCGGCGCGCAAGCGATCCACCCAGGCTTCGGCTTCCTCTCCGAGAAAGCCGAGTTCGCCGATCGCCTTGAAGCCGAGAAGCTCGTCTTCATCGGCCCCAACGCGCACGCCATCCGCGCCATGGGCGACAAGATCGAGTCCAAGAAGTCCGCGCAGGAAGCCGGCGTCAGTTGCGTGCCGGGCTTCATCGGCGAGATCGAAGGCGTCGAGCACGCCGTGCAGATCTCCGAAGAGATCGGCTATCCGGTGATGATCAAGGCCAGCGCTGGCGGCGGCGGCAAGGGCATCCGCGTCGCTTACAATCGCAAGGAAGTGGAAGAGGGCTTCCCGGCCGTCCGCGCCGAAGCAAAGGGCGCCTTCGGCGACGACCGCATCTTCATCGAAAAATTCGTCACCGCCCCGCGCCACATCGAAATCCAAGTGATGGGCGATAAGCACGGCAACGTCGTGCATCTGTTCGAGCGCGAATGCTCCATCCAGCGCCGCAATCAGAAAGTCATCGAAGAAGCGCCGTCGCCGCTGCTCGATGAGAAAACTCGCATGGCCATGGGCGAACAAGCCTGCGCTCTCGCGCGCGCCGTGAACTATGATAGCGCCGGCACGGTTGAGTTCGTCGCCAGCGGCGCCGACAAGAGCTTCTACTTCCTCGAGATGAACACGCGTCTCCAGGTCGAGCACCCGGTTTCGGAAATGATCACCGGCCTCGATCTCGTCGAGCAGATGATCCGCGTCGCCGCCGGCGAGAAGCTCGCCTTCAAGCAGAAGGATCTGAAGATCAAAGGCTGGGCCATCGAAAGCCGCATCTATGCCGAAGATCCGTATCGCAACTTTCTGCCGAGCATCGGGCGCCTGCGCGCCTACCAAGCGCCGGCCGAAGGCAAGACCGGGGACATCACGCTGCGCAACGAAACCGGCGTCCGCGAGGGCGACGAGATTTCGATGTTCTATGATCCGATGATCGCCAAGCTCATCACCCACGCGCCAACGCGCATCGCGGCTATCGACGCTCAGGCTGCCGCCCTCGACAATTTCCTCATCGACGGCATCGCCGACAACATCCCGTTCCTCGGCGCGGTGATGGAGGAGAAGGATTTCCGCAAAGGCGATTTCACCACCGCCTACATCAAGCAGCATTTCCCGGACGGCTTCCAAGGCGTGCCGCCGACGAGCGAGCAAGAAAAGCTCCTCATCGCCACCGCCGCCATCGCGCGCTCCTTCACCGCCCGCCGCGCCCGCGACATTAGCGGCGGCCTCAACGGCGGCGCGAAGACTTGGCAGCGCGATTGGGTCGTCATCGTCAACGGCGCACACCACCTGACCAAAGTTGATCTCGACGACGCCGGCGCCGCCATCACCATTGACGGCAAGACACATCGCCTCGACACGGTCGCGCGCCCCGGCGCCCGCATCATCAGCGGCAAGTTCGATGGCAAGCCGTTCTCGGTCAAAATCAAGACAGCCCCGGGCGGGTACACGTTGCGCCATCGCGGCGTCACCGTGCTCGCGCAAGTCGCAACGCCGCGCGGCGCCGAGTTGCTGAAGAAGATTCCGGAGAAGCAAAAGGCGGACACGTCCAAGCTCATCGTCTCGCCCATGCCGGGCCTCGTGATCACTGTGGATGTGAAGCCCGGTCAGGAAGTGAAATCAGGCGAGGGCGTCGCTGTTGTCGAAGCGATGAAGATGCAAAACATCATCCGCGCCGAACGCGACGGCGTGATCGCCAAAGTCAACGTCGCCGCCGGCGCCAGCGTGGCGGCGGATGAGGTGATGATTGAGTTGGCGTGAGGACTTTGAAGGTCGCGGCCAGGTAAGCGTCGCTTCTCCTGGTTAAGGAGAAGGCGGCCCGAAGGGCCGGATGAGGTCTACCAGCAAGATTTGCAGAAGCGTCGTGTCCGCCCTTCGCCGGGGCAGACGTCTGCGAACTGGTGATAAGCGTTCGAAATGTGCGAACGTTTCGCGTATGGTCATTGGATGACGTCAGCTTTGAAATCCGCGCAAAGTTTCGCCTGGCGCGCGATGATTGCGGTGAACCTTGGAGTTGCGATCTGTGTCCTCGGCCAGTGGTTGTGGCATCAAACGGGTGGGGCGGTTTGGGTGATGAGCTACGCAGGGCTCGTCATCATGCCCATCCTGCTCTGGATCAGATCGGAATATTGGTTTCTCCTGTTTTATGTGCTGGCCAACTACGTGCTGGCCTTTTTGTTTTCAGACAGCTGGCGACTAAGTTGGACTGAGGCGCCGCTGTACGCGGCGCGCTCGGCCGTCAATGTCGCGATTACGCTCGCGGCGGGAGCCATGTTGGTCGCCTTGTTTAAGCGGCTCAAGAACCGCCGGGTGGGATCGGAAGAGGAGTCGCGTCGAGAGGCGTGAGAGAACCCGCACCAACAGAGGTTGCGAAGGTGGGCCTCGGGTTGGCAACAGTCTATGTCCGCGATCGGCGAAAGCAGCCCTGAGATGACGACGAACGCCGACCATATGCACGCGCAGTTTCGTCCTGCTCCTGCAAACCTCATCCGGCCGCTGCGTCACCGCCTTCTCCTTAGCTAGACTAACCCCGCTTCGCCTTCATCACCGCCGCATCCAGCGCCGAAAGGAACCGCGAGCGGTCGGCCTGCGAAAATGGCTTCGGCCCGCCGCCGCCTTCGCCGAAGGAGCGCAGGTGCTCCATCAGTTCGCGTTGCGCCAAAGCGGCGCCGATTGAGCTGGTTGTGAACGCCTTGCCGGTTGCGCCGAGCGCCGTGCCGCCCGCTTTCAACGTGCGGTCCGCCAGCGGAATGTCGTTGGTCACCACGATGTCGCCCGGCTGCACGCGTTCGGCGATCCAATCGTCCGCCACATCCGGCCCCGCATCGACCACCGTCAGCGTCACGTCCGGCGGTACGCGCATGAATGCGTTGGCCACGACCTGCACCGGACACTTCGTCCGCCGCGCGACGCGATAAATCTCTTCCTTCACCGGACAGGCGTCGGCGTCGACAAAGATCGTAGGCGTTGGCACGGCGGTTAGTCTCTCTCTCCTGACGTAAATTGACTTGCCTCAACGCTTTGGTCCACGCCTAGATGACCATGCTCAGTGGAGCAGTCTCATGAGCGAGCATTTCGACGTCGTCATTGCTGGAGCGGGCATTTCCGGTATCGGTTCGGCGTATCACCTCAAGCAGCAATGTCCTGAGAAGTCGTTCGTCGTGCTCGAAGCGCTCGAGAGCTTCGGCGGCACGTGGCTGATGCACAATTATCCCGGCATCCGCTCCGACAGCGACCTGCACACGTTCGGCTATCGCTTCAAACCGTGGATCGGCCCGCCGATCGCGACCGGCGCGGAAATTCTCGACTACATGGGCGATGTGATCGAAGAGAACGATCTCGGGCCGCATATTCGCTACAAGCATAAGATCACGTCGGCCGCGTTCTCGCGCGACACAAACCTCTGGACCGTCGAATCCGAGCGCACCGACACCGGCGAACGCCGCGTCTTCACCTGCAACTTCCTCTGGATGTGCCAAGGCTATTACGAGCACGCCAAAGGCTACACGCCCGATTGGCCCGGCATGGCGGACTACAAGGGCCAGATCGTTCATCCGCAGACTTGGCCGAAAGATATCGGCCTCAAGGACAAGCAAGTTCTCGTCATCGGCTCCGGCGCGACGACTGCTACTGTCGTTCCCGCCATCGCCAACGACTGCAAGCACGTCACAGTGCTGCAGCGCTCGCCGACTTATTTCATCCCGGGACGCAACATCAACGAGCTCGTCGAAATGCTGCGCACCATTGGCGTCGACGAGGTCACGATCCACGACATCGCGCGGAAGAAGATCCTCTACGACCAGGATCAGTTCACGAAGCGCTCCTTCGAAGATCCGGAACCGCTGCGCGAAGAATTGTTGGCGGGCGTGCGCATGTTCCTTGGCCCCGACTACGACATGACGCATTTCACGCCACACTATCGGCCCTGGCGGCAGCGCATCGCGTTCGTGCCAGATGGCGATCTTTTCCAAGGCATCGCCGCCGGCAAAGCGACGATGGTGACGGACGAGATTGACCGCTTCACCGAAGGCGGCGTGTTGCTCAAGTCGGGCCAGGAGTTGAAAGCCGACATCATCGTCACGGCGACGGGCTTCAACTTGAGCGTTCTCGGCGGCATCCCGTTCAGCGTGGACGGCGAGCCGATCAATTTCGCCGACACGGTTACCTATCGCGGCATGATGTTCACCGGCGTGCCGAACATGGTCTGGGTGTTCGGCTATTTCCGCGCCAGCTGGACGCTGCGCGTCGACTTGCTCGGTGATTTTGTCTGCCGCTTGCTAAAGCACATGGACGCGGCGGGCGTGCGGCGGGTTGAGGTCGCGATTCCTGCGGCGGACAAGGGGATGGACATTCTGCCCTGGATCGATCCGGAGAATTTCAATCCGGGTTACCTGATGCGTCGCATGGAGCTATTGCCCAAGCGGGGCGCCAAGTACGAATGGCAGCACACGCAGGATTATTGGCGCGAGAAGGACGAATTCCCGGCGATCAACCTGGAGGATGCCGCTTTCGCGTATGCCAAATAATCAAAACCCGCACGGCGCCGGTGGAGGCGCGGCGCATTCGGCGCACGCGAGATTGTTCCAACCCGCTGCATCGTCGCGCAGCAAGCCGCTGAACCAATCGATGAAGCGTTCCCCGCCGCTGGTTTCGGTATAAAAGCGCGGCGCGCGCAGGATCGTGTGCGCGCGGCCGGCCGCGATGTACGAACGAAAGTTCGAGGCGCTTTGGCGTGCGGATAGATCGCGCACCATTTTTTGTGACCACGTACGGCATGCATCTTCGGCGCCCATCAACGCGTAAAAGCCGGCCTGCGTAGCATCCTGCGCGGTTGTCACTTGGGCAAAGCGGTCACGCGGGTAGCGAGCGGCCAGAAGCGCGACCAAATCTTCCTCTTGGGTCGCGTCACGCGCCTGCAATGTTGAGGGCAGAGCGGCATGCCAGGCTTGGTTGCGGAGCGCCGTGAACTCAGGCGTCGCGACACCTTGGCCGCCATCGCCGAGCATGATCGCGCGCCCGCGCGGGAATGCGTCGCGAATGCGCGGGAAGTGCATCTCGGCGCCATAGGCGCCGGCGCTCGAACCGGTGACGAGAATTTGTTGCGGCGCACGGAAGTGGCGGCGCGCCCATTCGAGCACGACGCGGAAGTTGTCCGCGCCGCGATGTTCGATCGTGAAGGGCTCACCCGTATCGACATCGCGATACGTCGCCGTGTTTGAGCCCATGTGCACATCGCCGGTGCAATAGGGCACGAAGATGAAACTCCAATCGCGCAGCGGATTGTCGGGATTGTTGAGCTCGAATACGCCGCCAAAGCGGTTGGGATTGTCGGTGTCGAGGATCTCCGCCTTGTAGAAACCGTCATCGATGCGGCCATTATTCAGCCAGGGCACGGAGCAGGTGAGATCGTCCCAGCAGGCGCCGCCGCCGTCGAAGAAGATCACGAGATTGTCGCTCGTGCCTTGGCGCGCCCAGAAGCTGTAGGCGGGATCGGCGCCGGGCGCGTGTGAGCATGTCGGCTCAAACAGGCGCCCGCCAATGCGCATCGGCTGCGGCGTGATCTCGACCCAGGCGCCAGTTTCCGGCGCAGCCTCTTCGGCGCTGGCCGGGCTCGCGGCCCAGGCCATCAGCGTCATAACGAGGGCGACCAGCCAAACTTTCATCCAACTCCCCAACAGCCCCCGTCATCGAACAAGAATGGGGCGCATCATTGGCGCAAACTGGGACAGTCTGGCCCGAGTGGGCGGCGCAAGGGGCGAGTTCGTCGCTTTCCGGCTAGCGAGGGTCGCCCGGTTTCGGCAATGTCCGCGGCGCCGAAACCGGGGATCGACCATGCCAAAGTTTCTCGCAGCGGCGGCTGCCGCGCTTTTCCTTCTGGGCAGCTGCGCGCCGCGCGCAGGTGGTGACTGGGCCACCTTCCAGAACCATTTCATTGACCAATATTTCGAGCTCAATCCTACTTTCGCGGCCTATCAGGGACGTCACGAGTTCGACGGCCGTTTGCCGGATTGGACTGAAGCGGGCCTCACTGCGCAGAAGGACTTCCTGCGCACCGCGATTCAGGACGCCGAAGCGTTCAACAATCTCACGCCGCAGCAGGACTACGAGCGCGACTACCTCGTCGCCGTCGCGCGCGGCAATCTCTTCTGGCTGGACACTGCCGACCAGCCGCACACGAACCCGGCGTTCTACATGGGCAGCCTAAGCCCCTCGATGTACGTGACGCGCCCCTACGCGGAGCCCGCGTCACGCTTGCGGGCCTACATCACCTATCTGCAAGCTGTGCCGGCCGCGGTGCAACAAATCCGCGCCAACCTGCGCACACCGTTGCCGCTGCCGTTCATCGACTACGGCCGCTCGGCCTTCGGCGGACTCGCTGATTATTATCTGGGTGACGGCAAAGCGGCGTTCGCCAGCGTTGAAGACGCCGCGCTGCAAACCGAACTCAACACAGCTTCGGCCGCCGCCGCTGACGCCATGCGCAGCTTGGCGACCTGGGTTACCGAGCAAACGCCGAACGCGACGCAAGATTTCGCGCTTGGCGCCGAACGCTTCGCGCAGATGCTGCGCGATACGGAGATGGTCGATATTCCGCTCGCTCAACTTGAAGCGATCGGCCGTGCCGATCTGCAGCGCAACCAGCAAGCGCTCCAGCAAGCCTGCGCGCAATACGCGCCGCGCGCTTCGATCCCCGAATGCATGCGCCGCCTCAACGAGCGCAAGCCGCAAGGCGGCGCGGTGCCTGGCGCGCGTGCTCAACTCGCTGGCCTGCGTCAGTTCATCGTCGACCACAACCTGGTCACCATTCCTGGCGAGGAGCAGGCCTTGGTCGAGGAAGCGCCGCCGTTCAATCGGCAGAACTTCGCCTACATCGACATTCCGGGGCCGTACGAAACCAACCTGCCGTCGGTCTATTACATAGCCCCGCCAGACCCGAACTGGCCCGCCGCCGTGCAGCGCGATTTTGTGCCCGGCGAGAACGAACTCCTGTTCGTTTCCGTGCACGAAGTGTGGCCGGGACACTTCCTCAACTTCCTGCACGCTAACCGCTCGCAGCTGCAGTTCGGCCGTATCTTCGTCGGCTACGCGTACGCTGAAGGGTGGGCGCACTACACTGAGGAGATGATGTACGACGCCGGCCTCGGCAACGGCGATCCAGCCGTGCACATCGGCCAGCTTTCGAACGCGCTCCGCCGCGATTGCCGCTTCCTCTCAGCCATCGGCCTCCACACCGGCGGCATGACCGTTGAGCAATCGCGTCAGATGTTCGTGAACGAGTGCTACCAGGATGAAGGCAATGCGCGTCAGCAAGCGGCGCGCGGCACCTACGATCCGGCCTATCTCAACTACACGATGGGCAAGCTCTTGATCCGCCGCTTGCGTGAAGATTGGACTGCAACGCATGGCGGCCGCGAAGGCTGGCATGATTTCCATGACCAGTTCCTGAGCTATGGCGGCCCGCCGATCCCGCTGGTGCGCCAGCAAATGATGGGCGGGGAAGCGGAAGCCGTGTTCTGACAAACGAAGAGGCCGCACAGACGATGCGCGGCCTCGCTTGTTTGTGGAGGAAGCTTCAGGCGTCGCGCTTCTTGGTCGCGTAGTCGAAGATCGCGAGCAGGAGATAGGCCGCGCCCAGCGTGCCGAAGATCACCGCCGGCACGGTCATGCCATGCACGACATCGCCGTCGCCGCCGTTCCACGTGCCGTCGATCACAAAGCCCGAAGCCAGGAAGCCGCCGGCGAGCGCCAGCAAGATCACGCCGTTGCCGAGGCTCTTGCGGGCGCGATTGCCTTCTTCCAGCATCGACTCCGTGAGCTGGTGGATGAGCGCCGGCTCAAGGTTTTGGCCGCGAGACATCGCCTGAGAGATCAGATTGTGCGCGGAGCGCTTGGTGTTTTCCTTGGCCAGCACCGGCACGAGGATCACTGCGGCCAGAAAACCAAAAAAAACAAACGGGACAAAGATATCGGCTTCCATGTTCGGCTCCGTAAAAGCGCGGGGCTCTTGCCCCATTGCTGACACAGATGCGCGTGGAAGCGGCTTTGGACGCAGGCGCTCTACGGATTGTTTGCAGCAGGCGCCGCCTGCACCCAGAGCGTGAACACCGAACCTTTGCCGGGCGCACTCTCGCAGCTCACATCGCCGCCCATTAGCCGGGCCAGTCTGCGTACTAACGTCAGCCCCAAGCCAGTGCCTTCAAAGCGACGCGCCTCGTCACCCTCCGCTTGCACGAATGGCTCAAAGATCCGCGCCTGTTGTTCGGGCGAAATGCCGATCCCGGTGTCGCTCACGCGAAACACGAGCCGCCCGCCGATCCGTGAGCCTTCGACGCGAGAATCGCCGTCGCGGGTGAACTTGGCCGCGTTGGAAACGAGTTGCATCAGGCACTGGTATAGCCGCGCGTGGTCGAGCTCGGCTTCGCCGAGCGCCATTGTTTCGCGCACGACGACCGTGTTGTTGTTGGCCATCGCTAAAGGTAACGCGCCTTCGCGCAATTGTTCCAACACGGCCGAGACCTGACCGCGCTCAATCTGCAATTCGATCGAACCGCTCTCCAGTCGCGATATATCCAAGATCACGTCGATCACACTGAGCAGCTGTCGCGCCGACGCGCGGATCTTCTTGGCGTCATCGGAAATGATCGGCGTATCGGCTTCTTCCTCGATGAGTTCCGCATAGCCGATCACTGCGTTGAGCGGGGTGCGCAGTTCGTGGCTCATCGTCGCGAGAAATTGCGACTTGGCGGAGTTGGCTTGCTCGGCGGCAGTGCGGGCTGCGGCATGCCTGGCCAAATGGCTCAGCAGCGCTTGGCGATCCATGCCGAAGAAGCCTGCCGCCAGGACGAGAAACGTTAGCGTCACCGATGCTGCGACAGTCCCAATGCCAAACGCGCTCACCGTGAACGGCGCAATGATCGCGCAGAGAAAGACGGGCGCCGCGCATGCAGCTAAGAGCACGCGGTTCGCTGAGAAATAGACGAACAGGTGGCTCGCCGAGCCGCAAATCCATGCCGTGGCGATGATCATGCCCAGCGTCTCGCCGCTCGCCCAGCAAAGGACTGGGTAAGCCGTGTATGCTGTCGCGCCGACAGCGTTGATGGCGGCGAGCCAGTGGAAGCCCGCCTGCTGCGAGCGCTCGCCAGCTGTCAGCGCCAGACGCTCCTCCAGGAATGGTCGCGCCCAAAACTCCCACGCCGCCATGAAGGCATACCAAGCCGCCGCCTGCCAGAGCGGCAGCACGAGCAAGGATATGAGGGCCATCACGGCGCTGAAGCCGGTGCGCGCCCAGGTGGCCTTGCGGACCGTGGCAATCACATGCGCCACC
Source organism: Hyphomonadaceae bacterium (assembly GCA_046349455.1). Classification (GTDB taxonomy): domain Bacteria; phylum Pseudomonadota; class Alphaproteobacteria; order Caulobacterales; family Aquidulcibacteraceae; genus Vitreimonas. The sequence goes on along the minus strand of JAXMCH010000001.1, from coordinate 318,238 downwards.
GAGAGCAGCCCACCAGCATTGGTCGAGCGCAGCGCGCTCAGGTCCGAATCGCGGTGATCCATGACGAAAGCGGGCGGGAAGGCAGAATCAGTCATGGACCGAGCGTAGCGCCGGTTTCGCATCATTCCATTTCGGTGCGGCGAAGCCGCTCAAAAGAAAACGGCGCGCCATAAGGCGCGCCGACAAAAGGAGATGCAGGGGACAAATCTGCCGCTTAACCGCGCACCGCAATCCGATCCGCCGGGGTCCGCATCTGTGGGCGGACGCGCGCGTGTATGGGGTGCTTCATGACGTCGACGCCGTCATAGCGTACCAGCCATTCCTCGACGCTGATGCGCTTGGCGGTCTTGTCGGCTGGCGTTTGCATCTCATCACCTTGTGCGTTGCGTCACATGAGATGTCTCGCGCATCGCGCTTGGATGCAATTATCACGCGCGGTCTAAGCCGGAGGAGGCGCAACTTCCGTTGGGCCGAATACCTGATGGAACGAAGCGCGCAATGCGGCGTCCGCATCGCTCATCGTCACAGGCAAACCAAGATCAACGAGACTCGTAACGCCAAATTGCGGCGCTGAAATTCCGCACGGCGTGATGCCGGAGAAGTGCTCCAGGTTAGGCTCAACGTTGAATGCGATGCCGTGAAAACTCACCCATTTGCGCAGGCGAATGCCGATCGCGGCGATCTTGTCTTCGCGCGCCCAACCTGGGCCTTTGCGCTCCACCCAAACACCGACGCGGCCCTCGCGCACTTCGCCTTTGACGTTGAACCGATCGAGCGCGCCGATGATCCAGCGCTCAAGATTGAGTACGAATTTGCTGACGTCGCGCCCGCGGCTCCGCAAATCGAGCATCACATAGGCCACGCGCTGGCCTGGCCCGTGATACGTGAACTGGCCGCCGCGTCCGGTTCGGAAAACCGGGAATCGGTCTGGCGCCAGGAGATCGTCCGCCTTGGCGCTGACACCCGCGGTGTAGAGTGAAGGATGTTCCAGAAGCCAAACGAGTTCGCCGGCTTCCCCGCTTGCGATGGCTGCCGCCCGCGCTTCCATGGCGGCGACCGCAGCCTCGTACGCGACGAGGCCCGGAGATACCGCCCAACCCACCGGTGCATCCATCGCGTTCACGCCTGAGCAACCCTTTCAGGTTCGACTAGAGCGGAATCAGATGGGTCCGTCACGTGTCCGATAAAAGCCAAGTCCACCGCGTTGAGATCGAACTTTCGGTCGTGCTCGGCCGCTGCCAAATGCCGATGCAGCACCTGCTGCGCATGGGCCGCGGCGCTGTGATCCCCTTGGACACCAAGGAGTCCGATCAACTCTGGATTTTAGCCGCCGGCCACCCAATCGCGCGAGGCGAAATCACCATTCAGGGCGACCGGCTTTGCATCACCGTCACAGAACCCGCGGACGTCCACGAATTTAACGCCGCCGCCTGATGGACCTCGCTTTTTGGGGGTAGACGGTTTCTTATCTTCCGGTTCATGTTGCACTCAGGCGCGGGACGCCAGCATGTATCCGTGCGTCAGAGCCGACGCACTCAACCGGGGAAATACAAATGTCGCCTATCGCACGCATCTTCGCCGCCGGTGCGGCGCTGGCAGCTTTCGCCACCGCTGGCGTCGCTGCCGCGCAGAACTTCAACTTGTCGCCGGCCTACGGCACGCTCAACCTCACGGCTGGCTTCACGCCGGACCCGCAGGTGGTGAACGTCGTATCCGGCGGAGGCAACGACGCTTCTCAGACGGTTTCGAGCTCCTGCCGCGGCATGGTCGCCGACGCGCCGGACGTCCGCCTGAACTATCGCGCGGGCTCTTACCCGCTCATTATTTCGGTCAATTCCAGCTCCGACACAACGCTGGTGGTCAACGGCCCGGATGGTTCTTGGTACTGCGACGATGACGGCGGCAATGCCGGCCTGAACCCGTCGCTGCGCTTCGGTTCGCCGCAATCGGGCCAGTACGACATCTGGGTCGGCAGCTACGGCGGCGGCAACGCCAACGCCCAGGTCCACGTTTCTGAGCTCTACACCCAATAAGGCCCGTCCGGGTTTCTTATGACAGGCGAGGGCCGGAGCGACGCTCCGGCCCTTGTTCGTTTGCGGCGGGTCTGGTAACCCCGCGCCCTTACCAAAGCAGGGGCGTCAGTCCCTGACAAAATGCGCTCGTGGCGGAATTGGTAGACGCACTGCCTTGAGGTGGCAGCGAGTAACATCGTGGAGGTTCGAGTCCTCTCGAGCGCACCAGCCTAAGCTCGCTCCGCGAGCTACGGCTGGCCGGCCTAGCGTCGTTGGCTGAGGGGCCACAGCAAAGATGACATCCACGCATCCTCAAAAATCCGATGAGGCTCCTGGCACGTCGCTCAAAGGGGCATGTCATTGCGGCGCCTGCGGCTGGACGCTGCACGGCGATCCCGGCTCAATCACCGCCTGCAATTGCTCGCTGTGCGTGCGCATTGGCGCCTTGTGGGCTTATGACTTCGAGGACGAGCGCATTTCGATCACCGGCCCGACCAGCGCCTATGCTCGCAAGAACAAGACGGATCCGGCGCTCGAGATTCATTTTTGCCCGACGTGTTCCAATGTTGTGTGTTGGCGCGGGTTGAGGCTCGAACCTGATGGCCGGCGTCGTATGGCCGTCAATGTCCGGCTGGCGCCGTTGGAAGGCGTGGCGCATCTGGCAATCGACCATTTCGATGGAGCCGACAGCTTCAATGATCTGCCGAGCGACAGTAAGTGCGTTCGCGATCTTTGGTTCTAGCGCGCACTTGTCTCAACGAAAAAGAGGCCTCCGTTGCCGGAAGCCTTTTGCTTTCTGATCTTCTCCGATTGCTCGGAAGTTAGGCATAAATGCGCGAACGCGGGAAGCGTTCCGCGCCGCGCGATGTTTCAGGCTGCTTCCAGTTGCAGCAAGGTCGAGCGGTTGCAGACGACTACGTGCCGTGAGCTCGGTAGCTCGATCGCGTGGCGGCGCTCCATATCCGTGAACGAGCGCGACACCGTCTCGATCGTGAGCCCCAGATAGTCGGCGATATCGGAACGTGACATTGGCAGGTCCAGTTCGCTGCCCGGCACGCAACGCTCGGCAAAGCGCAGCAGGAACGCGGCGACCCGCTCGCCTGCGCCTTTGCGACCGAGGATGAGCGCATGATCTTGGGCGCGGCGCAGGTGCTCGGCGGTGAAATCCAGCCAGCAGCGGGCGGCGCGCGAATCTTCAGTGGCCGCCTTTTCCAGCAAAGAGCGGCGGACCATTACGAGTTCGGTTTCGCCAATCGCCTCGACCGTGGTTGTGTGCTTGTCGCTCGTCTCAACGCCGAAGACATCCCCCGGCAGATAGAAAGCAAGAATTTGACGGCGACCGTCGCTTGAGAAGCGCATTGCGCGCACAGCGCCCGATACCACCCGGTAGATGTAGGTGGCCGGCTCGCCTTCGCCGAAGACTTCGGCGTTGCGGTCGAAGCGGGCGCGTACCCCGCGCAAGCAAAGATAAGAGCCGAATTCGATTGTATCGACCGTTTCAACCCCGTGGCTCATGATGACCGCTCCTCCGTGACAGGGAGGCTAGGTGCAAAGCCGAACGCGAGAAATTCGGGTTGGACGCTTAAGGGGAATCCCGTAGCCGCAACGGCATAGGTTCCCTCTAGCACGGCGAGCGCGATCGCCGACTTGCCGCTATCGTGACGTTCCGCCGCTGGCGCAGCAATGATCCCGATCAATTGTGGCCCTGGAGCGTGATCCTGAGGGCAGATAAAGAACCCGGCATGGTTGCCGCTGGTCCGAGACTCGCTTGAGCAAATTCGACGCTCCAACGCGCTGGCGCATGCCCGACTCGGCCCCAGTGTACGCTTTGATCGCACTCGTCGTGGCGGCGGCGTTGATCGCACTGGCCGTCGCGCCGCGCGTGATGGCGACGGATACGTTCCTGCTTGTCGGCGCGCCGTTGGTTGCGGCGGCTGCCTTCTGGCGCGGCATGCGCGCTGGATTTGCGGTGACTGGCGGGGCGCTCGTTCTTGGCTTTCTGCTTCGTCCCGAACGAGGGTTCTCCGATCTGGGCGCCGCCCTGCTGTTCGCGGCAGTCGGCATGGGACTGGCGCTCATCGGCGGATGGGCGCTGCGTCGGCGTCGTCAGCGCGAGGCGTCCGCGCGCGTGCTGGAAGAACGTGACGCGCACTTGCAGTCCATCTTTGACACCGCGCCTGAGGCGATGATCGTCATCAACGAATTCGGCGTCATCCAATCTTACGGCGCGTCCGCCGAGCGCATGTTCGGGTGGCGCCCAAGTGAAGTGCAGGGCCGCAACATCAGTATGCTGATGCCGGAACCCTTCCGTGAACACCACGACGCCTATCTCCATCGCTATCTCACAACGGGCGAGAAGCGCATCATCGGTATTGGCCGCATTGTCGTCGGCGAGCGCAAGGACGGGACGACGTTCCCTATGGAACTAGCCGTCGGCGAAGTCCGGTCCGGCGCCGGTCGCTTCTTCACAGGCTTCGTCCGCGATCTAACCGAGGCGCAGGAGAGTGAAGCGCGCGTGCGTGAGCTTCAGGCGGAAGTGGTGCACATCTCGCGTCTCAGCGCGATGGGCGAAATGGCGTCCGCGCTTGCGCACGAACTCAATCAGCCGCTCAGCGCTATTGCCAATTATCTCAACGGCGCCCGCCGCTTGGCGGAGAAGGCGCCGGGCCAAGACGCTCGCATCGTAGAGGCAATGGAAAAGGCGGCGGAGCAGGCGCTGCGCGCCGGCGACATCATCCGCCGGCTGCGCAATTTCTTGGCGCGCGGAGAAGGCGAACGCAGCGAGGAATCTCTAGCTAAGCTCGTGCACGAGGCGTGCGGCCTCGCTTTGCTCGGGGCGAAAGATGCCGGTGTGGATGTGCGATACAACGTCGATCCCCACCTTGATCGCGTGATGGTCGATCGCATCCAGATTCAGCAAGTCATAGTCAATCTGGTTCGCAACGCCCTGGATGCAATGCAAGAGCAGCCTCGGCGCATCCTCACGGTCTCAACCTCAGTGAGAGATGGCATGGCGGCGGTTACAGTCGCCGATACCGGGCCTGGGTTGGATCCTGCAGCCGCTGAGCGCCTGTTTCAGCCGTTCGTAACCACGAAGGCGAGCGGCATGGGAGTCGGCCTCTCCATTTCGCGGACGATCGTGGAAGCGCATGGCGGACGCATCTGGGTCGAACCTACATCCGCTGAGGGTGCGGTGTTCCACTTTACAGTGCCACTGGCGCATGATGCCGAAAGCATGCCGGAGCATAAATGAGCGATACGTTTGTGATCCATGTCGTAGATGACGATCCCGCGGCGCGGGACTCTCTGCAATTCACCTTGAGCACGGCAGGCTGGGAAACGCGTACTTATGAATCGGCTGCCGGCCTGCTCGAGCGCGCCGAAGTTCTAGAGGCCGGCGTCGTCATCACTGACGTCCGCATGCCGGGCATGAACGGGCTTGAACTGGTCGAACGCTTGAAGCGTCTGCATGTGACGCATCCGGTGATCGTTCTGACGGGTCACGCCGATGTTGCAATGGCGGTTGACGCGATGAAGGCAGGCGTCGTTGATTTTTTGGAGAAGCCTTTTGACGACGCGGCGCTGCTGAATGCGGTGGAGGCGGCAAAGGTGAGGCTCGCGGGCGCTGCCGACCGTTCGAAGGAGGGAGCTGATATCCGGGCCCGGATCGCCAATTTGACCCCTCGCGAGAAGGATGTGTTCGATGCGATTGCCGCCGGCGAATCGAATAAATCCGCCGCGCAAATCCTAGGCATCAGCCCTCGAACGGTGGAAATCTACCGCGCCAATGTGATGGAAAAGCTTCAAGCCCGCACTTTGGCCGACTTGGTCCGCATGGCGCTCACCGCAGCCGCCTGATTGCGCGCAATCAATGCGAACGCCTCTCAACCAAGCCAAACAGGAGCGTGGCCGCAAACTGCATTCTCCTGGTGGACGACGATCCGGACGTCCGTAGCGCGCTTCAGTTCGCGTTTGAGACCGAGGGGTATGAAGTCCAGGCGCATGCGAGCGGCGAGGAGATTCTCTCTCGCGCGCCGCTTGATCGACCGGCTTGCCTAATCATCGACGAGCGTCTGCCTGGCCTCTCCGGCTTGGACACTGTGCTGAAGTGGCGCAAGGGCGGCGCTGTTCTGCCTGCCATCTTGATCACCACGCATCCATCGCGCGCAGTCGTGCAGCGGGCGGCGGCCGCCGGCGTTCAAATCTGCGAGAAGCCGCTGATCGGCGACGCTTTAGCGCGCATGGTCCGCGCGCACTTCGCGGCCCCGTCCTAGCGACCCTCCGCGCCAAGCTGTTGCACCGCTCTGAGACGTGCCTGTTGCGTTTGTGCGGTCGCGGCCTCGACAGCGCCGAACAAGGTGCGCCTAACCGGCGCAATACCGCCAAAGCCCAGGATGCCTTGCATGACGTTGCGCACACCGTGCTCGTGAAAGATGAGGGAGTAGACCGGCGCCGGCATCCCCATGGTGACGATTAAGCGAGCCGATCGACCCTTCAAGTTCTGTCGGATGCCGCGCCCAGTGGTCTCGGCAACGAAGCTGCCGCGGGCGATTTGTTCGAAGAAGGCGCGCAGTAACGCCGGCGCACCGCCAAGCCAGAGCGGAAAGATGATCACCATGTGGTCGCACCAAAGGAGGTCATCTCTAGCGCGGAGGATCGCGGCATCCTCTGGCGCACTGGTAAAATCCGCCGCTGAGCGAAGCAGCGGGAAGGTCATCTCTGACACGGTGAGCAGCCGTGTCTGTTTCCCCGCGGCGCGCGCACCTTCGATGTAGGCTTCCGCCAAGGCGTGACAAAAACGCTCGCGGTGAGCGTCCGGATGGCCGTCAATGACGAGGATACGCTCCTTCATCGTCTCGCCCGGATTTAGGTGTTTGCGAACGCAGTCTTTCGCGATCTCAGAATCAACGCGGCGGCGGTAGCGATGAGCAGCGCTGACCCCGTCCAGCACGCGGCGCAATGGCCGAGCAAGGCAAAGCCCGTGTGCAATCCTTCGCCGCAGTAGGAATCGCGGAGCGCTCGTTCGAGAGGCGACATGAGTGCGCGCTGCAGAGAGTCATAGGCCGTAGGCCAGAGGGCTGCGCCAGTCAGGCAGGCGAGAGCCGAGAGCGAACGCGGCGTCATGGTGATCTCCTTTGTCGCACCTTATGCCTGGCGCGTACGTGCTCGACTTTGATCGCGCGCAAATCGCGCCCGCGCGGACACTGATATTGCCGCCCTTGATTTCGGGTTCCTCGAGGGAGAGGCGGGCGATGATCCAACGCAAAGGGTTTCGCGAAGACGCGGCAGGTATCCTGCTCATTGCCGTCGCAGGCGCGTTCTTGGCGCTATTTGGCATTCACGACGCGATCGACACGCCGTTCGCGATCCAGATGTGGACGATGCTGGCGGCATTCGTACTCGGCGCGGCGGCGCTGGTTTACGAGGTAGGCAAAAGACCAGCTGAAGGCGTCGTTGCATCGCGTTACGAGAACGGCATCGTCAAAGCCGGCGTTGCGGCTTCGATGTTCTGGGGGATCGCGGGGCTGCTGGTCGGCGTGATCATCGCGCTGCAGCTTGCCTTCCCAAACTTGTTCTATTTCTCCGACTTCGGCTTCCTCAATTTTGGGCGCCTGCGGCCGCTGCACACGTCGGCGGTCATTTTCGCGTTCGGGGGCAACGTGCTGATCGCGACGTCGTTCTACGTCGTGCAGCGCACCTGCCGCGCGCGCCTCGCGGGCGGCTTGTGGCCCTGGTTCGTGTTCTGGGGTTATCAGCTCTTCATCGTGCTCGCGGGCACTGGTTATCTCTTGGGCATCACGGAGGGTCGCGAGTACGCCGAACCGCCGTGGTACACCGATCTCTGGCTGACGCTCGTTTGGGTGGTCTATCTGCTCGTTTTTCTGGGCACGATCTGGAAGCGCCAAGAGAAGCACATTTACGTCGCGAACTGGTTCTACCTGGCGTTCATCGTCACCATCGCGATGCTGCACATCGTCAACAATTTGGCGATCCCGGTCAGCTTCGCGGGGCACTTCAGCTACTCGGCTTTCTCTGGCGTGCAGGATGCGCTGACGCAGTGGTGGTACGGCCACAACGCCGTGGGCTTCTTCCTGACGGCAGGCTTCCTCGCCATCATGTATTATTTCGTGCCGAAGCGGGCCGAGCGTCCGGTCTATTCGTACCGGCTCTCGATCATTCACTTCTGGGCTCTGATCTTCCTCTACATCTGGGCCGGCCCGCACCACTTGCACTACACGGCGCTGCCGCAATGGGCGCAAACGCTGGGCGCGACGTTCTCGATCATGCTGTGGATGCCCAGCTGGGGCGGCATGATCAACGGCCTGATGACGCTCTCGGGCGCTTGGGACAAGCTCCGCACGGATCCTGTGCTGCGCATGCTGGTGGTGTCTGTCGCGTTCTACGGGATGTCGACATTCGAAGGCCCGGCGATGTCGATCCGCGCTGTGAATTCACTGTCGCACTATACGGATTGGACCATCGGCCACGTGCATTCGGGCGCGTTGGGTTGGGTCGGCTTCGTTTCCTTCGGCGCGCTCTACTGCCTCGTGCCGTGGCTCTGGAAGAAGAAGCAGGTCCATTCGCTCGCGCTAGTCGATTGGCACTTCTGGCTCGCGACGATTGGCATCGTTCTTTACATCACCTCGATGTGGGTCGCCGGCATCATGCAAGGTTTGATGTGGCGCGCGTATAACGAGTTCGGCTTCCTCGAATACTCCTTCGTGGAGACCGTGAAGGCGATGCACCCGTACTACATCATCCGCGCTCTTGGTGGTGCGCTGTACCTGATCGGCGCGTTGATCATGGCCTACAATCTGTGGCGCACGGCGACGAGCAAAGAACCTGCGCACGAACGCGTGACAGATGTGCCGGCCGCGGCTGTAGCGGCGATGGCGGAATAGGGGCTCTGCGCATGTGGTCATTTCACAAATGGTTCGAGCGCCATTCGCTCATTCTGCTGATCGGCATCCTCGTCGTGGTGTCCATCGGCGGTCTGGTGCAAATCACGCCGCTCTTCTTTATCGAGTCCACAATTGAGCGTGTGCAGGGTGTTCGGCCCTATACGCCCCTCGAATTGGCCGGCCGCGAAATCTACATTCGCGAAGGGTGCTACGTCTGCCACTCGCAGATGATCCGCCCGCTGCGCGACGAGGTGGAGCGTTACGGCCATTACTCTTTGGCGGCCGAGAGCATGTACGATCACCCGTTCCAATGGGGATCGAAGCGCACTGGTCCTGATCTTGCGCGTGTTGGCGGCCGGTATTCTGACGAGTGGCACCGCGCGCACCTGGTCGATCCACGCTCGGTCGTGCCTGAATCTGTTATGCCTCCATACGCGTTCCTGGAGCGCCGCGATCTCGATACCTCGCATATGGATGCGCACCTCAGCGCCAATCGCATGCTGCGCGTTCCCTACACGGACGAGCAACTGGCGAATGCAAACGCCGATGCCCGTGCGCAGGCCGAGCCGCTTGGCGCCAATGCGTACGATTTCAGTCAGCGTTACCCCGGTGCGGCGAATCGCGACTTCGACGGGCAACCGGATCGGGTCACGGAGATGGATGCGCTGGTAGCGTATCTGCAAATGCTCGGCGCCGGCGTCGATTTCTCCACCTACCAAGCCGATACGCCGGAGAATGCGCGATGACCTTCGAGCAAGCGACGCATCTCGCGCAGACGTGGGGTCTTCTTTTACTGCTGACGCCGTTCGTGGCTTTCACCATCTACGCGCTTTGGCCGGGCAATCGAGAAGAGTTCAACCGCGCTGCACATTCGCCACTCAACGAAGAGAACGACGATGTCCAATAAAACTGAACGCGACGAAGTCAGCGGCATGGACACTACTGGCCATGAGTGGGATGGCTTGAAAGAGCTGGATACGCCTCTCCCGCGCTGGTGGCTCTATGTGTTCTACGCTTCGATTGTGGCGGCCATCATCTACTGGATATTGATGCCAGCGTGGCCGATGGCGAACGGGTACACCCACGGTCTTCTGAATTGGTCCGATCGTCGGAACGTTGCGGCAGAGGTGCAAACCTTGCGCGCCGCGCGCGCGCCGATGTTTGAGCGGCTGGCCAACGCCAGCACGGCCGATTTGGCGCGGGATCCGGAGCTTCAAGAGTTTGCCCGCGCGGCCGGCGAATCTGCATTTGGCGACAATTGTCAGACCTGCCACGGCGCCGGCGGCGCTGGACGTCCGGGTTATCCCATCTTGGCGGACGATGTATGGATTTGGGGCGGTTCGATGTCAGACATCGAGCACACGATCCGCGTCGGTATCCGCTCGGACAATCCAGAGTCGCGTATGTCCGTGATGCCTGCTTTCGGTCGCGATCACATACTGACGCCAGCTCAAATCGGTGATGTCACGGAGCACGTGATCAATATATCCGCAGCGCGGTCGCGGCTTACGCCGGATGCGGCTGCCGCCACGCGCGGCGCTGCCGTTTTCCAAGAGCAGTGCGTTGCTTGTCACGGCGCGACGGGGGCGGGCGATCGCACGCTCGGCGCGCCTAGTCTGCAAGACGATGTTTGGCTCTATGGCGGCTCCCGGGAGGAAATCCGCCGTCAGATTGAGCTTGGCCGCGGCGGCGTCATGCCCACGTGGGAACGCCGCTTCGACGCCGGTACGATCCGGGCTCTGGCCTATTACGTTCATGAGATGGGCGGCGGCGAACCTGATGCGCCCGCGACAGAGGCGCCGACATCAACACCTTCGCCAACGGAGATTGCGCCTGCGCAAAGCGGAGTAACGACGACCGGTGTTACCCCGTAAGGGTGACAAAGGTTACTCTCCTGCCGCGCAAAGACGCGCTCCCGCCCGGCGACGACGAACGCGTACGCGCCGTCAATTCTAAAGCTGCTCGCGCTCTCTATAAGAAGCGCGAGCAGATTTATCCCAAGCTGGCCCACGGCTTTTTTCGTAATGTCAAATGGGCGGCGATGGTCGCGCTCTTGGCGATCTACTATATCACGCCCTGGATCCGGTGGGACCGTGGCGTCGGTCGCCCTGATCAAGCTGTGTTGATCGATTTCGAAGGTCGGCGCTTCTTTTTCTTCTTCATCGAGCTGTGGCCGCAAGAAGTCTATTACATCGTCGGTCTCCTCGTTTTGGCGGCCTTTGGCATCTTCCTCTCATCGGCATTGTTCGGCCGCGTCTGGTGCGGCTACGCTTGCCCGCAGACTGTCTGGACCGATCTCTACATCTACGTAGAGCGCTGGATCGAGGGTGATCGCAACGAGCGCATGCGCCTGGCAAAGGCGCCTTTGTCGCTTTCCAAGGTCCGCAAGAAAACCGCCAAGCATGCGCTCTGGCTTCTGATTGCTGCAGCGACAGGCGGCGCCTGGATTTTCTATTTCGGCGACGCGCCGACGCTGTTCGGCCAAATCTTCACCGGGCAAGCATCGGCGAGCGTCTATCTCTTCATTGGGCTGCTCACCTTCACCACCTACATGCTCGCCGGCACCATGCGTGAGCAGGTTTGCACCTACATGTGCCCTTGGCCGCGCATTCAGGCGGCGATGACCGACCAGCACGCGCTCTCTGTCACCTATCGCGCCGATCGCGGCGAACCGCGCGGTCCGCATAAGAAGAACGAGAGCTGGGAAAATCGCGGCGACTGCATCGATTGTCACCAGTGCGTCGCTGTATGCCCGCAAGGCATCGACATCCGCGACGGCGACCAGCTCGAATGCATCAACTGCGCACTTTGCATCGATGCCTGCGATGAGATCATGGAGAAGGTGGGCCGTCCCAAAGGGCTTATTGCGTACGACACGCATGTGAATGTCGAAAAGCGTGAGCGAGGGGAGGCCGCAAGCCTGCGGCTCGTGCGCCCGCGCACGATCCTATACGCCGTGCTCATGGCGGTTGTCGGGGCGATTATGCTCTACGCCTTGACCACGCGTGCAACGCTCGGCCTCAACGTAATCCGCGACCGCAGCCCGCCCTTTGTTCGCTTGGCCGACGGAAGCATTCGCAACGACTACGCGTTGAAGCTCATGAACATGGCCCCCAGGAGCCGACGCGTGCGTATCACCGTGCACGGCTTTGAGGGCGCACATTTCATTTCGAACGGTCACCGTGTCGATGCGACCGGCGCCATAACTGTCGAGACCAATCCGGATGGCGTCTCGAACGTTCGCGTTCACGTCGTCGCGCCCGCCGACGCGCCGGGCTTGCATCCCATCACATTCGAAATCGTCGATAGCGCAACGGGCGAGCGCGCCCAGAGCGTCTCGGCATTCCTCGCAGGAGGCGCACCTTGAGTCGGGCAGCACCAGCAGAGCTTCGCGGCGTCCACGTGTTAGCGATGCTTCTTTTCTTTTTTGGCGCGGTTATCGCTATCAATGTTGGGTTTGGCGTCATGGCCGTGCGCACCTTCCCAGGTGAGGACGAACGTCGATCCTACACACAAGGGCTGCACTATAATCAGACGCTCGCCGAACGGCGCGAGCAGGCGGCGCTCGGCTGGCAGGCGCAGGGTGAGTTAACGCCCGCTGGGGACGGCGCGGATGTGCGCGTCCGCCTTGTCGATGCGCAAGCGCGTCCACTCGATGATGTGACGGTTGAAGGCGTGTTGCGCTGGCCGCCCAATATCTCGGGAGACCAGCCGCTGGAATTCCGTCGCGAAGGCGATGGCTTGTACGTTGCCCATCTGACGACTCTGCCGCCAGGACGATGGGACTTGCGCGCACGCGCGCATGATGCACACGGCGGTTCACTGGACTTCGAAGCAGGGCTCACATGGCCACCGAGACGCTAACGCGCACCGGATGCCCATCCGGTATGGCGCCGGCGATAGCCGATGAACCGCCGGTGGTGCATTTGGCGCCATTCGTACGCCGTGACGCCAAAGGAGATGATGCTCTCGAGCTTATGGTTGAAGGCGCGAGTTGTGCCGGCTGCATCAAGAAAATTGAAGGCGCGCTTCTTGCCATGCCGGGGGTCGCTGACGCGCGTCTCAATCTATCGACTAAACGTCTGCGGGTGGCGTGGGCGCCTGGCGCGCTCGTGCCAGAGACGCTCACTGAAACGCTGACGCGCCTTGGCTATCGCGCCGCGCCTTTCGATCCAGAGATGGCGCAGCGTTCGGTCGACGCCGAGGGACGTTTCCTCCTGCGGTGTCTCGCGGTCGCGGGCTTCGGCGCGATGAACATCATGATGTTCACGACGCCGGTCTGGTTTGGCGACGATATGGGCGAGAGCGCTCGGACGCTGATGCATTGGTTCTCGGCGCTCGTAGCTGTGCCGACGGGACTCTATGCCGCCCAACCGTTCTTTCGTTCGGCTTGGAGCGCACTGAAGGCGCGGCGCGCCAACATGGATGTGCCGATCTCGCTCGCCGTGGCGCTCACCTTCGCCATGAGCATCTACGAGACAATGCGGGGCGGCGCGCATACCTATTTCGACGGCATCACGATGCTGTTGTTCTTCCTGTTGATCGGTCGCTACCTCGATCACAGGCTTCGCGAGCGCGCGCGAACCGCAGCGCGGGAAATCCTCGCGCTCCAAGCGGTCACTGCGCGGCGTGTCGATGCCGCGGGCGTGATAGAGACCGTGTCGGCGCGCGAGCTTCAGATCGGCGATCGTGTGTTGCTCGCCGCGGGCGATCGCGCGCCTTGTGATGGCGTCATCGAGGAGGGCGTTTCTGACCTCGATTGCGCGATGTTGACCGGCGAAACGCTGCCTCGCGCCGCGCGCCCAGGCGATCAGGTATATGCCGGCGCAGTCAACGTCGGCCGCAAGTTGGTCGTGCGGGCCACGGCGCGCGCCGAAGATTCCGCCGTCGCGGAATTGGCGCGTCTCATTGAGGTTGGTGAGCAGGGACGCGGCAAGTTCGTTCGCTTGGCCGATCGCGCGGCGGCGCTCTACGTGCCGGTCGTACACACCGCCGCAGCTTTAACATTCCTCGGCTGGTGGCTGGGTCCGTTGGCGCTCGGTGCGTTAGGCTTCGACGTCGCGCCTCCGGATGTTCGGCTCGCGCTCACGAACGCCGTCGCAGTGTTGATCATCACGTGCCCGTGCGCCCTGGGACTTGCGGTGCCGGCCGTGCAAGTTGTAGCGACTGGCCGGCTATTCAAGAGCGGCGTGCTTGTGCGATCCGGCGACGCGCTGGAACGCTTGTCGCAAGTTGACACTGTCGTGTTCGACAAGACGGGCACGCTTACACTCGGAAAACCGCGCCTCATCTCACTCCCGCCGCGAGACGTATTGCTTGAGGCCGCATCGCTGGCGCGCATTTCGCGGCATCCTTTGTCGCGTGCGCTCGTGGAAGCCGCTGGGCCGGGTGCTGCATGCAGCGGCGCTGTCGAGGCCCCAGGTGAGGGCGTCGAAGGTGTAATTGATGGCGCCCGCGTCCGGCTCGGAAAGCGCAGCTACGCCGCACCGGACGCTGCTGAGGCAGCTGACGGGGCCCCGGAGTTTTGGTTTGCGCGTGAGGGTCAGGCGCCTGTGCGTTTTGTGTTCGCGGATGCGCCGCGCGAAGATGCGGCATCGGCAGTCGCGGAACTGAAGCGGCGCGGCCTTGGTGTCGAGATGCTCTCGGGTGACCGCGAAACCGCCGCGCGCGAAGTGGCAACGCTGCTCGGAATTGCCGATTGGCGCGCCAACGTCACGCCGGCGGACAAGATCGCGCGTATCCAGCAATTGCGCGCCGCCGGCCGGAAGCCACTCATGGTTGGAGACGGATTGAATGACGCGGCAGCGCTCGCTGCGGCGCACGCCTCGGCTTCCCCGGGCGCGGCCGTTGAGGCCAGCCAAGCCGCGGCGGACATTGTTCTTCAAGGCAGCTCGCTCGCCGGCATCCTCGAAGCTATCGATGTCGCTAGGCGCGCTCAAAGCCGAGCTCGCGAGAATCTTGCCTTCTCGGCGCTCTACAATGTCGTCGCGGCGCCGCTTGCGGCAGCAGGTTTCCTCACGCCGCTGATCGCTGCGGCGGCGATGTCGAGTTCCTCTTTGGTAGTGACGCTGAACGCTCTGCGCATGCAAGGAGCACGCACATGGACCTCTTGATCTTTCTGGCGCCCGCGGCGTTGCTCATGGGCTTCGCGGGGCTTGCAGCGTTCCTCTGGAGCCTGAAGGCAGGGCAATACGACGATATGGAGGGCGCTGCTCACCGGATCCTCATCGACGAGGATTAAGCGTCCTTGCGTCGCCACGGAAAAACTGCGCGCAGCTTCTCATCGCGCAGCCACAGGCCACCCCACATCGCCAATCCGAGATAGATGCTGAATAATGTGTGGCTGAAGAGCGGTTGTTCAGCGCGCATGTTAGTGGCCATGGCGCCGCCAAAGAGCCCCATGAACAGCACTGCCGCCAGAACGCTCGTCGGGCGATAGATGTAAAGAAGTGTCAGCGTAAGCTCGACAACGCCGATCCCGAATACGTAGCCCGGCGGCCAACCCAAGTGCGCCATGATCTCATCTGCGACGGGCATGCCCATGAGCTTCGGTGCGACCGAGGCGCCCAACATGAACAGCGCGAAGAGGGCGCTCAAGACCCGTCCCGTCCAGACCAGCGGCGTAGCCTTCATTGCGACCGTCTCCTTAATTCGGTCCTAGGACGCGCCAGCACGGCCCAATCCTACATCGGCCCCGGATCCTCGCGCGGGCCCGACAGAACGATCTTCATCCGATCCGCCGGGAACGGGCGCGCCAGCGCCGTCGCTTCGTCCAAACTGCCGGTCATCCAGGTCTCAAGATCGTCGCCGGTCAGCATCACCGGCATCGCCTTCGCGTGGATGGGGCTGACCAGGTCGTTCGCTTCGGTGGTCAAAATCGAAAAAAGCAAATGCGTGCCGTCTTCCTTGCCGCGCACGCCTGTCCACGGCCGCCAGATGCCGGCGAAGCAAAAGAGAGGGCGCTCATCGCCTAACGCGAACCAATGCGCCACCTTCGGTGAGGTGTCCGTGTATTCTACGAAGCTCGTCGCCGGCACGAGGCAACGGAAGCGCGGTTGCTCAAGCCAGCCGCGCCAATACGAAGAGTTGAGATTGCGCACGTTGGTGACCGGCTGTTTGCCACCGCCCGCCGGCGGGAAGCCCCAGCGCATCATCACCATTTCGCGCAGGCCCTCCTTCGAGGTGCCGACGACCGGCGCCATCTGATCAGGAAAGATTGCTGGCAGCGGAGGCTGATTGCTTGTCCGATCCCGCATTGCGCGCGTGTAAGCGACGGCGGCCTCGCGCGATTTCGTCATGGAGTAGAGATTGCACAAGGCCCGCGACCGCTCCTCACTGAAGAAGGATGAGCGTAGCCAATCCCAAGAACGACATGAAGCCAACGATGTCGGTCACGAACGTCACGAACACGGAGGAGGAAACCGCAGGGTCCGCGCCGAAGCGGCGCAGCGACATCGGAACCAGAATGCCCGCGAGGCCGGCGCAGGCGAAGTTGATCATGATCGCCAGCCCGATCGCCAGCGAAAGCCCGCCGTCAGTGAACCAGAACCACACCACCGCCGAAAGCAGCACGGCAAGCAACAAGCCGTTCGCCATGGCCGTCATTGCTTCGCGCAAGATGTAACGCGGCGCGTTGGATTCAGTGAGATCGCGCGATGCAATGGCGCGTACCGCAACCGCGAGCGCCTGCGTACCCGCATTGCCACCCATTGAGGCCACGATCGGCATCAGCACCGCCAGCGCCGCCAGCCGCATGATCGAACCTTCGAACATGTTGATGACGCTCGACGCCACCAATGCTGTCGCGAGGTTCACCATCAGCCATGGCGCGCGCGCGCGTACGGATTTGAACACGCTGTCGGTCTGCGCGGCTTCGCTGACGCCGGCGAGCTTCAGCAAGTCTTCTTCGGATTCTTCGGTGATGATGTCGACGATATCATCGACCGTCACCATGCCCTTGATGCGTCCGGCCTCATCGACGACCGGCGCCGACGCCATGTGATATTTCTGAAATGTCTGCGCGACTTCTTCCTGGTCCATCTCCGGGCGAATAAGGATCAGCGGCGAGCGCATGAGCTCCGTCACAGGCGTCTCGCGCCGCGCACGGATCAAGCTGGAAACACGGACAGCGCCGATCGGGCGCATGAGCGCATCGACGATATAGATTTCGAAGAACTCGTCCGGCAGTTCAGCCGAATTCTCGCGCATGCGATCGATCACATCGCCGACTGCGTCGCCTTCGGGTGCAGCGACGTACTCGCGCTGCATGAGACGCCCAGCGGTCTCTTCTTCGAACGAGAGCGCTTCTTCGACCGCGAGGCGTGTGTCTTCGTCGGCGGCGGCAAGCACGCGGCCGAGTTGCTTCTCATCGATGTCTGCGGCGACCGAGGCGGCGTCGTCGGTGTCGAGTTGGCCGAGCGCCCGGCCGATATAGTCAGCGGGCAGCTCCGGCAGAATTTCTTCGCGTCGCTCCCAGGAGAGGTTGGCGAGGAACTCTGGCGGAAGATGGCGACCGACCATCTTGGCAATCGTTCGCGCCGTCTCCAGCGGCACGTGCTCGATAACATCGGCGATGTCGGCGGGATCGAGT
Organism: Hyphomonadaceae bacterium; assembly: GCA_046349455.1. Taxonomy (GTDB): domain Bacteria; phylum Pseudomonadota; class Alphaproteobacteria; order Caulobacterales; family Aquidulcibacteraceae; genus Vitreimonas. Next base: position 300,734 of record JAXMCH010000001.1, on the reverse strand, counting down.
TCCGCCAGCTGCCGGCGCAAAGCCGGGCCGTCATGGTCGCCAGCGGCGCCGATCACCGTTGTGATGAAGTGGGCGTCTTCGGATGGCGCCCGGCGCACCTCGTCGGCCGCCGTCTCGTTTTCGATGCTCATCGGCGGGCGCTTCGGCTCGGGAGAAAGAGAGAATTGGGTTCGCGCCCTCCAAACGCCGCGTCGGCGCTCGCGTCAACCCCTGAAGGAATTTCGTCCGCGCCTGTTGCATATACCCCATGGGGGTATATAAGCCGCCGCATGCATGACCGATCGCACCTGATCAATCGCCTGAGCCGCATCGAAGGGCAGGTGCGCGGTGTCTCGAAGATGATCGAGGACGAGCGCTATTGCCTCGATGTCCTCACGCAATTGCGCGCCGTTCGCGCCGCGCTCGCGCGCGTGGAAGCGAACCTCCTGAAGGACCATCTCAACCATTGCATCGAAGACGCGATCGTCTCCGGCAATGTCGCCGAGCAGCGCAAGAAGGCGTCGGAACTGATCGAACTGCTCGGCCGCAGCGAAAAGTAGGGCACCAGAATGATCCGCAGCATTACGTTCGTAACAGCAGCCGCACTCGCTGTAAGCACGCCGGCCTTCGCGCAACATCAGCACGAACCTGTGGCGCAGACCGAGCCCCGGCATCAGCACGAACCCGCGCCCGCGCCCGCGCCGCAACCCGCACCGCACGACCCATCGATGCATCAGGGTATGGATCACGCCGAGCACGGCATGGATCACGAGCAACACATGATGGGCGCCGCCATGACCGGCGTGCTGGGCCCATATGGCATGTCGCGCGATGCGTCCGGCACGGCTTGGCAGCCGGACGTGTCAGAACACGGCGGTATTCACTCGATGCACGGCGAGTGGATGGTGATGAGCCATCTCATGCTCAACGGCGTCTATGATTGGCAGGACGGCCCGCGCGGTGATGACAAGGCGTTTCTCGCCGGGATGATCATGGGCTCTGCGCGCCGCGACATCGGCGCCAACGGTACGCTGAACCTGCGCGCCATGCTCTCGCCCGATCCGCTCATGGGCGCCAGCGGTTATCCGCTGCTGTTCGCCGCGGGTGAGACCGCAAACGGCGCCGACACGCTCGTCGATCGCCAGCACCCGCACGACCTCTTCATGGAGCTGGCGGCCTCGTACGCGCACGAGCTGACACCCTATAGCTCGGTGTTCATTTACGGCGGCCTGCCTGGTGAGCCCGCGTTCGGCCCGCCGGCCTTCATGCACCGCCTCTCGGCGATGGATTCACCGGAAGCGCCGATCACGCACCATTGGTTCGATTCCACGCACATCACCTTCGGCGTGCTGACCGTTGGTTATGTTGTCGGTGACTGGAAGTTCGAAGGCTCACGCTTCCGCGGCCGCGAGCCGGATGAGCACCGCTACGATATCGAGTCCGGCGACCTGGATTCCAGCGCACTGCGCGTCTCTTGGAACCCGACGCGCAATCTCGCGCTGCAAGCCTCGTGGGCCGACATCACATCCCCCGAAGCGCTGCACGCCGACGAAGACGAAGAGCGCTGGTCCGTCAGCGGCATATACACGCGCGAACTTGGTGAAGAGGGCTGGTGGTCGACCACGCTCGCCTTCGCCAACAAAGAGCGGACCGACGGCGCCTCGCTCGATGCATGGCTCGCCGAAGCCGCGCTGCATCCGAACGACCGCTGGACGCTCTTCGCCCGCGGCGAGTCGGTCGAGACCGACGAACTCGGCGCACCGCATGGTCCGGCTGAAACGGTCGCCCGTCTGAGCGTCGGCGCCATTCGCGATTGGCGCATCAACGACAACGCTGTCTTCGGCGTCGGCGCGCTCGTGCAGACGCACCTTGCGCCATCTGCGCTGGAGCCCAGCTATGGCGGCGATCCAGAAGGCGGCATGGCCTTCGTGCGTTTGAAGATTGGATAAGGCTAACGCGGGTTCACCGTCCAAGCGCATGCTTGGCGCCGCACTTGCCTCTCAGGCGAAGTCCGTCGTTCCACCAGCCCCAAACCGGGACGGCCGACGTGAAATTCGCCCGAAAGGCTCAAGAAAATGTCGCATGCCATCTCCACCGCCGGCCTCGCGCTGATCCAGGAGTACGAAGGCTTCCGCGCCGAGCCCACGCAATTGCCGGACGGCAGCTGGGTTGTCGGCTACGGCCATGTCCGCGTCGCGGAAGCTGGACCCTCGGTGTCTCAGGCCGAGGCAAGCGATCTGCTCGCGCTCGATTTGGCGCCGATTGAGCGCGTGGTGAACGCGCTGGTGACCAAGCCGCTGACGCAAGGCCAGTTCGACGCGCTCGTTTCTTTCACCTTCTCCGTTGGCGCGGATGCCTTCGCATCGAGCCAAGTGCTGCGGCGCGTGAACGCTGGTGATTTTGTTGCCGCCGCCTGCGCGATGGACGCATGGCGCAAGACGGAAGTGAACGGCGAACTTGAGATTGTCGACGCACTCGTTCGCCGCCGCGCGGCCGAGAAAGCGCTCTTCCTCAAAGAACTGCCGCACGACGCTTCGCCGTCAGTTTTCATGCGCGCCAAGCTTGATCACGCCGCTGCGATCCTCGGCGCGCCGGTGAAATACGCCCCGGCTCCAGTGGTCGGCGCCGTTGCAGTCGCGGTTGCCCAGGCGCCGCAATTTGTGGAAACGAACATTGTTGAGCTGGTGCAAGTCGCGACGCCGCCGAAGTTTGAGCCGGCCGTGCGCCTCACGGAAATCCTGAAGTCTGAACCCGCCACCGAAGCGCTGCTGCTGACGCAAGTCGCCAACGATTTCGACGAGGCCGAGGTGGGCGAGATCGTGACCGCGCACGCAAAGCCCGTGGCGCGTCAGTTCGACAACGTCCGTGAAGCCACCCGCCGCGCGTTCGAAGCGCAAGAAGCCCAGCGCAAGTCCGAGAAGAAGGGCTTCCTTTGGTTCAAGAGCGACAACTCGAACAAGATCGAAGCGCAAACAAACTTCGCCCCGGATCGCCGTATTCGCGAACTCCGCGCCAAGGAAGCCGTGCGCGATACAAAGCCGTCGCGTTTCAAGTTGCCGACGTTCAATGCTTCGGTTGAACACCTTGGCCTCTCGGCCCTGCTGGTGTTCGGCCTCGGCCTCATTTCGCTCGGAGGCTCACTGCTGTTCAGCGGCCGTGGCGACATGGTCGAGATCGTTGCCGCCGCCGCGGTGGTGACGCCGGGTCTCGCTGCTACGATCATGGCCGCCTACGGCCTGTGGCGTACGCCGCGCGGCGCACACGCCTAATTTTATTTCTTTTGGCTGGTGAGCCTAGGGGCGGGAGCAATCCCGCCCCTTCTTCTTTTCCGGAACACGTCGGCCCGCGCATCCGTTCAATGTGAACAAGGAGGCCAAGCACATGCCCGCAAAATCCAAAGCTCAGCAGAAGGCCGCTGGCGCCGCGTTGTCGGCAAAACGCGGCGATACCAAGCCGTCCGAACTCAAAGGCGCCTCGCGCCAAATGTACGACTCGATGAGCGAGAAGCAGCTCGACGACTTCGCGTCGACCAAGCGCAAGGGCAAACCCGACTACACCAAAGACAGCCCGGTCCCGGCCAAGAAGGCGGCGAGCAAGAAGGCGGCAAAGAAGGCGGCCGCAACGCGTGCGAAGAACGCAAAGAAGAAGACTGCCGCGAAGCAGAAGCGGGCGCCCGCAAAGCGCGCTAAGAAAAAGTCGGCGCGCCGATCGGCATAAGAATTCGTAGAAAGCAAAAAGGGCCGCGAGCTTCAGCTCGCGACCCTTCCATTGTCAGTCCCCTGTGGGGAGATCGTCAGACAGCGCCCACCGCTGAGGTGGTCCAAGCCTGCAAAACTGCCCCTAACGAGTGACAATGAGACATGGATCACCTCCTTTCGAAAACAAGCTAGCCAAACGCCAGCCAGCGAAAGATAGGGTGCGTCGCGCGCTCTGAAAAGCGCCATGGCTAAAACGCGCTGCGTCTGGCGTAATGGTGTTGCCGAAACTTGCGGGAGGCGAAATTGAGGCGGCGTTTGACTTCGGTCGCGTTCACCGCAGCACTCGCAGCATGCGCGACGCCGTCGCCAGCTTCCGCCGATCCGATCGCGGCAGATCCTGCCGCAGCGAGCGTATGTTTGCGCGCAAGCGAAGCCACGCGCGAAGCGATGGGGCGCTGCATAGGCGTGGTCGGGCGCCCATGCGTTGAAGCAGAGGGTCCAAGCACGATGTCGGAGGTTTTGTGCTGGAGCGCCGAATACGATGCGTGGCGCGCGATCATTGATGGCGCCGCGCCATCACTCGCCGCACTCGAACCGGGGCGCGATCCGGCGCGTTTCGCCGCCGCGAACGCGGCGTGGAGCGCATGGCTCGACGCCGAATGTGACTATTGGGCCAGGCAAGAGGGCGGCGGCTCGGGCGAGCAAGTCGACCGCGTGCAATGCGCTGCGCGCCTCGCCGCGGATCGCGCGATCGATCTCACATTGGCCGTGCGTCGCTAGTCGCGCTCAGGCGTCAGCGAACCGAGGAACGTCGCGTGATCGCCGTCCATGGCGATACAAGCATTGCTCTCGCCGCCGTCCGGGTAGCAGAAGAGCGGCCCTTGTGCCCCGCGCGCGGCTTCGTAGCGATTGCGCGGCACTGCGGGTTCAAAGCCTGGCGGCTTTGCGGCGCCGTTAGGCCAAGCCGGCAACGTGTCCGCCGTCGCGGGATCGGCGGTGTTGGTGATCCAGCCTTCGATATCGCTGCGCAGCGAAGTCTGATCGCCGTTCGGATTGAACGCCAACGACACTTCGCGAATCGGATAGTCGCGCGTGAACAAGGTCGCGCCATCACGTGACTCGATGCGAATGGTTGCGACAGCCGCGGCGCACGTATCGCCGCGCGCTTCTGCCTCAATCATGTAGTACTGACTGCCGACCGCCGACCAATCGTGCGACGCCTGCGCGGTGCAGCCGGCCGTGATCGGCGAGGGGATGTCGGCGCTCTCCGTCGTGCCGTGTTCCGCCGCATCGTTCGCCGGCGGTGAGCACGCCATCAGAAGCGATGCGACCAACGCAAATCCAGCACGCTTCATCCTTCGCTCTCCTCAACGTCGCGATCCAGCAGGTGACCGGCGCCCCCGGCTGCCGGCTCCCAAAACACGCAGGTCTCTCGTGCTGTTCCGGAAAAATGGCACAACATCGGCAGATTGCGGGCGCGCACGTCTTCGTATGTGAGTTGATCCAGCGTCGTCTGGCCGCTGACCAGGTCCGGCCAGGCAGGGGCGGTCTGGGTCGTCGTCAAACGCGGCTGCGCCCAGCTCTCGAGGAAGTCTTGCACGTGCTCGGTGTCCTCGGCGGCGAACACATTGCCGAACGCGTGCGCCAAAGGCGCGCTCCAGGACCAGATCGGATAGCCGTCCGCCGCACGCACCTCGTAAAGGCCGATCGTCTTGTCACATGAAGGCCCAATCGCTTGGACACGAACGCTATCCTCGGCGTCCGCTGCGGTGAATGCGATCGTGCTCGTGGCGCTCAAATCGCATTGCCCGCGTGCTGGCGCCTGGGTGCAGCCCGCGAGCAGCAGCATTGCGCAGAACAGAAGCGTGCGCATCACGGCCCGTACGCCACGATCATGGTCGGTGCGTGCGACGCCGGGTCAACGATCAAGCACTGCGTCGCCTCAACCGCCGCGGCGTAGCAAATCATCGGCAGATCACGCGCCCGCAGCATTTCATACACTTCGCGATCGAACGGCGTGTCGTAGGCGAAAGTCGTCGCGCTCTCAGTCAGCGTCGCCACGCCTTCACGCCACTCTGGGAGCGTGCCCGAGCGCGAGGCGGTCACGTTCGCCCAACCCGAAAGGAACGTATTCATCTGCTCGTCAGTGACGGCTGGGGCGCCTTCCGGCGGCACGCCGCCGGCGGTCATGTCGTAATACGTGGACGCGAACGCCCAGAGAGGATCGCCTGCGCTGTTGCGCGCGACGAACGTCACCACCGCTTGAGCGCAGCTTGGTCCTTGCGAGGATGTGGTGATCGTGTCCGGCGCGCCTTCCTGCGTCCAAACCACATCATGCGTCGCAGTGCGCGCGCAGCCGTTCGCAGCGCTCTGTTGTGATGTCTGTTGAGTGCACGCTGCCGCGACAATCGCGAGTGCGGCGAGAAGAAGAAGGCGCATCGAGTCCCCCGAGTCGAAGCGCAACATAGCTTGCGGCGGTCGCGGCGCCAGCCTATTCAGCCGCTTCCAGTGAGCTCGATCCGGTGAGATCGCCGATCGCGTCGACAGGCGGCGCCTGGAACAAGCCATGCGGACGCTGCAATGCAGCAACGGCCGCTTCGTAGCCCGCGGCAACAACTTCATCGAAACGTTTCCAATCGCGCATGTCGATGTCGGCCATCTCCGGTGCGATCAACACATCCGCGCCCGATCGGCCTTCCCACGGATCGATCGCGAGCGTCGCCGCGCGCATCAGCAGGGAGGCGATCGGTGGCGGCGATTGAAAGCCGTGTGCCGCGACCCAGCCGAGAAAGCCCGGCGGATCTCGGAAGTCTTCCAGATCGATGCCGTCGCGCCGCGCAACATCGACGCCGATGATCGGCCCCCGATGCAACTCCTTCAGAATATCGACAGGGAAGTTTCGCAATACGGCGCCGTCAACAAGCAAGCCTTGCTCGCCATCGATCACGGGCGGCAAAATGCCCGGCAGTGAGATCGATGCGCGCAAGGCCTTGCGCAGCAGGCCGCCGCGATGGACGCGAATGTCGCCCGCGACCAAATCCGTCGACACCGCAAAGAACGGAATGCCCAAATCTTCGATCAGCGTTTCGCCGAAATGCTCCGCGAGCCGGTCCTCGACGCGCCGTCCGCGTACGAGGCCGACAACCGGCACAACGTAGTCGCCAAGCGGATTGCTTTCGACGAACGCCTTGCGGATACGCATCTCGATTTCGTCGTCTTTCCAGCCCATCGCGACGCAGGCTGCCACGACCGCGCCCATCGATGTGCCGCCAGCCACGTCGAACGGGAGTCCCGCCTCGCGCAACGCGCGGATAACGCCGATATGCGCGTACGCGCGCGCGCCGCCGCCGGAAAGAACAAGCCCAATCGCGCGCCGCGCAATCACACGCGCCAGCCGCGCCGCATCTTCGTCTTCAAGGCCGCGCCAATGGAAAAGCCGGGACGCCTCGCACGCCGTGCGCCACTCGTTCGTGGTCGCCGCTTTGCGGTCCATGCCGTGGTGCAGCAGGATCACGTCCACCAATCGGAATTGGCGCGCGGGTGAGGGCTCTTCCGGCGGCAGCAGCGGCAGCGAGGGGCGCGCATCGGCGCGCGCAAAGAACCAAATCCGATCCGCTTGGCGAATGCAGGTGCGGAACCAACGTGTGTCCGCGATGGGTGAAACGAGGAAGACGGCGTCGTTCTTGGCTTCCAACGCGTCGAACCACGCGCTGTTCATGCCTTCGCCGCTCATCTGGCGCTCGTCTTCTTCGGTGACGATCACCGCCCGTGCGCCTAAGCGCTTAAGAGCTGCCTGCAGCGTGCGTGCGCGCAGATTGAGATCGATCGTCGGCGACGTTGAGATCAGCGCATAGACTTTTGGATCGGCGCGCGGACTAGTGCGCGCGCGCGCGCGTGTCAGCATAATGCGCGCCATATATTCCATCATCGCCGGGTGCGCGTGGATCAGAAGATCGAACGCCATCGGTGAAAGGCGCAGCACTTCGGTATCGCGGATGGCAAACACGCTCGACGAGTGCGGCTCCCGGGCGATCATCGCCATTTCACCGACGGGCTCGCCTGGCCGGATGTAGCCCAACAGCTGCGAGCGGCCGCGATCGCCGAGTTTGAACGCCGCCAGCGAACCGGAGATCAGAAAATAGACGCCTTCGGGCGGCTCGCCCGCGTGAATAAGCGGCCAGCCCGCCGGGACGGAGAACCACTCCGACACCGCGTCCATCGCCGCCAGCACATCTGCTGGGGCGTCATGGAGAGACGGGATGTCCGCGAGACTGGGCTTCATGGGTTGTTAAAAACAGGATAGGCGCCGTTCGTTAAGGCGCAATGATAGCGGCTGTGGATCAGAGGCCGCTTTCCCGCCTTGGTGCGCGTGCTAAGAGGCCAGCCCATGACGGTCTTTATCGCCCATGCCCCCGCCGATCGCCAGAGTGCGGAGGCGCTGGAAAAGGTTATTGAACGGCGGGGCCAATTTGCGGAGTTGGACGACGGCCATACCGCATTGCGGCCGATCCAGGGGAGCGACGTTCTGGTCCTCCTCGTTTCACAGGCGCTCACATTTGCGACCGCGCGGTTGCGCCTCGTGCAGCGCGCGCTTGATGCGTGGTCGGACGGGCGGCTCATTGTCGTAAAGCTCGATCACGGTTTTCCGCCGGTCGGCCTGCGCGATCTGCCGGCGATCGACGCGAGTTTCGAAGCGCAACGCGAGTTCAAGTGGAACGAAGTCGCAGATCAAATCCGCGAGAGGCTCCGCGCGCCGCCGGCGCCGCTCGTTGATGCGGAAGAGGGCGAAGGCGGTGCAGGTCTGCCGCCGCCCGCGCCGCGATTGCGCAAGCGTTTCGTGTTTGGCGCACTGCTTCTGCCGTTGCTCGCATTTCCCGGTATCATGGCGCTCGCCGCCGCGATTTCGATTTGGCTCGTCAACCGCATCGGACCGACGCCCGGCGGTTGGCCTGAACTCCTCACCGACATCGATCAGTTCGGCGCGCGCTACGGCGTCCCGCTCGGCGTCACACCGTGGTTGTTCGCTGTCGCCATCACGGTGACCCTCGCGGTCATCGCCTTTGCGTTCTTTCGGGTTCTACACCGCCAGCCCAAATCACATGCGCCGGCGCCCGCCGCACGCGCCGAGAAGCCACCGAAGCAAACCGACGCTGTGTTCGTCTCGTACGCGCGCGCCAACCAAGGCGCGGTATTGCCCGTCATTGAAGCAGCCAAGCGCGCCGGCCGAAAATTCTGGCTGGACCAGCAGGGCGGCATCGCCGCTGGTGATGGTTGGGCCGGCGAAATCGTTCGCGCCATTCGCGGCGCGCCGGGCGTCGTCGTGATGTGCTCGCAGGCCGCGTTCGAGAGCGATCACGTGAAGCGCGAAATCTACTTGGCGGACCGCTATAAGAAAAAGCTCATGCCGGTCTTCATAGAAGCCGCTGAGCCGCCGGAAGATTTCGAGTACTTCTTCGCCGGCGTGCAGCCGCTCAAATTGTTCGAAACCCCGGAAGCCGAGCGCCCGCAGGCGCTGATCAATCTATTAGGAGCCGCCTGATGTCGCTCGCGCCCGATCCTGTCCTCTTGGAGGTTTCGCCTGAAGGCATCGCCGTCGTCACGCTGAACCGTCCCGAAAAGCGCAATGCGTTTGACGAACTCGTCATCGCCAACCTCACCGAACATTTTGAGACGCTCAAGGGCGCCGAGCACGTGCGGGCGGTGTTCATTCGCGGCGCGGGCGAGTCCTTTTGCGCCGGCGCCGATATCGAGTGGATGCGCCGCCAGGGCGCGCGCACGCGCGAGGACAACGAAGCTGACGCGCTCGATCTCGCGCGCATGCTGAAGCACCTCAATGACCTGCCACAGCTTACCGTCGCGCTCGTTCACGGCGCGGCCATGGGCGGTGGCGCGGGTCTCGTTGCGGCATGCGATGTCGCCGTCGCGGTCAAAGACGCGAAATTCCGCTTCTCGGAGGTGCGCCTTGGCCTCACGCCCGCGACGATCTCGCCTTACGTTATCCAGGCGATAGGCCCGCGCTGGACAAAAGCTCTATTCGCAACGGCGGAGGGTTTTGACGGCGACTTCGCCGAGAAGATCGGTCTCGTGCAGTACACGGTGGAGAACGTCGCGGGCCTCGACGCCATGATGGAACATTTGTGCGAACTTGCGCTGGCGGCAGCGCCGGGCGCCGTCGCGGATTCGAAGGAACTTGTGCGCTTTTTGATCGACGACGTGACACGTTCGCGTAATGTCGTAGGCTCTGGACACGTTGTTGATGAGCACCTCATCAAGGAAACAGCGCGCCGCATCGCATCGCGCCGCGCGTCCAACGAAGGTCGTGAAGGGCTCGCCGCGTTTCTCGAGAAGCGCAAGCCGGAGTGGAACGGGTGAAGCTGAAGCGCGGAGTAAGCAAGATTTGGCCCGCCCTCTACCGGGCCAAACTCGTGCGCCCGCACATGCCCTTCTGGCGCGTCGTCGTCGAAGCGCGCCTCGATCGGCGCAACAAGAAATGGCCGCGCAAGTTCGGCTCGGCCGTGACCGCCGTCTTCGTTTGGGCGCGCACGATCGAGGAGGCCGAGGGGCTTGCGGTCTTGGCGCTGGAAGAAGAGGGCCTTGAGGCCATCACCGCAGACGCCAAGAAGTGCCCGCCAGCCGCCGCGCCCCGTCGGGCGCCAGGCGCGGTCTCCCGGTCCGATCTCGGGTTTTTGCCCCGCCTCGATGGCGAAACCGGCGCGGAAGGCCCCTCACGGCGCGACGCGCGGGCTTGATCCGCCGCGCAGAGCGGTTGAGACTCTGACTCATGAGCGGGGAAATGGAAGCAGCCGGCGCGCTCGCGACGGCCGGCATTGTCGCGGGCGCTTTGGACGGGCGCGAGGCCGGAGGCCATGGCGATGGCGCGTGCCTGAATTGCGGCGCGCAACTCACCGGGCCGTATTGCAGCCAATGCGGCCAGCACGGCCATCCGCACCGCAAGCTGACCCACGTGTTCGAAGAATTCCTGCACGGCATTCTGCACTTCGACACGAAGGCCTGGCGCACGCTGCCGATGGTTGTCTTTCGGCCTGGCACACTGACGCGCAATTTCGTCTACGGTAAGCGCGCACGCTACATCTCGCCGCTCGCGCTCTTCCTGTTCACGATTTTTCTGATGTTCTTCGTGTTCGCGTTCGCCATGCCTCCGGTGAACCTGAACGCGCCGGTGCCGACGGCATCGCAGGAAACCGCGCAAGACCTCACCGAAGCGCGGGAAGAATTGGCGCAAGCCCAGCGCGAACTCGCTGACGTCCAAGCGCACCCCGATCCCGATCAGCCGGCTGGCCTTGAAGCACGACTTGCGCAGACCGCCGTCAATGTCGCGCAGGCTCAAGTCGATCGCCTCGAACGCCAGCTGGCGGAAAACCAAGCCGAGGAAGCCGCCGAAGGAACGCCGGGTGCAACAGTCAGCGCCGGCGCGCCGCAGGCGGGCGTCAGTGTTCACGTCGGTCCGGATGCGCCACCTGCGACAACCACCGCAGCGCCAGCGTCGCCTGCGCCCGAAGCGCACGCCTCGGGACAACGCACTTGGGCGGATGAACTCCGCGAGGCCGCGCGCCGCGATGATTTCGTCGTCATTGGCGGCATGCCAGAACTCAACGAGCGCATTCGCCACAAGTTCGAAAACCCCGAACTCGCGCTCTATAAAATCCAGCAAGCCGCCTACAAATTCTCGTTTTTGCTTGCGCCGCTTTCGCTGCCGTTCATCGCGTTACTGTTCTTCTGGAAGCGCGGCGTGACGCTCTACGATCACATGGCGTACGCGCTCTATGCGCTCTCCTTCGCCGCAATACTGTTCATTGCCCTGGTGCTCACCAGCCAGCAGCCGTGGTTGGGTTGGGTCAACGACCTGCTGTATCTTGCGCTGCCCATACACACGTTCTTCCATCTCAAAGGCGCCTATGCCCTGGGCTGGTTCTCGGCGCTCTGGCGTACATTCTTCATGCTGACATTCGCGTTCATCATCGCGATCATCTTCGTGCTGTTGATCGTTGTACTGGGGCTCGCCGGCTAGTGTCGTTCGAGAATCTCATCGCCCCTTGGGTGGCCGAGGCGCCTGGGCTCATTGGTTCGGTGATAGCTATTTCGGTGATGGTCGGTTTTGCCTTGCTGCTTGGCCTCAGCAAGCAAACCACGATCGATGAAGCGACGTTGGCGCGCCTCGCCGCAGAGGAGGGCGCCAGCGTCGAAGCAGCCGCCATAGCAACGAATGGCCGCGGTGCGCTCGCCAAGCTTTCCGGTGGCAAGATTCTCGTCGCCCGCGTCATGGGCGAGGATATCGGCACGCGCTTCGCCACGCCGAACGCCGTTCGGCTGACCTTGCGCCAAGGCAAGCTGAGCGTCCGGTTTGCCGACACCGGCTACCCGCCGCTACATATGAAGCTCGGGACCGAGCCGGCCTGGTTGGCCGAACTCGCGTCAGGAGGAACGCCGTGACAGCCCCGGTAACAGCTCAAAGCGCCGTTGCAGCGCCAGAGGCGCCGTTCGAAATTCCGAACATCGTCATGTACGCGGTGCCGTTCTTCGTGTTGCTGATCCTGATCGAGATGATCGTGGTGCGCATCACCAAGAAAGGCCGCTACGAGGCGCGCGATTCAGCCGCCAGCCTCAGCATGGGCTTCGGAAATCGCGTTTTCGGTATCGCCTTCGGCGGCTTTGCCGTGCTGGCCTACTTCGCCGTCTATGAATTCCGGCTCTTCACGTTTGGCTGGACGTGGGCTGTCATGGTCGCGTGCTTCTTTGCTGAGGATCTCGCGTATTATTGGTTTCACCGCATCGCGCACGAGCGCCGCTTCTTCTGGGCGAGCCACATCGTCCACCACTCATCGCAGCACTACAATCTCAGCACCGCGCTCCGCCAAACTTGGACCGGCACGCTGGGTCTCAATTTCATTTTCTGGCTGCCGCTCGTGTGGATCGGCTTTCCGCCGCTCATGGTGCTGATGTTCTCTAGTATCAGCCTCGTCTATCAATTCTGGATTCACACCGAACTCATCGGCCGCATGGGTCCGTTCGAGTGGGTGATGAACACGCCGTCGCATCACCGCGTCCATCACGCGACCAACGCGAAATATCTCGATGCGAATTATGCCGGCGTGCTGATCATCTGGGATCGCCTGTTCGGCACGTTTGTGCCGGAAGACGATAAGGAAAAGCCGCACTACGGCATCGTCAGCCAACTCGGCACGTTCAATCCATTCCGCGTCGCGTTTCACGAATGGGCCGGCATCTGGCGCGACGTCACGCATGCCAAATCACCGCGCGATGTTTTGGGCTACATTTTCGGCCCGCCAGGCTGGAGTCCCGACGGCTCGCGCAAGACTAGCGCGTCGATCAAGGCAGCGTGGGCGGCGCAGCAACAATCCGCGGCCGTGCCGGCGGAGTAAGATGTACGTCCCCGCGCATTTCGCGACCGAAGACCCGAACGGCCTCATCCAACGCCTCGCGCGGCGCTGGGCCGGCGTGCTCATCACGGTCGATGCTGATGGCGTTCCCGTCGGCACGCACATGCCGATCCTGTGGGACGCGGAAAAGCGCGTCGCGGTCGGCCACATCGCACGCGCCAACCCGCAATGGAAGCAGGGGCCAGGCAAGGGCCTCATCGTGCTCAACGGCCCCGAAGCTTATGTGACGCCCAATTGGTATCCATCCAAGGCCGAACACGGCAAAGCGGTGCCGACCTGGAACTACGAAGCGGTACACATCACTGGCGACGTCGAATGGTTCGATGACGCGGCGCGCCTCGAAGCCGTGGTGCGCGATCTTTCGAAATCATACGAAAGCGATCAGCCGGCGCCGTGGGCCATCAACGACGCGCCGCGCGCCTACATTGATGCGCTACTGCGTGGGATCGTCGGCGTCTCGCTCACCGCAACGCGCATCGAAGCCAAACGCAAACTCTCGCAAAACAAGACCACCGCAGATTTCGACGGCGTAACCCAGGGCCTTGCCGCAACAAACGATCCGCTCGCCCACGAAGTCGCCGCCCTCATGCGCGCCGAACGCGCCGCGGCGGGCGATCCGGGCGGCAATTGATGACCATTCACATCGTCAAGCTCTGCGTCGGCGCCGACAGCGTCGAGGATTTGGCCGAGTGGCAGATCGGTCAAATCAAGCGCGCCAAGAAGGAAAAGCGGAAGCTCGTGCACCCGGTGTGCGGCACACGGATGTGGCCCAAGCGCGTGGAAGACGTGCTCGCCGGCGGCTCGCTCTACTGGGTGATCAAAGGCGTGGTCACCGTGCGCCAGCGCATTCTCGCGATTGACGACGTCACTGACGATCACGGCCAGCGCTGCGGCATCTATCTCGATGCGCATCTGCACCGCACCGTCCCGCAGCCGCGTCGCGCCTTCCAGGGCTGGCGCTATCTCGACCCGAAAGACGCGCCTGCCGATCTCGGCGAAGCACAAGGCGGCGCGGATTTACCCGATCACTTGCGCCGGCAGTTGGTCGAACTCGGCGCCTGGTAATCAGCCGAGAGCTTTAGCCGCGCCCACGCAGAACGCGCCGAGGTCAGCCTCATCCTGATAAAGCCCAAACCCGATACGCAGCACATCGTCGCGCGCATCGGTGATCAGGTCTGCGTCCATCAGTTTCGACTTCCACTGCACCGCATCAGGATGGCGCAGCGCCAGGAAGCGCGCATCGTGTCCACTCGCGTTCGGGCGAAGGATCGTCGCTTCGCGCAAGCGGCCCGCTTCGCCGCTTTCGACCGCCGCAGCCATCATCGTGCGCAGCCCAGTGCAGCGCGCCGTGATCGCCTCAGTTGTCAGCCCCTCGCGCTCCAGCATCGCGCGCACGGCGTTGAAGCGATAAATGCCCGTTGCGTCGAACGTTGCGCCGAGGAAGCGCGAAGCGTCGGCGCCGTACGCGACGCCGCTCTGCTTGCCTTCCATCGCGCCGAAGTCCGCGAACCAGCCGGTATTCTTCGGCCGCGCTGCATATCCGGCAGGCGCATGAATCCAGCCCGCGCCTTCGCCGGTCATCGCGTACTTGTAGCCGCCGCCCAGCAGAAAGACGCGGTCCGCCACGCGCGAGAAGTCGCACGGCATCGCCATGAACGAGTGATACGTGTCGAGCGCGATCCACGGCCCGTCCGGCCGCGCCATCTCCGCCAGCGCCTCAACGCCATCGAAGCGCAAACCGCTGCGAAACATCACATGCGAGAGAAACACGATGTCCGGCGCGCTTTCCCGCGCCGCGGCGACGAAGCGCTCCGTGAACGTCTCGAACGGTTCGCACGCCACCACGCGCCGCTGAACGGCGCCGTCTTCCTCCCAGCGCGCACTTTGGCGGCGAAAGGAGTGAAACTCTCCATCCGTCGTCAGCACCTGCAAAGGGGCGCGCCCGCCTTTGGCGGAGAAAAGGCGCACGAGCAAATCGTGCGTGTTCGGCGCAAATCCAATTGTGCGCGCATCGGGGAGGCCAAGCTCTGCGGCGACGTTGCGCTGCGCCTGCGGGATCACCTCGCCAAAGATGCGCTCCCACTTGCGATCCGCCAGCAGCGCCGCATCGTCCCACGCTTGCATGTGGCCTTCGTACGAGGCGTCCGGCCATAGGTGATGCGAATGAGCCGCGAAATGCACGCGGCCCGGAGCGGCAGCGAGCGCGCGCGTAAAGAGATGTTTGTAGCTGGTCATAGCGACGTCCTGAGCGACCATATCTCAGGAAACGCGCGGCGGCTCAAAGTTTGCTGCAGATAGCCAACGCCCTCGGTGCCGCCCGTTCCGCGCTTGCGGCCAATGATGCGCTCCACCGTCAGCACATGCTTGTGCCGCCAGGAGATGAGCGCGTCGTCGAGATCGAGCAATTTTTCCGCGAGTTGATACAGCGGCCAATACTCCTGCGTGTCGCGATAAACCGCGAGCCACGCGGCTTCCACGTCAGCGCTCGGTTCGTACGGCGCGCCCGGCGCGCGCTTGTAAACGCCTTCCGGAATAGCAAAGCCCGCCTTCGCCAATTCTGCGATCACATCATCATAGAGGCTGGGCTCGCGCAGCGCCGTCTCAAGCATCGCGCGCTCGTCGCTGCCTTCCGGCTGAAACTTGAGGAAGTTCGCGTCCTTCAAACCCAGCCGATATTCCAGCGCCCGGAATTGCGCTGATTGAAAACCTGAACTGGTGCCAAGGAATTGGCGGAAGTTGGAATAATCCGCCGGCGTCATCGTCGCGAGAATGTCCCACGTTTGTGTCATCACCGCCTGAATGCGCGAGACACGCGCCAGATGCTTGTAAGCCGGCACAAGCTCGCCAGCCCTAACCTCACGTTGCGCCGCGCCGATTTCGTGCATCACCTGCTTCATCCAGAGTTCCATCGTCTGGTGCAGGATCACGAACAGAAGCTCGTCGTGTTCCTCGGTCTGCGGCTTCTGGGCGCCCAGAAGTTCCTTCAGGCGCAAATAGCCGCCGTACGTAATGTCCTGGCTCATCGCGCGCATTCCTCCATTGAATCACGAGCTTAAAGCACGCGCCGCGACCTTGGGGAATGCTGGGCCGTGCAAAGCTGAACGCGAGCGTCCCGTTTTTAGGGTTTGGGCCCGGTTTGCAAACTGGTAGGGAAGGCCATTGGGGGCAGAAGCCAAGGAGGGTGGCCTTATGGGCGCCGTGGGACGCACAATTGGAATCGTAGTCGTGGTCGTGCTCGTGTTGCTCGGCCTTGGATATTTCCTCGGACCGAAGGAAGCGAGCCGCAGTCAGACGCTGACGGTTGAGCGTCCGCCGCAAACCGTGTTGGCGCGTCTGTCGTCAGCGCCGGTCGGCACGCCGGTCGTCGAGGGCGTCACCATCGCCGAAGCGGCGACGGTCGAAGGCGATACGGTCACCGCACCGGTCACGTTCGCCGACGGCGCAACGGGTCATGTCCGCTATCAAGTCACGCCGGAAGGCGAAGGGTCGCGCGTTCAGTTCACGCTGGCGCAGGATCTCGGCGCCAATCCGCTGGATCGTATTCAAGTGATCACGGGCGGCGATGTCGGTCCGCTGATCGCCACGGCCGCGACGGCCGTTGAAACCGATCTCAACGCGCTGCCGAACGCTTCGTTCGAAGGCCTGCAATATGTCGTCGAAGAAGTTCAGGCGCGCCCGTTCTTCTACGTCGAAAATTGCTCGAGCTCGGACGCTGAATCGGTGACCTCGATCATCGGCCAAGCAGTGGTCGCGATCCCGCCGGTCATGCGCTCGAACAATCTGACCGTGAACGGCGAGCTGATGGCGGTCGAGCCGCGCGTCGTCTCGGGTCAATATTGCTATCAGGTCGGCTATCCGTACCAAGGCCGTCAGCCGCGTGCGCTGCTGATTGGCAAGACCGGCCAAACGCCGGCGGGCACGGTGCTGCGGATCCACTACACGGGCGCGGAAGATCAGGTGCTCGCGGAAGTCTATAACCGCATGGATGCGCTGCTAGGCGCCGCCCACCTCGACAACCCGGCCACGACCGAAGACGACTGGACGACGTATGAAGTTTATCACGACGACGCGACGCAAGCCGGCGGTTCGCGTAATCGCGACATCTACTACGTCGTTCAGGGCGACATCTCGGCTCTAACGCGCATCGCGCCGCCGCAGGCCGCCGCTGCCGCGCCGGCCGAAGCGCCCGCGACGACGACGGAAGCGCCGGCGACGACCACCGCGCCCGCGCCGGCCACGACGACCACGCCGTAACGCGTAGCCGTCACGCACAAAACGAAGGGCCGTTGGCGAAAGCCAGCGGCCCTTTTGCTTTGGTGTTGACATGACGACGATTCGATAATACTGGAAATATCGAATGAAGAGCGAAATCGCCGTCGCCGCGTTGAACGCGCTCGCCAACGAGCACCGCTTGGCTGTGTTTCGGGCGCTGGTGCAGAAGGGCCCTGAGGGGCTCGCCGCCGGCGCGATCGCCGATGCGTTGGACCTGCCGGCATCATCGCTCTCGTTTCACCTCGCGCATCTCACGCGCGTGGGGCTCATCGTGCAGCGCCGCGAGAGCCGTTCATTGATCTAC
The DNA here is from genome assembly GCA_046349455.1 of Hyphomonadaceae bacterium. GTDB lineage: Bacteria > Pseudomonadota > Alphaproteobacteria > Caulobacterales > Aquidulcibacteraceae > Vitreimonas. The sequence goes on along the minus strand of JAXMCH010000001.1, from coordinate 283,062 downwards.
TCAGCCGACTTCGCCGTCATGAACGGCCTCGTCGGCTTCCTGACCGAGAATTGCTGCGGCGGCGCTTCATGCGCACCGGCCGCATCGCCGAAGAAGAGGAAGGCGTCATGAAACGAATGCACGTCCACGTGGGGGTCGCAGACCTTGATCGCTCGATCGAATTCTACTCGGGGCTCTTCGCCGCCGAACCGACTGTCCGCAAGCCCGACTATGCAAAATGGATGCTCGACGATCCGCGCGTGAACTTTGCGATTTCGACACGCCAGGATGGCGCCGGTGTGCGGCACCTCGGCATTCAGGTCGAAAGCGACGCCGAGCTCCGCGAAGTCTATGCACGTTTGGAGCAGGCCAAGGGGCCGACGTTCGAAGAAGGCAAGACCACCTGCTGCTACGCCAAGTCGGAGAAGACCTGGATCAGCGATCCGCAAGGCGTCGCTTGGGAAACATTCCTCACCACCGGCGAGGCGACGAGCTATGGCGGCGGCGCCGAGAGTGCGGCGCCTGAATCGCACGCCGCGACGAAGCCGCCCAGCTGCTGCGCACCAGCCTGAAGGATTGCGACATGACCACCAAAGGCACGGCCGAGGACCCATACAACGTTCTCTTTCTCTGCACCGGAAATTCCGCGCGTTCGATCCTCGCCGAGGCGCTCATGAACCGGCTTGGCGCGCCGCGGTTCAGGGCCTTCAGCGCAGGGTCCGACCCAAAGGGCCAGGTCAATCCGCACTCGATCGCGTTGCTGAAGTCGCTCAACTACAAAACCGACGGCTTCCGTTCAAAAAGCTGGGACGAGTTCGCGGCGCCCGGCGCCCCGCAACTCGATTTCGTGTTCACCGTTTGCGACAACGCGGCCAACGAGGTGTGCCCGATCTGGCCTGGTCAGCCGATGAGCGCGCATTGGGGCGTGCCCGATCCGGCGGCGGCCGAAGGCAGCGAAGCTGTGATCGCGCAAGCCTTCGCCGACGCCTACCGCATGCTGCAGAACCGCATCAGCGTGTTCGTCAATTTGCCGATGTCGAGCATTGATCGACTATCGCTGCAGAAGCGCCTGGATGACATCGGCGCAATGCGCCGCGATCCAAGCGCAGAAGGCGCAGCGTAGATTGAGCGCCTTCCGCAAGATATTCGCCGAGTTCGTCGGCTCGGCGATGCTGACTGGCGTCGTCATCGGCTCGGGCATTCTCGCCTCGCGCATGGCCGGCGGCAACGACGCCGTCGCGTTACTTGGAAACACAGCCGCGACGTCCGCCATCTTGTTCGTTCTCGTCAGTGGCCTTGGCCCGCTCTCGGGCGCGCACTTCAATCCCGCGGTCTCGCTGGTGATGACGTTTCGCGGCGAACTTAGCGTCGGTATGCTTGTGGCCTACGTGATCGTTCAAATCGGAGGGTGCGTAGCCGGCGCGATATTGGCGCATGCCATGTTCGAGTTGCCGCTCGTTCAGGTTTCCACCCACGCGCGCTCCGGCACAGCGCAGATGCTGAGCGAGGGTGTCGCGACGTTCGCGCTCGTGTTCGCGATCCTCACAGTCGCGCATTGGCGCAAAGAGGCTGTGCCCGCCGCCGTCGCGCTGGTGATTGCCGCCGGCTATTGGTGGACAGCGAGCACGTCCTTCGCCAATCCCGCCATCACGATCGCCCGCGCACTCAGCGACACGTTCGCTGGCGTGCGGCCCGCCGATACGCCGGGCTTTATTCTGGGCCAGTTTCTCGGCGCCATAACAGCGTGGCTGTGCTGCACGATGCTACTGCTGAATTCTGTCAGCCGCGCGCGCGACTAAGGGGCTTCTTCGATCACCGCGTTCTTATGCGCGCGTGACATCGAGAATGTGCCGAACACGCTGCCATCGACTAAGATCGCTTGGCCCAAGTACGTGTCCTCGCGCAGTTGCCCCTCATAGCGAAGCCCGTTCGTGTATTTGAGCACAAGCAGGTCGCCATGCAGGCCCCACGAACCGTCCCCAACGCCACTTGATCCGCGGCCCACACGTCCGCTGTTGAATGTCCCGTCGGAAAAGATCGACCACCCATAGGTCACGTAAGCGGAATCATTCCACGAGACGTTGCCGATCCACTCACCAACAGCTGGTCTCGAAGCGTCCGGCGTCGCGAACTCTTCGTCGCCACCCGCGTAGGCGCTCTGAAGCGGCGCGAGCATGAGCAAGGCCGCAAGAAGTACGCGTGCAATCAAGGCCGCATCCCGAAGCTGCTCGGCCCAGTCTCGTTCATGCGTTGCGCCAAGTTCGCCCATTCGCACAGCAGCGGCCGCGTATCGCGCGGATCGATGATCTCTTCCGCGTAGAAGCTCTCCGCCGTACGGAACGGCGAGCGCAGCGCCTCGGCCCAAGCGCGAATTTCGGCAAGCCGTTTTTCCGGCTCAGGATGTGCTGCCAGCTCCGCCTTGAACGCGGCTTCAATCCCGCCCTCAAGCGGCAGCGAGCCCCAATCGCCGCTCGGCCAGCAATAGCGCAGCTTCGTCCGCGTCGGGTTCATCATCGCCGAGCCGGCGAGCCCGAAAGCTTGCCGCACCACGATCGAGCACCACGGCACTTTTGCTTGATACACCGCCGCCATCGCCTGCACGCCGAGCTTCACCGTCGCCGCGCGCTCGTGCTTCACGCCAACCGCGAAGCCCGGGCAGTCAACGAAATGCACCACCGGCAGATGAAACGTCTGCGCCAAATCGACATGCTTGATTAGCTTGCGGCACACGTCCGCCGTCCACGCGCCGCCCATGAAGTGCGGATCGCCCGCAAGCAGCGCGACGCTATAGCCATCAATGCGCGCAAAACCTGTTATGAGTCCGCGGCCCCATTGGCGGCCTGTCTCAAAGAACGTCCCGGCATCGACGCACGCTTCAACAATGCGCCGCATCTTGTAAGGCACGCGCCGATCGCGCGGCACAACTTCGATCAGCGTATCATCGCGCCGATCGGTGCGGTCACCGTTCTGCACGCGGGGCGCGGTCTCATGGATTGATGCAGGGAGATACGAAAGAAACTTCCGCGCCGCGGCGAACGCTTCCGCTTCGCTGGCGACGATGTCGTCGACGACGCCGTTCTTGCCGTTGATGTCCGCGCCGCCGAGGCCTTCTTTGTCGACGTCTTCGCCGATCGCCTTCGCCACGGGAGGCCCGGCGACAAATACTTGGCTCAAGCCCTGAACCATCACGCTATAATGGCTCGCCGCCACACGCCCCGCGCCAAGACCCGCGCACGGCCCCAACGCCAGCGCCACCACCGGCACACTCGCCATGTTCGCGACCACCCATTCCCAGCCCGGCGTCTGCGGAATGTAAGTGCGCGGATCTTTCTCCAGCATTTTGACGGAACCGCCGCCGCCGGTGCCGTCGACCATGCGGATGAGCGGCATGCGATACTCGTTCGCCATCTGCTCGGCGAAAACGAGCTTCTGCCAAATGCCAGCATCCGCCGCGCCGCCGCGTACGGAAAAATCATCCGCCTGCACGCACACCGGCCGGCCATCGATCGCGCCACGCCCGACAACGAATGGCGTCGGCCGGAACGCCGCCATCTCATTGTCCGCGCCATATTCCGCGCGGCCGGCGATCTTGCCGGTTTCGTGGAACGAGCCGGCATCAAGCAGTGCGTCCACACGCTCACGCGCCGTGAGCTTGCCGGACGCCTTCTGCCGCGTCACCCGCTCGGCCCCGCCCATCTCATCGGCGAGCGCCTCGCGCCGGCGCAGTTCTTCGATGTCTTTCTTCCAGCTCATGGCGCCAAAGCGTAAGCGCCGGCGCGGCGGCGTCTAGCCCTTCTGCTTGGCCAGCGCGCTCTGATGCGCGCCCCAGAGCAAATAGACCGGAATGCCGATCGCCATCCAAATGAAGAAGCGCTCGATCGTGCCGATGTTGAGGCTGGCGAAGAGGTAGAGGCAGCCGATGATCGCCAGCGGCGCGATCACCCAGGCAGCCGGCGTCTTGAACGGCCGCTCGCGCCCGGGCTCGGCCCGCCGCAGCACCATCACCGAAATCGCCACCGCTATGAACGCCGCAAGCGTACCTGCGTTCGCCAGCGAAGCGATCTCACCCAGCGTCAGCAGACCCGCGAGCACCGAGCAAACGATCGCCGTGAAGATCGTGATGAAAACCGGCGTGCCCAGCTTCGAGTGCACGCGCGACCACGAACGCGGCAATAACCCGTCACGCGCCATCACGTAGAAGATGCGTGATTGTCCATAGAGGAAGGCAAGGATCACGGTCGGGATCGCGAGCGACGCGACCCCGCCGATGATGGCCGCGGCCTGATCTTGGCCGAGTGAGCGCACGATCAGCGCAATCGGTTCGCCGCTGGCGGAGAACTCGCGGAAGTCCATCGCGCCAATCGCAGCGGCGCCAACCAGCATGTAGAGCAGCGTGCAGATGAGCATGGACCCCACGATGCCAATCGCCATATCGCGGGCCGGGTTCTTCGCTTCTTCAGCCGCCGTCGACACAGCGTCAAACCCATAGAACGCGAAGAACATCACAGCGGCGCCGGCCATGACGCCGACATTGGTCGCGCCTTCCGTCGGCGTTGAGCCCCAGCCGAACGGCGCAAAGGGCGTGAAGCGGTTGATATCGAACGCCGGCAGCGCCACCACCAGAAACAGGATCAGCGCGGCGATCTTCAGCACCACCAGAGTGGAGTTCACCCAAGCACTCTCGCGCGTGCCAAGGATCAACAATCCTGCAACGACAAAAATGATGAACACAGCGAGCGGATTGAAATGCAGCGCATGGCCGGCAAGTTCGCCAACCTGAATCATTTGTGGCACATCCATGCCCCAGCCCGTCAGCAGCCCCGAAGCATAGCCGGACCAGCCCACCGCAACCGCGCTGACGACCACCGAATATTCCAGGATCAACGCCCAGCCGACGATCCACCCCGCAAGCTCGCCGAGCGATGAATACGTGTACGTATAAGCGCTGCCCGAAGCTGGCATCATCGAGGCCAACTCCGCATAGCACAGCGCAGCGCACGCGCAGACGACGCCAGCGACCGCAAATGAAACGATGATGCCAGGCCCCGCCATGCCCGCGCCTTGGCCGATCAGCGCATAAATCCCCGCGCCAACGATGGCGCCGACGCCTAGCGCCAGCAGATGCGGCCAGGAGAGCGTGCGCTTCAGCTCTTGATGCTGCGGCGCCTCGATGGGCTTGCGCCGATTCCAGAATGCCATCGTTTCCCCCGTTGAATCGTTTGCTCTGAGCCTAGGCGCGGCGGCAGCAAAGAAAAAGGCCGCGACGTGCGCCGCGGCCCTTGGAGTTGGTCTTTGCGTAGCTTTTAGAACGCGCGCCGCACCGTGACGCCGACAGTGCGCGGCGTGTTGGTGTGGAACGCCAGGCGCGCCCGACCGCCGCGTTCGCGGTCGAAGGCCAAGTGCGCGTTTTCGTCGAACGCGTTGTTGACGAAGAACGTCACGCCCCAATTGTCGTTCTGCACGCCCGCGTTCAGGTTCACGACCGTGTACGGATCGAGTTCGAGATCGAGGGTGGTCGAAGCGCCGCCCGGCGCGCCGCCGAAGGGCAGGCCGTGCACGAAGACGTGCGGGTTGTTTTCCTGGTCAGCCGGCTGCGTGTAGCGGCTGCCGATGTGCTGAGCTGTCGCCGAAACGAAGCCTTCCAGGTCCGAACCCCAACGCTCGAGCGGGAAGTAGTACGCCGCGCTCGCCGCGATCGTGTACTCCGGCACGGACGGCAGACGATTGCCTTCGCGGATGCCAGCGAGCACCGCGCCGAGCGTCGAAGTCTTGGTTTCGTCGAACTCAGCTTCAACCCAGCTGCCCGCCAAGCTCAGCTCAAGGCCTTGCATCGGCGTGTAGGCAAACTCGGCTTCCAAGCCTGCCGTGTGCGCATCAGCGTTGAACACCACACGTGAAGAGCACGAGCCGGCGTCAGCCGTCACTTGCAGGTTGGTGATGTCCGAATAGTACGCCGCAGCGTTCAGCGTCATGTTGCCGTTTTGGAATTTGAAGCCGCCCTCATAGTTCCAGAGCGTTTCGTCATCGAACGTGGGGTTGTTGCCATAGGTCAACGCATCGGGGCCGCCGGGGCCGCCCGAGCAGAGCGGCAGGTTGAGCGGATCGTTGACGCCGCCGAGACGGAAGCCTTGCGAGGCTTGTGCGTTGAGCGTGAGGTGATCGTTCACCTCATAGCTGACCAGCACGCGCGGCGTGAAACCATCAGACGACGTCGTCGCCGTTTGATCGTCGAGATTCGAGAAGAGGCCGCCCGACGTAAAGCGCCGCTCTTCCGAGAAGTCATACCAGCGACCGCCCGCGGTCACCGTGAGACGATCGGTGATGTCGTAGCTGGCTTCGCCGAAGATCGCGAACTGCTCGATATCGTAGGGCAGGTCGGAATTGTAGGGCGAATTGGCCGGAAAGCCGTTGGCGGTGGCCGCCGCTGTGCCAGCGCCGAGCACGGCGTCGGTGTATGCGTCGTAGCCCGGGGTCGGCAGACGCTGGCTGTAATTGCGTTCGACGTCCGAATAGAAGGCGCCAACCAGCCATTGGAACGGACCATTGCCGTCCGAAGCGAGGCGCACTTCCTGCGTGAACTGCTGCAGGTCAGTTGTGTCCCGCAGGTTCGAAGGCAGCAGCACCGCCGCTGACGGATAGCCGAGATCGACCGAAACCGAACCGGTCAGCGCGCTGGCGTCGCGGCTCACGAGAATACTGCGATTGATGAAGGAGGTGATCGACGTGAAGTTCACCGCGCCCGCGTCGTAGTTCACGGTGACGTCGGCGAGTGTCGTCTCGTCGCTGAACTCTTCGTCGAGCAGCAGGAATTGTTCACGGTCGCCAATTTGTACCGGCGTGCGCGTGGTCGTGTAGGGATTGGCGAAGAGGTTGTAGACTTCCTCGCGATTGAAACCGTTCGACTCGACGTGCTGGTAAACCAGACGTGGCGTCACCAAAAGGTTCGGCGTCAGCTGCATCGCGAGCGCGGCACGGAAGCCCGCGCGCGCTCCATCGTTCACATCTTCATCGCGCCCGCCGCCTTCGCGCAGTGCGTCGATAAAGCCGCCGTACTCGGTGTAGTAGGCCGAACCGCGGAACGCCACCGCGCCCGGCACCAACGGCACGTTGACCATGCCCTTCAGATGGCCGCCTTCGCCGCCATCCGTGACGGTGTTGGCGCTGGCTTCGATTGACGCGCTGAAGTCGTCGAGGTTGGGCTGGTTGGTGATGTAGCGGACCGTGCCGCCGACAGAACCCGAACCAAAAAGCGTACCTTGCGGGCCGCGCAGGGTTTCGACGCGGTTGAGATCGTAAAGATCAAGGTCCGGCGTAAACAGTGAGAGCGAGATCACCGAGTCGTCGAGATAGATGCCGACTTGTTCTTTCACACCCGGCTGGTCGCGCACGATTTGGCCGGCGGAAACGCCGCGCAGCGAAACCTGGCTTTGACCCGGGCCGAGGTTTTGCACCGACATACCCGCGACGTTGCGCGAGAGATCTTCGATCGATTGCGAGCCTGTGCGCTCAAGATCTTCAGCCGTTTGCGCGTTCACGGAGAACGGCACGTCCTGAATGGAACTGGCGCGGTGCGTCGCGGTGACGACGATTTCGTCGGTCTGCGTTTGCGCGTCTTGCGCCCATGCAGTGCTGGTCGTGCTAAAGCACGCGATGGCGATCGCGATCGCACTCACCGCGTACGCAAGCGTACGTTTGCGAGCCATGTTTCTGCTCCCCTCGGCTGGCGCAACTCCCATGCGCCTTCGCGTTAAGGATTAACCCAGGTCAGCGGACCCGCCGTCACAAACGCCTAGGAGGGGAAATCCGCGCAGTCCGACGCTTCGAAACTCGCCTGTCAGACGGCCATGTTGTCGATAAGCCGCGTTTTGCCGAGCCAGGCTGCCGCAAGGATGCGCGCTGGCCGCGCGAGATCGCCGATGCGCTCTAACGTCTCGGCGTCGCGGATCGCGATGTAATCGACGCTCGCAAAACCGGCCGCGAGCACATGGCGCGCCGCTTCAGCTTCGGCTTCGTCAATCGCGACGCCCGCGTGCACGGCCTTGATCGCATCGTGCATGATGGCATTGAGGCGTGCCGCGATCCGCCGCTCGTCCGCGCTCAGATACGCATTGCGCGACGACATCGCGAGACCATCGGCCTCACGCACAGTCGCGCAGCCAACGATCTCAACCGGAATGTCGAGATCGCGCGTCATACGCTTGATCACTTGCAGCTGCTGATAGTCTTTCTCGCCGAAAAGCGCCGCATCCGGCAGACACTGCAGCAGAAGCTTCGTCACCACGGTTGCGACGCCGCCGAAGAAGTGCGGTCGAAACTCGCCTTCGAGCGGCGTCGAAACGTTCGTCACCAACACGCTTGTCGAAAATCCCTCGGGGTACATGCTCGCGCGCTCCGGTGCGAAGAGGAGATCGCAACCTGCGCTCGCCAGCATCGCGGCGTCGCCGGTTTCGTCGCGCGGATAGCGTTCGAAGTCCTCATGCGGCGCGAACTGCTTGGGGTTCACAAAAAGGCTCGCGACCGCGCGATCGCATTTGGCCTTTGCCGCGCGCACTAACGAGAGATGCCCCTCGTGCAGCGCTCCCATGGTCGGCACCAGGGCAACGCTCAAGCCTTGTTTGCGCCAATCGCGCACCTGCGCGCGCAGCGCGGCGACATCACGGGCGACAAGGAGCGGGGCAGCGGACATAGGTTCGCAATTCGGGCTATGCTGCGGCTGCGTCAAGACGGTTAAGGGCCGCTTAACCCGGATCGCCGAATTTCAGCGTGATGCATCTCTGCGTTGCGGCACCTCTTCGGCACGCGGCGGTCGCCAGCTTGGGCGCCCGCCCATGAGTCTTGCGCACGCCTACACGCCAAGCCCGTCGCTGAAGCAGGCGCACGTGATCGTGGTCGGAAACCAGAAGGGCGGCGCTGGCAAGTCGACTGTCGCCATGCACGTCATGGTCGCGCTCATGCGCATGGGCCGACGCACCGGTGCGCTGGATCTCGACGTCCGCCAGCGTTCGCTGACCCGCTACGTCGAAAACCGCAGCCGCTGGATATCTGGCCGTGGCGTTCAATTGCCAACGCCGCAAATCCTCGAACTCTCCGAAAGCCCCCAGCGGTCACTCGATCTTGCCGAAGCCGAGGACGAAACGAGTTTCCGCGCTGCACTCCGCCGGCTTTCCGAGACTTGCGACTTCATCGTGATCGACAGCCCAGGCGGAGATTCATTCCTGGCGCGCATGGCTCATTCCTGGGCCGACACGCTGATCACGCCGCTGAACGATAGCTTCGTCGACTTCGACCTCCTGGGCTCCATCGACGAGCACAACGCCGACATCGTTCGTCCCTCGATTTATAGCGAGATGGTCTGGGAGAGCCGCAAGAAGAAGGCGCTCGCAGCCCGCACGCCGATCGATTGGGTGGTGCTCCGCAACCGTACGTCGACCAGCAAGATCGAAGCGAAGAACAAGCAGAAGGTCGGCGACGCGCTAAAGACTCTGTCTAACCGGATCGGCTTCCGCTTGGCGCCGGGGCTCTCCGAGCGGGTCATCTATCGCGAACTGTTCCCGCAGGGGCTCACAATGCTGGACCTCGACGCCGACGGCGCCATGAACATGGCGCATCTGGCTGCCCGCCAGGAGCTCCGAGATCTCTTCCTCACGCTCAAGCTGCCGGGCCTCGAAGGCGAGGCGTTGAAGTTCTAGCCGGACGCCTCCAGGGTCCGGCCGTGCTCTCGCTTGCCCTCGTCGCGCTCGCCGCGATTTTCATTTTGCTTTTCGTCGCTCGCGTCGGGGCGGCCCGCCGGGTAACCCTGATCGCCCGCTGGCCGGCGGTCGCCTTAGCGCTTGCAGCATTGTTCGCACTTGCACGCGGAGCGCTGTGGCCGGCAATTGCACTTGGCAGTCTTGCAGCGCTCGCCTGGGAGCTGTGGCCGCGTCTCAACAGCCGCCCAAAGAATCAGCAGCGCCCAACTGCAGAAGACACTGCGGATGCAGAGGCTCGCGCGGTGCTAGGCGTCGCCGCTAACGCCACAGACGCGGACATCCGCGCCGCTTACCGCTCCAAGATGGCGCAGGCGCACCCCGATCTGGGCGGCTCTCATAACGAAGCCGCGCGGCTCACGGCCGCGCGGGATCGTCTGCTCAAGCGGAAAAAGTAGAGACTATTCCTCTTCGGTCGACTGGTCGGCCTCGTCGCCCTGGCCGACCGGCTGGTCGAGCGGCGCACGGACCGGCGATAGCGTCTCCACGACCATGCCCTGATAGGTGTCGTACGGCGACGAGGGCGGCAGCGGACGAGCGGGGGCCGCAGCCGTCAGCACGCCTGGCGCCAATTGCACGTCGAGGCGGCGGGTGCGCAGGCCCGCAAACTGAGCGGCGTTCGGATCCTGACGACGGGCGTACTCTTGATAGGCGCCTTCCACCAGGTAGGCGACTTGGGCATCACGCGCCGCGGCCGTCTCGCCGCCCAGGACCACGACGATCACGCGGTGGCCATTGCGTTCCGCCATCGTCGCGAGGTTGAAGCCCGACGCACGGGTGTAACCGGTCTTGATGCCATCCACGCCTTCCACCTGGCCTAGCAGATGGTTGTGGTTGCGGCCGGAGCCGCGGCGCCACGCAAAACTCGGCGTCTGGAAATAGTGATAATGCTCAGGAAAATCACGCCAAAGCGCCTGCGCGAGAACCGCCATATCGTGCGCCGTGGTGCGATGGCGCGTATCGGGTAGGCCGCTCGCGTTGGCAAAACGGCTCTCCGTCATCCCGAGTTCGCGGGCGCGGGCCGTCATGTTCGCGGCAAAGCGGGCTTCTGAACCGCCCAAACGTTCGCCGACCATCGTCGCGACGTCGTTGGCGGACTGAACGACCAGCGCGCGGATCGCTTGGTCGACCGTAATCGTATCACCGCGGCGCAGGCCCAGGCGCGACGGCGGCTGACGCGACGCATTCCGGGACGCCGTCAGGCGCGTGTCCATCGTGATGTCGCCGCGCTCAAGCGCTTCGAACAACATATAGAGGGTCATCATTTTGGTCAGCGAAGCCGGATAGCGCGCCTCGTTGGCCTGATCTTCGAGCAGAACCTCGTTGGTCCGCGCGTCCATCACGTACGCTGCGTAGCGGTCCTGCGCGGCGGCAGGAGCAGCAAAACCGAGGGTCAGTGCAGCGACGAAAACCCCCGCCAGCACCTTCAAACCAAATCCCGCAGACTTCATTGTCGTCCGATCCCGCACAAACACGGACAATTTCAGGCAAAAGCCATGCCGTGCAGCTTACAGATTCATTAGACCCCGTTAAGTCGCAGTATCAGAGGATGGTAAAACGCCTCTCGGGAGTGGTGAATCTGCCTAACTCTCGTGCAGCGTGTGGAAAACACGGTTAACGTTGGATGAATCCAACGACCTCCGGAGGCGGAACAAGCGGCCCTCGTGTCTATGTTGCACTGCAGCAAATCTTGGTTGACTTCGCAGGTGCAGCATAGCATATAGGGTGCAGATTCGCCGGGCAGCCCGGCAGTCCGCCATTTCAGATGGAGAGTTCCATGGCCACTGCGAAGACCGCCGCCCCCCGCGCCGCTAAGTCGGCCACGGAGGCTTTCGAAACCTTCACCACCACGTCGACCGAAACGGTCCGCGAGAACATCGACCGCGCCACTGCCGCGATGTCGGAAGCTCAGGCTTTCGGCAAGCAGAACCTCGAAGCTTGGGTTGCTTCGGCTGCCGCCGCTCAGAAGGGCTTTGAAGCTCTGTCGGCCCGCACCGTCGCCTTCCAAAAGGAAGCTCTCGAGAAGCATGTCGCCATGACCAAGGCGCTGATGACCTCGAAGAGCGTCCAAGAGTTTGTGGAAAAGCAGAACGACTACGCCAAGACGTCGTTCGAGGCTTATGTCGCTGAGCTGACGACGGTTTCTGACCTCGTCCAAGGCGTCGCGAAGGAAACGCTGGCTCCGATCAACGATCGCGTGAACGCGGTCGGCCAGTTCATCCAGACGAACGCCGTTCGCTAAGCATTCCGCTTCGGGGCTTGTCCCCGAGGGGCTGAAAAACAGACGGGCCTGGCTCCACGAGCCGGGCCCGTTTCGTTTGCACGCACTACCGCAAGGAGCGTCGTGCGCGCCATAGCTGCCAACGGCTGTGGTTCAAGGCCTTTCCAACCGCGCCGGGCTCCATAAATTGTTCAGCATGTGAGCTAAGCTTGAGGCGACGCGTCTCGAGTCGGGCTCTGACGGAACGATGTGCTGATGAGCGGGAATCCCTCTGACGAGGAAGGCGACCAGGACGGCGGGGCAGATGGCCGCGTCGGGACCCAGACGCTTACCCGCACGAAGAAGCCTTCGCTCTACCGGGTGCTCCTGCTGAACGACGACTACACACCGATGGAATTCGTCGTCTACGTGCTGGAGCGCTTCTTCCAAAAGACCCGGGAAGAAGCGACGACGATCATGCTCCACGTGCACCAGAACGGCGTGGGCCTGTGCGGCGTTTTCACTTACGAGGTGGCCGAGACCAAGGTCGCCCAGGTTCTCGAACTCGCACGGCGGCATGAACACCCGCTGCAATGCACGATGGAAAAGGAATAAGCCCCGATGGCGACTTTCTCTCGCACGCTCGAACACACGCTCCGGCGTGCGCTGCAGTCAGCGAACGAGCACCAGCATGAATATGTCACGCTGGAGCATCTGCTTCTATCGCTCATCGAAGATGACGATGCGGCCGGCGTCATGCACGCCTGCAAAGTCGATCTCGACAAGCTGAAGCTCAATCTCGAATCCTATTTGCGCAATGAGCTCGACAGTTTGCGCATGCCCGAGCGCGATCACGAGGAGCCGCGCCCTACTGCCGGCTTCCAGCGTGTTCTGCAGCGCGCGATGCTCCACGTCGATTCAAGCGGCGGCCGCGAAGTCACAGGCGCCAACGTGCTCGTCGCGCTCTTCAGTGAACGCGAAAGCCACGCTGCATACTTCCTGCAAGAGCAGGACATGACGCGCTACGACGCGGTGAATTTCATTGCCCACGGCCTCCCCAAGCGCGCTGGCGCGGCGCAACCGCGCCCCGTCCGCGGCGCCCAGGAAGGCGAAGACGGCGAACGCGTTGTGAAGCAGGGCAGCGAGGCGCTCGCCGCTTACTGCGTGAACCTGAACAAGAAGGCCAAGGAAGGCAAAATCGATCCGCTGATCGGGCGCGAACCCGAAGTGCTGCGCGCGATCCAAATCCTTTGCCGCCGTCAAAAGAACAACCCGCTGCTGGTCGGCGATCCGGGCGTCGGCAAAACGGCGATCGCCGAGGGCCTCGCGCGCAAAATCAATGAAAAGCAAGTGCCGGAAGTTCTGGCCGACGCGACGATCTTCTCGCTCGACATGGGCTCGCTGCTCGCCGGCACGCGCTATCGCGGTGACTTCGAAGAGCGCTTGAAGAGCGTGATGAAGGAATTGGAGAACCACCCCAAGGCGATCCTCTTCATCGATGAAATCCACACCGTGATCGGCGCTGGCGCAACCAGCGGCGGCGCGATGGACGCCTCGAACCTGCTGAAGCCCGCGCTGCAAAGCGGTCAGCTGCGCTGCATGGGCTCGACGACGTACAAGGAATATCGCCAGCACTTCGAAAAGGATCGTGCGCTCGCGCGGCGCTTCCAGAAGATCGACGTCAACGAACCGTCGATCCCGGACGCGATCAAGATCCTCATGGGTTTGCGTCCGTACTTTGAAGACTATCACAAGGTGAAATACACGGACGATGCGATCAAAGCCGCCGTTGAGCTTTCGGCGCGCCATATGGGCGATCGCAAGCTGCCAGATAAAGCAATCGACGTGATCGACGAAACGGGCGCCTCGATGATGCTGCTGCCGCAAAACCAGCGGAAGCAGCAGATCGACGTCGCCGAGGTTGAAGAAGTGGTCTCGCGCATGGCGCGCATTCCGCCGAAATCGGTTTCGAAGAATGACGCCGAAGCGTTGGCCTCGTTGCCGGCTGACTTGAAGCGCGTCGTGTTCGGTCAGGACGAAGCGATTGATCAGCTTGCCGCCGCCATCAAGATGGCGCGCGCAGGTCTGCGAGAGCCGCAAAAGCCGATCGGCTGCTATCTCTTCGCCGGTCCCACGGGCGTGGGTAAAACCGAAGTCGCGCGTTCGCTTGCCAACATCATGGGCATCGAACTGCTGCGCTTCGACATGTCGGAGTACATGGAGCGTCACACGGTGAGCCGCCTCATCGGCGCGCCTCCGGGCTACGTTGGCTATGATCAGGGCGGTCTGCTCACAGATGGCGTCGATCAGCATCCGCACTGCGTGCTGCTGCTCGATGAAATCGAGAAGGCGCACCCGGATCTGTTCAACATCCTGCTCCAAGTGATGGACCACGGCTCGCTTACCGACACGAACGGCAAAAAGGTCGATTTCAGGAATGTCATCCTGATCATGACCACCAACGCCGGCGCTGCGGACGCGGCCAAGCAGGGCATCGGCTTCGGCCGCGGCAAGAAGGACGAAGAGAACGAAGAGGCGATCAAGCGCTTGTTCTCACCGGAATTCCGCAACCGTCTCGACGCCTCCATCCACTTCAACGGCTTGCCGGCCGAAGTCGTGCGCAACGTCGTGCAGAAGTTCATCATCCAACTCGAAGGCCAATTGGCGGAGCGCAACGTGCAGATCGAGTTGACCGATAAGGCAGCCGACTGGCTCGCCACGCGCGGCTACGATGAGAGCTTCGGCGCTCGGCCGCTGGCGCGGATCATCAACGAGCACGTCAAGAAGCCGATGGCGGACGAACTCTTGTTCGGCAAGCTGAAGGACGGCGGCATCGTCAAGATCGACATTGATCCGTCGGACGATAGCAAGCTGAAGTTCACCTACAGCCAAGAGCCGCGCGGCCTCTTGAGCTTCGGTAAGCGACCCGAAAAGGCGTAAGCTGAGCGTCAGAAGCGCCACCCAACGGCGGCCGCTCAAGCGGCCGCCGTTTTTATTGGCCGTCGCGAAGCGCAACTAAAGGTTGCAAAACAATCCGGTGGAGCGTACCTCGATTGCGGGACTGCAATGGAGGGCTTCACCAATGGCTGACTATCCAGAGTTTCTCGCCAATCAGAGCTTTTTGCGTTTTTTGTCCGATGTCGCTGCGAACCAAAGTCTGCGCGAAGCGCTCCAGCGCACTGATTTCTCGAGCGTCTACACTGCGCCCGGGCTGACTGAAAACGAGCGTGCCTATCTCAAGGTAATCAATTGGGCCGAGTTCGAGATCAGACCTGATCCCGAGTTGAAGCCAGTGCTCAACGAAGCGGGCACGATCTGTGAGCGCCGCGGCGGCCGCGACTATGTCGAACGCGGTTGCTGGAAGACCTAAGACCGGAAACGCATCCATGACTGTGCTGGCGTTGTTGCCGTGGAACACGTGCAACGCGCGTTGTGCCCATTGTGGACCGAACTCCGGTCCCAAGGATCGCACGCGCATTGCGCACGATGACATCATGACTCTCATTCGCGAGGCGGGTGCGCGATACGCGGGCAGCGAGTGGTGTCTCAGTCTTTCGGGCGGCGAGATATTTCTACACTACGATGAACTTCTGAGCTTTTGCCGTGAGGCCAAGAAGCTTGGAGGGTACACCACGCTCATCACCAATGGGTTCTGGGCGTCCTCAGTCGAGCGCGCTGTAGAAATGCTACGGCCGCTCAAGGATGCAGAATTGCGCATCCTCGGCATGAGCGTGGGCCAGTATCATCGCCAGTACATTCCACCCGCGCACGTGGCAAATGCGATCAAGGCTGCGCGCGAGGTTGGAATTCGACCCCATATCCGCATGGCTTCGACCAAGTCTTTTCGCCTTTGGCAGATGATGCAGGAACTCTCCCAGCATGGCCTTTGGTTCGTCGATTTCATGGAAATGCCGATCACACCCGCTGGTCGCGCCGAGTTCGAGATCGACGTGAGTGAGCTTGTGCTCGAAGACGAGTTGCCGACCGGCGGGTGTCCTGCTCCCGGTCTCACCATCAATCCCCAGGGCGAGGGGATGTATTGTTGCAACGGCGCCGGCGAGTACGGGCTATCCGTCGGCAATATTCGAGATCACACTTACGGTGAACTGGAAGAGCGTTTCAACGGCTCGCTGTTGTTGGATTTTCTTCTCAAATTTGGTCCAGCCAAGGCGCTCGATTTGCTTGATAGTGCGGACGCTGAGCGGCTTCGTGCGAAGAAGTACGTTTCGGTCTGTCATTTGTGCATGGAAGTGATCCGTGACCCTGTTCGTCTCGCGCTGCTCGAGCAGCGCGTAGCCGAATGGTACCGGGCGCGTCTGCGTGAGTGGATGCCCGATCTCGATCTCGCGGACAGCGCGCCGTGAGATGGGCCGGTGACGACGGGCGTACGCGCCTGGGGCAAGCCAAGGTCGACCTCGCCGCCAGTACCGCAAACTTCGAAGCCATATTCGGGCAAAACAATCTCAGCGACGTCTATGCGTTGGAGCTTGCGTGGGAAAAGCAGAGCGCCGTGTGCTGGATCGATCGCGGTCCGTCCTCTGGATTTCTCGTCGCGCAGGATCTGCTGGTCACCAATAACCACGTATTCCGAAATGAGGCTGATGCGGACGGCGTCATTTGCCGCTTCAACTACCAACTCGATCGACGCCGAAAGCCCGCGCCATTCGAAGAGTTTGACGTCGACCCGGCAGTCTTCTGGACGGACGCTGACCTCGACGTGACGATCGTTGGCGTGAAGGGCGCGCCGGGCGCAAAGTACAAACCGCTTTCGATTTCGCGCCGGCCGGCCCGCATGGGAGGTTCTGCAATCGTCATTCAACATCCTGGCGGCATGCCTAAACAAATTGGCCTGGGTGACACGGAGATTAAGGCGCTGCCGGAGGGAGGAAGGCTCATCCAGTATCTCACGGACACATTGGCGGGCTCGAGCGGCTCGCCGATCTTCGATGAGTACTTCAATGTCATCGGTTTGCATCACGCCAGCACGTTGACACCCGACAAGAACAACTACTTCCGCAACGAAGGCATCTCCTGGCGTTTCATACTTGAGGCAATCCCGGCTGAGTTGCGCGCGCGAATGAGCGTGGACGCCTAGCGAAGCGATGGCTGGGCCGCGTGATGCGAACGACGAGCGCGCTCATAACTGCGCCGCGATCTCCGCCGCGATCTGCTGCAACTCCGGAATGTCAGCGCGGTTGCCGTGGCCGTGTCCGGCGAGCGCGACCTTGGCGTAGCGCGGTATAATGTGGAAGTGCAGGTGGAAGATTGTTTGCCCTGCATCTTCGCCGTTAAACTGCGTCACCGTGATTCCGTCCGGCTTCAGCGCCTTTTCGGTCGCGATCGCTATGCGCTGAACGTGTTGTAGCAGTGGCGCGACGCGCTCGGCCGGCAAATCCAAGAAATTCCGCGCCCGCACATGCTTCGGGATCACCAGCACATGTCCGCGCGCCTGCGGGAAGATGTCCATGAACGCTAGCACGTCGTCGTCTTCATAGACTTTCACAGCCGGTATCTCGCCGCGCAGAATTTTCGCGAACAGATTGTCGTCGTCGTAGGTTCCGTGCAGGCTCATGCAATGCTCCTGAGCGGAGGGTGTAGCGATGGCAAGGGCGGCTGCAAAGACGGCGAAGAAAGCGGCGGCGGCGAAAACGGTTCTCACCGAACGCCAGCAGAAATGGTTTGCGAGCGTTGAAGCAAGCCTCGAGCGCGACACCGGCAAGACGCTGGCCGAATGGGTGAAGCTCGCCAAGAAGTGCCCGGAGGCAACGCCCGGCAAACGCACCCAATGGATGCGCGAGAAATACGGCCTCGGCGCCAACCGCATCGCCCACATCATGTCCGTCACGTTCCCGGACGCGACCAGTTGGGACGACCCGGACGCGTTGCTCGATCAGCTCTGGACGGAGCCCGAAGGCCGCGCGATCTACGAGGCGGTCGCCAAGCTCGTGCGCAAGGAATTTCCAGAAGCTGTCATCGGCCCGCGCAAGACGTTTGTTTCGTTCTCACGCAAGATTCAATTCGCCGGCATCTTGCCCGCCAGGGGCGGTAAAGCTGAAATCGGTCTTCCGCTCGCGGTTAGCGAAAGCAAGCGACTCTCCGAAATGAAGCGCCGCCCGTGGGCCGAGAAGCACGCCGCAATCTTACTCCTCTCATCGCCCAAAGAGGTCGATGCCGAAGTGAAGCGCTTGCTCAAACTGGCTTGGGCGAAGGGCTAGGCTCAGGCCGAATTTACGTCGGCGGCGATTGCAGGTTGCGCACCAGCTTCAGCACGGTTTCGCGCGGCAGGAATTTGCCGACGCCGGCGATGAATTTGTTGCTCGCCCCCGTCACGATCACGCGCTTGTTGCGCCGCCACGCATTGTAGCCCGCGCGCGCTACAGGTGCGGACGGCATGGCTTTGCTTGAACTCGCCAAACGCGTTTTGTCCGTGCCGGCGCGCTCGCGGAATTTCGAAACCGTCGGCCCCGGGCAGAGGCAACTCACGTGCACGCCCGTGCCGCGCGCTTCTTCCCACATGGCTTCCGAGAACGACAGCACGTAGGCCTTTGACGCATAATAGTTCGCCATCAGCGGTCCGGGCTGAAACGCCGCCGTCGAAGCCACGTTCAACACGCCGCCGCGCTTGTTGGCGATCATGCGGTCCCAATAAATGTACGTGAGCTCAACGAGTGCGCGCACGTTGAGATCGATCATCCCAAGTTGGGTTTGCATGTCCGATGATGTCAGCGCGCCCGCGTGGCCGTAGCCTGCGTTGTTGACGACAACATCAACGTTGAGTCCCTTGGCCGCGATCGCCGCCGCAACCGCGGAGCCGCCGCCATACGCGCCGAGGTCCTGCGCTATGATGTGCGTCTTCACGCCGTACGCTGCCGAAAGCCGGCTCGCCACTTCCTGCAAAGCGCCTTCGCTGCGGGCGGTGAGGATGAGGTCGTAACCATCCTTGGCGAAGCATTCGGCGAGATCGACGCCTATCCCCGCCGAGGCGCCCGTCACCAAAGCCGTCTGGCCTTCACCAGGTTTACGTCGCGCCATCTTGCCTCTCCCGATTTTCGCGCGCGACGATAGGGGCGTGCGGTTCCCGGTTCCAACACAAACCGCGTGCCGTGCTAGGAGGGGCGCATGAGCGCCAACGAGTTCAAACTCAACGCCGACGAACAACCGTTCGACAAGCCCGATGCTGACAGACCCAAGGCGACGCGTCCGCGCGATGCGGCGACGCTTATCCTTGTCCGCGGCGGCCGCGAAGTGATGATGGGCCAGCGCTCGAAGGGCCACGTCTTCATGCCCGACAAATGGGTGTTTCCGGGCGGCCGGGTCGACCCGGGCGACGCCCGCGCCAAGGCCGCGACGGAGCTCAACCCGGAGACCGAGGCCCTCCTGCGTAAAGGCACGCTGAGCCGCCGTCCGCCCCGGGCTTTCGCGTTGGCGGCGGTCCGGGAGACACTGGAGGAGGTGGGGCTAACGCTGGGCGGTCCTGACGGACCCGAGTTGGATAAGCTCAGCTTCGTCGCCCGCGCGATCACGCCGCCTTACCGGCCCCGCCGGTTCGATGCCCGGTTCTTCCTGGCCGACGCCGAGCAGGTCCTCGCTGACGATCGCCCCGCCGCGGGCGAAGAACTCCTGCATATTCGGTGGTTTAGCCTCGAAGAGGCCAAAGCCCTCGATCTGCCCTCGATCACCCGTTTTGTGCTTAAGGAAGTCGAGGCGCGCTTGGCCGGGGAGGCCATCCAGCCGCCCTTCCTGCGCTGGAGCCGCGGCTCGCACACAATGGAGCGGCTTACGAGTTGACTTTGGGGCGTTCGCCCGTATTTTCGCGCGCTTCCTTGAACCAGAGAATTTCCGAGCCCGACCATGGCTAAGCCGACAGTCATCAAGATCCGCCTGAACTCGACCGCGGACACGGGCTACTTCTACGTGACCAAGAAGAACCCGCGCACGAAGACGGAAAAGCTGAAGTTCAACAAGTACGACCCGATTGCGAAAAAGCACGTCGAGTTCGTCGAAGGCAAAATTAAGTAAGCAGGCGCGATAGCGCCGCTGAAGTGATGAGGCGTGAGCTTATGGCTCGCGCCTTTTTGCTGCGCCATCAGCTTTGCTGCGGCGCAGCTGGATCGATGCCCATGGCGCGCATCAGCGGTTCGAACAGGCTTGTCTGCTGGGCGCCAGTGCGCCCGACGGTGATGCCCCCATCCACGGTGAGCGCGATACCGTTGACGAACTTCGATCCGTCAGAGGCCAGAAAGAGCGCGGCCTCTGCGATGTCCTCCGGCATGCCGGCTTTCGGGATGGGCTGCGCCATCTTTGCGACCGCTGCGATACCTTCAACGGTTTGATCCGCTACCTGCGTCGCCATGCCGACAGCGCGCGCGAAGATGGGAGTCGCGATGAAGCCGGGGCATATGCAATTCACGCGGATGTTGAGCGGCCCCAATTCCGCGGCCGCAAGTTTGGTCATGTGAATGATCGCGGCCTTCGCCACTGAATAAAGATAGGGTCCGTACCCGTTCTGCAGACCCGCGATCGAGGCAGTCGAGATGATCGAGCCACCGCCTTGCCGCTGCATGATCGGCGCTGCGTGCTTAATGCTGAACATCGCGGCGCGCAGGTGAAGGTGCATCACAGCATCGAAGGCCTCTGCCGTCATGCCCAAGGCCGTTTCACCCATCGTTGCCGTGCCGGCGTTGCTGTAAAAGCAATCGAGTCGACCGAAGGCGCTGACTGCGAGTTTCGCCGCCGCTTCGATGTCGGCTTCTTGGGTCACGTCGCAGCGGATGTAGCGTAGCGCCTTGCCATGCTGCTCTTCCAGCCGGGCGCCTTTGTCGTCCTGAATGTCAGCGGCGATGACCTTCGCGCCTTCTTTGACGAACAGATCGACTGTCCCGCGCCCGATGCCCGACGCGGCGCCAGTGATCACGGCGACTTTGCCATCCAAACGGCCCATGTGCGTTTCCTCAGTATTATTGCTTCGGGTAGAGCAGCATTTGCGTGCAGCGGAAGAGGGCGATGGTTTTGCCGTCGCCTTCGGTTTTGACGACCGCGTCCCAGACCTGCGTCGTCCGTCCGCCGTGCGTCAGCGTGGCTTCGGTCGTCACGGCGCCGTCGCGGGCCGTGCCGAGGAAGTTCGATTTGAGTTCGATAGTCGTGAACCCGATCGCCGCCTCGGGCTTGGAGATGACGCAGCCATACCCGCACGCGCTATCGGCCAGCGCAATCACACTGGCTGCGTGCAGGAAGCCGTTCGGCGCCATGTGGTGTTGCTTCACTTCGAAGCGCGCCCGCATGTAGCCGGGCCGCGCCTCCAGCCATTCAATCCCTAGCAGGTCCGGCAAATGACCTTTCTGCCGCTCCGTCAGCGGCCCGATATAGTCTGTCATCTGACTCCTCGCCTTTAGCCTGCTATCATGCGCCCATGACGCAGCGCCAAGTCAAAGCCGCCGTATTGCTCATCGGCGACGAAATCCTGTCCGGACGCACCCAGGACATCAATTTGCTCGCGATCGCGAAATTCCTAGCGCCCCTTGGCGTGCAGGTCGCCGAAGCGCGGGTGGTGCCCGATGTGATCGAAGAGATCGTCGCCAGCGTCAACGCGTTGCGGACGAAATACGATTACGTCTTCACCACAGGCGGCATCGGCCCCACGCACGACGATAAAACCGCCGACGCGATGGCCGCCGCCTTCAACGTCAATATCGGCGTCCGCGAAGATGCGCGCGCAATTCTGGAGGCGCACTACAGAAGCCGGGTCGGCCCCAATGCGCCCGAATTGAATGAGTCACGCTTGCGCATGGCGCGCATCCCGGACACCGCGTCACTCATCGCCAATCCAGTCTCAAAAGCGCCGGGCTTTCAGATCGGCAACGTTTTCGTCATGGCGGGCGTGCCGTCGATCATGCGCGGCATGCTGCAGGATATCGGTCACCGGATCAAAGGCGGCGCCATCGTGCGAGCCCGCACGGTGCGCGCCAAAGGGGTGCCCGAGGGCGACATCGCTGAGGGCTTGGGAAAACTCGAGGCTGACACCAACGGCGTCGTCGCGTTTGGATCTTATCCGTGGTTCACGCCCGAAGGTTTTGGCGTGCATCTCGTTGCCCGTTCCGCCAATCCCGCCGCTTTGGAGCAGGCGGTCGCTGACCTCATGACGCTCATCCGCGATCGCGGTGGCGCGCCAGAGGAGGTCAGCGACGCGGCCGACTAGTTCGTGGTGACGAGCGCGCCTGCGCCAATCACACAGGTTTCGCTATCCAGCGGGCATTGGCCGTTCCAGCGCTCGATCTCGCGCTGACGCAGCACTTGCGGGTTAGCGGCCAGCGCCCGGCCTTCAATCTCCGTCGCGCGTGCGCGGCCCTCCGCTTCGGCCACGCGCTGCTGAGCTTGCGCCTGCACGACGCGCACCTGCGCTTCTTGGGTCGCCACGTTTTGCTCGGCCTCGATGCGCTGGTTGATGCGATCGCGGATCGCGTCCGGCAGTGATGGGGCGCCGACAAGGTTGATGTTGTCGATGATCACGCCTTCCTGGCCCAAACGTTGGTTCAGCAATTGCGTGACCTCGATCAAGAGGCGCGAGCCTTCACCCGCCACCAGCTGTTGCGAGGTGTATCTCGGGCCAAGGCGTACGAACGCGTCCTGCAAGTCGCGTTGCACCGGCCCGCGCACCATGTCCTCGAAGCCCAAGCGATAACGTTGCACCGCGTTCGACGCGCGCTCAGGATCGATGCGGACTTGGACGCTGACAGCCATGCGCGTCGGCACGCCGTCGGCGTTATTGAACTGGATCGCCGGCCCAATGGCGTCGCCATTGTCGGCCCACACCTCGGTTCGCGTGGTCGTCGGAAATTTCAGCACGTAGGAGCCCAGCTGCGGGAAGTACCAGCCGACGCCAAGCTCGCGCTCTTGCACGCCCGCATGCGAGCCAAGATCCACCACGCGTACGCCGACTTCACCCGAACGCACCCGTGTGCCCGAGCACGCGACCGCCGTGCCGATGGCGAACACTACAATGAAAGCCAACGTCAGAATTGACCTGTTCATCGATACTTTCCCTCCGTTGAACCGTGACAAGATCGGTACGCGTGTCATCGGGACCGTCCCTCCATAAGCAGGCGAGCACCGAAGGCGACGCCCAACACCGGAGCGGCGAGA
Source organism: Hyphomonadaceae bacterium (assembly GCA_046349455.1). GTDB lineage: Bacteria > Pseudomonadota > Alphaproteobacteria > Caulobacterales > Aquidulcibacteraceae > Vitreimonas. Next base: position 259,998 of record JAXMCH010000001.1, on the reverse strand, counting down.
CACAGCAGGCCGCCCAGTGCGAGCGCCCAATCGGCGCGTATGTTCATGACCGTGAGTCCGCCCGCGAAAACGAGCGCCGCGCCAACGACGACGGCGATTAACAATGCGGTGCGTGTAAGCAGGTGCTTCATGCTTCGCTCTCCTTTGATCGCCCGATGACGAGCGACGAAAGAGGAGCGACCCCTCTGGCAGCGGAAGCGTCTAATGGCTCATACATATTACATGGGAAGCGCGGACGCGGGGAAAAGTCAAAATCGGCGCTAACGACTCGCAACTAGCCGAAGAGGCTGGCGGCCAGATTTATGGTCAACGCCAGGATCACCGTGTTGAACAAAAACGCGACGATGCCGTGAACGGTGACGATGCGCCGGATCGCCTTTGCCGCGATCTGGATGTCGGCCGTTTGCGAGGCGACGCCGATCACCAGCGCGAAGTGGAGAAAGTCGCCGAAATCGGGCGCCTCGTCGCCGGGAAAAATGAGCCCCTTGCGGATGCCGCCATCGTCTGCTGGCCCGAAATAGTCGTGCGCATAGTGCTTGGCGAAGCTTGTGTGCACGAAGAGCCAAGAGAGCGCGACCGTCGCGAACACAAACGCAACGTGCAGATTTTTCATCGGCCCAGGTTCGAGATGTGCTTGCAGCTCCAACACGATCGCGGTGAGGCTCGCCGCCACCGCTGCGAGCGAGACGAACAGCACGAAGTAGCGCCCCTCATCTACCTCCGCCGCATGCGCCGCCAGCCTCTGCGATGTGATGCCATGCGTCTGCACCCAGATCGCGATGAGATACGCCGCGACCGCTGCGTCCCAAGCGATCAGTGTGCGCGTCAGGCCTACAAGCCCATTCGGCACAAATGCCAACACAAGCGCCGCGAGCACGCCAACAACAACAGCCAAGATCAGCGCCGTCTGCCGCAAGATCGCGCGGAGTGTCGTCGCCATCTCACTCATCGCGCGTCCACATCGCATGCACGACATTGCAGCGCAGATCGAAGCCAAGTCGCTTATAGAGCTCGATCGCGCCAACATTGCTTGCATAAGCATGCAGGAACGGCGTCTCGCCTTCACGCTGCAGCCGATCGGCGACCGCCAGCGTCAGCGCCGCGGCGTAGCCGTGGCCGCGATAATCGGGATGCGTGCACACACCGCTGACTTCCGTAAAGCCCGGCAGCTTCAAGCGTTCACCCGCCATCGCAACCAAACGCCCGTGGTCGCGCACGCCGATGAAACGACCGAGCGTGTGTGTTTGCGCGCGGAACGGGCCAGGCTTTGTCAGCAGCGCCAATTCCAGCATCTCCGGCGCGTCCGCTGCGGTCAGTGTTTCAATCGCGAAGCTCTTACCGCTCGCGGCAAGTTTGCCCGCGACCATCTGCACGCCCGGCGCACTCATTTTCAGCGCAACACCTGCCGGCGGCGGAGGCGGCGTGGGCTCCAGAAGCGAGAGATCGTCGTCAGCATGCGTCAGTGCGCCGAGTGCTTCGACCGCTTCAGCCGAAGCATCGCGCAATGCCGCGAACGGCCCGATGTCTTCGCGAATGCGCCGGGCCAACGCCCCGCCCAGCGCCAAGTCGGCTTGCCGCGTTGTCAGCGCATGCCAGACGGCGCGGTCGAGCGGATGATCCTGCATCGGCCTTAAGTAGCGCTCGCCCCGCGCTTGCGCCATATGCGCGAACTTGGGTATCTCACGGCCAGTGCGAGCGTGGCGAAACCGGTAGACGCAGCGGACTTAAAATCCGTTCGCCGAAAGGCGGTGCGGGTTCAACTCCCGCCGCTCGCACCATCCCTCGCACGCGAAGCGAGCGAGGGATGCCCTCCGTAGCCTTGGCGTAGGAGGGCTCTCCAACGCGCTTCGGATGGCTTCGCCTCAAGGCTTCAGCAGCACGCGGCCCAGCACCTTGCCGGCGCGCAAGTCGTTGATGGCGCTGTTGGCTTCGTCCAGCGGGCGCTCGTGCATGGGCGGCGCGGGCGCTGCGCCGGCGCGCAGCAACGTGATGAGTTCGCGCGCTTCGTCGAGCCGGCCGACGTATGAGCCGATGATCGAGTAGGGCTTCAGCGGCAGCGATGCGAGGGGCAATGTCGCCTTGCCGCCGAAGAGGCCGACGATGATGTACTTGCCGCCGCGCTTGATCGCGCCTGTGCCGAAGCCGAATGTCGCCGGCGCGCCGACGAAGTCGATCGCCGCCGCTGCCATGCCGCGCCGGCTCATCACGCCTTTCCAAGCTTCAGCAGTCGGTTCGATCGCTTCCACGGCGCCGTACTTCAGCGCGGCTTCGCGTTTGGTTGCGTCGATGTCGGCGGCGATGATCGGATTGGGCAATACGCTCTTGGCGAGCGCCATCGCCATCAACCCGACACCGCCCATGCCGAGCAGCAGGACTGGTTGCTCTGGCGGCGGCGCACCGATCTTCTTCAGCGCGGAATAGGCGGTCAGTCCCGAGCACATCGCAAGTGCGCCCAAGCCAGGCGACAAATCTCCGAGCGGAATGAGCGCGTCGGCGAACGGCACATGCACGTATTCGGCCATACCGCCCCATTGCGCGACGCCGAGCGCGCGTCGCGGCAACGCGATGCACAAATGCTGATCGCCCGCGCGGCACGTGTCGCACGCATTGCAGCCAAGCCAGGGATAGACCGCGACGCGCGTACCGACGGCGGGTCCGCTGGCGCCATCGCCGAGCTCTGCGACTTCGCCTTCGATCTCGTGCCCGAGCACGGCCGGCATGTTGATGGCGACGGGCTGTTTCACGTCGCCGAAATCGAAATAGCCGTCGTGAATGTGGAGGTCCGAATGGCAGAGGCCCGCGCGCGTCACGCGCACCAGAGCTTCGCCGGCGCCGGGCTTTTGCGGCGTCAATTCCATCGGCGTCAAAGGCGCGCCGAACGCGGTCATGGCTTGAGCTTTCATAGGCTCACTATCGGCCCGCGCGCGCCGATTTCAACAGCGGCGGTTGCCTTGCGCGCCGAATGGGCGGAGAGGGAACGCGTTGACGCGAGGACATGCTTTGGTCGAACAGCCGTTCCCGGTTCTGCCGCCAATTCTGGACTATGCCGGCGTGACGGTGTTCGCGTTGACGGGCGCGTTGGCGGCTGCGCGTGATCGGCATGACATCATCACGTTCTGGTTCTTCGCGGTGATCACCGGTGTCGGCGGCGGCACGTTGCGCGATCTCTTGATCGGCGCGCCGGTGTTTTGGGTGAGTGACCCAACGTATCTCGGCATCGGCTTGGCCGCGGCGATCGCGGTCTGGCTCGCGGCGCCACATTTGGCGCGTGCGAAGACGTTGATCTGGCTCGATGCGGTTGGGCTTGCAGCTTACGCGGTTATTGGCGCCGGCAAGGCGTTGGCGCTCGGCGTCAATCCGCTCGTCGCGGTCGCGATGGGCGTCCTGACCGCGTGTTTTGGCGGCATCATTCGCGATGTCTTGGCCGAACAACCCTCTGCATTGCTGAAGCGCGAGATCACCATATCAGCAGCGCTCCTTGCGGCCGGCGGCTTTGTGGTTTTGCAGGCCGTTGGCGTTTTGCCGCTTTGGGCTGGTGTTGCGGGCGCCTCGGCGGGTTTCGCGTTGCGCGCGGGATCCATACATTATGGCTGGGCCGTGCCCGGTTTCGGAGAGCGACGTGGCGAAGGATAGACTCGAACTCGTGGAAGTTAGTCCGCGTGACGGGCTGCAGAACGAGCCGGATATCGTCTCGACCGAACACAAGCTCGCGCTGATTGATCACGTCTTAGCGGCGGGCTTCCGGCGGCTTGAGGCCGGCAGTTTCGTCAATCCAAAAAAAGTGCCACAGATGGCTGACGGCGACGCTGTGTTCGCCGGTTTGCCAAAGCGGAATGATGCAACGTTCATCGCGCTGGCGCTCAATCTGCGCGGCGTCGAGCGTGCGATCGCGGCCGGCGCCCGCGAGGTGAACTACGTGTTCTGCGCCTCCGACGGCTTTTCTATCCGCAACAATGGCGGAACGGTTGAAGAGACGTTCGGCGTTTGGCCGGATGTCGCCGCGACGGCGAAAGCGGCTGGCGTGCGTCTGTCAGCGACGGTGTCGACAGCGTTCGGTTGCCCGTTCGATGGCGAAGTGCCGGTGAAGCGTGTCGTCGAAGTGGCTGAGCGTTGTTTAAGCCAGGGCATTTTCGAGTTGGCGTTGGCGGATACGATCGGCGTTGCGGCGCCCAGCGATGTGCATGCGCGCTTTAGCGCTGTGAAGGCGATTACCCCGTCGCATATTCAGTTGCGCGCGCATTTTCACAACACGCGCAACACGGCGCTCGCGAACGCCGTAGCTGCAGTCGAAGAGGGCGTGCGCGTGCTTGATGGATCGCTCGCCGGCATTGGCGGGTGCCCGTTTGCACCGGGCGCCGCAGGCAACGTGCCGACGGAGGATCTCCTCTACATGTTCAACCGCATGGGCTTCGATACGGGCGTCGATCTCGGTCGTGCGATAGAGGCGGCGCAGTTCATTGGCGGCGTGCTTGGCCGCAAGACGCCCGGCATGGTGTCGCGCGCGCCGAAATGGCCCGCCGTTTAGCGCAAACAAAGGGGCCGCCGCATTGCTGCGACGGCCCCATGGTTAGCGCTGAAGTCTAATTAGAGTTCGCGGCCGATCGAGAGCACGAAGCGGCTGTCGGCGCTGGTTTCGTCGAACACGTAGCCGTTTTCGAAGGCATCGTTGGTGTCGCTGTACATCGCGCCAAGTGTGAAGCCGTGCATGGCGTGCGTGATGCCGATGTTCCAGGTGCTGTACTCGCCCGACGCGAAGTCGATATCTTGCACGCCATAAGCGGCGGTGATCGCGGTCGCGTCGTTGATGGCGTAGCCGCCGTTGATTTCCCAGTACGTGCCGTCGCCGCCACCGCCGAAATATTCCGGCGTGTAGGCCACTTGCGCGCCGATCGTGACTTGCTCGGTGAGGTTCGTCGAGGCTTGAACGATGCCTTCGTAATAGTCGAGCTCTTCACCGCCCATGATTTCGTCGTCGGCGTTCGGATAGAAGTAGCCGACCACGCCGAGGTCCCAGTTCACCGGGCCCGTGGTGGGGGTCCAGCCGACATAGGCGTCCAATTCCATTGACGCGAGTTCAGTGAAGTTCGTCGCGCCGAAGTTCACGTTCGAACCCCACACGCCGGCATAGAACGTGTCGTTCGACCAATCGAAGCTGCCTTGAATGGCCGCGCCGCCGTCGGTTTGGCTGAGGCCACGGAAGACGTAGTCCGACGTCAGCGTGACCGAGGCAGTGACTTCCGCGCTGGCGACGCCAACGGTCGCAGCGCTCGCCAACATGGCGAGACCAATGACCTTCTTCATGGACAGATTTCCTCTATTGCGCGCGGCATCCCCCGCGTTCAGCTGGAAAATCTCTTGCTAACGTAAATGACGGGTTAAGCAGTGTGACAGGGTCAGTTAGAATCGTGACTGCTGTGATCTCTGTTGCGAAGGCGCCACAACGCAAAACGGCGCCGCGCTTCTGCGCGACGCCGCTTCACGAACGGGATTACTTTACAGAGACGCTTAGAATGTGACCTTCAGCGTGCCGATGAGGCGGTCGCCGGCATAGCCGTAGGCGAAGCCGTCATCGTCTGTGTCGATGTAGCGGCCATCGATCGAGAGATGTTCGGTGATTGGATAGCTCACGCCGATATTCCACGTCGTGTAGCCATCTACAGCGTAATCCTCGACGTCGACCGCGCCGATCGCGCCGCTGAGCGTGGCGTTATTGTCGAACGTGTAGGCGCCGTTCAGCTCGTAATAGAAGCCGCTATTGTCGTCCGAGCCGTCAAGATCGCCGCTGAAGTTTGGCGTCCAATAGACGGCCGCGCCCCAGGTTGCGCCTGCGGCGGCGATCGAGCCGGCGGCTTTGAGTTCAAATGTGCTGAGTTCGGATTCGTTGCCGCCGACATCGCTGTCCGTGTAGCCGTAATAGATGACGCCGAAATCGAGCGTGACCGGGCCGACGACAGGCTTCCAGCCGGCGTAGAGATCGTACTCGATGAACTGCGCCGGCTGTGTGCCGGTGTTGCTCACCCAAGCGCCCGCGTAGAAGGAGCCGTTGGTCGCGTCGACGCCGCCGAAGGCTTCGCCTTCGTCGTAATAGCCAGTCTGGTCGATGCCCCGGAAAATGTAGTCGGTGGCGGCGCCGACGTTGAAGGAAACCGTCGTTTCCGCCTGAGCCGCGCCTGTGCCGGCCATCATCGCGCCGGCGGCGACCGCCAGCCCCAATAGTTTTGCACCCTTGATCATTCGTCTTCCCCGCTTGCTTTCGCTTGCACTGACCTCGTGCAGTGAGGTCTGAGCGATGCTTCCGGGCTTGCTGCAGTGCGGCAAAGCAGGGGGCCGACGTTCATGGTGTTGCAGGCTGAGGACGCCTAATTTGGCGGCGCACTTATCCAGGTTTGGCGTGAATCTGAGCGGAAACACGATTTCTCGCGGGTGTGGCCGGGGCGGCGAAGCGGCTTGCAAGCGCGTTGCGGCGCCGCCAAGTGTCGGCCCATGAGCATCGATTCCAAAGGGCTGACGCAGCTCGGCCAGACGACCGCGATCCCGGTGAGCCCGGATGAGGCCAAGCTTGAGCGTGTGCCGAACCCGCATACGGGCACGCTTTATTTGGCCCGGTTTACGGCGCCGGAGTTCACGTCGATCTGCCCGGTGACGGGGCAGCCGGACTTTGGCGTGCTGGTGATCGATTACGCGCCGAAGGACTGGCTGGTGGAGTCTAAGAGCTTGAAGCTCTTCCTGCAGAGCTTCCGCAATCATGGCGCTTTTCATGAGGATTGCACCGTGGGTGTCGCCAAGCGGATCGTGGATGCGATCGCGCCGACTTGGTTGCGCATCGGCGGCTATTGGGCGCCGCGCGGGGGCATGCCGATCGACGTGTTCTGGCAGACGGGTGTCGCGCCGGATGGCTTGTGGCTGCCGGATCAAGGCGTCGCTACGTATCGCGCGCGCGGATAGCCGCACACGCGGACGCGTTGCGGAGACAATGGAGAGCAGGGCGCGCTGTGGCGTGAGCTCTAAGAATAGTTCGTTTGGGGTTTGCCGAAGCGCGCCCTTGCGCGGAGCGTTATCCGACCGGCGGAAACTTGAAGCGTTCAAGAGCAGCTCGGGTGGCCATGCGTTTGAGCAGACGGCTGCAGAGTTTGCACTCCACACGAGGATCGGTGCGGACTCCTTCCGCAAGCACTGATCGCCGCAACGCTGGGAGCCCGATTACGCGCTTTAGCGCCTGGCTTCCGTTCCCGGTCGACGTGCGATGAAGGACCAACTTCATCGGCCTCTGGCTTTCGTTGTTCTCACCAGAGCTGAAGAGACTTGGCGTCACCGCTTCGTTTCTTCGTCACGTTCGTTCCGCATCTCCTGCGTTGTTCAGGTTTGGTCGCGATCCAAACAACCTCCAGGCAGGAGATGAGGAGAGTATGCGCCAGACTTGGAGGGCGTGGATAAGGGGCGATCTATCCCCGTTCTCTTGTTGGCCGACCGTCCGTCCTTGGCCCAAAGGGGACGTTCGGCGATGTCACGCCAGGCGGCTGAAATTCGCCGATGTTGGTCAGTCGTCTCCCCGTTCACCCTTCGAAAAACCATATCCTAAAAGAGCCAGGTATTTTGGATCTTCTCCTCGGAAACCAAAATCCTTTGCCAAGGCCCATGAGCGAGCAAATGCCTCTCTTGCGGTCGCTTGCTCGCCCGAGTGGAAAAGCAAGATACCCTTTTGAACCAAAAAAACCGGGATGTTATTTTGGAATGGAGTGGTGGCGACAGCCCAGTCCAGAATATCGATACCTTCTCTGTGGGCCTTCGCAACTTCGCATGCGCGCGCAAATCGCATCAGTGTGATGTAGGCCATGCTGCAGTGGAGCTTCGGCTCAGGCAAAGCATTCCAAGCCGAGCGCGCTGACTCAAGCGCCGCAGAGCCATCGCCACGTTCTAACATCTGCCGTGCGGCGCTGAACAACGGCTCCCAAACCGCCTCCTGCTCCGGCGACATATCAAAGGCTCTGACTCCAATGGATGGCATGTTGATTTGCTCCCGAAACCCAAGACAAAGCCGCCATTCAAGAGAAATCACAATGGGCAAAGTCGCTCAATTCGCGACGCCGCATCAACGATCGTTGATCGGCTCAAGTTCGCCGATTGCGGCCTCTCGAAGCACAAACGCCGAGCTTGCCGCCATGCGTCGGCATCTAGCATCGATCTCTCGCTTAAAATCTACAATCCCAGTATCGATTCGATTTCGGCGTGCACAGCGCGAGACCAAGATGTGTCGTCGTTCTTGTCGCCTGCGTGGGTAAGAACGATAATCGTGGTGTCGGTCGCCGGGTAATAGTACAAGAGAGCATTGGGACCGGCGTCTTCGTTGCCGCGCGTGAAAATCCGGACAGCGCCGCTATCGGTGCGTCCTATGAACCAACCCAGCGCGCTTTGGCCTTCTTGGATATCGATCACTGGCTCAAAGAGCGTGTCGCGCGACGACGGGGACAATATTTGGCCATGTATCAACGCCTCATGCCAACGGTAGAGATCATGAGTTGTCGAGAAATACCCTTGGCCACCCCAGCGCAACTGATTCAATCGGGCTGGACGATCGCCCAAAAACGGTACGGTGTGAGGATTTTCTACATCCGGAATCTGACCCGTATCGGGTAACTGGATCCTTTCAATAATCTCCGTCCGAATGTAGTCGGCATAGCTCGAACCACACGAACGCTCAACGATTGCTGCGGCTAGCTCGTAGTTCGCGTTGGAATAGATAAATCGTTCACCGGGTGCCGCCGCCAGCGGCAATGCGAGTACGGTGCGGCGCGCCGCTTCTCCGTCTGTTGAGAATTCCGCATCGTCCGATTGGGGCAAGCCGGATGCGTGAGCCAGCACTTGCCTGATAGTAATCGCACGTTTGTCGGCGGGCGAGTCAGGCCAAATTTCCGACAATGGCATGTCGATCCGAACATGTCCTTCGTCCGCGCAGCGCATTAGTGCCGCGCTGGTGAACTGCTTGCCCACGGATGCGATCCAAAAGCGGGAGCTTGGGCGCATGCGCTCATTGCGGATAACGCCAAAGCCTTCATCGAGCAGCACCTCGCCACGCTGCGCCACCAGGACGGCTCCAGAAAACCCCTCGCGGGCCTGGCGCTGCACAGCAGTGCGCACACTCAAGCCGCTCAAGTCTCCGTGCGCCGTGGAACAGGCCATCAAGACGGCGCATGCCAACAAGATCAGGTTTCTCATATCGCAATGAAGAACACGTGTGCCGGCACAGTCAAAATACAATCGACGGGCCGACGGCAGCGGCTGACCCGATCGGCCGATCTGGGCCAAAAGCGGCAGCTTGGACAAATTCCTACGAATGTCCGCTTTGGGTGGGAGAGAAGCAGCCAGGGCCGCTCACGCCGGGTAGCGGGCGCTCGCCAACAGAAAGGCCGCGGAGGGGGAGCATCCTCCGCGGCCTTCTTTGGTGCTGCTCTAGGCGTCGCTATTGCGGGTCAGGCGACGATTTGAGCGGCTTGAGCGAACGTGGCCATCGCCATCGGCGCGAACACGGCGCAAGCGGCGATCAGGGCATAAAACTTGGTCATTGGGCTGACTTTCGGATTTGGTTGGCGGGGCGCGATCAGGCGACGATCTGCGAGGCTTGGCTCAACGTGGCGAAGGCCATCGGGGCGAACACGGCGCAGGCGGCGATCAGGGCGTAAAACTTGGTCATTGGTCTTGCTCCTCGGGGCCGAAGCGCCATCGCTTCGGTAATGAGAAGGTAGCCGCGGCTAGGCCGGGGCGATGTGACCGCGGGCACACCGAAGAAATGCCCGGCAGATCGCTGTTCCGCTCAAGAAACAACAGCGCGCCAGGCATCTTCGTTAGGTGATTACTCACAGACGTGAGATCGTTTCTTCATCGCTGGCCATTCATTCGGGCGTCAGCGGCTGAGAGACCGCGTAGCGCTCCCGCCTCAAGTGCATGGAGCGTTTCATGTCCCATCCCTCGACCGTGTCCGTTTGGACCCCGATCGCCGTGAGCGGCGCGTTCCTTATCGTCCTCGCCGCATTGGTTTGGACGGTGTTTGCATGAGCGACGCGATCAAAATCCCGGTGCGCGATCACCCCACCATGAGCAAGCCCGACATGCGCACGTGCGATGTGTGCGGCCAGACGTTCGACATGCGTGATCTCGATCACGCCGATCACCACACCAAGGAACCGCACGAGCCGCTGAAACTAACGCGACGCGCTTGAGCCATCAGAAGCGCGAGATGCGGCTCTTTGCGTCGGCGCGAACGCGTTCGGTGGCTACGCCGTTCGGCGTGCCGAGATAAACGAAGCCGGCGATGCGTTCTTCATTCGTCAGGCCGAGTGCGATGCGTGCGCGGGCGTCGAAGGTCGGCCATTCGGTGAGCCAGCAGCCGCCGTATCCCAGCGCATGCGCGGCGAGCAGGAGATTGTAGCAGACGGCGCCGGCGGAGAGCTGTTGCTCCCATTCGGGCACTTTCGGGCTCGGCTTCGGCGATGACACAACCATCACGCACGCAGGCGCGCGGTTGAACCAGTTGCGGACGAAGGCGATGCGATCGCCATCGACGCCCTCGTCGTTTTTGATCACCTCTGCGAGTGCAGCGCCTGCGCGCGAACGTGCGTCGCCATCGATGATGACAAAGCGCCAGGGGCCGAGCTTGCCGTGATCGGGCACGCGTGCGGCAAGATCTATGAGCGCGTCGAGCTCGGCGGCGCTGGGCGCGGGCTCGGCCAACTGCATCACCTTGCTGGAGCGCCGGTGCGCCAGCAGCGCCAAAGTCTCAGCACTCTCTTTAGCGGCGTTGGCTGGCTCGTTCTCGGCAGGCGCCGCAGGGATGGCGGAAAGAGGAAGAACCAAGGCTGTCTCCGTGGCGCGGCAAAGCCGGCGCGGCTATGGGAAGGATATGAGCGATATCTGGGAAGAAGATAGTGATCCGTGGACCGTCAAGAGTGTCGCACGGCCATATGAGAACGATTGGTTCGTGCTGGATTCGTATGCGGTGGTTCATCCGGGCGGGGCGGACGGAACCTATACCGTGATGCGCCCGCGCCGGCTTGCGGTTGGCGTGCTGCCGATCGAGCCGGATGGGTTTGTGCATTTGGTGGGGCAGTGGCGGTTTCCGTTGGCGCGGTATTCTTGGGAAATGCCCGAGGGCGGCGCAGAGCCGGGTGAAGCGCCGCTGACATGCGCGGTGCGAGAGCTTGAGGAAGAGACCGGGCTGCGGGCGGGGTCATTCGAGAAGGTGTTGGAGATGGATATGTCCAACTCGCTGACCGATGAGCGCGCGGTGATTTATCTGGCCACAGATCTGACGGCTGGCGCGCCGCAGCCGGAAGAAGTCGAGGTGCTGAAGCACAAGCGTGCGCACTTTATGGATGTGCTGGCGCGGGTGAGCGATGGGCGCATCCGCGATAGTATGACGGTTGCAGCGGTGCTGCGTGCGCACCACATGGCGGTGACGGGGCAATTGCCGGCGCCGTTGGCGGCGGCGATGCTGAGGAACGCCGAGGGAGAGTGAGATGGCTGAACCGCGTGTGTTCGAAGCCTCGGGCGGGGTGTGGGCGCAACTGCGCGTCGAGGCGATGCAGGCTTCGGCGGAAGAGCCGCTGCTGGCGTCGTACCTGCACGCATCGATCTTGCATCACGATAGGATCGAGGACGCGCTCTCGTATCACCTGGCGCAAAAACTGGGTCACGGCGATCTGCCGGCGCTGCAAGTGCGCGAAGTGATCCGCGAAGCTTACAATGATGAGCCGCAATTGGCGGCGCAGGCGGCGCGCGATATGCGCGTGGTGCGTGAACGCGATCCGGCGTGCACGACGTATCTGCAGCCGTTCCTCTATTTTAAAGGCTATGGCGGGCTGCAATCCTATCGCATCGCGCATTGGCTCTGGCGCAAGGAGCGTCACATTCTGGCGTATCACCTGCAGAGCCGGGTGTCGGAATTGTTCGCGGTCGACATCCATCCGGCGGCGACGATCGGCGCGGGTGTATTCATCGACCACGCGCATGGCATCGTGATCGGTGAGACGGCGATCGTGGAAGACGATGTGTCGATGCTGCATTCGGTGACGCTGGGCGGCACTGGCAAAGCGGGCGGCGATCGGCATCCGAAAATTCGGCGCGGCGTGATGATTGGCGCGGGCGCCAAGGTGCTCGGCAATATCGAGATCGGCGAAGACGCGAAGATCGCGGCGGGCTCGGTTGTGCTGGATGACGTGGCGCCACGCTGCGTGGTGGCGGGCGTGCCGGCGCGGCCGATTGGCGGGCCTTGTGCAGGCGGGCTAAAGCCGGCCGAGCTGATGGATCAGCGCATCGATACCGAGTGAGCGCGGCGCTGTGTCCGCTGTGCGGATGGCTCGCGTGCGCTAAGCTTCATGCGTGACTCGTAGAGAGCCGTTCGCGTATCGGCGCGACGCCGCCGTGCCAGCGTTTGACGATGCGCTGCCGATCATCATTTTCGACGGCACGTGCGTGTTGTGCTCAGGGTTCGCGGGCTTTGTGCAGCGTCATGATCGGCGCGGGCGTTTCAAATTGCTCGCAGCGCAGACGCCGCTCGGCGAGGCGATTTATCGGCATTTCGAGCTGAAATACGGGGATTTCGACACGTACGTGCTGCTAGAGAACGGCGCGGTACGGGTGAAGTCGGACGCGGCGTTGCGGATTTTTGCCGTGCTGGGATTGCCGTGGTCGGTGGTGACTATCGGGCGCATGCTGCCCCTGGCGTGGCGCGACGGGCTTTATGATTTTGTGGCGCGCAATCGCGTGGCGTGGTTCGGCGAGCGCGAGACGTGCTACGCGCCGCGCGCGGCGGATGCTGGGCGGTTCGTGCAATGAAGCTGCTTATCGTTGGCGGATACGGGACGTTTGGCGGACGCATCGTTGAGTTGCTGGAGGGCGATGGGCGGTTGACTTTGATCGTGGCCGGGCGATCGGCGCAAACGGCGCGAATGTTTTGCGCGGCGCGTGGGGCGACGGTCGCGAAGCTCATCCCAGCGCTATTTGATCGCGATGGCGATTTGGCGAAGCAGCTGAAGACGTTGGCGCCGGATATTGTGGTCGATGCGAGCGGGCCGTTTCAAGATTATGGCGCGCGGGCGTATGCGCTCGTTGAAGCATGCATCGCGGCGCACGTGCATTACATGGATTTGGCCGATGGCTCTGCGTTCGTGGCCGGCGTTGCGCGGTACGACGCGGAGGCGCGGGCGGCGGGCGTGTACGTTCTCTCCGGTGTTTCGAGCTTTCCGGTTCTGACGGCGTCGGTGGTGCGCATGCTGGCGGCGCCGCTGACGCGGGTGGATGAGATTGCCGGTGGTATCGCGCCATCGCCGTTTGCCGGTGTGGGTGAGAATGTGATCCGCGCGATCGCGAGTTATGCGGGGCAGCCTGTCGCGTACCTGGGGCGCACAGCGAAGATCATCGGGCGACCCTTTCGTCAGCAGCGGCGCTACACGATTGCGCCACCGGGGCGGTTGCCTTTGCGCAATACGCTTTTCTCGTTGGTCGATGTGCCCGATCTGCGTGTGCTTTCTACGGAGTGGCCGCAGGCGCGGCGCGTGTGGATGGGCGCGGGGCCTGTGCCGGAGATCCTGCACCGCGTGCTCATCTTCTTTGCGTGGTTGGTGTCGTTCGGGATCGTGCGCTCGCTCTCCCCGCTTGCGCCGTTGATGCATTGGGCGACGAACCATGTGCGCTGGGGCGAGCATCGCGGCGGCATGTTCGTTGAGGTGAAGGGCGCCGATGACGCGGGCTCGCGTGTGCGGTCGTGGCATTTGCTGGCGGAAGGGCGCGATGGGCCGCTGATCCCTTCGATGGCGGTGCAGGCGGTTTTGCTGCGGCACTTGGATGGCGCCCCGCCGCAGCCTGGCGCGCGGGCGTGCGTGAATGACGTGGAGCTTGAGGATTATGAGCGCTTGTTCGCGTCGCGCACGATCTATGGCGGTGTGCGTGAGCAGCCGGCGAAGGATGCGCTGCTGTACGAGCGCATCCTGGGCGATGCGTATGCGGCGCTGCCCGCGGCGCTGCGCGTGATGCACAAGGACGTTCGGCGCGCTGAAGGGCGGGGAAGCGTGGAGCGCGGCGCCAGTCCGTTGGCTTGGCTCGCGGGGCTGGTGGCGAGTTTCCCGCCGGCTTGCGCGGACGCGCCAGTGAGCGTGACGTTCGATATCACGCCGCAAGGGGAAGTGTGGCGGCGCGATTTCAACGGCCATCGCTTCAAGAGCTATCAGTACGAAGGGTGCGGGCGGTCTGAGCGTCTGATCGTCGAGCGCTTCGGCGCGATGGAATTTGCGATGGCGCTGGTGTGGGACTGCGCGCAGCTCAATCTCGTACCGCGGCGCTGGAGCGTGTTGAAGATACCGCTGCCGCTATGGCTTGCGCCGCGCGTCAGGGCGCATGAGCGCGAGGACGGCGGCGCGTTTAACTTCTTCGTGGAAATCAGCCACCCGCTGACCGGCCTGATCGTGCGCTATCGCGGGTGGCTGAAACCTTAGTGGCCGGGGCCACGGACTTGGTAGGTCGCGGCGTTGCCGATTGCGGTGGCGGTTGCGCCCACGGTAGCGGCGCGCGGTGTGTTGACCGTCGCGGTGGCGCGGACGTCGCCCGAGTTGGTTTGATCGGCCGAGGCTTGCAGGCTTGGCACGTTCGTATCGCAATAGGCGCAGAGCGAACCGGAGACGCTGTTGCCGTAAGCGGCGGACGAGGCGAGCGCCATGACGCCGCCTTCGCCGGCTGTCGCGGCGTTGGCGCTGATGTCGCCAGCATTGTCCTGCGTGACATCCATCACCGTGTCGGAGCCGACGTTGGAGACGATCGCTTGGTTGCCGACGCCGTAGGCGTCCGATGAAGCGAACCCGAGGAAGTCACCGCCAAGCGTGACGTAAGACGAGGCGTCGACGTTCGCGGTGGCGCGTTGGTCGATGCGCGCGTTCACATAGCCCCATTGATTGTCGATGGTGACGGCGTTGGCGTTCGCGGTGGCGTTGCCTGACGCATCGGTTGAGTAGCCGGCGTAGAGATCGACGCGGGCCGAGACGTTGGCGCCGGTCGCGGTTTGGCGCGTGTCGGTGAGGATGGTCGAGGTTTCGCCGCCAACGGTGAGGTTGTTGGCGCTGGCGATGGCGCCGGAGACGGCTTGGCCGCTGACGCAGCAATGGTCGGCTTCGGTCGCGGCGCTGATTGAACCGGTGCTCTCTTGGTTCGCGATGAGGCGGACTTCGCTGTTCTGGGCGGAGACGGCGCCGACATTGCCGCTGGCCGAAGCGGACGTGGCGGCGTCGGCGGCGTTGCCGCCGGTGAAGCGCGTCACGGCAGAAGCGTCGCCGTGGGCGAGCTGCTCGGAGTTGATGTCGACGGTGCTGTTGGTGACTTCCGCGGTGGCGCCGTTGGCGACGGCGGCGGACGTGATCGCGACTGTGCCGTCAGCGTGCCAGACGGTGGCGTCGGCTTCAGCGGCGGTGTCGCCGTCATTGTGCTGGCTGTTCGTGTGCGTCGTCGTCGTGTCTTCGGTGACGGCGCTGACGACATTGCCGCTGGCGACGGCGGTTGCGCCGACATCTTGCGCGGAGCCGACCGTCACGTTGGTGACGGCCGTTGTATCGCGAAGATTGTACTGCGCGTTCTGGGCGAGCGCGGGCGTCGCGAAGAGTGCGGCGCTGAGGAAGAGAACTGCGCGCATGAGGCGTGCTCCGTACGCGACCGCTTACGAGCGGCCGCGGATGCCGGTGATGTTGTCGTCGCGACGGGCGTTCCAGGCGTCCGGATTGGCGCGCTCGGCTTGCTGCTGCTCGATGAGAGCGGCGGCAGCGCTTTGCGGCGCGGCCGAGCCGTTCGGCGCTTGGCCCGGGCCCATGGGATCGCCTTCGGCTTGGATCGCGGCGGCGCAAACCGAGCTATCGGCGACGTGATAGAAGCGGCTCATCACTTCGACGGCGGCGCGTTCAACACCGGCGCGGACGGCGAGTTGAACGGGCTCAAGCGCGCGTTCGCCGGCGGCGATGTCGATCAGGTTGTTGTCGAAGAAGGAGAACACGCCAGCGCGGACTTCGCGGCCAACGATCTGCTTCTGGTACGAGATCACGTCGACGACTTCGAGCGTGCGGGTGTCGATCAGGCGGAAGTCGAGGCCGATGTTCATGACGTAGACGCGCGCGCCGATGTTGCCGACGCCGTCGCGGGCGTCTTGGTGGCCGCCTTGGGCGTCGATACCAGCCGAACGGATGTTGTAGTTGAGCTCGGTGATGCCGCCGACGAAGTAGAAGTCGGAGCCCGGCATTTGGCCGGCATAGATGCGGCGGACGTTTTCATCGCCGCTGTCTTGGCCGATCAGGCGGTTGTTGGCGTAGCGCAGCTCCATTTCGGTGACCGAGGTGTCGAAGCGTTCGACCAGGCGGGCGCCGGCTTTGTTGAAGGCCGACATCGCCATCAGCGACGCGCCTTGCGTGATGCGGCGGCCGCCTTCTTCGGAGACCGATCCGGTGTAGTCGATGATGCGGCCAACGGCGATGCGCGGGGCGGTCATGTTGTTGGCGCGGGCGTGTGCGGCCAAGCAATCGAGCGCGGGCGAATACGCGGTCGGGTTCGCGGTGACGGGCGCGTCGCCGATGGGCAGCGCGTACATACCGTCATTGCCGGAATACGGCGTGACGCAAGCGCTAAGCGCCGTGGTGGCGGCCAGAACGAAGGCCAGTGACTTCAGCGCGCGCATTAATTGTCTCCTTGAACTTCGGCGCTGATGTCGCCGTTGTTGATCTGTGTCGCGTCGACGATCACCGTGTTGTAGTTGCCTTGGGTGACCACGTTGAGTTGGTTGCCGATGGCTTGCGCCGAGCCGTAGCCAGTGGCGAAGCTGTCCTGCAGGCCGCCGGTGAGCGTGCCGTCGATTTCCATGCGCCCGTTGACGATCGTGCGGTTGCCGTTTTCGTCACGGGTGCTCGGGTTGATCGGCGTGTCGAAACTGTCCCAGCCCATACCGAAGCCGCCGGAGAAGTCGCCGGCGCCATTGGGGATTGGATCAGCTGACGCGGCGCTGGCGATCGCCGTGAAAGCTAGAAGGGAAAGAACAAACGTTCGCACGTGTCTCGCTCCGGAGAAATTCGTTTGCTGGGCGAGATCGCAACGGACGTGCCAACGCCGAAGCGAGTGCGGTGGCCGCGTGTGGATCAGATCAGGACAGATTGCGTGAGGGCGTGGCGCGAAAGCGGTTAAATGCGCGCCATTGGCGCACACTAGGTTGCGTTCTTAAGCTTAATCGTCAGAGCCAGGAGAGTTCGAGGCGTTCGCCGTCGATCTGCAAGCCCTTTAAGCGCGCGCGCCCATCACGGCCGATGGAGACGATGGCGAAGGCGCGCGTGGTTTCGTCGGGGCGCTGTTCACGCAGAATGCGCTCGATGCGTTCGGCGTCGGCTTGGTTGGTGTGGAAGCGATCGATGTGGAGATCGAGGTTAAGCCAGCCAGGCGTCGCCTCAACGCCGTCGCTCGCGGGCGTGGGGGCGTTGCAGGTGAATGTGCCTTTGACGGGCAGGCCGATGAGCTGAGCGCCGTCGCGCGAGGTGGCGCTGCCAGCGACGATGTAGCGATCGCCGGTTTGGCGAAGCGCCACCCAGTCGCCTGTTGCCTCGGCTGGGCACTGCTCGGGCGCCGTGAGCCGCTGGGTGAGGTTAATCTGAACGTAGTGGCCGCTGAGGATCGCGCGAGGATCGACGGCCTCCATCGCGATCAGCACTTCTTGTCCGCTGGCACGCGTCGCGCCCTCGGAGACGACGAGGGTGATCAGGGCTGCGGCGCACGTGGCGGCGACGAGCACAATACGGGCGGGGGCGTTGAGCTTCATGCCGCGCTCCCGCGTTTACGAAGCGCAAGGCCTGCAACGAGCGCGATGACTGCGCACAAGAGGAAGACGCCTGCCGATGCCAGCAAATCCATGCCGAGATCCACAAGCAGCGCGCAGATCGCGCCGATGATGCTTAACACGCCGACCGTGGTGACGAGGTTGTGATTGTCGTAGCGCCCGAGCGCGAGCGCGCCGCCCGAAAGAAGAAGCCAGAATGCGCGATGGATCATGCCGGCGGTGTGGCGATCGCTTTCGCTGAACCACGGCAGATAGCCCACAATGGCAAAGAACATCAGCGCGCCCCAGGCGAACCAGCCATAGAAGATGCTGGCGAATTGGCGGTCTTGGCTGCGCAGCCAGCGCGCGGCGGCCGCCATCGCGCCCATGACGATGGAGAGGAAGAGAAAGACGGCGGCGTCGTCTTCCTGGCGCGCGCCGAACCAGGCAAAGCAGTAAACTATGGCGATCGCCGAGACGTGCGCGAGTGCGGCCGAGCCCCAGCGCAGCGCAAGATAGGCGCAGAGGGGGGCTGCGAGCAGCATGGCCGGTGCATCGGATTCAGCGCCGCTAAACCATCGATTGTCGCTGAAGTCGCCGAGGGCGACGAAGATGAGGCCGACGGTTGCGGCGCCCGTGGAGCGGCCCGCGAGCGCAAGCGCGAGGGCAGCAAGGCCCGCGCCATAGGATGCGGCGCGCGGATCGCCGGCGATATCGAAGATCTGCCCTGTTAAACCAATGGCGGCGGCGAAGATGAGCGCAGCCAGCATCAGCAGGATATTGCTGGCGACTTCGCGCTTAGCGCGCGCAGTCCATGCGGCGGCGCCGGCAAAGCCTAAGAACGCAATAAGGATGATCGCGAAGCGCACGAGCTTCGGCGTGACGTCCCAATTGGCGGCGACGAACGAGATGACGGCGATGCCGAGCAGAAGGCCGCCTACCCAGGCGAGGGCGGTGGCGGCATCGAGCCGGCGCGCATCGGGAACGGTTGCGAGGATCGCTTCGCGGTTGTCAGCGTTCACCAAGCCGCCGGCGATCCAGCGATCGAGGTCCTGCCTCAGCTTGTCTTTGTAATGCGCCATGGGAGTGTCGCGGCCGTTTCCGGACGGACCTGCATGAAAACGGCGCGGGCGGCAAGCTTCTAGCGCGTTGGCTGGCCGCCGCTGAAGCCGATCTTGTCGTAAAGCGACCGGATCGTAATCATCGCTTTCTGCATGCGCCCGGAGAGATGATCCTCGAGGCCGAGTTTCTTGTAGGTCTGCCAACCATCGAGGTTGCGGGTGTCGAAGTGCGATTCCAGGATCGTGCTGGTTTCGCCTTCCATGGATTTTAGCGAGTTCCAGTCGTCCTTGTAGAAGGAGCGGAAGCTGACGAACGAGATCATGGCGATAAGGAAGACGGCCAGCGCCGTGGCGCCCGCCATGTAAGGCAACGCTGACTGATCGCCGCCTTGCAGAACTTTGTAGACCTCGAAGCCAGCGATGCCCGTGAGCAACAACGCAGGCAATAAGCCGAGGAGAAAGATCACGAGATACGCGACGAAGCCCGCGACAGTCAGCGCTGCGTGAATGGTAAGCGCGCTATGAATGCGGTTGTACAAGTGGAGTTCAATGTACTCGAGGCGCTTGCCCAGCCAGATGAGCAATTGCGTGTCGAAGAACGCCATATGGTTGTTGAGTTCGGCGTCGGGCACCTGCTCGGCGAGGCGGTCGCCATGATATTGTTCGCCTTTGCCTTGCAATTCGGTGAGGTGCGCGTAGGTGAGCTGATATTGGCGATTGATCGCGCTCATGCGGTCGCGAATTGTGTTTGAAACATCGGCCGCGGAGTTCTGCAGCGACTGGAAATACTTGTCCTCGTAGATGTGATCGTTGAGACCGTAGAAACCAAACAAGCCAATGCCGGTGAGCACGAGCAGCCAGCCAAGCGCCGCGGCAAGCGGCAAGGTCGCGGTCTCGTGCGCCCAGAGCAGCAGGTAGATCAGCGGCGCTGCAGCGACGTAGAAGCCGACGATGGTGAGAAACTGGAAGAGGCGCTTTAGGCGGCTGAACATCCAGTTGTTGTCGAGGAAGAGATCCGTGTAGCGATCGATAACGCGGCGCACGTGATCATCGACGTTCGGAAATTTGCGCTCGATCGAAGCTGTCGCGCGTTCTTCCATGAGGCCAGGCCAACGCGCG
>JAXMCH010000001.1:0-235000 GCA_046349455.1 Hyphomonadaceae bacterium | reverse complement strand
GGAGCGTTCCGTAAGCCTGCGAAGGTGAACCGTAAGGTTTGCTGGAGGTATCGGAAGCGAGAATGCTGACATGAGTAACGACAAACAGAGTGAGAGACTCTGTCGCCGAAAGACCAAGGGTTCCTGTTCAATGTTAATCAGAGCAGGGTTAGCCGGTCCCTAAGGAGAGGCCGAAAGGCGTATTCGATGGGAAGCACGTAAATATTCGTGCGCCAGTTGGTGTGTGACGAATGACGGAAGTTGTGTGAGGCAGTTGGTGTCCGAGCGCAGCCTAGTTGTTCCAGGAAATAGCCCCAACATAGACCGTACCCGAAACCGACACAGGTGGTCAGGTAGAGTATACCGAGGCGCTTGAGAGAACTACTGTGAAGGAACTCGGCAAATTGCCCTCGTAACTTCGGAAGAAGAGGGACTGATCTTGCGCAAGCAAGCGTCAGTGACACAAGCCAGGGGGTGGCGACTGTTTATCAAAAACACAGGGCTCTGCGAAGCCGCAAGGCGACGTATAGGGTCTGACTCCTGCCCAGTGCCGGAAGGTTAAGAGGAGAGGTGCAAGCCTTGAATCGAAGCCCCGGTGAACGGCGGCCGTAACTATAACGGTCCTAAGGTAGCGAAATTCCTTGTCGGGTAAGTTCCGACCTGCACGAATGGAGTAACGACTTCCCCGCTGTCTCCACAGTAGACTCAGTGAAATTGAATTCTCCGTGAAGATGCGGAGTTCGCGCGGCTAGACGGAAAGACCCTGTGAACCTTTACTGCAGCTTTGCTGTGGCGTTATCGACGATTTGTGTAGGCTAGGTGGGAGGCTTTGAAGCGGAGGCGTCAGCTTTCGTGGAGCCGCAAGATGAAACACCACCCTGATTTTCGGTGACGTCTAACCGCGATCCATTATCTGGATCCGGGACCCAGCATGGCGGGCAGTTTGACTGGGGCGGTCGCCTCCCAAAGAGTAACGGAGGCGCGCGATGGTAGGCTCAGACCGGTCGGACATCGGTCGTTGAGTGCAATGGCATAAGCCTGCCTGACTGCGAGACTGACGAGTCGAGCAGAGACGAAAGTCGGTCATAGTGATCCGGTGATCCCGTATGTGGAGGGTCATCGCTCAACGGATAAAAGGTACTCCGGGGATAACAGGCTGATCGCCCCCAAGCGTCCATAGCGACGGGGCGGTTTGGCACCTCGATGTCGGCTCATCACATCCTGGGGCTGGAGCAGGTCCCAAGGGTATGGCTGTTCGCCATTTAAAGTGGTACGTGAGCTGGGTTCAGAACGTCGTGAGACAGTTTGGTCCCTATCTACCGTGCGTGTTGGAAACTTGAGAGGATTTGTCCTTAGTACGAGAGGACCGGGATGAACGCACCTCTGGTGCACCAGTCGTTCTGCCAAGAGCGCAGCTGGGTAGCTATGTGCGGACGGGATAAACGCTGAAAGCATCTAAGCGTGAAACCCCCCTCAAAACTAGGTTTCCCTAGAGAGCCGTAGAAGACTACTACGTTGATAGGCCAGGTGTGGAAGAGCCGCGAGGCTTGAAGCTGACTGGTACTAATCGCTCAATCGGCTTGAACGGTCATTGTTCATGCACGGCGACGACTGCGTCGTCGCCACGTTACGTGAATGCGAACGCAAACAGACAATGTCGACTTGTTGTACAAGTTAGGTCGCGCGCCTTGCCGACCTGGCGGCTATGCCGGGGGGTCCCCACCTGATCCCATCCCGAACTCAGTCGTTAAGTCCCCCAGGGCCAATGGTACTACGTCTTAAGGCGTGGGAGAGTAGGTCGCTGCCGGGTCTGCCAGGCGCGTGATCAAAGTCCTAAAGAACCCTCAATCACAATGACGGCCTCGGCCGTAACGAACCAAAACGGCCCGGCAGCAATGCGGGGCCGTTTTCGTTTGTGGCTCGCCCGCTGTGGCCCCGCTGTGGTTTCGGGAGCCGCTCGTCCGGTGGGGTCGTCACTCCGTGCTCGACGTTCGGGCTACCGAGGCAGTTCGCCCCTCGAACCTGCGATACGCTTGGCGGGGCATATCTTTGCCCGGAAAATCACCAATAGCGTTCAGAATGTGCGCTTTTGCTGGACGCGCCGTGTCCCATTCGTCGCATTCCCGCCACGAATGTGGCGCTGACGTGACTAATTCGTTGACGTTTTCTTAAAGCCCACCGTAACGTCCGCTTCAGACCTAGGAATTGCCTGGTGGGTCAGGTGTTCCGCGGGGGACTTATTACGCAAGCTTAGGTGGTTGGGCTGACGTTTCGGCCGCTTCCGGCGTGTGGGGGAAATCGCGTGCGCCCAATGGGCGCGCGTCCTGATCTTCTTTCTGCTGCAGGTAGCGTTGTCTCCGATCCGGGCCCGGTGGGAGATGAGGATGAGCATTAGAAAGAAGCTTGGGCTCTTGGGCGCCACGTTCTTCACGGCCGCAGCCGGTATGGTTGTGCCGGCGATGGCGCAAGACGCACAACAACCCGCACAAGCGGGCGCGCAAGCTGAGCCGCAGGAAGAAGAAGTCGTCGTTACGGGCTCGCGCATTCGCCGCGATGAGTTCACGTCGTCGGCCCCGATCCAAGTGATCACGGGCGAGACCGCCACGCTGGAAGGTCTCATCGACGCCGGTGAAGTGCTGCAGAGCTCGAGCGTTGCGGCTGGTTCGTTCCAGCTCAATGGCCAGTTCGGCGGTTTCGTTGTCGAAGGCGGCACGGGCATCAACTCGGTTTCGCTGCGCGGCCTCGGCGCGCAACGGTCGCTCGTTCTGCTGAACGGCCGCCGTCCAGGCCCCGCCGGTGTGCGCGGCCAAGTCGGCGCGTTCGACTTGAACGTCATTCCGTCGTCAGTCGTCCAGCGCTACGAAATCCTGAAGGACGGCGCTTCGTCCGTGTACGGTTCTGACGCCGTCGCCGGCGTTGTGAACGTCATCACGGTCGATCGCGTGGACGATCCGATCATCAATTTCGAAATCAACCAGCCGTTCGAAGACGGCGGTGAATCGTACTCGATCGATGGCGCCTACGGCTTGAACTTCAGCCGCGGCAACGTTGTCATCGCAGGTCAGTACCAGATCCGTGAAGACCTCTCGGTCGGCGATCGCGACTACCTGTCGTGCCCGCAGGACTTGATCTACAGCCCGACGACGGGCGCTCGTATCGACCGGGAAGACCGCTCGATCCTGCGCAACACGAACCTCGCCGGCTGCAATAACATCTACTTCAACACGGTGATCGATGCGGTCTACGGAACGCGTTACATCCCCGATCCGGCAGGTGGCCCCGGCAACGGCATTATCCCGGGCTATCGTCCGCGCGGAAACCAGAACTATCCGCAAGGCGACCCAGCAACGGCCTTCTATGAAGACGTTCTAAACGATCGTCGCTTTGCGTCGACGGACGCCATCGAGCGTCAAGAACGCGCGAGCCTCTTCGTCACCAGCAACTTCTCGCTGGATGCGCTGGGTGGCGTTGATTGGCGCAACGAATTGCTGGTTTCGCACCGCAAGTCGAACGCGGAAGGCTGGCGTCAGTTCTTCCCGCTGATCGGCGGCGCGTCGGCAGCTGCGCTGCTCGATCCCTACTACGGCTACGACAACGATCCGGGTTATGACCCGGCGGTCGGGCCGAGCGCGCGCATCATGCTCTCGCAGCCAATCACGCTGTGGCCGTCGAACGCTGAAGCCGAAGTCAATTACTGGGCTTACTCGACGCAACTGGATGGCGATTTCAGCAACAATTGGAGCTGGAGCCTCGTTGGGACATACTCGCGTTCGGAAGGCGATTATCGCAGCAACCAAATTCTCGGCGCGCTGACGGGCGACGTCGATTATTCGGAAGATGCGCCGAACTACGATCCGTTCTCGGCTTCGTTCCTGAGCGGCAATTACGGCTCGCTGTACGATACGCTCACCTACAACTCCCACGGCGAAACGATCTACGAACAGACCGTTTTCACCGGCTACGTTTCGGGTGATCTGTTGCAACTGCCGGCAGGTCCGCTGGGTGTTGCGTTCGGCGCCGAGTATCGCAACTACTCTATCAACGATACGCCGGATGCGCTGTCGTCGGCCGGCGCTCTGTGGGGCACCTCGAGCGCTGGGCCTACGCGCGGTGAAGACACCGTGCGCGAAATCTTCGCGGAATTGGAAGTGCCGATCCTTGCGGGTCGTCCGTTCTTCGAGGACCTCTCGCTCGACCTCTCGGGACGTGCGTTCGATTACGACTCCTACGGCAGCGACTCGGTTTGGAAGGCCGGCCTCAACTGGCAGATCAACTCGATGTTCCGCATCCGTGCGACGAAGGGCACTTCGTATCGCGCGCCGGCGCTCTACGAACTCTTCCTGGGCAACCAGACGGCGTTCCTGAGCCAGCTCTCGATCGATCCCTGCATCGATTGGGGCAACAGCACCAATCCGAACCTCCAAGCCAACTGCGCTGCGGAGGGCATTCCGAGCAACTATACGGGCCTCGGTTCATCCGCCACGATCGTCTCGACGGGCGGCGCCGGATTGCTGGATGCCGAAACCTCGAACGCCTACACCGTGGGCTTCATCTTCACGCCGACGTTTGCCGACCTCAGCGTTGCGGTCGACTACTTCGAAATCCAAGTGAACGACCAAGTCGCTCAATTGGGCGCGGCGGCGATCCTCGGTGGCTGCTACGGGGCCAACAACTACCCGAACCAGTTCTGCACGCTGTTCGATCGTAACCCGGGCTCCACGCCTGGCGCTGCGTACAACATCACCGAAGTGCGCGACTCCTACGTCAACGTGAACCAACAAATCACGTCGGGCATCGACTTGACGGTTCGCTACGATCACGAGTTCGATTTCGGCGATTTGACGCTTGAAGCGCAGGGCACCTGGACGTTCGAAGACATCGTGTACCTGTTCGAGCCGTCACTGCAGTCGGGCTTCGACACGAGCGACTTCAACGGCACCGTGGGTGATCCGGACTTCGTGGCCAATGCGCGCATCTCGTTCGAGCGTGGCGATTGGACCTATTCGTGGTTCACGGACTTCATCAGCCGCGTTTCGCAGCAAGACTTCGCTGCTCAGAACGTGACGTACCAAGGCGTCCCAGGCCGCCGCATCATCGCGGCTGACCCGGTCTTCTATCACGATGCTTCGGTTCGTTGGCGCGGTGACACGTTCTCGGTCCTCGCGGGCGTGAGCAACGTGTTCGACGAGGAACCGCCGTTGATGTCGACGGGTGTTGTGACGCGTCGTGGCAACGTGCCGCTCAGCGGTACGCAGTATGACCTCCGCGGTCGTACGGCCTTCGTGCGCTTCACGAAGACGTTCTAAGCCAACAGAGTTGGACTTTAAGGGCGGCGCGAGAGCGCCGCCCTTTTCGTCTCAGGAATGCGCCAGGTGGTTGCATATCGGCTTCCATTGGGCACAAGCTCCCGCCAGCTTTAGAGGCGCTCCAATGCCAGGGGAGGACTACTCAACATGAAGTTCGCGCGTTTTGCCGCTGCGATCGCCGTGCTGTGTCTTGCGTCGCAAGCAACGGCGCAGGTGCGGCCGCAGCCTGTTCCAATCGATGATTTTGCTCGGGTGCCGAATATCCAATCGGTGTCCATGAGCGCAGAAGGCGACTTGATCGTCGCTGTGATCGCCGCGCCCGGTTCAAACAACGAAGAAACCGCGCTGGCGACTTGGAACTTGAACAATCTACAAGCCGGGCCGGTGGTGACGCCAAGCGGCGACCGGATGCACTTCATCGCGGCCGCCGCAATCAAGGCCGGGCGCATTCTGGCGCTCGGGCGCCAAGAATGGACGGGGCGTCTCGGCGGTTGCGGCGAGGGCCGCTCAACCGGCGCCGAACAGACGTTTGTCACCAAGGCTTATCTGACGGACGCGCGTCATTCGCGCTTCGACGAAGCATTTGCGCGCAATGCGCGTGCGCTTGGCGTTAGCGAAGATACGCAACGTTGCTTTGAGATCGCGGGCACCGCTTCAATCGCGGCTAACCTGCCGCTCGATCCGGACAGCGTGATCATCCGCCAGCTGAACCAGAACTCGCTGCGCAGCGACTACTACCGCTACAATCTGCGCACCAACGACGCATCACTGCTCTTCCGCGAAGCGGGCGCCAGCGCCGCGCTCATCAACCCGCGCGACGGCGAGGTTTTGGTGCGTGAAAGCGTCGAATCCATCGGCGGCGACTACGAAATCCAAGTTCAGATCCGCAATGCCCAGACCGGCCAGTATGAAGTGCATCCCGCGCTCACGCGCACATTGGCGGCGCGCTACACCCAATCGTTCGCCGGCATCGATGAGGCGACGGGCCAGTACTACGTGATCACGGATCGCTTCTCGGACAAGGCGGCGGTTTATTTCTACGACCCGCGCACGCGCCAGTTCTCAAGCGAGCCGGTCGTCGCCAATCCGAACTACGACATCATTGGGATTACGCTGGGCTCGAGTCCAAGCAACTTCAACCAATTGCTGGGCTTCACGTACGCGGGGCCGGACTATGCGACTTATTGGCTCGATCCGGACATCCGTTCGGTTCAAGAGGGTTTGAACGCGTCGTTCCGCGATCGCACCGTGACGCTCATCGATTTCAACGCCGATCTTTCGACGGTGTTGTTCGAGACTTCGAGCGGCGCCCATCCGCCGACCTATTATCTGCTGCGCAATCGCCGCGACGCGACGTTGCTGGGTCAGTCACGTCCGTGGATCAATTCGGCGAACCTGCGTCGTCCGGAGCTGGTCCACTATCAAGCGCGTGACGGGATGAACATTCCGGGCATCCTGACTCTGCCGAATGGCTGGCGCCGCGAGGACGGCCCGTTGCCGACGGTGATCCTGCCGCACGGCGGACCGTGGGCGCGCGACACGACCGGCTGGGATGAATCCGGCTGGCCGCAATTCCTGGCTTCGCGCGGTTACGCCGTGCTGCAGCCCCAGTATCGTGGCTCGGAAGGTTGGGGCCGTGCGCTCTGGCTCGCCGGCGACGCCGAATGGGGCCAAAAGATGCAGGACGACAAGGATGACGGCGCCGCTTGGCTCGTCTCCCAAGGCATCGCCGCGCAAGATCGCATTGCGATTTTCGGCTACTCGTACGGTGGCTTCGCCGCGATCGCGGCGACGGTGCGGCCCAACAGCCCGTATCAATGCGCCATCGCAGGCGCTGGTGTTGCGGCGCTCACGCGCGTCGGCAATTCCTGGAGCCAAGATCGCCTGCAGCGGATCTATCAGGGCCGCACGGTCACAGGCATGGATCCCATGCACAACACCGAACGTGCGAACATCCCGATCCTGCTGATCCACGGCGACCGCGACGTGCGCGTGCCGCTGTTCCACAGCCAGGATTTCTACAATGGGGTGCGCAATCGTGTTGCGGCGCGCTTGGTCGTGATCCCGGACATGCCGCACAGCTTGCCTTGGTATCCGCGCCACTACCGCACCATGCTGACGGAGATCGAAAACTATCTCCGCAACGATTGCGGGCCTGGCGGGCTCTAGGCTTTACACATCAACTCTCATCAACGCCGGTCCCTCCGGGGCCGGCGTTTTTGTTTGTGGGACGCGCCAAAAGGAAAACGCCTCACTGGCCGCAGAGCGGCCGGCGAGGCGTTTTTTTTGGGTGCGGGAGTAGGATTTGAACCTACGACCTTCAGGTTATGAGCCTGACGAGCTACCGGGCTGCTCCATCCCGCGTCATGGCATCCGCGCTGGCTTGGGCCGGCGGAAGGCGGTGCTTATGCGCGTCAGCGCCTGCCCCGTCAATCCCCGGGGGCGCGGCATTTGAGGGGCACTTTAGACGCCCGTGAGCTCATCGCTGGCGCGCTTCAGGAATGCTGCGCGGCGGCGTTTGGGAATGAGCGAGGCGACGGCGCTGGTAAGTTCGGCGCGCAGCCAGGTGAGGGCGCCGAAGGTGGCCATGCCGTGCTTTTGCCGCGGCCAGGTTTCGGTGGCGCGTTGACGGCGCATGCGGGCAAGGCGCGCGCTGCGGCTGCGGAAGCCGGTTTGCGCCATCGCGTCGATGGACGAGGTATCGAAGATGTCGCGCCGGACCGGCGGCGGCATGACGCCGTACGTGTTGAGATCCCATTCCCAGACGCGGCGGAGATCCTGATCGACCGGCAGCGAGCGCACTTGCTGCTTCAGAAATTTCCGCGCGCCGGTTTCGCTGATGAGCGATGCGCCGGTGCTGGGCGGCACTGTGGTGAAGCGCACGAGCCGACGATCGCCTGTGACGCGGGCGAGCGGCGCCACGATACGTTTGGCTTCGTTGGCGAGACGCACGATGTCCCAATCGGCGGGGAGCTTGGAGAGCACATCCTGCATCAGGGCGACGAAGTCGGGTGGAAACTCGATGTCATCCTCGATGACGAAAAGCGGCGCGGGCAATTGGCCGTCAACGATGGCGCGGCAGATTGCGAGGTGGCTGGCGTAGCAGCCGGTCTCGCCTGGCGAGAGCGGGTTGGCGTCAGCTGGTGCGAAGTAGCCGCGCAGGTGCTCGGGAAGATTTGCGCCGTTAACCGCAGCGAAGCGCTGAAACGTGAGGCCGAGTTTGTCGAATTCGCGTTGCATGTGCGCGAGCCGGTCGGCGTCGCGGTCGAGGTTTATCACAACGAATGGCGGCAAGTCGCTCATGCGAGCGGGTGCGTATGCGGCTGATGCCAGGATGGCAAGGGCGGTGAGGGAACCGGCTCGCAGCTAAACGCACGAGCGAGTTGCGGTGAGGCTCGTGGGACAAGCGTCTCCGGTTGCGGCGGGGCAGGAAACGCGGCGCTATTGGCGGCGCGACGGCGGTTTGGGCAGTTGAGCAAAAAGTGAACGCGCCATCGCGACGAAACGACTGAAAAGCACGACGAAAAACGACGCCGCTGCGCCAGGCAATATCCATTGGCGCCTCGATTTCTGTAGGCTTGCGGGATGACGATCCGGGAGGGCGAACAGCAGGCATTGTTGGGCACGCCGAAAGGTCTGCTCGCGCACCCGGCGTTTACGCGCTGGAGCGCGCACATTGCGTTCTGGCTGCTCTATCTTGGTATCCGCACCGCCGCCGCCGGCGCCGATCCGCCGGACGACGTGTCGGACTTCCCGTACTTCATCAACCGCGCGCTGGTGGTTGCCACGTATGCCGGGTTCACAGGCATTTTGCTGGCGGCGGTCGCAGGGCTGCGCGCCAACCGCTCGAACTGGGCGCGGAACGTGGCGCTGGTGCTGGGCGCGCTGGCGCTCGCGCCGCTGACCCAATACAGCGAACAATTCTGGCCGCAGCGCTTAGCGGGCTTTTCGCCCGATCCGTATCCGTTTGTGATTTACCTTTTCCAGTTCGGGTGGGCGTTGCCGCTATGGGGGCTGACGCAGGCGCTGCTGGGCTATCACTTCGAGACGATGGCGCAGGCGCGGGCCGTCGCGCGCGCGCAGGCGCTGGCTTACGACGCGCAGCTGAAGATGCTGCACTATCAGATCAACCCGCACTTCTTGTTCAACACGCTGAACGCGATTTCGACTTTGGTGCTTGAGAAGCGCAATCAGCAAGCCGAGAGCATGATCCTGAAGCTCGCGGGCTTCTTGCGTTATTCGCTGGATCGCCAGCCGACGGAGATGGCGGCGCTGACCGCGGAGATGGATGCTCAGAAGAAGTATCTCGAGATCGAGCAGACGCGGTTTGATGACAAGTTGAAGGTGCGCTTCTCGATCGAGCCGGGCTTGGAGTCCGCGCGGCTGCCGAGCCTTATCCTGCAGCCCATCCTCGAGAACGCGATCAAGTATGCGATCACGCCGCGCACGGAAGGCGGCAGCATCGATGTGTCGGCGACGCGCGATGGCGATCTGCTGCGCATCTGCATTGAGGACGATGGTCCGGGTTTGCCGAGCGAAGGCGATCCGCGCCGCCGCCGCGGCGTTGGCCTCGCCAACGCGCGCGAGCGGCTTGAACTGATCTACGGCGAACGCGCGGGCCTCACCGCGCGCAATCGCGACCCCCACGGGTGTCGCGTGGATGTATGGCTCCCTCTGGAGGAAGAACGTGTTGGCCGAACCCCTGCGCCTGCTCTTAGCTGACGACGAGCCGTTGGCGCTGCGCCGCATTAAGCTGGCGCTGTCGGAGATACCCGACGTGGAAGTCGTGGGCGCGGCGAGCGATGGCGCGCAGGCGATCAGCGCGATGCGCGATCTGCGGCCGGACGTTGTGCTGCTCGACATCAAGATGCCGTTGGCGGACGGATTCGAAGTCGCGAACGCGGTGGAAGATAGCGGCGGGCCGGAAGTGATCTTTGTATCTGCGTTCGACTCGTTCGCGGTGCAAGCGTTCGAGACGTCGGCGATCGACTATCTGGTGAAACCGGTTGAGTTCGAGCGCTTGGCTTCGGCGATCGATCGCGCGCGCGAGCGGCGTGCGGCGAAGGATGCGGGCCGGCGCGCTGAAGAGTTGGCTGCGGTGCTGGATGCACTGAGGCGCGAGTCCGAAGAGCGCGAAGGCCCGCAATACGAGAAGGAATTCTGGATTCGCGATCGCGGCCGCTTCTTGCGCGTTCCGGTGGCGGACGTGGAGCGGATCGAGGCGGAACGCGATTATGTGCGCCTCTATTGGGAAGGCCGCACGCTGCTGCATCGCGAGACGATGTCGCATCTGGAGGAAAAACTCGATCCGAACGTGATGCTGCGTGTGCACCGCTCGGCGTTCGTGAACTGGAAGCGGCTGAAAGCCGTGCGCCGGGATGCGAACGGACGGCTGATGGCCGTGCTGCAAAGCGGCGATGAGGTGCCGGTGAGCCGCGCTTACGCACAACGCGTCATGGCCGAAATGAAGGCGCGCGGCTGACGGAAAAAGGGGCGGGCGGCCGAGACCGCCTCGCCAAGGAAGTTTATCAGGACAGACGAAGGGTTCGTCTGTCCTGAAGATGCGCTCTTGAGGCATTTCGGATGCATCTGCCCCGCGCTAAAAGCGCGGGAGGACGGAGGCGCGCATGCGAGGTAAAGTCGTTGTCATCACGGGGGCGTTTGGCGCGCTCGGGCGGGCGGTCACGGCGCGTGCGCTGAGTGAGGGCGCTAGGGTAGTGATGATCGATCACGCGACCCACGATGCGCCGGCGGGCGATGTGCTGGAACTAGGCGGTGTCGATTTGACGGATGCGGCGGCGGCCGCCGATGCAATGCAGCGCGCGAAGGAGAAATTTGGCGGGATCAATGCGTTGCTCAACGTTGCGGGCGGGTTTGTGTGGAGCAAGGTCGAGGGCGGAGATGCGGCGCATTGGGAGCGCATGTTTGCACTCAACCTCAAGACAGCGATGAACGCATCGAAAGCGGCGCTGCCTTTTTTGATCGAGAGCGGCGGCGCGATTGTGAACGTGGGCGCCAATGGCGCGCTGAAAGCGGGCGCTGGGTTCGGGCCGTATGCGGCGTCGAAAGAAGGCGTGCACAAGCTGACGGAGGCCATGGCGGACGAGTTGAAGGGCCGCGTGCGCGTGAATGCCGTGCTGCCATCGACGATCGATACGCCGGCCAATCGCAAAGACATGCCGGACGCGGACCCGAAGAAATGGGTCACGCCGGATGATCTAGCGAAGGTGATGCTGTTCTTGGCGAGCGATGACGCGCGGGCTGTTACGGGCGCGCTGATGCCGGTGACGGGCCTGGTTTAGCGGCGCGGGGCGGTGCGCCGCATTTACAGAGCGGGACGAACGCTCTAGGTGAAGCGCTGTTCTCGGGGAGTAGCCGTCCGCGTCTTCAGCGGAGCCTCGCGTCAACAGACTTGCCGGTTTTGCTGGCATGGCGCAGGCGGCGGAGCGAAAGCTCCGGATTGGCGAGACCGACGACGCAGATCCGCGGCCGGGCCGGCGTAGGATCAGTGCGTCGTCGTGTCAGCGCCGCGCCCTGGAAGATTCATGATGATGCTCGAACCGCTTGGTGTTTCCGCCGCTGTCGTCGCGTTGGCCGAGATCGGCGACAAGACGCAATTGCTCGCGATCGTGCTTGCCGCGAAGTACCGCAAACCTGTGCCGATTATCCTCGGCATTCTGGCGGCCACGCTGGCGAACCATGCGTTGGCCGCGTGGGTTGGGTTCGCGGTTTCGCAGTGGATTAGAGGCGATCTCTTTCAGGTCGCAGTTGGCGTGGCGTTTATTGTCATGGCCGGCTGGGCGCTCATTCCGGACAAGGAAGAGGAAGGTGCAGCGGATAAGAGCCGTGGCGGTGTTTTTCTGACGACTTTGATCGCGTTCTTCCTGATCGAGATGGGTGACAAAACACAGATTGCTACGTCGCTGCTGGCGGCGCGGTTTCATGACGTGCTGATGGTTACGGCCGGCACGACCCTGGGGATGATGGTGGCGAACGTGCCGGCGGTGCTGCTTGGTGAAGCGGCGACGAAGGTGCTGCCGCTGAATTATATTCGCATCGCAGCGGCTTTGGTGTTCGCGGTGATCGGCGTCTGGGTCGTGTGGGCGGCGCTGGCGAGTTAGATCGTCATCGTCACTTCGCAGGCATCGCTGCGGCGGAGCACTTCCATCATCACGCTGGCGCCGGCGCGCCGGAACGCGACATCGACGCTGCAATCGCCGAGGCGCAAGGCCCGTAAGGTCA
The DNA here is from genome assembly GCA_046349455.1 of Hyphomonadaceae bacterium. Lineage (GTDB taxonomy): Bacteria > Pseudomonadota > Alphaproteobacteria > Caulobacterales > Aquidulcibacteraceae > Vitreimonas. The sequence continues at coordinate 222,473 of JAXMCH010000001.1, read as the reverse complement.
CGACGTCGACGCACGGCGGCAGGTGTGGACGATCGAAATGGATGCGCTTGGCCTTTGGGTGAAACGACAGTCCGAGGCAGGCCTGCATCAGCATGAGCGGCGAGCCCGTCGCCCATGCCTGCGGCGCGCATGCGACGGGATAGAAGACGGGGCCGGCGCCGTTCTGACGCGGGAAGCCGCAGAAAAGTTCGGGGAGCCGGCGCAGGTCCATGTACGTCGAGGCGGCGAAGAGCCCTTCGAACACTTGGCCGGCTTCGGCGCGGAAGCCGTAGCGAGCAAGTCCGGCGGCGACCATGGCGTTGTCGTGCGGCCAGATCGACCCGTTGTGGTAACTCATGGGATTATAGCGCGCTTCCGATGAGGAGAGCGTGCGGATGCCGAAGCCGGAGAACGACGCCATCAGCGTGGCCGCGACTGTGGCGGCGCGTTCGCCGAGTGCGACGCCGGTGAAGAGCGCGTGGCCGGCGTTCGACGTCCGGACGCGGCAAGGCCGCTTTTCGCCGTCGAGCGCCAGCACGTATGTGCCGAGCTCTTCGTCGAAGAAATGGGAGTCGAACAAGCGTCGGAAGGCGGCTGCGCGAATGGCGAGATTGCGCGCGCGTTCTTCATGGCCGAGCCGCCGGGCGATGAGTTCAGCGGCGCGCCAGGCGCCATAAACATAGGCCTGCACTTCCACGAGTGCGATTGGGCCGCGCGCGAGAGCGCCATCGGCATGGAAGACGGAATCGTGGCTGTCTTTCCAGCCTTGGTTTGCGAGGCCCTGGTCCGTTTGGCGGTGATACTCGACAAAGCCGTCGCGGTCGCGGTCGCCATGCTCTTCGATCCAGCTGAGCGCGGCTTCGATGTGCGGCCAAAGCGCATTGAGCGTGGTGATGTCGTCGGTGCGTTCGAGGTAGGCGCCGGCGAGCATGACGAAAAGCGGCGTGGAATCGACGCTGCCGTAATAGCGGCGAAACGGGACTTCGCCGAGTTCGGCCATTTCGCTGCGGCGAAGTTCGTGCAGGATTTTGCCGGGTTCGGCGTCGGCGGCGCGATCGAACGTCGTGGCTTGGTTGGCGGCTAGGTGACGCAGGACGCCGTGTGCGATGCTCGGATCGAACCAGAGTGTCTGCATCGCGGTGATGAGCGCGTCGCGGCCGAAGACGGTGCTGAACCAGGGAATGCCGGCGTAAGGGTAGAGTCCCTCGGGCGTTTCCGTGCAGAGCATGTAAAGATCGGAAACACTGCGCTGCAGTGCTTCGTTCAGGATCTGATTTGAGGTGGTGATCCCCGCAGTGCGCTGCGCACAGGCGCGGAGGCCGCGACGTGCATTGAGGAACGCGCGGAGGAAGGCGCGGCGGCCGGTGGTGATGGCGGGCAGGCCCGCGCACGCGACTTCAACAAACAGGACACGTGTTTGGCCAGGCGCGAGATCGAGCGTGTATTCGGCGCGCCGCGCACTGAGGTGCTGTGGCGGCGGATCGAAACGCAGATGCGTATCGCGCAGTTTGTGGTCGAGTCCGGTGTAGGAGAGGATGACGGCGTCCGCGCTGACTTTCGGTGGATGCACCTGCCCACGCCGCGCGCGCGTGGCGCCGCGGACTTCGAAGATGTCGGCAAAATCGGCGTCGAAGGTAACGCTGAGGCGCAGCGTACGGCGCTCTTGGTCGTAGTTCTTGACGGAAATGCGCTCATAAGCGGCGCCATCCCACAGGAGGCGAACACGGCGAATGTGGATTGTGTCGTGGTGAAGCGCGATGCGGCCGTTGGCGTCGTGCATGTCGGGATTTGAAAGATCGCAAATGAGCGCGGCGTTGTCGTCGCGCAGGCCTGAGCGCAGCAGCATCGGGCGGGCGCCGTCGATGGAGAGGCGCAGGTGTGAAAGATGACGTGTGTCGGCGTGGAAGAGCCCTTCCGGGCTGCCGGGCGCGGAGAGGACGTCGCCGTTTTGGTCGTACACCGCAAAAGTGTCGCCGTGCTTCAGTGTGCGCGGGCGCTGCTCCTGCAACGAGGTTTGAGCTGGCACGAGCAGCGGGCCGGTGTCGTGGTCGTCTGCGGACGCGCCAGTCGGGCGCGGTTCGTGAGCGGCGGTCAATGCGCACTCCGCGAATAATGTTAAACGGCTATGGCCTGAACTTCCGAGGCGGCGATTCTGCGGCGCGCGGCGCTTGCGCGATAAATGTCAACGTAATCGCTCGCCATACGGCGCGCAGTAAATCTTGCGTCGAACACGGCGCGAACGCCTGCCCGCGGAAGTTCCATTGCGAGTTCCACAGCGGCGACGGCCTCATTCATGTCAGTGACAATGAAGCCGCTTTGGCCGTGATCGATGACTTCGGGAACTGAGCCGGCGCGGAACGCAACAACAGGCGTGCCGCATGCCATCGCCTCGATCATGACGAGGCCGAACGGTTCTTCCCAATCTATAGGAAATAGGAGCGCCGATGCGTTGGCCAGGAAGGTTTGCTTTTGCCGCTCGTTGATCTCGCCGACGTATTCGACGTTCGGATGCGCGCGCACCAGCGGTTCAATGGTTTCGCGCCAATAGGCTTGGTCAGCGCGATCGATCTTGGCGGCGATCTTGAGCGGTAGTCCCGTGCGCGCTGCGATCTCGATGGCGCGATCAGGGCGCTTCTCTGGAGAGATGCGGCCGAGGAATGCAAGATAACCTTCACGTGGCGCCGGGTTGAAGCAGAGCAGGTCGGGCGGGAGGCCGTGATAAACCGTGCCTAGCCAATTCACCGGCGGCATGGGCCGGCGTTGCGCGTTCGAGATTGAGATGAGCGGCAAGCGCGGGAACGCCCGATAAAACGGCTGCAACTCCGGAAGATCCAAGCGGCCGTGCAACGTCGTCATGGTGCGGTCAGCGAAGGCGCGCACGAGGGGGGCGTGCATGAGATCGATGTGGAAGTGGAGGACGTCGAACTCGTGGGCGCGGCGAGCAACCTCTTCCAGCATGATCATGTGATAGGGGAGCGCGTCGCGGACATTGGCATCGAGGCGCAGCGCACGCTCGGCGCAGGGAATGAGCTGTGCATCGGTGACGGAATCGCCGCTGGCGAAGAGCGTGACGTCGTGGCCCTGGGCGACGAGCTCTTCCGTGAGGTAGGAGACAACGCGTTCGGTGCCGCCATAAAGAGCCGGCGGGCAGCTTTCTGCGAGCGGTGCGATCTGAGCTATGCGCATTCCGGTTCAGCTGCGCTTTGTCTTCGACGCTGGTCTGCCGCCTGTCTTGTTGGGCGCGACGGGCTTTTGGCCTCGCGCCTCTGAGCGGCCATCTGCCTGGCGATTGTCTTGATTAGCTTGTCGTCCGCCCATCAGTTCGTGCTCCTAGCGGGAGGCAACGCCGGACGCGGCCGCACGGTTTCGTTACGTTTCCCAGAAGATGTGTCGCGGCGGGCGGTACGGGTCTGTTCGGTCAGGTTCGGAGCGCCTACATCTGGCGGCGACAAAGGAGTTGGCTCATGGCGACTGAACGCGCTGTCCTCGCGGGTGGATGTTTTTGGGGTGTTCAAGAGTTGGTGCGCAAGCTGCCGGGCGTGATGAGCAGCCGCGTCGGCTATTCGGGCGGCGATGTCGCGAATGCGACCTACCGGAACCACGGCACGCACGCAGAGGCTGTCGAGATCGTCTTCGATCCGGAGAAAATCGCTTATCGCGATCTGTTGGAGTTCTTCTTCCAGATTCACGACCCGACAACGCTCAATCGCCAAGGCAACGATCTGGGCATGAGCTATCGGTCTGCGATCTATTACGTGAACGATGACCAGAAGCGCGTCGCGGAAGACACGATTGCCGATGTTGACGCCTCGGGCCTCTGGCCGGGCAAAGTCGTGACGACGGTCGAGCCGGTGGGTCTGTTTTGGGATGCGGAGCCCGAGCACCAGGATTATCTGCAGCGAATCCCGGACGGCTACACCTGCCATTGGGTGCGGCCAAATTGGAAGCTGCCGCGCCGCAGCTCCGCTGCGTAGGCGCCTCGTCGCGCGTCTGCGATTGCCTCCTGGCGCGTGGACGTGAATACGTTCCGGCATGAAGAGCTTGGATCGACGCTTCAGCGTCGCGCCCATGATGGATTGGACGGACCGGCATTGCCGGGCGTTTCACCGCGCGCTGACGAAGCGCGCGCTGCTCTATACAGAAATGCTGACCGCCGATGCTGTCATCCACGGCGTGCGCGAGCGGCTGCTGGGCTTCTCTGAGATCGAGCATCCCGTGGCGTTGCAACTGGGCGGCAGCGATCCGGCGAAGATGGCTGAAGCGGCGCGGATCGGCGCGGCGTTTGGCTATGACGAGATCAATCTCAACATCGGTTGTCCGTCCGATCGCGTGCAAGCTGGTCGGTTCGGCGCGTGCTTGATGCGCGAGCCGGATTTGGTGGCGCAGCTCTGGCGCGCGGCGCAGGAGGCCGCGCCCGATGTGCCGGTGACGATCAAGTCGCGCATCGGTGTTGATGATCAGGAGCCGCGCGAGGCGCTGTTTACGCTGGTGGATGCGTGCGTGGCTGAAGGGTGCGCGACGTTCGTTGTGCATGCGCGCAAGGCTTGGCTGAGCGGGCTATCGCCGAAGGAAAATCGCGACGTGCCGCCACTGGATTATGAGCTGGTGCGCGAATTGAAGCGTGCGCGGCCTGATCTGGAGATCATTCTGAATGGCGGATTGCGCGATTTGGCGCATGCGCTGGAGGAGCGCGTCGGGCTCGACGGCGTAATGCTGGGCCGCGCGGCGTATCAATCGCCGGCGGAATTGCTTGGCGTTGATGCTGGCGTGTTCGGCGGGGAGACGCCTGCGGAAAATGCGGTGGCGGCTGTGGAAGCGTATCTGCCGTACATCGAAGCGCGACTGACTGAGGGCGTGCCGTTGCACGCGATGACGCGGCATATGTTGGGGCTGTTCAATGGTGTGCCGGGGGGACGCGCTTGGCGGCGGGTGCTCTCGCAGCAAGGCGTGCGCGCGGGCGCTGGGGTTGAGGTTGTGCGCGCTGCCTTGGCCGAAGTGACGCGGCCGCGTGTTCACGCGGCATGAGCGGCGAGCTCGTCTGGTTTCTCGCAGCGCTTGCGGTGGCGGGGCTGGTTGCTGGTTTTATCGGCGGATTGTTCGGACTGGGTGGCGGCGTCGTACTGGTCCCGGCGCTCTATTTGGTGTTCACGGCTTTAGGCGTCGATGAAGCGGTGCGCATGCACGTGGCTGTCGGCACATCGCTTTCGACGATTGTCTCGACATCTTGGCGATCGCTCTCGGCGCATACCAAGGCGGGCGCGGTGGACTTCGCGTTGCTGCGCGCTTGGGCGCCGTGGATTTCAGTGGGCGCGCTCATCGGCGCGGCGCTGGCTGGGATTTCGGACACGCATGTTTTGCTGGTCGTGTTTGGCGTCGGGCTGTTGGTCGTCTCGGCGCACATGCTGCTGTCGCGGCCAGAACAGCGCGTGTTCAAAGATGTGCCGCGCGGCGTAGGCGCAGTGGCCGCGGGCGGCGGCATTGGTGTGATCTCGGCGATGATGGGGATTGGTGGGGGCACGTTTGGTGTGCCGCTGCTGACCTTGTGCAGCCGGCCAATTCATCAGGCCGTTGCGACGGCCTCGGGGTTCGGCGCGGCGATCGCGTTGCCGGCAGCGCTTGGGTATGTGGTGTCGGGTTGGGGGCGCGAAGGATTGCCGCCTTGGTCGCTTGGATTTGTGAGCGCGCCCGGGTTCGTACTGCTCGCGGTGTTGACTGCGATCACCGCGCCGATCGGGGCGCGGCTGGCGCATCGCTTACCGCAGCAGACTCTGAAGCGCGCGTTCGCGGTCGTGCTAGCGCTGCTGGCGCTCAATATGCTGAGGGCGGCATTCGCCTAGGTTGACGCAGGCACGGCGGCGAGGCGGGCCGGGAGTTCGGCCATGATCTCTTGGCGGCGGGCTTCGTCGAGGCTGCCCCAGCTGGCGATTTCCGGAAGCGTGCGGCCGCAGCCGATGCAGAGCCCAAGCTGGCCGCTGACGGCGCAGACTTTAATGCAGGGCGTGGAGATCGGGCGCGGATCCATCAGATCCAGAGCTAAGCGCTTGATTGGACGAGCGCAAACGGCGCTCACATCCAGACGTATCGTTTTTCGATAAATTCGCATTGACTGTCGATGCGCCTTATCGTATATCGATATCAGCCTGAAATCGCGGCAAGGTCGCATCCGAAGCTAACCGGCCCGGCATCTCCCAAAGCGAGCAGGCAAGAAAGACTAACGGGCTTTCAGCTTACGAGAGGGTTTTCCAATGCGTTTCGCTCTGATTGCCACTGGGGTTGCGGCCGTTGTGACCATTCCGATGGCCTTCAGCGCCACCGGACCGCAAATGTCCGGGGACCAATTCATTTCGGCTGTCCGCTGCGCCGCCTTCGAGGATGTGAGCCGCTCGGACGCCGAAATGGGCGGGGTGAAGATGGAATTGAACGCCGAGGCGCGCCGCCAGCCGATCGAAACCTATACGCAGGCGCAGGCTGAGGTGGGCGCGATCGCTCGCCAAGCTGTGAACACCGACTCGCCCGCAGATGCGGCTATGATGAGCCGGCAGCGCGCAGAAGCCTGCGCGGGGTCGGCCTGGGCGATGGCTGACGCAGAGCAGAACGCGATCTAAGGTAGGGATTAGGCGCGCGCCTTCGGGGCGTGCTCATCGTGAAGGGGACGTGTCATGAAGGTCTGGGTGCTCGCCGGTCTCTTCACCGCTGCACTGGCGCCGATCGCATCGGCTGCAGAGAACACGCTCGAGTGCCAGCTCGACGAGACGCGCCGTTCGACGACACCGCGCTTGGAAGAGCAGATCGTGTTGCCGCCGCAGCCCGCCGCGATCACGCGTCCGACCGCCGCTGCATCGGCCCCAACGCGGCAAGTTGCGGAAGAAAACGTGCAGCGCACGGAGCCTGCGCGGCGCCGTAACGGCAAGCGGATTCCCGACGCTGAGTTGATAGGTCCACGCGGCGCATTATAGTCGCTGCCCAAAGCGCGCGGATGTCGCGCGCACTATGGGCCGGCGATCATGGATCTCAATTTTTCTGCCGAAGAAATCGCGTTCCGCAATGAAGTGCGCGCGTTCATCGAAGCGAACTACCCGCCGCATCTGAAGGGCAAGGTGTTGCGCGAAGACCTCTCGAAGGAGGACTTCCTCGCTTGGCACAAAATCCTCGGCAAGAAAGGTTGGTCGGCGCCGGCGTGGCCAAAGGAATACGGCGGCACCGGTTGGACCGCGACGCAACGCTACATCTGGCTTGAGGAGAATGCGCGCGCGGAGACGATCCCGCCGCTGCCGTTTGGCGTGTCGATGGTTGGCCCCGTCATCTACACCTTCGGCACGCCGGAACAGAAGCAGCGCTTCTTGCCAGGCATTCTCTCTGGCGATGTGTGGTGGTGCCAAGGCTATTCCGAACCCGGCGCGGGTTCTGACCTCGCTTCGCTAAAGACGCGCGCTGTGCGCGAGGGCGATTATTACATCGTCAATGGCCAGAAGACGTGGACCACGCTTGGCCAGTACGCAGATTGGGGCTTCTTCCTCTGCCGTACCGATCCGAACGCCAAGCAGCAGGAAGGCATTTCGTTCTTGCTGATCGACATGAAGTCCCCGGGCGTGACGGTGCGGCCGATCAAGCTCTTGGATGGCGGCTACGAAGTGAACGATGTGTTCCTCGAGAACGTGAAGGTGCCCGTCGATCAGCGCATCTACGAAGAAAACAAGGGCTGGACGTGCGCTAAGTTCCTGCTCGCGCACGAGCGGGCTGGCATCGCGGGTGTGGCGCGTTCGAAGCGAAACGTTGAGCGGCTGAAGGCGATCGCCAAAACCGAAATTGGTGATGACGGCAAAGTGCTGGCCGAGAGCGACGACTTCCAACGCAAGCTGGCGCAGCTGGAGATCGATCTCTCGGCGTTGGAGATGACGGAGCTTCGCACGCTCGCGCGTGAACAGGCCGGCAAAGGGCCTGGCCCGGAGAGCTCATTGCTGAAAATCCGCGGCACGGAGATCCAGCAGCGCTTGACGGAAATGACGCTGGAGGCCGTCGGCAACTACGCGCAGCCCTATGCGCGTGAAGCGGCGGGTGACAACGAATTCCCAATCGGGCCGGACTACGCGCATCCCGCGGCGCCGGTTTACTTCAATTGGCGCAAAGCCTCGATCTATGGCGGCTCTAACGAAATTCAGCGCAACATCATCGCCAAGATGGTGCTGGGTCTCTAACGCTGAACAAGAACACAAGACGGAAACGCTGCGATGAATTTCGATTACACCGACGAACAGAACATGCTTCGCGACTCGATCGCGAAGTGGGCCGCGGGCCAGTATGACTTTGATAAGCGCCGCGCGGCCTTGGCGAACGAGGGGGCCTGGAAGCAGAACTGGGCTACCTTCGCCGAACTGGGTTTGCTGGCGGCGCCGTTGCCGGAAGATTTTGGCGGCCTCGGCGGCGGCCACATCGACGTCGCGGTCGTGATGGAAGAGTTCGGCAAGGCGCTGGTGGTTGAGCCTTATGTCTCGACCGTCGTGATTGGCGCCGGTGCATTGACCCACGCCGGTAGCGCCGCGCAGAAAGATGCGCACCTAAGCGCGATTGCGGGCGGTGAGCGCGTAATTGCGTTCGCGCAGGCCGAGCCGAAAAGCCGCTGGGCGCTGAATGATGTGAGCACCACGGCGAAGAAGGATGGCGCCGGCTATGTGCTGAGCGGCCAGAAAGCTGTCGTAATCGGCGCGCCGCAGGCGGACTATCTCTTGGTCACGGCGCGCACTGCAGGCGCTCAGCGCGATGCGAAGGGGATTTCGCTCTTTCTCGTGCCGAAAAACGCCAAGGGCATTTCGACGCGCGATTATCCAACGATGGACGATTCACGCGCCGCCGAAGTGTATTTTGAGAACGTCGCCGTCGGCGCGGATGCGCTCATCGGCGCGGCGGATGGCGCGCTGCCGCTGGTCGAACGTCTGGTCGACAACGCGAACGCGGCCTACTGCCACGAAGCGGTGGGGTGCCTGCGCTTGATGACGTCGTTGACGCAGGAATACGCCAAGCAGCGCAAGCAATTCGGCAAGGCGATCGCGGAATTCCAAGTGATCCAGCACCGCCTCGTCGACATGTTCATGAACACCGAAGAGAGCGTGTCGATGGCGCTCTTGGCAACGCTGAAGCTCGACGCGAGCGATGAAGAGCGCGCGCGGGCGGTGTCGGCGGCGAAAGTTTCGATCGGGCGTGCGTCGCGGTTCGTCGGCCAGTCTGCGGTGCAAATCCACGGCGGCATGGGCGTGACCGACGAAATGCGCGTTGGCCACTACTTCAAGCGCACTACGATGCTGGATTCCACGTTCGGCAACGTGGACTCGCACTTGAAGCGCTATGCCGCGCTGACGCCGAAGGCGGCCTGATGATCAGGCGGTGCGGCGTCTGATGAGGCGCCGCACCAGCCAGATCACGCCGCCAAGCAGCAGCAAACCAATCACGCCGATACCGGCGAAGATCCACCAGTAACGCTGGTAGGTCTTCATGCGCGTGTTGTGCACGACTTGCGCTTGCGGGTCGTAGCCCGGCGGGAGTTCGAGCACGCCATTGCGCTGGGCGTAGGCCTGGTAGTCAGCCAGCATTGAGGAGACAAGATCGGGCTGCTGAGCGGCCAGATCGGTGGTTTCGCCTGGATCGACCGTGATGTTGTAGAGCCGCCAGCTGGAATCGCCGAGTGGCGGGGGCGTCCGGACAAGTTTGTAGTCGCCGCGATAGAGCGCTGAGTGGCCCGAGACTTCGACGCCGATCGGAATGAGCGGGCCGCGCGCGTCGGGCGTTTGGCCAGCGAGTAGCGTGCTCAAGCTGTAGCCGTCCATCGCGGGCGCGTCGGCGGGCACGCCGGCTCGTTCCAGCAAGGTTGGCGTGATGTCGGTGACGAAGGCGCGGGCGTTGACGCGCTGCTGTGCGACGTTCGGGCCGGCGATGATGAGCGGCACATGCAAGCCGCCTTCACCGGCGGTGAATTTGAAGAGCGAGCCGGTCGCGGTGGCGTTGGCGTTCTCGGGGCCGATCATCACGAACGAACCGCGTTCGCCCAAATCTTCGACGCGGCGCGTGTAGCCGGTCAGCATCATCCAGCGGCGGAAGTCGGGATCGGGAATTGGGTTGCTGGGTTCCGGGCCGTTGTCGGACGTGACGACGAAGATGGTGTTTTCTGCAAGGCCCCGGCTTTGCAGATACGCGATAAAGCGGCCGATGTGGTGGTCCATCGCTTCGAGCATGCCGGCGTGCACTTCCATGCTGCGCGCGTAGAGCGCCTGTTCATCCCCCGAGATCGAGGCCCATGGGCGGAAGCTTGGGTGCGGCGCGTCGATCTGCGCGGTGGCAGGCAGAAGGCCAAGCTCTTGCGCGCGACGCCAGCGTTGTGCGCGCAGTTGCTCCCAACCGCCGGCGTACACACCGCGATAATGATCGCGGTATTCGGCGGGCGCTTGCACGGGAATGTGCACGGCTTGGAAGGCGAGATAAGCGAAGAAGGGTTGGTTTGCGCGCTGCGTGTCCGCGTCCATGTAATGGATCATGCGGTCGACGATGAATTCGCTGGAATAGAAATTCGCGGGCAGATGCGCGCGTTCGCCGTTCTCGAACCAATCGGCCGTCGCGTAGTACGGCATGTAGGCGCGCTCTTCCCAATTGTCGGCGCCGGACGCATCGAGCACGAAGGACTGATCGAAGCCGTGCGAATTCGGCAGATCGCCTTCGCCGTGACCCAAGTGCCATTTGCCGGTGGCGTAGGTGCGATAGCCGCCGCGGCGTAAACGCTCCGCAAGCGTGACGACGCCGGGTTCCAGATGCATCGTGTAACCCGGGCGCCCGCGCATTTCTGGCGGCAGAACTTCGATGATGGTGGAGTGGCCGGTACGGTGATTGTCCATGCCCGTGAGCAGCATGGCGCGCGACGGCGAGCAGAGCGGCGAAGAATAGTAACGCGAGAATTGCGCGCCGCGTTGGGCGAGCGCGTCGATGTTCGGTGTGCGCGCTTCGCCGCCATAGGCGCCAAGATCGGTGAAGCCGACATCGTCGGCGACGATGACGACGATGTTGGGTCGTTGGGGTGCTGTGGTTTGCCCTTGGGCGGGCGTGTGCGCGCCGAGGGCAATGGCTAGGCAAGTGAGCGCAAGGCTCAACCAGTTTTTCGCGCGCGCAGATTTCATCCCACCCTCCGGGATTCAGGCTAGCGGGCCGGACGGTGGCAGGTCAAAGAATCCAGGTGTATATGAATGTCCGAATCCGGCGAGACGGGCGGGGCGGATCGGCTCATATTGGCGTCATGACCCTGGACGCGGAAACCTGCCACGCAGCGTGCGACGCCAAGGATCGCCGGTTCGACGGGCGCTTCTATATTGGCGTCAAATCGACGGGCATCTATTGCCGTTGCATTTGTCCCGCGCGTACCCCCAAGCGCATCAACCGCACGTTCTGGCCTTCGGCGGCAGCGGCGGAAGCGGCGGGGTTTCGGCCCTGCTTATTGTGCCGGCCGGAGCGCGCGCCGGGCCTCGCGCCCATTGATGCGCCGGCGCGGCTGGCGGCGGCGGCGTATGCGCGGATCGAGGCGGGGGCGCTGGAGGAGCAGGGGCTAGAAGCTTTAGCGGAAGAGTTGGGTGTCACGTCGCGGCATTTGCGGCGGGTGATGAATGCGCAGTTTGGCGCGAGCCCGATCGACATCGCGCAGACGGGGCGTTTGCTCGCGGCGCGGCGTTTGTTGAATGAGACGGCGCTGCCGATCACCGAGATCGCGTTCGCGGCGGGCTTTCGATCGCTACGGCGCTTCAATGCGACGATGAAGGATCGCTATGGCGCGCCGCCCTCGCAGATGCGTGGGCGCAAGGCGATACAGAGGAGTGAGACGTTCACGGTTAGCCTCTCGCCGCGCGGCGACTACAACATCGCGCCGATTTTGGATTTCTTGCGCATGCGCGCGTTGCCGGGCGTCGAGTTGGGCGGCGCGACTACATATGCGCGGGTGTTGCGTTGGGGCGATGCGCTGGGCTGGCTGGAGATTGGCATGGGGCCGAAGGGCTTGATGCTGACGCTTTCGGAGAACCTTGCGCCGCATCTGCGGCCGCTGGTGGCGAATGTGCGTGGCGCCTTCGATCTTGATGCGGAAATGACCGCTGTTGATGCGCATTTGGCGACGGATGCGGGGTTGGCGAAGGATGTGAAGCGCGAGCCGGGTGTGCGTGTGCCGGGTGCGCTCGATGGCTTTGAAACGGCGATCCGCGCGGTGTTGGGCCAGCAAGTCACGGTACAGGGTGCGCGGACGCTGACGGAGCGTTTGGTCGCGAAGTATGGCGCGCAATTGGAGCGCGGGCCGGAAGGCTTGAACCGCGCGTTTCCGGATGCGGCGGCGTTGGCCAATGCGGGCGCGGCGGCAATTGCGAAGGTTGGGCTACCGATGAAGCGGGCGGAGACGTTGCATCGGCTGGCGGTTGCTTCGAGCGAAGGCAAGTTGCCGCTGGCGCGCGGGGCAATCGCGGCGGGGCGCGCGGCGCTGGCGCAAATCGCGGGCATTGGGCCTTGGACGATTGAGTATGTCGCTATGCGCGCGCTCGGTGATCCGGATGCGTATCCGGCGACGGACATCGCGCTCATCAATGCGCTCGGCCGCAAAGGCGAGACGCTCGAGCATCTGAAACCCTGGCGCGCCTACGCCGCAGTGCGTTTGTGGCGGCGCGCCGTGAAGAAAGGCATCAAGCCATGATCAGCGTCGTGCACGATTCACCGGTGGGACCGCTCACGCTCATCTCGAATGGCGCGGCGCTCGAGCATGTTGAGTTCGAAAACCCGCGCTATGCGTACGATCCGGCGCCCTCGGGATCGGACAAGATTTTGGACAAGGCGCGCCGCGAACTCGATGCGTATTTCGCCGGCAAGCTGAAGGTGTTCACGGTGGCGGTCGCGCCGCAGGGTACGCCGTTTCAGCAGCGTGTATGGGCGGCGCTGCTGACGATCCCGTACGGCATGACGCGGAGCTACGGCCAGCAGGCGGCGGCGATTGGCTCTCCACAGGCCTCACGCGCCGTGGGTCTAGCCAATGGCCGCAACCCAGTATCGATCATTATTCCCTGCCACCGCGTGATCGGGGCGAATGGCAGCCTCACCGGTTATGGCGGGGGCATGGAGCGCAAGAAGCTCTTGCTCGATTTGGAGCAGGGAGACCCGCTCATCCGCTGATGATTACGAAGCTTCAACGGTGTTGGGGCATCGCACCTCCTGTTAGGGCTGTGCTAAGGAGCCGGCTTCAGAACGACGTCGCGGGACGGGAGGACGGAATGCGGAAACTGTTAGCTGCGGCTGCGTGCGTTTTGACACTGGCTGTTCCAAGCGTGAGCTCGGCGCAACAAGCGGGCTGGCAGTATGCCTATGTCGATGGCGTGGCGACGGCGACGCAGCGCGATGATCGCGGCCGCGTCACGGCGACGCTGACATGCCGGCCGCCGACAGGCGACATCGTGATCACCGACTATACGCTGGCGCGGGCGGGGCGACGCCAGACGCATGCCGCGGTGCGGATCGGTGCAATGAGCATCAATGTTCCCATGCAGACGGCGGGGCGCGGACGCAACGCGGCGGTGACGATCAATCTCCCGCAGCGCCCGCCGATCCTCGCTGCCGTGCAGCCGACGGACCAACTCTCCGTCACCGTCAACAATCAGACGCACACCTATCTCGACGGCGGCCCGACCCGGATGAAGGAAGTCGCGTACGCCTGTTGGGGCAGCTGAGCGCAGCGGTTGCGCGCAAGCGAATACGGCGCCTAACATTGCCTTCTCGTGGGGAGAGGGGCCGTCACAGGGCGGTGAGCGTGGGCGATGGGCAGGACGCTTCGGGAAGCCGAGGGCGGCGTTTGCGCGATATTGCGCGCGGAGACCAAACCAGGTTCGGATGAAGAGTGCGCGGCGTTGCTGCGCGATCTGGCATATCGTGTGCGCGCCGAGGAGCCCGGTTGCACGTCTTACGTTGTGACGCGGGCGCTGGGATCACCGTCGCATTTTGCGGTGCACGCCCACTTCCAGGACATGGACGCGTTCAACGAGCACGCGGAAACCGAGCACATGGAGCGCATGATGCCGCGGTTGCGCGGGCTGTTGGCGACGCCGATCTCGATGGAACTGTTCTTCGCTTTATGAGCGACGCGGGCCAGCAGCGTTGGTCACGCCCGGCGCAAAGTTGATCACGATCGCCAGGGCGAAGGCGATGGCGCCAATGAGGGCGCTGACCCAGCTCGGCGCGCCCTGCCAGCTGATCGCCTCAAGCGTAACCCAGCATGCGGTGAGCAAAGCGCCGGCGCCGAGTGAAACGCGTGTGCGCGTATCGTTGCCGCGCGCGCGCCAAAACACCCAATGCGCCCAAAACATGATGGCGGGCGCCAGAAAGCCGAAGGGCTCATGCAGCGAGAGGCTGTCGCGCGCACTCCAGTAGGGCGTCAACCAAAGTCCGGTGCAGAATGCGCAAAGCAGAAGCGCCGTCATGCCCAGCAACATCGCAAATCCCATGCGGACTGCTTTTGCGCCGCTTCGCGAACGCGCGGCGACAAGGAGCGCGGTGAGAAGCCAGGTTGCGAGGTGCGCGCCTGCTTCGACGAAGCCAACGGGGTGCAGCAAGAATGCGCCGCCGGAAAAGATGAGGCGGATGACTAGGCTCGACGCGATCGTGGCGCAGGCGAAGGCGATGGCCTCGAAGAAGCCGGCTGTGAAATGCGCGCGCGTCATATGCGCAACATGCGCGGCGGCGGCGTAAATCAGCGCTGGCGCTACAAGGCCGAGTCCGATGAGCAACCATGTCGGCCAGTTTGCCGCCTCGTTGAGCAACATGCCGGCGCTGACGACAGCGAACACGGCGGCAAAGAACGCGCTGATGCTGGCGAACGCGCGCCAAACGGCGTCCGGCAAGCGTGCATTGAGAGCAAGCAGGCCCAGCGAAACAACGGCGAACGCGCTGGCTGCAAATGGCCCGCGTAGCGCGAGCGTGATCGCGGCGAAGATTGCAACAAAAGCTGCGCCGGCGAGAATCCAAAGCGTGAGCCGGAGCGATGCCAGCGCGCGGCGCGAGGCGGCTAGCGCGAGCAAACCGCCGAGCGCAAAGGCGAGCGCTGCATAAGCGCCGGCGGCAGCGAAGCGATCGCCCAGGCCGTTCTGCGCCCAGTGCAAAGTGCCGATCGCGGCGAGCGGCGCGAGTGCGCCGACGCCGGCCAGCGCAACGCCGCGCGCGGCAAGTTGCGGGACGCGCACATAAGCGATGCCGAGGAAGAGCGCGCCGGCCCACGCCGTAGCAGGTGTGAACCAGATCGCGGCGGCGTCTTGCCCGCTCAGCACGAAAAGGCCGATGAGCGCTGCACCGAAGGCCGCAAGGTGGACAGCTTCGAGCCGCAGGCTCATGGCGCCGACGATGGCCGCGGCCGTGACGATGACGCCGTACGCGGCGCCCGCCGGGCCGATCACGCTGGTTAGGCTGGCGAGCGCGAGCGTCGCCATTGCCATGAGCAAGGCCATGAGCGTGCCGGGTATTACTCGGCGCAGATGCGCGTGTACGAGGCCGGCGATGCCGGCCGTGGCGGCGAATACTGAGAACGGAATCGGCGAAGCAAGCGCGCCGCCGAGGCCAAAGCCGACGAGCGCCCAGACGCCAGCCGTGATCGCGCCGGCCCATGAGGCAGCGCGCCATTCGGCCCGGAGGCCGAGGAGCATCATCGCGGTGGCGACGCCGAGCCCCGCTGCGACTACGAGCCCGGAGTCGAGCGCCAAGAAGAAGCCGAGCGCGGGCGCTGCGGCGGCGATGCCAAGTAGCGTCCCGCGCGTGGTGTCGCTGGAGAGGAGGTCTGTGTCGAATGACAGGCTGGCGTCGGGCAGGCGCCAGGCGCGCTCGGCGCGTGCTGAGGGCGTTCGCGGTGCGATTGAAACGACGGCGCCCGTTTCTGCGGCAGCGGCGGCGCCTTCAACGCGGCGCGGCAGTCGGCGCACGACGGCGCGTTCGCCCTCAAGCGCGGACAGCGCTTCACGCAAACGGGCGATCTCGTCACTGAGGCTGCGTTGCCGCCGCCACAAATACGCGAAGCCGAGCGCTGTCGCCGCGAGCTGCAGCGAGAGGAGGATCCAGAGCTCCATTGCCGGCTTCCTAGCCGACACACGCCGCGCTGGCACACCTAAAAGGGGATGGAAGCTATCCTTGCAGGCGCCTGTTGCCGCGAGGCCCCACTGGGAACTCGCCTCAAAGGGGAATTATCCTGCTGACTTGCGGAGGAATTTCATGGTCTGGCCACCGCCCTGTGGATAAGCCTCGGCGCCCTTTGGGTCGGTGATTTGCGCCCATTGGTCGCGCACCGCTTCTGCGCTGGCATTGAGGCCCACGAATGCGCCCTCGGTTTCGAATATCTGCGCGGCGGCGAAAACGCCGGCGCCGGCGGTGAGCACTGTGCCGGTCGGCGCTTCCTTCGAAGCGAGATAGACTACGCCGGGCGTGACGTGCTCGGGCGCGAACTTGGCCAGCATCTCGGGCGGCATGATGTTGTCCGTCATGCGCGTGGCGGCTACGGGCGAGATGGCGTTGATGTGGACGTTGTTCTTGGCGCCTTCCAGTTTCAGCGTGTTCATGAGGCCGACGAGCGAGAGTTTGGCGGCGCCGTAATTCGCTTGGCCGAAATTGCCGTAGAGTCCGGTGGACGACGTGGTGACGACGATGCGGCCGTAATTCTGGGTGCGCATGATTTCCCAGAGCGCCTTGATCGGCTTCACCGTGCCCATGAGGTGGACGTCCACCACGGAAGCGAAGTCGCTGATCTCCATCTTGGCGAAGCTCTTGTCGCGGAGGATGCCGGCATTGGCGACGAGGACATCGACACGGCCCCATTTCGACATCGTACGCTCGACCATGGCGGCGACACCGGCGTCGTTGGTTACGGAGGCGCCATCCGAAATGGCTTCGCCGCCGCCTGCCGTGATTTCCGCGACGACAGCGTCAGCGGCGGCGGATGAGCCGCCCGAGCCATCGACGGAGCCGCCGAGATCATTGACGACAACCTTCGCGCCGCGACGCGCAAACTCGAGCGCGTGACACCGGCCAAGACCGCCGCCGGCGCCGGTAACGATGACGACTTGGTCGTCGAAGCGAAGGTCGGACATGTAATTGAAACCTCGTTGTATGTGTAGGTTTGATGAAGTTGCGGCGTGGCGCGGTCAAGCGTGATTGCCGTCGCGTGTTTGTCGCACTAGCGTCACGCACGAACTTGGGCGCGGGGGATGCGTTGGCCTATACGTTGGAGAACGCGCGCAGCCTGATTGGCGTCGTGCTGATCATTCTCATCTGCTGGCTGTTCTCGGAAAACAAGCGCCGCTTTCCGTTTTTTCTGACACTTGGTTCGCTCGCCGTGCAAGCGGGCTTGGTGCTGTTGCTGTTCGCGATTCCGAATTCGCATGCGGTTTTGCAGGGCGTGACTTCCGCCGTTGATGGTTTGGCGGATGCGAGCGACAAGGGCGCGCAATTTGTGTTCGGCTATTTAAGCGGCGGGGACTCGCCGTTTGCGACGACGCAGCCGGACAACACGCTGCCGTTTGTGTTCGGCTTTCGGGTGTTGCCGCTCATCTTGGTGATTTCGGCGCTTTCGGCGCTGCTGTGGCACTGGGGCGTTTTGAAGTGGCTGACACGCGGGTTCGGCTTTCTCTTTGAGAAGACGATGAATTTGGGCGGTGCTTCGGCGCTGGCCGTTGCTGCGAACATCTTCATGGGCATGGTCGAGAGCCCGATTGTTATCCGCGCTTATCTCGACAAGCTTTCGCGGGCTGAGCTCTTCTTGATGATGGTGGTGGGGCTCGCCACCGTCGCCGGGTCCACGATGGTGGCGTATGCGGTGATCCTTGGGCCTGTGCTGCCGAACGCGGCGGGGCACGTGCTGGTGGCTTCGATCATCTCGGCGCCGGCGGGGATTTTGTTGGCGCGCATCATGATCCCCGAGGAGCACAAGGCGGGGACGCCGTACGATCACACGACGGCGCTGCAATACGAAGGCTCGATGGACGCGATCACGCGCGGCGTTCAGGACGGCGTGATGGTGGCGGTGAACGTTGCGGCGTTCATCATCGTGTTCGTGGCTTTCGTCTGGCTGGGCAACAATCTCTTGGCGGCGGCGCAGAGTGTGTTCGTGTATTGGCATGTGATTCCGCCGGAGACGCCGGTGGTCACGTTGCAAAGTATCTTTGGGTATGTGTTTGCACCGGTTGCGTACGCGATCGGCATTCCGTGGAACGAGGCCTTGGCGGCAGGCCATATTCTCGGAGTGAAGCTCTTCCTCACCGAGTTCATCGCCTACATCGATCTCGGCGCAATTCCGGCGGACGCGATGAGCGAGCGGACGCGCATGATCCTCACCTATGCGATCTGTGGCTTCGCCAATGTCGCGTCGGTCGGCATCATGACGGGCGGGATGACGGTGCTCATGCCGGAGCGGCGAACGGAGATTATGTCGCTGGCTTGGAAGGCGCTGCTGCCGGGATTCCTGGCGACGCTGATGACGGCCGCCGTCGTGGCCGCGATGCCAGCCTCGATCTTCGGCTAAACGCGCGCCTTTCGCGTGGAGCGCTTGCGCCGCTCCGCATGCAGACGCGCGGCGTTTTGTTCGACTTCTTCGAGGATTTCCTCAAGTTCCTCGTCGCTCAGATGCTCGATGCCGATGAACTTGTTGTCTGCGTCGCCCGAATGAATGATCTCATCGAGCTTAGCTTGTATGGCGGCGTTGTCTCGGTTCTGGGTGTTTTGAATCAAGAACACCATGAGGAAGGTGATGATGGTGGTCGTTGTATTGATGACGAGCTGCCAGGTGTCGGAAAACTTGAAAATGGGTCCGAGCGCCGCCCAGCAGATCACTAGAGCGCAACAACCGATGAACACGAGCGGGCGGCCCGTCCATTTGGAGACGGCGCCGGCGAATTTCGTGAACGCGCGTGTTGCAGGTCCCATCGCGGGATGAACGAGGCGCCGGGCGCAGAGTTCCTTAGGCGCGGGCGGCGTGGAGTTTTTGGCCGAGCGCGTCCGCCTTGTCGGAGAATTTGCGGCACCTGGCAGCCAACGCCTTCAGGGCGCGCGCCGGCGCTTTCCCTTCGCCCGCAAGATCAGGCTCCGCGACGATGCGATCGAGGAGGAGGCGCGCGTCACGCTCATGGCCGAGTACGTCGCCAAGCTTTTCGCCGAGTTTGCGACGACGGGCGCGGGGCCAGGCCTCGCTGAGCAAGAGTGCCGCGAAGTAGCGGTCTTTCTCACGCTTACGCCATTCGTGGCGGGGAGCGGCGGCCTTGGCGTTGAAACCGCGGCGGCGCGCGCGGCGCGCCCGGCGAGCGATGCGGTCCGCGCCGCGGCGGATTTGGCGCGGTGATGCTTCCGGCCAGACAAGTGCGAGCGCCAGCAAG
Source organism: Hyphomonadaceae bacterium (assembly GCA_046349455.1). Taxonomy (GTDB): domain Bacteria; phylum Pseudomonadota; class Alphaproteobacteria; order Caulobacterales; family Aquidulcibacteraceae; genus Vitreimonas. The sequence goes on along the minus strand of JAXMCH010000001.1, from coordinate 203,097 downwards.
TCTTTGAGGCCGGCGCGCGCGCCTTCCATGTTGAGGCCGGGCGCCCGTAAGCGTTCATCTTCCAGCGCATCCGCAACGGCGGTGAGCGCGGCGGCGGTTTTCTTGCCCTCCTTCTTGGCGAAGGCGCGTGCAGCTTCCGCGAGCGCTGCGAGGTCTCGGCCTTGCGCCAGAGTGCGCATGACGCCGCGAGCTGTGTCGTTGAAGACGCCTGAGAGGCCCGGCGCCGCGGCGTGACCGATCCGAGCCAACGCGCGGGCGCGTTTCACGCGGACGCGACAGCGATGCACGGCTTTCGGTTGACTTGGTGAGGCTTCGAGTTCTTCGACCGCGGCTTGCAGTTCCTCGGTGAGAGCCGCGCGCAAGTCGAACGCCGCTGCTGGCGAGCGCATGTGTGATCCCCGATCATTCCCCGTGCGCCGCGTTCATCGCGACGTCGGGTTGATCTTCTTGAGCGTTCCGGAAAAAGCAAGCAGCGGGCGTGAACCTTGTGTGACAAGTCCGCGAACGAAGATGAGCGAGCGTGTCTCGCGCAACACTTCGCCGTGCGCTTCAATCATGGCGCCGAGTTCGCCGGCGCTGAGAAACTCGCTGTTGCATGTCAAAGTCACAGCGCGAACGCCCTCCAACTCTTTGTGCGCGATGGAGAAAAGTGAGAAGTCGGCGAAGCTCATGAGTGCGCCGCCGTGTACGAAGCCGCCGCCGTTGAGGTGATCGCGCCGTGGTTGGAAGGCGCAGCGCGCGCGCCCGTCCGTCTCCACCTTGAAGCAGAAGGGGCCGATGGCGGTTTCGTAAGGGTCGGCGCCTTCGCCCCAGGTCATCCAGCCGGCAAATGGCCCTTCTGTTACCTCGATAGGGCCGACATAGGGCGCGTTATGTGGGGCGTCGTTCATTGAATCCTCTCTGCGTTCGGGTGCTGGCATGCTAAGGCAGCCCCTGCAAGGGCAGGATTCCATGCGGCTTTTGATTGTCGCTCGGGTAATGGGTATGGCGCTGGGGGCGCTTCTCGTGGCGCAATGTGCGTCGCGCGAGGACGATCGCTTTCACGTCGGTCAATCGCCGCGTGCGTTTGTCATCATTGGGGTGGCGGAGGCTGCGACCAATACGGAGCCCAACTACACCATGCTGTGGCGTAGGCTCGACGCCGCGGGCCGGTTCGATCCGTATGACGATGACACAATCTTTCAGCCCCGGACGCACAGCCGCAACTCGGTGCGCATCCGTGGCATACCCGGCGAGTTCGCGTTGGCGGAAGTCGAGCCCGGAATCTATGCGCTCGACAGCGTGTTTGCCTTGGAGCGCGCGGGTGAGGTCAATTACTCTGCCAACGGTGTGATCACCGGGCCCGAGCGGCCAAGCTTTGAGGTGAGGCCGGGCGAGGCGGTTTATCTCGGCATTTGGCAGATGGATCTAGAAGACGTGACGGCGGTGACTCGGCCATGGCGGCTGGATCAAAGCGATTTGCGCGCGGTGCTGCGGCAAGCTGATCCGCTCGTCGGCGACGTCCGCGTGCGCGAAACGCAAACGCGCGCGGTCGTGTGCGAACCGCGGCGCCTCAACGCAAACTCACAACGGCAAATCTGCTAGGGACGGACACGTGCAAGACCAAGAAACAATCTCGCAACTGCTCGAAGGCGTGCGCCGGTTTGTGAATGAGCGGCTGATCCCGCTTGAGGCTAAAGTGTCTGAAGAAGACGCGATCCCGGCGGACGCGCTGGCGGAGATGCGCGCGCTCGGCATGTTCGGGCTCTCGATACCGGAGGAGTACGGCGGGCTCGGCCTCAGCATGGAGGACGAGTGCCGCACGATGTTCGAGTTCTGCCGTTGCTCGCCGGCATTCCGCTCGGCTTTCGGCACCAACGTCGGCATCGGCAGCCAAGGGCTCGTGATGTTCGGCAGTAAAGCGCAAAAGGAAAAGTGGTTGCCTGGAATTGCCTCGGGCGAATTGGTGACCTCGTTCGCGCTGACTGAACCGGAAGCGGGTTCGGATTCAGGCGCAGTCCGCACGAAGGCCGAGCGCGACGGTGATGATTATGTGCTGAACGGCACGAAGCGTTACATCACCAACGCCAACCGCGCGTCGCTGTTCACGGTGATGGCGCGCACGAATGCGGAAGTGAAGGGCGGCGGGGGCGTCTCGGCGTTCGTTGTGCCGGCCGATCTGCCGGGGCTTTCGGTCGGCAAGCCTGAAAAGAAGATGGGTCAGCAGGGCGCGCATATTTGCGATGTGAATTTTGACAATGTGCGCGTGCCGGTGGCGAATCGTTTGGGCGAGGAAGGCCAAGGCTTTCGCATCGCGATGCAGGTGCTGGATCGGGGCCGCCTGCACATTTCGTCGGTGTGCGTGGGCGTCGCAGAGCGCTTGATCGAGGAAAGTGTGCGCTATGCGGCTGAGCGCAAGCAGTTTGGCCAAGCGATCGCGAATTTCCAGATGATCCAGGCGATGCTCGCCGATTGTCGCGCTGAGGCGAATGCGGGCCGCGCAATGGTGCTGGATGCCGCCCGGAAGCGCGATGCAGGCGAAGACGTTACGATGGACGCGGCGGCGGCGAAGCTGTTCTGCTCGGAAATGGTCGGGCGTGTCGCTGATCGTGCGGTGCAGATCTTCGGCGGCTCCGGCTATGTGGCGGACCACGGGATCGAACGCTTCTATCGCGATGTGCGCATCTTCCGGCTCTATGAGGGCACGAGCGAAATTCAGCGTTTGATTATCGCGCGCGAGATGATGAAGCGCGGCGCATGAGCGAGGCGCCGCATTTTCGGTTCAATCCGAACGCGTACGAAAATAGTTGTCTCGAAGAATCCGATGACGCGTGCGGCGTGTGCGGCCGCGCCTGCGGGTGGCGCTATGTCGGCAATATCTACATGGTCGGAGACTCGCCTGTCGTATGTGCGCGCTGTATTGCCGATGGCCGCCTCGGCCGGAAGTACAGCTGCGGGTTCCACGATATGGAATTTAGCGAAGAGCCGGACGCAGCGCTGGTCGAAGAGATCGAAGTGCGCACGCCCGGGTTCGCGACGTACAACCCGTTTACCTGGCCCGTGCGTGACGGCATGCCGATGGCGTTTGTCGGCTATGGCGACGATCGCGATCTCTTGAAGGCGCCGGGCGTGCTCGACGCAGTGGAGGGCGTGACAGGGTTTCGCGGCGCTTCATCGAACACGCTGATCTTCAGGGAGGTCGATGGTGATGGGATCGAAGCGGTTTTGGATCTCGATTAGCGCCCTTTGGCTCTTGGGCTGTACGCCTCCGGCGACCGAAGCGCCGGCGCCAGTGACGAGCACAGAGCCCGCGCCACAGTCTGCGACCGTGTACGAGCGCTTCGCGCAGTTGGAAGGCGATGCCGCGTTCCAGGCAAAGCTTGCGGCGCCGGCTACGCGCATCAACGACATGGCCTGGATGGTCGGCACTTGGCGCACGACGATCGCCATTGAGGGTGGAGCGCCGGAGGCCGCCGACAACACGACGTTCCGCCGCCAAGGCGATGCGCTCATCGTCAGCGACGATCTCAGCACAGTGCTCGGGTATGATGGCTTCGCGCAGCGTTGGTTCAGTGCGGGTTTCGAACCGCCGGCCGCGCCAATGACGCAGAGTTTCTCAAGCGCCGATTGGGACGGCAGCCATTTGGTGCTGGACGCTGATGTCGTGATCTTCGGTGAATGCTTCGTCTTGCGTCGAACCATGACGAAGCTCAGCCACGACGAGTTCGAAATTCTGAACGAGCAGTTAGTGGGGCCGGGGCAATACCGCGTTGCTGACCGATATCATTACGCGCGCATGCAGCCATCTCGATAACATAAGTCAAACCACGCGCCTTTCCGCGAAGTATTTGCATCATCGTTTGCGATTTCTAAAATCGCTAACGCGCATAAACGCTGCCCATTGGTTGGTGGGCATTCTTTCCGTGTGGTTGCGTCGCGCTTTTAAGAACTCGTTAGCGGGCAAGATCGCCGCTGCGGTGCTGATCTCGACGATCCTTGTGACCGCGGCTGGTTCGACGGCCGCGTTCCTGGTGTATCGTGAGGCGGCGCTTCGCGGCGCGCTGGACACAACGCTTGCCTATCTGCGCGAGCGGCGAAAGACCGAAGAACGGGTTTTCCGGGATATTCGTGACATTCATCGTACCGCGGCGCGGCTCTACGAGCGGCGCCTAGCGCGGCTAGACCGTGCGCAAGCGTCACGCGCTTTCGACCGTTTGTTTCCGATGCAGGCCGATGGCACGCGCCGCAGCGTGGACCTGTTGTTCGACGGCGGTCGCGGACCGGACGGTGTTGATGTTTCCGGTATCGGCTCGTTCATCGCCAACGGCGCGGTGCTGACGCGCGATGAAAAGGTCGAACTTTACGCCGCTTACCTCGTGCTGCGTGATATGGGTCCGATCGTACAGGCGCGGTTGGACAATATTTACTTCTTCACGTCGGCCAACCGCATGGTGATGTTCGCCCCGGACCGAGAGGACCGGCTCGAATATTATCGTCACCGCGCGCCGGCTTCTTTTGCGTTTCAGCACGAAGAGTTCGCGGTGATTTCGTCGATGGCGGCCAATCCAGGGGCGCTGACGCGCTGCACCGGGTTGCGCAGCTTGATGTCCGACCCGTCAGGTGTGCGCCTCTCATCGGCTTGCACAACGCCGATGGATTTGGGTGGGCGCCGCGTGGGCGTTTGGGGTTCGAGTATCGTGCTGGCCAATGGCTTGCGCGCGTCTGTTGAAGAAACGCTGCCGGGCGCCCATAACGCGATCCTCGATCGCCATGGCGATCTGATAGCCCATGCGCAAGAAGTGGGCGGCGACAATCGCGAAGCGGCGGCGACTCTGGGCATCTCGCGAGTTATGGATTTCGTACGCGCGAGTGGCGAGTCGAGCGGTGTCATGCCCGAGCCGGTGAACGGCAATTATGTAGTGTTCGCGCGGATCGCCGGGCCGGATTGGATATTCTTGACGCTGATCCCAAGTGGTTCGGTGTCGCGTGAGGCCAGCCAGAGCGCCGGATGGTTTTTGCTCATCGGTGTGCTCGCGGTGCTCGCGCAAGTTCTTTTGCTGGCGTTCCTGATGTATCGCTGGGTGGTGCGGCCGACTTTGGCGTTGACGCAAGCGGCCGGGGCCGGAAGTGCGCTGGCGATTGATGAGCTGACGCACCGCGCCGATGAGATCGGCGAGTTGGCGCGCGCGTTGGCAGAGCGGGATGCACGCGATCGCGAACGCTTGAATGATCTTGCAGTGGCGACGGCGAATGCTGAGGCGGCGAACGTCGCTAAATCGCAATTCCTGGCCACGATGAGTCACGAACTGCGTACGCCTCTCAATGCCATTATCGGTTATAGCGAGATAATGCGCGAAGACGCAGAGGATGATGGCCGCGATGTGGTCGATCACGACCGCGTGCTGACGGCGGCGCGGCGGCTGCTGCATCTGATCAATGAAATTCTGGATCTTTCCAAGGTTGAAGCTGGGCGCATGGTTTTGGAAGTGCGGCCGTGCAATGTCGGCGAGCTGGTGCGCGATGCGTTGGATGCGGTAACTCCGCAAGCGACGGCGAACGGCAACACGCTAAGGCTGGAAATGACGGAGCACCTGCCGTTGGCGCGGACGGACAGCTTCAAGCTCGGTCAGTGTTTGCTCAATCTTTTGTCCAATGCGTCTAAATTCACGAAGGACGGCGAAATCGGTGTACGCGTGCGCATGGTGGATGAGCGCTTCGTGTTCGAGGTTTGGGATAGCGGCATAGGCATTCCGCCGGAGAAACTCGCGGTGTTGTTCCAGCCGTTCGTGCAGGCCGACAGTTCCACAACGCGAACCCACGGCGGAACAGGGCTTGGTCTCGTCATCACGCAACGCATGGCGCAACTCATGGGCGGCGACGTGACCGTGACCAGCGAGATGGGCAAAGGCTCTGTCTTTACCCTCAGCGTGGCGACGCAGCTGATCGCGAACGACGCCGATCTAGATGACGACGTTGCTGCAGCAGTGGGTGACTGAGGTCTAGGATTTCGGGATGGGCGCGCGCACATAAGCGCGGTGTCTGCAAAGCTCAGAGGATTGGTTGCGGAAATCGAGGCGTGCCGCGCATGCGCGCTGCCGCACGAGCCGCGTCCGGTTGTATGGGTGCATCCGGCGGCGCGCATTCTGATAGCGGGACAGGCGCCGGGGCGACGTGTCCACGAAAGCGGCATTCCCTGGAATGATGCATCTGGCGATCGGTTGCGCGATTGGCTGCGGATGGATCGCGAGACGTTCTACGACAAGCGCATGATCGCGGTTGCGGCGATGGGGTTCTGCTATCCGGGGACTGTTAAAGGCGCTGACCTTCCGCCCCGGCGCGAGTGTGCGCCGTTGTGGCGGCCGCGCCTGCTGCCGCTGCTGCGTGACGTGCAGCTGACGCTGCTGGTAGGATCGTACGCGCAACGCTATCATCTGGGCGCTGCGGTGAAACCGACACTGGGGGAAACGGTGCGCGCTTGGCGCGATTATCCGCCCAACGTCATGCCTTTGCCGCATCCATCTTGGCGGAATAGCGCATGGCTCAAACGCAACCCCTGGTTCGAAACGGACGTCTTGCCCGAATTGCGGCTCAGGGTTTCATCGGCTTTGCGCTGATCCTGATCGCGGCGTGCGTGCCGACGGTGCAGCGTGCGCAGGGGATGCGGTTGACGCCGGACGCGCCGCGTTTCGATGTCGCCCGCGAGCGGTTCGTTTCGTTTGATGGGGCCGAACTCGGGCTGACGGCCTGGTTGCCGCCCGAGGGGGAGCAGGCGAGCGCGGTGATCATCGGCCTGCATGGCATGAACGATTACGCCAACACGTTCTATCTGGCGGGGCCTTGGTTCGCGGAGCATGGCGTAGCGCTCTACGCGTACGACGCGCGGGGGTTTGGACGCTCGCCCAATCGCGGCATCTGGCCGGGGCAACGTCTTATGATCGAAGATCTGCGCACGGCGGTGGCGGTGGCGCGAAGAGACCATCCTGGCGCGAAGATTGTCGTTATGGGCGATTCAATGGGGTCGGCCGAGGCGATCGCGACGTTCGGCGCCGACGACGCGCCGACGATTGATCGTTTGGTTTTGGTGGCGCCGGCGGTGTGGGGCTGGTCGACCCTTCCGGACGCTTATGCGGCGACGTTGTGGGTGGGCGCCCATACTTTTCCTTGGCGCGCTGTGCAACCTCCGCGCCGGGTCGTGCAGACGCGCACCGCCTCGGACAATCGCGAAGCGCTGCTGCAAGCGGGCCGGGCACCGCACATGCTTTGGACGACGCGGATCGATGCTGTGTACGGGCTGGTAAGCCTAATGGAGACGGCGTCGGAACGGGCTTCGGCGCTCAATGGTCACGTGCTCTTTCTCTACGGGGCGCACGACCAGATCATTCCGCGCAATTCGGCCATCGTCGCGGCCCGGCGTCTGCCGGCGACGGCGCGGACGGCGTACTACGAGAACGGCTGGCACTGGCTGCTGCGGGACCTGCAGCGCGAGGTCGTTTACCGGGATGTGCTGGCGTTTATCGAGGATCCGCACGCCCAGTTGCCCTCCGGGGCGCAGCCGCTGTTGCCGGCGGTTCACGCAAATCGTTAACGACATTGGGGTAGAGTTGCGGCGCTATGGCCGCGCTTAACGCCCTGTTCGACAAACGCAGGCTCGCCCTGACGCGTGCGAAATTTCGCGCGTGGTGGGACGGCGATGCGTTCGACGAAGAAGCGGCTTTGGCGGAAATCGAGGCGAGCCTCGCGGCGGCCAATGACGAAGTCGGCGGCGCGGACGATGAGTTGTTTGATCTGCCGCCGTTTGAACCTTCCGCACGACTAATCGCGCTCTCGACGCTTTGGGGAGAGGACCGCATCCGCCCCGGCGATTATACGGCCGACAAGTTGGAGCCTGCGCGCATTGGCTTGGCGCCGGACGGCGTGCTCGCGTTGTTGGGGCCTGGTCACCTGGGGCCGGTGGCGGCTGTCGCGGCGGCGCACCCGGGCAAGATCGAAGTCTTCGAGTGGCGCGAAGAGACGTTCGATGCTCTGGTCCACGGGATCCAACGTGCGCGGCTCGGGGATCGAGTGACGGCATCGCGCATCGATATTGAGGCGCACGTGTTCGCCCTTTCCCATTTCGATGGTGTGCTGAGCATCGACGACTTCGCCTATTGCAGTCACCCGCCGCATCTGGCGCAGCAATTCATGAAATGCCTGAAGCCAGGCGCCAGCGCGGTGGTGGAAAGCTATGTTGGCTTCCGCGCGGCGGAGATCGCGACGGCGTTTGCGACTTCGTTTGCCGAGCCGCATATCCGCGCGCATGGCGACTTGCTTCAGTATTTCACGGACGCCGGCTTGCGGGTCGAGGCGGACGAAGACCTGACGGAAGATTTTTTGGAAACTGCGCGGCAGAGCTTCAAGTCATTGGGCGCGCGGCTCGGCGTCGCCGAGGCGCTTGATGTCAATGCGGCGCAGGAACTGGCTTGGGAAGCGGAGGCGTGGCGGATGCGCTTGCGTCTGCTGGCTCAGCGGCGCCTGGAGCGGCGACGGATCACCTTGCGCAAGCCCCTGGATAATGAGCCGCCGCCGGCAGAGGCTCAGGTCGAGAACGCGAACGCGCCCGCTGGCTGAATTTCTACTGCAACGGTTTCGCTGAGCGAGGTGTGCGCTGGCACAAGCGCGCGCCAAATCACATTCTGAGCTTCGATGCGGACAAGATCGTGTGCGCCATGCGGGCGAACGTCGATGACGCGCGCGCCGGCGCCGGCTTGCAGCTTCAGCGCTTCGGCACGGACCGCTGCACGTGCGCTTGCGCCGCTGGGTAGGCCGTTGGCGGCGATGCTGCCGAACGGCGTGGTCAGCATGCCGTTGGAGACGATGGCCTCGTGGACGTTGATCGGTCCGAGCGCTGCCGCGACATCGATCGTGGCTGGTTTGTCGTACGCGTCACGGGGCGCCGCTTCTTGAAGGAGACGGCCCGATTTCAAAATCGCCAGGCGATCGGCGACCTGCAACGCGTCGTCGGCGTCATGCGTGACGAAGATCGTCGTTGTGCGCGCTTCGGCTAGCGTCGAGAGCGTGGCGTCACGCAATTCGGCGCGCAGCACCGGGTCGAGGCCGGAGAAGGGTTCGTCAAGCAATACGGCGCGCGGTTTTGGCGCAAGCGCTCGGGCGAGCGCGACGCGCTGTTGTTCGCCGCCAGAGAGTTCGTGAGGAAACGCGTGCGCGCGATGTTTCAGGCCCACGCGATCGAGCCACTGCAGCGCAAGTGTGTCACGCTCGGCCCGGCCGAACCGTTCGAGGCCGAAGGCGACATTGGCGCCGGCGCTGAGATGCGGAAACAGCGAGTAATCCTGAAACACCATGCCGACGCGCCGTTGCTCTGTGGGCAGCGTTTGTGTGGCGGTGGAGACGCGTTCGTCACCGATACGGATTTCGCCGTGCGCTAGCGGTTCAAGGCCAGCGATGAGACGCATAATCGTCGATTTGCCTGAGCCAGAGGGCCCAAGCATGGCTAGCACTTTTGCTTCTGGCGCAACAAGCGAAACGTCGTCGACGGCAAGGACGCCGTTGTAGGCGCGTTTGACGTTAGAAAGAGTGATCGTGCTCATGTCTGGTCGCCGCGGCGCGCGAAGCCGCGCGTGAGCACGATGATGGGTAACAGACCCACCGCAAAGATCAAAAGCGCCGGTGCGGCGGCTTCGAGGAGGCGTTCGTCGCTGGCGTAGGCGTAGGCTTTCACGGCCAGCGTGTCGAAGTCGAACGGACGCAGGATCAGGGTGGCGGGCAACTCTTTGAGGATTTCGACAAACAGGATCAGCGCCGCCGCCGCGAGACTGGGCGCGGCGATGGGAAGATCAACGCGGAGCAGGCGGCGCCAAGGCCCGGCGCCAAGTGTCCGCGCTGAGGCGTCCATGCCGCTTGAAAGGCGCGCGAGGCCCGCGTCCACGGGTTGGACGCCGGCGGCCGCAAAGCGGGAAGCGTAGGCCCACAAGAGTGCGAGCAAAGCGAGGCTTGTGCCGAGGCCGCCCACCCAGCCGGCCTGGCGCGCGAGGCCAAAGAGCGAAAGTGCGCCAAGCGCGATCACGGCGCCGGGCGCGGCGTATCCCATGGCGGCGGCGAATAGAGTGAGCTTGCCAAAGCGCGTGGCGCGGCGCGCTGCGACGGCGATCGCGCAGGCGAGGGCGAGCGTTGTAAGCGCGCCAACCGCGGAGAGGATGATCGAGTTCGCGAATGGCCCTGCAATGTCTTCGACGTTCGCATGCAGCGCCGCCAAGCGCGCGAGCCAAGCGAGCGGAAGGATGGCGCCGAAGAGAACCAAGCTCGTGCAGAAGGCAAGAGCGGCGGCCGCTGGCAATGGCGCGAGCGCGTAACGCGGCGGCGTGCGCCCGCTCTTTGCCGCGGAAGCATAGGATGCGCGCCCGCGGGCGAAGCGCTCGATCAACAGGAAAACCAAAGCGGCCAACAGAAGCAAAGCCGAAATCTGGATGGCGGTGTGCGCGTTCTGGTGCGCGTACCAAGCGCGGAAGATTGCGGTTGAAAGCGTGGTGAGGCCGAAATGCTGCGCGGCGCCGTAGTCGGCGGCGATCTCCATCAACGCCAGCGCGCCGCCCGCTGCGATCCCGGGACGCGCTAACGGCAATGCGACACGCCAGAACACGCGCATTGCGTCAGCTCCGAGTGTGCGTGCGGCTTCGAAGGCGGAAACTGATTGGCTCGCAAACGCTGCGCGAGCGGCCAGGTAGATGTAAGGATAGAGGCCCACGCTGTAGACGAAAGCCGCGCCCCAAAAGCCGGTGACGGGTATTGAGATGGCGCCGCCCGCCCAGGTCAGGCTGGCATAGGCGTAGGCTAGAATATAGCTCGGCGCCGCGAGCGGGATCACCAGAAGCCATTCGAAGATGCGGCGGCCGGGAAAATTGCAGAGGCTGACGAGCCACGCGGCGATCGATCCAAAGACGATCGCGCCGCCGCCGCCCGCAAGCATGAGCGTCAGCGTGCCGATCAAACCGTCGCGCACAAGGTCGGCGCCGAAACTGGCGCTGGCGCGTTCGGGGGCGAACACGAGTGCGAAGATTGCAATGGCAGGCGCAATACAAATGAGCGTCGCCGCCGTTGCCGCAACAACGACGCCGTCAGGCCGCGTCCAGCGGAATGCGTTCGCTGCGGGCGCCGCTTCTATCGCCAACCGACTTCCTCAAAGATGCGCGCTGCGTCCGCTTGGTGACGACCGAGCGCGTCGAGCGGAATCTCTTCTTCCTTGAACGTGCCGAGCGCTGCGAGTTCGGGGGCTGGCGCGATGTTGGGCCGGATCGGAAATTCGTCATTAAGCGGCGCCAGCAGCGTCTGCGCTTCGTCGCTCACGAGGTATTCAAGGAGGCGCACGGCGTTGTCGCGGCGCTTGGCGTGGGCGGTGATTCCGGCGCCGGAAATGTTCACGTGCGTGCCGGCGCCAGCTTGATCGGGGAAGATGAGCCCGGTCTTGGCGACGATGTCGCGGTCGGTCGGGTCCTCCGATTTCATGAGACGCAGATAGTAGTAGTGGTTGCAGAGGGTGGCGTCGGCTTGGCCGGCGCCCACGGCTTTGATCTGGTCGGTGTCGCTGCCTTGGGGATCGCGCGCGAAATTGGCGCGGACGCCAGCGGCCCAGGTGCGCGCGTTGTCGGCGCCGAGGCGCTCAATCCGCGAAGCCAAGGTCGAGAGCTGATAGACGTTCGTGGATGAGCGCGCGACGATACGGCCGCGGAAGCGCGGATTCGCGAGATCGTCAAACGAGGCGACCTGCGCGGGTTCGACCGCATCCTTGCGATAGATGATCACGCGCGCGCGGCGTGTAAAACCCCAATAGGCCCCTTCTGGATCGCGCAGCCGCGCCGGCACGCCTTGCTCAAGAGTTGGCGTGGTTGTCGGTTGAAGCAAGCCCGCATTCTTTAGACGCCAGAGATTGCCGGCGTCGGCAGCGACCACAAGGTCGGCCTCGGTAGCATCGCCTTCCGCCTGCAGGCGTTCGATCAGTTGTTCGGCGCTTGCCGGCAAGACGCGCACGCCGATGCCGGTGGCCTGCTCGAAGGCCGCATAGAGGCGCCGATCGGAATCGTAATGGCGGGCGCTATAGACGTTGACGACATTGCTGGAGGCGCTGGGCGTGCAGGCCGAAAGCGCCATCGCCGAGGCCCCGAAGCCAAAAGCGCGTCGGCTAAGAACGATGGACAGGGCAGCCTCCAAGACAAATTGCGAACCGTTCGCAATTGCGCAGTTTCGCTGCCCGCGGTCAAGGCCGGCGGCTTGACGCAGGCGGGCCGGACCTTATGGTCCGCGCCCTTCGGAAGCTCTGGTTTCCGGGCGCGTAGCTCAGCGGGAGAGCACTCCCTTCACACGGGAGGGGTCACAGGTTCAATCCCTGTCGCGCCCACCATTTTTGGTCGTAGGCCGACAGTCTTAGGCGCGGCTCCCATCGCACTCTTTCGTAGATGGCTAATCGGGCTAGCGCGGGCGGTTTTTGCGAGAATTCCTGCTTTTATGCGCTGACGACTGAACAACGCGAACTTTCCGGGGAAAACTTGCCTCGGTCTAAGCGCTGCAGCGTTCGTCCACATCATCAAATCGTGAGCGCCAATTGCCTCGCTGACGCGACCTCGCCATATCGGCGCCTCGCTCGTCACGCATGTTATCGCCTGGCTGAGCTGTCAGGGGGCTGACGCACGGCGCGGAGCGGAGTTCTGCGCCAACGGTCCCGGGCCATGAGCCCAACCCGGAACCGCAAAAACAAGTGGTGGAGCTGAATGGATCACGATTTCTGCAATGCCGACGGCGCCCGCCGTTTGAAGCAGCGGATCGAGGAATACTGGCGCGATCGTGGTTACACGGTTGACGTCAAGCTGGTCGACGCGGGCTTTGTTGCGGCTATGCGTTCGGCGCGTACCGACGTGCGCAGCGACATGGTCAATGGCTTTCCGACAAAGCGGGAAGACAGCGACCGCGATCGTCCGTCCCCTAGAGTGCGCGGCTTGATGGAAGTCGCGTAAGCGCTGGGACCCTGCGGTTTACGGGCGCGCCGCCAATAGGCGGCGGCAGGCCGGCGCAAGCTCTGAATACCGATGAAGTACGACGTCAGCGCCGAGTCTCTCGGCGCTGTCGTCACAATAGCCGAAGCTCACGACGGCGACGGGCGCGCCCGCGCCGCGTGCAGCTGCGACGTCGATCGAGGTATCGCCGACCATGAAAGAGCGGCGGACCGTGCCGCCAGCGCGTGAGACCGCGGCGAGATAGTGATCCGGGTGCGGTTTGCGCTCGGTGACGGAATCGGCGCCGACGATGGCGGAGAAGCGCGCCGAGAGCGCGAGCGCATCGAGGAGAAGCTGAGAGAGCTCCGTCGGTTTGTTGGTGCACACCGCGAATTTGGCGCCCAGCGCGGCGAGTTCGTCGAGTGCGTCCACGACGCCGGGATACGGGCGCGATTCTCTTGCGATGTCGGCGCGATAGAAGGTGACGAACTCGTCCCGCAGCGCATCGAGCCGTTCATCGCGGAAGGTCACGCCCGAAAGCGCCGCCGCCCGCTCGATCATGACGCGTGAGCCGCGGCCGATGAGGTTGCGGACGGTATCGAGTTTGATCCGCGGCAGACCCTCCAGATCCATCGTTTGGTTCAGCGCGCGCACGAGATCGGGCGCGGTGTCGACGAGCGTCCCGTCGAGGTCAAAAACGATGGTTGCGTCGGCCAGTTCGCCGCTGGTCATGGATGCCCCTGGTTCCTCAAATGGGCTAGAACGAGCCTAGGATTCGGACAAGCAGGCGCCAACGCAGATGAGCCGTGCACGAGCAGCAATAATTTTAGCCGCGGGTCAGGGCACTCGGATGAAATCCGATCTGCCCAAGGTTCTGCACCAAGTTGGCGGTCGCGCCATGATGGATTGGGCGATCGCGGCGGCGAAGGACGCCTGCGTTTCGCGCATCATCGTGGTCGTGGGAACACATTCACCCCAAGTGCATGAGCATGCGGCGAAGGCGCTGGGCGCCGATGCGGTGGCGGTTCAGCAGCAGGCACTGGGAACAGCGCATGCGGTGCGTGCTGCCGAGGCTGCGTTGGCGGGCTTCGATGGCGATGTTGCGGTGCTTTACGCGGACACGCCGTTGGTGACGGGCGAGCGGATCAATCTCTTGTTCGAAACGCGCGCCAAGTCGGGCGGCATCGCGGTGTTGGGCTTCGAGGCGGCGAATCCCTTCGGCTATGGGCGACTGATCACCGATGGCGCCGGCAAGCTTGAGCGCATCGTTGAAGAGAAGGACGCAAACGCAAACGAGCGCGCTGTGAAGCTGTGTAATTCCGGCGTGATCGCTGTTGAGGTTTCGGTGCTGCTCAGCCTGCTGGCGCAGGTAAAGAACGAAAACGCCAAGGGCGAATATTATCTGACCGATGTAATTGGGCTTGGTCGAGCGGCCGGCATTCCATCCACTATCGTTATGGGCGACGAAACTGAGGTACTTGGTGTCAACGCGCGCGGTGAGCTGGCGCAAGCGGAAGCGTCGTTTCAAGCGCGTGCGCGTGCGGCCGCGATGGCCGCGGGCGTGACGATGATCGATCCGAACACGGTCTATTTTTCTTACGATACCGAGATCGCGAACGACGTTGTGATCGAGCCGAATGTCTATTTCGGGCCAGGCGTGAAGATCGCGAAGGGCGCGCGGATTAAGGCGTTTTGCCATTTCGAGGGCGCAGAGATCGGAGAGGGCGCGAACGTTGGTCCGTCGGCGCGGCTGCGGCCGGGCACGAAGCTTGGCGCCGGCGTGAAGATCGGGAATTTCGTGGAAGTGAAGAACGCTACGTTCGGCCCGAAGGCGCAGGCGAGCCATTTGACGTATGTTGGCGACGCAGAGGTCGGTGCGCGCGCCAATCTCGGCTGCGGTACGATTACGTGCAATTACGATGGTTTCGACAAGTATCGCACCACGATCGGCGAAGACGCGTTCATCGGTTCGGACACGGCGCTGGTTGCGCCGGTGACGGTCGGCAAGGGCGCTTATACCGGGACGGGTAGCGTCATCACAAAGGACGTGCCGGATGGGGCGCTTGCCGTGGCGCGCGCCAAGCAGATGAATATCGAGGGTTGGGCTGACGCCAACCGCGCAAAAAAACAAAAGGCGAAGGAGACCAAGTGAGCGGAGACATCGCCAAGTTCAACGCGGCGCATGCGGCGCTGGACTACGTGAAAGACGGCATGGTGGTGGGCTTAGGCACGGGCTCCACGTCCGCGCACTTTGTGCGTCAGCTTGGCGAGCGGGTGCGGCAGGGCTTGCGCGTGAAGGGCGTGCCGACCTCGGAAGCGACGCGGAATTTGGCTGAGCAGGTGGGTGTGCCCTTGCTGGAGATCAGCCAGGTCAGCTCGATTGATGTCGATGTCGATGGCGCAGATGAGGTCGATCCGCAGTTTCGACTGATCAAGGGGGGCGGTGGGGCGTTGTTGCGCGAGAAGATCGTGGCGGCCGCGTCTAAGCAGATGGTGGTGATCGCTGACGACACGAAATGGGTGGAGACGCTCGGCGCGTTTCCGCTGCCGATCGAGGTCACCCGCTTTGGTTTTGCGCTGACGGCGCAGCGCATTCGGGATGCGTTGCGTGACACGGACTGCGCCGGGCATGAGGTTGTGCTGCGCACCAGCGGCAAGGCGAACGAGCCAGTCATCACCGATGGCGGCAACTACATTATCGATGCGCACACGCAGCGTATTCCCGATGCCGATGCGCTTGGCGCGGCGTTGAAGAATATTGCGGGTGTCGTGGAGCACGGCCTCTTCCTTGGCCTCGCGCACGTCGTGATCGTGGGCAAGGCCAAGGGCGTGGACGTTAAGACGCTCTAAGCGCGTTTCTTCGCGGCCTTCTTCGTCTTCTTCGGTGCACGCTTAGAGCGTGAAGCGGCGGCCGCCATTTTCTTTTCGCTCGCAGCGGCGATGCGTTTTTCCTCGCACTTCGGACACGCGCAGATCTCCTTCAGATATTCATTGAAGTAGTTCTTGCCGTAATCGTAGTTCAGCTCTTCGCCGGCTTTGATCTTGCGCTTGGCGTGGATGTAGACGCGCGCTTTGTGGATGTTCGGCTCGCAGTTCGGGCGGCACGAGTGATTGATGTAACGCGCGGTGTTCCAGCGCGGCGCGCCGTCGATGGTCTTGCGAGCGTTTATCTCGAACAGATATTTGGAGTTCGATTTCTCTTCCTGCTCTTTGCTGAGCTGGACGCCTGTGTATTCGATGATGCACGCGCCTTTGGGAATGTCGGTTTCGGCGTAGAGGCCGAGCCCTGTCTTGGAGCGGCCAACCCGCAGTTCGAAATCCCCAGGGACGTAGCTTAGGCGCGGCATCGCGGCTCCTTCTGAATCGCTCGGGCTCTTTCAGCCGTGATCCGATCACGCTGGCAAGCCCACGCGCCATTTTGTTGGTGCGTCAGCCGCCGCCGCTCGAGGCGGCGCACGGCTGCTGCATCTGATGCAAGGAATCTGGTCGGAGTAGCAAGATTCGAACTTACGACCCCCACGTCCCGAACGTGGTGCTCTACCAGGCTGAGCTATACTCCGAGGAGGCGGGCTTATAGTGCCCCGGCCCGGACCTGGCAATGCGTCGGCCGTGTGCTTGTCTCCGAACTCCCCAGAGAGGGGGAAAATGCGCCGGGCTGCGGCTCAAACGCCAAGCGACGGGGGCTGCTGTTGCATCGGAACGCGGGCGCCTCTAAGTAGCCGCTTCGCCGGTTTTGGGGTGTCGCCAAGCGGTAAGGCAGCGGTTTTTGGTACCGCCATTCCTAGGTTCGAATCCTAGCACCCCAGCCAGCCTTTCACCTCCCTCTCGCATCGGGCTAGGTTGCTGCACATGACTGTGGCCATCGTCACCCCTGTCTATGAGGACCAGGAGAGCTTTGCGGAGCTCTGTCGCAGGTTTGCGGCCGTGGAGCCAGCAACGGGCACAAGGTTTCACGTCGTCGCCGTCGACGATGGCTCGCTCGGCGCGCCGCCGAAGCTTTCGGCGCTGACGGAGGCCGGCGTGTCGGGGGAGATATTGCGCCTGGCGCGCAATGTCGGCCACCAGGGCGCGATCGCTATCGGGTTGGCGCACGCGTATCAGCTGCCAAACATCACTGCCTGCATCGTGATGGATTCCGATGGCGAGGATACGCCGGAATCTATTCCGGAGCTGCTGCGCGCGTTGCGTCCTGAGGTGGATGTTGCGGTGGCGGAGCGGGCAAAGCGATCGGAGACGCTGACGTTCAAGGCATTCTATGCGGTCTACAAGCGCCTCTTCAAACTGGCGACGGGTCAAGTGCTGCGGTTCGGGAACTATATGGCCATGAGCCCGAAGGCTCTGGAGCGCATGTCGGGGATGTATGAGACATCGACGCACGTGGCTGGCGCCGTTGTGAAAGCCAAATTGCGGCGCGCGAATGTGCCGACCGACCGCGGCAGACGCTATGCCGGCGAGTCCCGCATGAACTTCCCGAGCCTTGTGCTGCACGGCATGCGTGCTGTGATGGTGTTCGCCGATCTGGTGCTGACGCGGATGGCGTTGGCGCTTGTCGGGATGGCCGCGCTGGTCGTGTTGGTTGTGGGCGCCGGTCTGGTGGCGAAGTTCATGGGCGCCGCGGCGCCGGGTTGGCTCACGGTCGTGACGGGCTTTGCGCTTTCGATTTTCTTGCAAACTGGTCTCTTCACAATGATCACGCTCATCGTGTCCAGCCTCGGGCGCGTGGATACGCCGCCGCGCGTGCGCGAACGGGCTAAGGAATACATTTCAAGCGTAGAGCGCACTGCAGCGCCGCAGGCGCTGCACGCCGCGCGCTAGTCCTTGCGCCAAATGCCGATAATGGTTTTGCCGAGTGAATAGCCGATCAGCGGATCAACGAGCTTGGAAAACGGCACCATCACGCGGTCCCAAAAAGCGATTTGAGACGGTTGTGGCGACACCGATTTCAGGATGAGCTTGTTCGCCAGGCTCGCACTTATGCCGACGCTGTCGAGTTGAAGCAGACGCTCGAGCCGCATGCCTGGGGGCGTCACAGCGCGCATTGAGGCGCCGCCATAGCGGCGGAAATGGCCTATCGCGCGATCAAACGGCGTGAACAGCATTTGATGCGCTGGCGCCAGAACCACGATGCAGCCTCCGGGGCGCACGTGTTTCGCCGCGCGCGCCATTTCCGCGCGGTCGTCCTCGATATGCTCCAACACGTCGATGTAGAGGACGGTGTCGAAGGTTTCGCTTTGCGCGAGCGATGTCAGGGTGCCGACGCGGACTTCGCAATTGGCCGGCAGCGCCTGCTCGCGCATGCGCGCGACTAGGCGCGGGTCGGGCTCTAGCGCGAGCCATTGTTTGGTCGGATCGACGTTGAGCAGTTGCACGGTTGCGCCGATGCCCGCGCCAACGTCGAGGATACGGTTGCCCAGGTATGGGCGTACTTTGGCGGCCCAATAGGTCTTCCAGTTGGTCGCCGCGGCGAACAACTCCAACTCGTCTCCGACGTAGGCAATCTCTTCTGCGGTCGCCGTCATCGGGGTTCACTAACCACAGACGGCGCATCGGGCAAAGCGTTTGCCGGCCCGCCCGGCGCGATGATGACGTAGTGCATGACGATTGAACGCACGCGGGTCGAAGCGTTCGGCGGCCGGAACTCGAGGTCGTGCTGCGGGCGGTTGGCGATGAGCGGCGCCAAAGTGTCCGGCACGCGGTCGCTCCAAACCACCAGCGCGCCGTGGCGGGCGAGATCATTGGGCTGTAGCCAGGGCGAGATCGAAAAGTCGCCGTTGATGAGTATGTGCGGCGGGGCGCCGTCGCTCATCGTCACGAGCGTGGCGTTCCACGTGTCGCCGGCAATGATGTGAAGCGGTGCGCCGTTGGTCTGTTCGGCCCATGCGCGCTTCAACGTCTCGCTGATCTCGGTTTGGGGCCAGTTGCCGCGCAAGGGCTTGCCGGTGATCTCGTAGCCATAGCGCATGTGCGCGAAGTAGAGTCCCGAAATAAGTGCGAGGGTAAGGCCGGCGCCCATAAACGTCGCCTTGACGCGCCGCGGATCGATGCGCGTGCTCAGGAGCGCCACCGCAATCAAGCCCGAGAGGTTGAACATCGGCGCAGCCCAAGCGGTACGCAGGCCGCTCATACTGACCAGGCCGATTCCGGTGAGAATGATGGCAGGGCCGAGTCCCATCAGCAGCAGAAAATTGAGCGCGCGGCGTTCGGGCGGAGGCGCCGGCTGCTCTGCGGCTCTACCGAATAGCCCCGCGCACAGCATCAGCACGAACATTGGTGCGTGGTAGACAAGTTGGGCAGGCAGGAAGGTCAGCGTGTCCGTGAACGCGACTGTGCTGGAGCGGCGCGCGGCGTACGTCATCGGCTGAAAGTCGTGATCGATCAGCCAAAGCAGCTGCGGCGCAAAAACCGCTGCAGCTACGATCGCCGTGATCCAGGGGCCTGGCGTCAGCAGTCTTTTGCGCGCCTCTCCGTCCCACAGCATCCAGATGCCAGCGACAACAAGCAGGATCGCGCTCGAATACTTCGCCCACATACTCGCGCCGGCGGCAAGCCCAAGCACGACCCACCACCAAATACCTTGGCGGTTCGTCGCACGCCAAAGCGCGAGCGATGTCAGCGCCCAGAACGGCATTTGGGCGACGTTGTGATTGAACTCCGGCGTCGGCCACGAAAAGAAATAGACGCCCGCCAGGAGCGCTGTGCCGACCAAGGCGCGCTGCGCGTCCATCAGATCCTTGCCGAGCGCGTAAACGGCGGCAAACGTCGTCACGACGAAGATTTGCGAGACTACGTACGTCGGCCAACCGGCAATCCCTGTCAGCACGCGCACCGCTTCCTGGACTAAGCCAGGAAAATTCGGATGCTTGAAGATGGCGACGACCCATTCGCGGCCAGTGGCATACTGATCGGTGACATCAAGCGGCGGCGCTGAGTGCGAAAGCGCGGGCGCGAGGCTCCAGAACGCGATCTGCGCCGCGATGAGCGCCCAAAGCGCGCGCTCGGGCCGCTCGAGCAGGCGCGCGAGAATAGAAGATGTCATTGATCGAATATGCCCCGGTCAGAACCGACCTTGGAGCAAGATCCAAAGCGCGCCAAGCGCAAGCGCGATGATGATGAGCCAGCGTGTCGTCTCGGCCAGCATGTGCACCATTCGGCGCGCCGGACCGAGAAGCGAAAGCGCGAGCACGACGACAAAGGCGCTGCCGGCGGTGAGCCACACCTCGAAGCCGCCGAGGCCGGCGTCCATCGCTGCGATCCAGGCGAGGTAGGCGCCGAACGAAGCGAGCGCGAAGCGCACGAGTGCTTTGAGAACAAGGCTCCCGCCGCTGTGGTAGTCAGGCTCGGCCGCAATCGGCGGCGCAGGGGGCACGGATGCCGCCTCCACGACTGGCGCAGCGAGTTCGTAGCGCAAGCGACGCCACGCCTCCGCCTCCATCTCCGCGCGGAGCTGCTGCTCGAGCATCCAGTCGTCGCTGGCAATGGCAGGCCTACGGGGCCCGGACATGACGCACCCTCCAGAGGCCGCATACTGCGTTAGCCCGGGTCGCCGGGAAATCCCTCGATGCAGCAATGTTTTGGATATGCGCTTTGATCCCGCGTGCGGTATTAGAATAGCGTCATTTATCATTTTTCGATAAAATTCCGCTTGCAACCGATTTAGCTTCATATCATTTATCGATAAATCCGGCGCTGGGTCCGGGTCTGGAGTAGGCGCTCGTGAAGCAGTTTCTGATCACGGTGGCCGGTGTGCTGGTAGGGCTCGTGCTCTTCCTCTTCATCGGGCCGTTCCTTTTGTTTTCGATGCTGGCGGCGTCAGTCTCCAGCCAACCGGCGCAACCCGCGCATATGGTGCTCTCGCTCGATTTGCGTGAGCCGATGACGGACCAGCGCTCCACCAATCCATTCGCAGCCTTCAGCGGCGGCACGTCTTTGCTTGAGACGCTGTCGCGCATTGAATCGGCGCGCACGGACAACGCTGTCGAAGGCATCTACATCCGCGCCAACACGGGCGGCATGCCGGCGGCGCAGGCTGAAGAATTGCGCGCCGCGCTCGCGGCGTTCCGCGCATCCGGCAAGTTCGTCGTGGCGCACCTGCAGAACGATGGCGTGCGCATGGGTATGCCGGGCTACATGGCGATTGCGGACTCGGATGAAGTCTGGCTGCAGGACGCCAGCGAGTTCATGCCGATGGGTCTCTCGGCTGAAGTCACGTTCTACGCCAATACGCTGCGCCGCTATCACATGCAGGCGCAGTTCGAGACGCGCGAAGACTACAAGACCGCGGCGAGCACCCTGACGCACGAGACGTTCACACCGCAACACCGTGAATCGATGCTGTCGCTGATGAACGGCATCTATGACGTCATGATCGCCAATATCGCGGCGGACCGCGGCATCACGCCGGATGCGGTGCGCCAAGCGATCGAAGCGACGCCCTATACGGCCCAGCGCGCGGTTGAGCTTCACTTGGTCGATCGCATCGGCCGGCCGTTCGACGCCGAGCAATCAGCGCTCGCGCGCGCTGAAAACGCTGAGATGATCGACTTTGCCGATTATCGCCCGCGTGAGCGCAACAGCGGTCCGGTGATCGCGGTTGTGCAAGGCGAAGGCGCCATCGTCTCCGGCCCGACCGAAGACGGCCTCTTCTCTGAAGAAAGCTCGATGAACAGCGATGTCATCGCGCAGGCGCTGCTCGACGCCTCGGAAGACGACAACGTGCGGGCCATCGTGTTCCGCGTGTCGAGCCCCGGCGGTTCGGTGGTGGCGTCCGACCAAATCCTGGCGGCGCTGCGCACGGCCAAGGAACGCGGCAAGCACATCGTGATCTCGATGGGCGAAGTGGCGGCTTCTGGCGGCTATTACGTCTCGGCTTACGCAGATGAGATCGTGGCGTCGTCCTCGACGATTACGGGCTCTATCGGCGTGCTGGGCGGCAAGCTCATCATTGGCCCGGCGATGGACTATTACCTCTCGACAAATACCGAGACGGTGACGGTCGGCTCGCCGATGGTTGAGATGTTCACGAGCCAACGTCCGTTCAATCCGGCGGAACGCGCGGCCTTCGCAGGGTTCATCGACCGCGCCTATGCTGGCTTCATCGGCATCGTCGCCGAAGGCCGTCACATGACGCCTGAGCAAGTGCGCGCCATAGCGGGCGGCCGTGTGTGGACGGGTCAGCAAGCGCTGGAGCGCGGGCTGGTCGATCACGTCGGCGGCTTCTCGGTTGCTGTGGCGCGTGCACGCGCGCTCGCCGGCATCGGTGAGAATGAGCGCGTTCAGCTGCGTTACTATCCGGAGCAGGAAAATCCGTTCAAAGCGTTCGAACATGTGTTCGGCGTTTCGACGGAAAGCGCGCAGGCGCTGGTGCGCCTGAACGCGGTGCTCTCGGATCCGCGCACGCAACGCGCCATGGCTGCGCTGCGTGAGGACGACGCGAACGTCCGCGCTGAAAGCGAGGCGCCGAGCGTCCGCTAAACGCTGAACCTACTCCATAGAACTGGGCCCTTCGCAGCGATGCGAAGGGCCCTTTGTTTTCGGATGGAGTGAAAGGCGATCAGCCCTTGTTTTCGACTTCGTACTTCGGCAGGTCGGCGCGAAGGGTCTCGTAAAGGCGCTCGACGAAGCGCTCGGGATCGTCGTCCACGAAATCATCGAAATAGGCTTCGAGGTTGGACTCGAAGACGTACTCGCCGTCCTCAGCGAAGATGAAGCCCAATTCCTCGTCGGTGCTGACATGGATGACGGCGATTTGCGTTTCTTCGTCGTCATCGTCCGCGATCGCGAACGTCAGGCGGCGTGAACGGATTTTCTCTTCCAGGATCGGCGCGAGCGCCTGCAGTGCGGCCAGATCGTCGAAGCCGGTGTCTTCGTTCATCGCCGCTTCGAGGCGCTTGCGCGCGCCGTCGACCTCGGCATCGAAATCTGAGGCGGTCTGGCTCGGAGCTTTCTTCGTGGTCATGCCGCTTCCATGAGGCTTTGGAAAACGGCGGCGCCGCCGGTCCGACCAAGCACCGGATCGGAAGCGCGCTCGGGGTGAGGCATCATGCCCATCACGTTGCCGCGTGCGTTGACAATGCCGGCGATATCCCGGGCGGAGCCGTTGGGGTTTTCGAGATAGCGGAAAACCACCTGGCCCTCGCCCTCGATCCGCGAGAGCACGTCTTCATCGGCGACGAAGCGACCGTCGCCATGGGCGATCGGGATTTCGGTCTCGCGCTGTTCGCGATAGGCGCGCGTGAAGGCGGTGTTGGCGTTGGTGATTGCCAGCGGAACTTCTTTGCAGGCGAACTTCAGGCCAGCGTTGCGCGCCAGCGCCCCCGGCAGAAGCCGCGTTTCGGTCAGAACCTGAAAGCCGTTGCAGATGCCGAGCACGAGGCCGCCGCGTTCCGCGTGAGAAATGACATCGCGGACGATAGGGCTCTTGGCCGCCATGGCGCCGGAGCGGAGATAGTCGCCGTAGGAGAAGCCGCCCGGCAGCACCACAAGATCAACGCCGGCGGGAAGCGCGGTGTCCTTGTGCCAGACCATGTGGGCGGGTTTGCCGGTAAGGCGCTCCAAGGCGCGTGCGGCGTCGCGGTCGCAATTGGACCCCGGGAATACGATCACTGCGGATTTCATGGGCGCTAGATAAAGGCGAAGGCGATTCAGGCCAAGGCCGAAGCGGCGGCCAAGACGCCGCAAAAGCGGGAAATGCGACCGAACTGGCGTGTTTTGCGCAGTCCAGGCTATAGATACGCGATGAGCATTTGGGTTGTTATTGTGGCCTTGTTGTCGATTGCGGCGACGCTGGGGCTGGCATCGGTGCTCTACCGCATCAATGCGCCACAGGATGAGCGCCGGCGTGAAACCGCTTCTGGAAGCGATGGCGGGGCATCTTACACACACGCTGACGGCGGCGGACGTCCGCATCACGATGATCACGCGGACGCAGGCGACGCAGACGGCGGTGGCGGCGACGGCGGCGGCGATTGAGGCCGAAGTGCGGATTACGTAAAAGTAGCGCTGCACGTCTCGCGGTGGCGCATTGACTGCACCACATAAGGGACATGCTTACGGAGCTGCTCGCATTCGCGGCTGGCATCGTGTTCTTGATCGCGCTGGCCGTTGTTTCGATGCGTGGTGCGCATCGCGAACGGCGCACAGGCGACCGCGGACCGATCATTCCTGTCGGCGATCACCACGACCATTTCGGCGACCACACTTAGAGCAGCGCGAGGCTGTTTAGATGCAGCGCTTGTCGTGCAGGCCGTTCGGTCATGACGGCGAACATCTCATCGCCGCGTTCGGTGCGTTCGACATTGGTTGAAGCGATGATCGCCATCAGCACGCCGGAGAAGGCGTAGAGCCGATACTCGCGCCAGACCTCGTCTGCATCCACTGCGGCCCCGCGTGCGCGGAGCTGATCAACGTAGAAGCGAACGAGGCGCGCCTCTTCCTGCGCGCGCGTCTCGGCATCGGCGATGCTGGTGCCGAGCAGGTACGCGACATCGCTGGCGCCGGCGCCAGGGCCTAGTGTTTGCCAATCCACGACGTGCGCGCCGCCGTCTGGTGCGAAGAGGATGTTGTCGATGCGGAAATCGCGGTGTTGGACCGTGAGCGCAGCTGGGTGCGCATCGAAGTAAGCATCGACCTTGGCCATGAACGCGTCGCAGAGATCGAGCACTTCAGGCGCAAAGCGTTCTGCGTAGCGGGCGCGGAATTGCGTGTAGAGCGCGGGCGCCATCTGGCGGATCATAGCGGCGGTTGCGGGCGAAGGTTGAAGCCAGGCAATGTCGTTGAGTTGTGGCTTTCCCCAGTACGGCGCGTGCAAAGCGGCGGCTTGCACCAGCGCACCTTCGATCTGTGCGATACTGGCGCCGGCGAGCTGATCGCCCTGCTGCGCCGGCGCCAGATCTTGAAGCAGCAGGACGAAATCGGTTTCGTCGTCGTTGCTTTCGAGGTGCAGGCAGCGCGGACAGGCCACGCCGATGTCGCGCGCGAGGTCGCGATACCAGCCAAGCTCAAGCGCGTACGCGCGAAGCGCGCCCGCGATCGCGCGCGTGCTGGCGTCGAGCGACGGGCATTTGGCGATGATCGAGCTCGGGCCTTCACCGTTTTGCCAATCGAGCGCGACGCGGAAGCTGAGGCTCATCTGACCAGTGCCGACAGGCCTGGCGCTAAAACTCTTGAGCGCACCACGCGGGGCGCCGAGGACGCGCTCAAGCCAGTCTGGTGTGAACCGGTCCGGATGCGAGTGCACGCTCATGGGGCGCCGTCCAGAACGGATTTGAAGCCGCTTGGCGCGTGCGGGCCGATCAGGAATTGTTCGAGCACGCCTGCACCTTGGTGTTCGGCGCCGTTGGTGCGGAGCGTTGCGCGCGCGAGCGCCTGGATGTGAAGCTGACCTGGCGCGCCGTCTTCGATGCTTGCGGCGTCGATGACATCGTAGGCGGTTTCGAAGTCGCCGTGGTCGCGGCCATGGCCCCAGGTCGGATGCGTGTAGCCTAGACCGCTCATGTAGAAGTGCTGGCCGGTGGGTTCGATGCTGAGTGATGTGTCGGGCGCGAGCACGATGTCGGTGCGCTGAAGACGGCGTGAGCCTGCGCGATATTTGAGATCGAACGCGGGATGTTCGTATTCGGTGCGCGCGGCGCCGATGTGGTCGATCACGGCGCGGCGGTTCCAGGCTTTGCCGTTGTCGTCGTCATTGGTGTGGCAGAAGACGGCGTGGTGTTCGAAGTTGAACGGCGCCCAGAGCCAGAAGAACTGAAACGCGGCAGGGCCGGGTTGTGAGTCCGGCGCACCCACCGGCCGGATGCCCCAAGATCGATCGCGGGTGCCGAAGGCGCCGGCAACGTTGAGCTTCTCGCCGCCAATGCTGAGGTCGCCCGACCACGCGCCGTTTTGTGTCATGCGCGTGTAGTCCATGAACATGCGCGAGCCGTTGCGGCGCGTGAAACGCGGCTCCTCTATCGGGCGATGGCGCGCATCAAAGATGAGATCAGCGCGGACATTGCCGTCATTGGCGCCGACGCGGACGCCGAGTTTCTGCAATGGCTCGATCACGCGTACTTCGATCGGGCCAACATCGAGCTTCATGCGCTCGCTGTTCAGGCGGCGCGAGGCGCGGACATTGTGCTGCTTGCCGTCGGCCAAGACGCAGAACGCAGCGTCGATCACGTCGAGGTGCGGATAGACGCCGAGCGCGGCCGCAAAGAACACCGAGCCATCGGCGCTGTACCCGTTGAAGAAATAGCGATCATAGAAATTGCGATCGCTGCCGGAGAACGCGATCGGCTCCGGCGTCTGGTGGATCGGATAGTCGTCGCCCCAGGTCAGCATGGGCGTTTCCTCTGATGTTTTGAGGAAGCGTAATGCGCTGCCGCAGCGGCAATACAAGGCGGCTATTCGCTGATGATGATGTTCTTAAATTTCTGGCCGTCCCAGTAGTACAGGAACTCGGCAGGACCTTCGAGGGCGACAACTACGACACCGTCGTGTGTGAGTGTGACTTCGCGTGGCGCGCCGCCACAGTCGGGGCCGTAGAGGTGGCATAGATTGCGATAGCGGCCAGGGCCGGTGCTGCGGACTTCGAAGTAGGGGAAGCTCGCGATATCGCCGCCCCAGATTTCGGTGGGCTCGTTCGCCGCCGCGGCGCGCCGCACGATCAGCGTGAGAGCGCCCTCGTTGCTTTCGAAGAAATCGGCGGTGTCGATGAGGCCGTCGCCATCGTAGTCACCGCGAGTGTGTTTGCCCGTCTCACTAGCGGGGACAGCGGTGTAGTTGAGCGGTGGTTCCGCTGATGTGTGCGCGCAGCTTGCGAGCGCGATGATGAAAGCGAGCGCGAACGCACGCAACATGGGCGTTAGCTGGCGATTTCGACGCGGTAGCTTTCGATCACCGTGTTGGCGAGGAGCTTTTCGCACATTTCGCGCACTTGCGCTTCGGCGGTGGCGGGGTCGATGTTGCCGTCGAGGGTGATTTCGATGCGCTTGCCGACTCGCGCATCTTGGACGCCGCCGAAGCCCAACTCTTTCAGCGCGCCAGCCACCGCCTTGCCCTGCACGTCGAGAACGCCAGGCTTCAGGCCTACGGTGACGATCGCTTTCATGTCTTCCCCCTGTTGAAGCGAACGCGTCGTCCGCTTCGAAACTTAGTGCACGCTCTCGCCGCCAGTGCCAGTTTGCTTCACGATGCCGAGGCGGCGCGCGACTTCCACGTAAGCCTCGGTGACGTTGCCGAGGTCGCGGCGGAAGCGGTCTTTGTCCATCTTCTCGTTGGTCTGCACGTCCCAGAGGCGGGCGCTGTCGGGGCTGATTTCATCAGCCACAACGGTGCGGACCATGTCGCCTTCGTAGAGGCGGCCGAATTCGAGCTTGAAGTCGACGAGCTTGATGCCGACGGCGCCGAACATACCGAAGAGGTAGTCGTTGATGCGCAGCGTCAGCGCCATGATGTCGTCGATCTCTTGGGTGCTCGCCCAATTGAACGCGGTGATGTGCTCTTCGGCGACCATCGGGTCGTTGAGCTCATCCTTCTTGTAGTAGAACTCAATGATCGAGCGCGGCAGCGGCGTGCCTTCTTCAATGCCGAGACGCGTCGAGAGCGAGCCTGCCGCCACGTTGCGGCACACGACTTCGAGCGGGATGATCTCGACCTCACGCACGAGCTGTTCGCGCATGTTCATGGTCTTGATGTAGTGAGTGGGCACGCCGATCGCGTTCAGGTTCTGCATGATGAACCCGCTGATCTGGTTGTTGATCACGCCCTTGCCTTCAAGGATCGCCTTCTTCTGCGCGTTGAAAGCGGTCGCGTCGTCTTTGAAGTATTGGATGATCGTGCCGGGCTCAGGACCCTCGAACAGGATCTTGGCCTTGCCTTCGTAGATCTTCTTGCGACGTGACATGAGGCCCTCCTAGGGGCGGCGGCTAGGGGCCGCGAAATGGCTCGGCGCGGCGGAATCGCCGCTGCAAAACAGAGTTTGAACTTAGGTGACTTGGACGCCTGCCACAATTGGCGGTGACGGTTGGTCCCGTTGATCCCTGCAGCGCGCGTCACTATGCAAGGGAGAACACCCAAGGAGGCCGGAAGGCTTATGAGCCAGTTCAACGATCGCGAACGCGCAGAGGAAAAGAAATTCCAATTGGATCAAGAGCTTGAGTTCAAGGCTCAAGCGCGGCGCGCCAAAATCGTGGGCCTGTGGGCGGCAGGCCTAATGGGCCTGTCCGACGGCGCGGCCGACGATTACGCCAAGTCAGTCGTGGTGGCGGACCTCGAAGAAGCGGGCGCCGAGGACCTGTTCCGCAAGATCCGGGCGGATCTCGACCTGCACGCGGTGCAGCTCTCAGACCATCAAATCCGCGCCAAGATGGACGAGGCGCTGGCTGAGGCTCGGGCGTCGGTGAAGGCGGGGACCTAAGGTCCCCGCGCCGGGTCACGGCTCGAGTTCACCGACAACGTAATTGACGATACGGTCAGCGTCTTTGAAGACTTGGCCGAGATCGATGGCCGCGCCAGTTTTGTTGGTGTGGGCGATCACCGCCTGCTCTAGCGCGAAGCGCCGCAGTTCGATCATCGTTTCTTGATCCCAATCATCGCTGAGTTCTTCGCTCATTCGGATCCTCCTTCTGACCGGCCTTCGTCTGAAGTGCTTCGCGGGCCTGTGCAATCAGGTTTGGTGACCGCCGATTTACGCTGTGGGTGAACAATTCCTGCACGACGTTAGGGGAAGCTCGTCCTCGGGTAGTGGGACGAAGCATGCTGCGAAAGATGATGCTCGCGTTTGCGGCGGCTGGGCTCCTCAGCGCCTGTGCGCCGGGGCCTGTTGCGATGCCAGCGACGCAAGCGAGCGAGATGCTGGAATTGTTCGCCGCCGGCCATCCGCCGGGCGATGTGTGCACGCCGCAAGGGCGCGCGCTGCTGCGCGGCGCTGTGCGCTCGTACGGCAACGCGATGGCGCAAGCCGGCCAGACGTGGCCGAACTTTGAGGCGTTCGGGCGCGAGCCGAATTCGATCACGAGCGTCGAGGCATCGGTGGTGATCGGCGTTGCTTCAGGATTTGTGGAAGCATCGGACTTGCGCGGCCCCGCGCGCGCGTTCGCGATGCATATGACGCTCGCGAACTGGCCGTCGGTGCGCGATTTGAGGCAGGCTGCGGTCGTGGCTTGCCCAGAGTTGGTGCAATTGCAGCAAGCGGCGTCGCGCTTTGTTGTCGAGCGTGAGCGCTATGAGCAAATGGCCGAGCGTGCGCGCGGACATGATGCGCGCGGCACGGAGCATCTGCGCCGTTTGGCCGACCGCATGCAGCGATCGATGACGAACATGCAAGTCCTGGCCGAGACCGTGACGCAGAAGGTCGAGCAGAGCCGTCGCGAGAGTTAGCCGAAGACGCGCTTGAAGATGACGTCGACGCGGCTGAAGTGGTGCGCGTCGTCGAAGCAGGCTTCGAGCGCTTTGGCGTCGAGCTTTGAGGTGACGTCCGGATCGGCTTTGAGCTTGTCGATCAAAGCGGTTTCGGCGCGTGGCGGTGGGCTTTGCCAGACTTGCATCGCGCTCTTTTGCACAAGGCGATAAGCGTCCTCACGGGTGACGCCGGCTTGCGTCAACGCCAGCATGACGCGTTGCGAATTGTGCAGGCCGCCGAGGAGCGCGAGGTTGCGGGCCATGTTTTCGGGATAAACGACCAGCTTCTCGATCACCATCGCCATGCGGTGGAGTGCGAAATCCAAGTGGATGGTCGCGTCCGGGCCGATGCCGCGTTCGACGGATGAGTGCGAGATGTCGCGCTCGTGCCAGAGGGCGACGTTTTCCATCGCGGGCGTGACGGCGCTGCGGACAAGGCGCGCGAGGCCGCAAAGATTTTCGGTGAGGACCGGGTTGCGCTTGTGCGGCATCGCCGACGAGCCCTTTTGCCCGGGCTCAAAGAACTCCTCCGCCTCCAATACTTCCGTGCGCTGCAGATGGCGCACTTCCGTTGCCAGCCGCTCGATGCCGCTCGCGACGACGCCAAGCGCTGCAAAGAACGCCGCATGCCGGTCGCGCGGGATCACCTGCGTCGAGACCGGCTCAATCTCGAGCCCCAGGCGGTCAGCGACATACGCTTCAACACGCGGATCAATCTGCGCGAAGGTGCCGACGGCGCCTGAGATCGCGCACGTCGCGATCTCCTTCCGCGCCGCCATCAGCCGATAGAGATTGCGCTCGAACTCCGCGTAGTGGCCGGCGAGCTTCAGCCCGAACGTCGTCGGCTCGGCGTGGATGCCGTGGCTGCGCCCGATCGTCGGCGTGAACTTGTGTTCGACCGCGCGCTTCTTCAGCGCCTCCATAACGCGCACGCAACCCGCGATCAGCAGATCGCTCGCCCGCGCCAGCTGCACCGCCAGGCACGTGTCCAGCACATCGCTCGACGTCATGCCTTGGTGCGCGAAGCGCGACTCTGGGCCGACGTGTTCGGCGACGCTGGTGAGGAAGGCGATGACGTCGTGTTTTACTTCGCGCTCGATCTCATCGATGCGCGCGACGTCGAACTTGCCCTTCTTGCGATACTCGTCTGCAGCGGATTTCGGAATGGCGCCGAGTTCAGCCATCGCCTCCATGGCGAGCGTTTCGATCTCAAGCCAGATGCCGTAACGGCTCTCAGGCTCCCAAATCGCCACCATTTCGGGGCGTGCATAGCGCGGAATCATGGGCGGTTGATGATACTCAACCGCCCGCCCGTCAACTCGTCAGGACGCCGCTCAGTGCTTGGCGACCATGTCCTTCTTCAGCGTCAGCGCCGAGAGCAGGAAGAACGCCGCCGCCGGAATGAAGATGAGCGCAGTCGCCGCCATCGAGTGGCGCAGGCCCTCGCCGTACGCGGTGCGGCAGATGGCCTGCTGCGCCTCCGGCAATTGGGCGACGGCCTCACGCGCCCGGCAGATATCGTTGGTGAGCATGCCGCTGGGATCGAGCGAGGCAAGCTGCGAGCTCATGAACATGTCGCTGAGCCAGCCTACGATTTGTGGCCCCAGCCCGTTGCCGATCAGCGCAATCGTCAACAACAGAATGGCGATGGCGGCGGCGCGTGAACGCGTCGACACGACGCCTTGGCCGATCGTGTATTGCGAGCCGAGGTACATGTAGTGGAGCGTCGCGCCGACGCACCAAATCCAGCGCGCGGTTTCGATCTGCTCGGTCGGCATGAAGTAGGCGATTTCGTAGAGCGGCACGCAAAGCAGCAGGCCGAGCGCCGGTATCCACGAGACGGCGGTGGAAAAGCGCGGTGTGAGCTTCTCCGTGAGGAAGCCGCCGAGGAACGTTCCGCCCGCGGCGAAGAGTGCGAGTGGGACGCCAAATTGCAGCGCGAACGTACCCGGATCGATGCCGTGAACGCGTTGCGCCATTGGAGCTTGGAAGCCCGCAAGGCCGTACCCGACGAGTGCGGTGAGCGCCGCGCCCATCGCCATCGTCCAGAATGTCGGCTTTTTGCTGAGTTCGCGCAGCGTTTCGAGCAGACTTGATTTTTGCGCGCGCTCCATGCCCGGCGGATCGGAAAATCCGCGCGGAGGTTCCTTGACCGTCAGCAATACGATGAGCGCGATAAGCACGCCTGGCGCACCGATGACGATAAAAGCAATGCGCCAACCATCGACATTGGCCCAGTCGATGCCCGCGAAGAGCGAGGCCAGGCCGGCGCTTTGCAGCCAAGCCGACATGCTGTCGCCGTGGAGTTGGGTGGCGATCGGACCGCCGAACGCGTTGGCAAGCGCGCCGCCGACGGTGACGCCCATGGCGTAGATGCCCAGCGCATTGGCGCGGCTCTGTGGTTTGAAATAATCGCCGATCAGTGAGTTGGCGGGAGGGGTGCAACCCGCCTCGCCGATGGCGACGCCGATGCGGGCAATGAGCAGGAACATAAAGCTCGTTGCCAAACCGCAGAGTGCGGCCATCACTGACCAGATGGCGATGCAGAGCGCGATGATAACAACGCGATTGTAGCGATCGGCCATGGCCGCGATCGGGATGCCCATGAGCGCATAGAAGATCGCAAAGGGCGGGCCGTTGAGAAACCCGTACTCGCTATCACTGAGGTTAAACGCCTCGATCACCGGCTGGGCGATGACCGAGAGCAGGTTCCGATCGATGAAGTTGAGTGTGTAGACGAGTGTCAGCAGCAACAGCACGTAGCCGCGATAGGCTGGTGTTCCGTAGCTCTGCGCACCCGCGCTGGCGCCTTGAGGCGCTGGCCCCGCCGTCGTTTCCGCCACGATTCCGCCCCCTCGATTATTATCGTTTTTTTGTTTTCTGACCTGACCTTAGCGCCAAACTCCAGGCTTGCAATGTGGCCTCAGAGGGTCTTCCGGTAAGCAACGATGCGTTCGGCTTCCTCAAATCCCAGCTTGGCGTGCGCCTCTTGGCTTGCGGCGTTGGAGAGCTGGGTGTCCGAGCCGATTTCTCGGAAGCCCCTGATGCGAGCCCAATTTTCCGCCGCTTCGACGAGCCGCCGGCCGACGCCGCGGAAGCGAACCAACGGGGAGACGTACCAGGCCTCGATAAAGGGAACCGGGCTCGCCTCGCAGCCCTCTGCGTAAGTCCGAAGGGCGAGTTCTAGAAAGCCGACAGGTCGGGCGTCGTTGTCTTCGGCAATGAAGATTGCCGGGCCGATTTCGCTGCCGCCGAAATGTTGGAGCGTTTCGTGCGCCAGCCAGTCAGGGTCTTCTTCGGGCCAAAGCTCGGCGCGCATGGCGGCCCATGCTTGCCGGTCGCGCAATTCTATCAGGCGGATTCGCATCGCTCCATTGTAGCGGAACCGGAGCGGGTGCGGCAGCCGCGTTGAAACCGGGCTGCTGTGGCGCTATTTGGGGTCACCCAGGCAGCAGCGAGTGTGTGCGCAGATGTAGTCGGCCCCGGAAGAACAACGCCATCCAGCTTTGTTTCCGGGAGACGTGCGCGTGCCTGCATCGATAACGATTGCCACTCTATCTTGGGCGACGCCTGACGGGCGTCCGCTCTTTTCCGATCTTGACCTCAGTTTTGGCGCCGAGCGCGTTGGGCTTGTTGGACGCAACGGCGTCGGCAAGACGACGTTGCTCAAGATTGTCAGCGGCGAACTGCTCGCGCGTAGCGGCAGTGTCGCGGTGAGCGGCAAAGTCGGCGTCTTGCGCCAAGCGGTGCACGTGCGCGCGGGCGAGACAATCGCCGATCT
This sequence comes from Hyphomonadaceae bacterium, assembly GCA_046349455.1. Lineage (GTDB taxonomy): Bacteria > Pseudomonadota > Alphaproteobacteria > Caulobacterales > Aquidulcibacteraceae > Vitreimonas. Next base: position 169,980 of record JAXMCH010000001.1, on the reverse strand, counting down.
GTTCGGCGTGCGCGCCGCGTTGGACTTGCTTGCGCGGGCGGCGGCTGGGGCGGCGAGCGCTGAGGACCTGGCGCAGGCGGACTGGACGCTGGATGCGCGCATGGCGGCTGCGTTGTCGCGCGTGGGGCTCGAAGCGGATCAGGATACGCAGATTGCTGCGCTTTCGGGCGGGCAGCGGACGCGCGCGGCGCTGGCGGCGTTGGTGTTTGCCGAGCCGGATTTCCTGTTGCTCGATGAGCCCACCAACAATCTTGATCGCGATGGGCGCGATGCGGTGCTCGATCTGCTCGCAAACTGGTGCGCCGGCGCGATTGTTGTGAGCCATGATCGGGCGTTGTTGGAAACGATGGATGCGATCGTCGAGCTGACATCGCTCGGCGCCAAACGTTACGGTGGCAATTGGAGCGCTTATCGCGCCCGCAAGGCGCTGGAATTGGCAGCGGCCGAGCATGATTTGGCGGAGGCGGAAAAGCGCGTGGCCGACGCCGATCGGCGTGCGCAAGCGCGCGCGGAACGCCAAGAGCAGCGCGATCGCGCCGGCAAGAAGAAAGCCATGCGCGGCGACATGCCCCGCATTCTGCTCGGCGGCATGAAGAACATAGCGGAGAACACGAGCGGTAAAGGCTCTCGGCTGGCGGAGAAACAGCGTGCTGAGGCGCTCGCGGATGTGGAAGAGTCGCGGGCGCGCGTTGAGGTGTTGTCCCCGCTTTCTGTGACGGTCCCTTCAACGGAGCTCGCGGCGACCAAGCAAGTGCTGCGGATTGATGACGTAATCGTCGGTTACGACGGCGGCGCGCCAGTTCTTTGTGACTTCTCGCTTGCGATCACTGGGCCAGAGCGAGTCGCTATTGTCGGACCGAACGGTTCGGGCAAGACGACGCTGCTTTCGATTATTTCTGGGCGGATGTTGCCCTGGCGCGGACGCGTGCGAGTGATGGTTGAGCGTGTCATGCTCGATCAGCATGTCAGCCTGCTCGAACCCGCGCTCTCCATTCTTGAGAATTTCAAGCGCATCAATCCCGAGGCCGACGAGAACGCCTGCCGCGCGTCGCTGGCGCGCTTCATGTTTCGCGCGGATGCGGCGTTGCAGGATGTTGGCACGCTGAGCGGCGGGCAGTTGCTGCGGGCCGGGCTGGCGTGTGTGCTGGGGAGTGCGCGACCGCCGGAGTTACTCATCTTGGATGAGCCGACTAATCACCTCGACATAGACTCGATCGAAGCGGTGGAAGCCGGGTTGCGGGCCTATGATGGCGCGCTGCTGGTTGTCAGCCACGACGCGACGTTCTTGGAGAATATCGGGATCGAACGCGTGGTGGACCTTTCTAGAGTAGCCCCAAACTCTTGAAGCTCTCCGCGCCGTGGCGGCCGATCACGAGGTGATCGTGGACTTTGACGCTGACGGCGTTGGCGGCGTCGACGATTTCGCGCGTGATGGCGATGTCGGCGGCGCTGGGTTTGGGATCGCCGCTTGGGTGATTGTGCACGAGGATCACGGCGGCCGCTGAGAGTTCGAGTGCGCGGCGTGCGACTTCGCGCGGATAGACTGGCGCGTGGTCGACTGTGCCTTCGTTCAAGATCTCATCGGCGATGAGTTGGTTCTTCACATCGAGGAAAAGCACGCGGAATTGCTCTCGCGGTTCGTGCGCCATGCTCATCCGGCAGTAGTTCACAAGCTGGGACCAAGAGGAGATGACCGTGCGGCGCTCCAACTCTGCGCGCGAGGCGCGTTCCAGCATCGCCTGCATCAGCTTCAGATCTTGCGCGACGGCTTGCCCTGCGCCTTTCACTTCCGCGATGCGCTGCACGGGTGCGGCCATGACGGCAGCAAGGTTGCCGAATTTTGTGAGAAGGGCCTTGGCGAGCGGTTTGGTGTCTTGGCGCGGAATGGTGCGGAAGAGGAAAAGCTCGAGCAATTCGTAATCGGCCAACGCAGCATCGCCGCCATCCTCGAAGCGCTTGCGCAAGCGTGAGCGGTGATCGTGATAGTGCGGCTTCTCCGGCTTTACGCGCGGCGCCTTGGTTCGCGCCACAACGAGCGGCGCGGCGGTATCGAGCTGAAACGGGAAAAGCTCGCCATCTTCGACGCGCGCGGCGGCTGGCGGTGTCTCGCGGGATTTGCCTGAGCGCCCCGCCATCGCCGCGTCAGGCCTGGTTGAGCGCGTGGGGCTGGTGGAGCCCCGCCGGTGAGAGCGTGAAGATTTGCGCGCCGTCTTCTGTGACGCCGATCGAGTGCTCGTATTGCGACGAGAGCGATTTGTCCTTGGTGACGGCGGTCCAGCCGTCATTCAGAATTTTCACCGACGGCGCGCCAAGGTTCAGCATCGGCTCGACCGTAAACATCATACCGGGGCGCAGCTCTTCGCCTTGGCCGGGCTTGCCGAAGTGCAGAATGTTTGGCGCGTCGTGGAAGACCCGCCCGAGGCCGTGGCCGCAGAATTCGCGCACGACGGAGGTGCGTTCTGCTTCGGCGTAGCTTTGGATAGCATGGCCCAAATCGCCAAGCGTGGCGCCCGGCTTTACAGCTGCGATGCCGCGCATCATGGCTTCGTAGGTGACATCCATCAGCCGTTGCGCTTTGCGTGGCACTTCGCCGATGCCGTACATTCGGCTTGTATCGCCGTGCCAGCCGTCCTTGATGGCCGTGACATCTATATTGACGATATCGCCGCTGCGCAGAACGCGATCGCCCGGAATGCCGTGACAGACGACGTGGTTGAGCGATGTGCAGACTGTGTGGCGATAGCCGCGATAGAAAACGCACGCTGGCAGCGCGCCGTGGTCGAACACGTACTGGCGCGCGAGATCATCCAGTCGACCGGTGGTGACGCCTTCGCGCGCTTCAGGAACCAGCATGTCGAGGCAGCCAGCAGCGATCCGGCCGGCCTCGGCCATGCCAGCAAACGCCTCTGCGCGGTCGTAGAGTTTGATCTGGCCGATATTGCGCTCGGGCGCTTCGACGGCCTGGACGTAGTTCATGCGGGCTCCTGAGTGCAGCCATAACATAAGCGCGTCGCCGCCGCATCCCGAGGGGTGGTATTATTTGCTGCAGGTTGGCAGTGGGTTAGGCGGCGCGGGAGGCGCTGCGGCCGACGACGCGGTTGCGGCCGGCGTGTTTGGCGTCGTAGAGCGCCTCGTCGGCGCGCTTCAGCAGGCTCTCGGGCGTCTCGTCGGTGTTTTCGCTCGAAGCGACGCCGATGGAGACGGTGATGTCGAGCGGAATGGCAAGGCCCGGCACGGAGAACGGCGCAGCGCAGATATGGCGGCGCAAGCGTTCGGCCGCCAGGCACGCGATGTCTCCGGTAGTCCGCGGCATGATGACGACGAATTCTTCGCCGCCAAGGCGGCACGCGTAGTCTGACGGACGAACGTTCGAAGCGAGGCGCACCGCGAATTCGCGCAGCACCATGTCGCCGACATCGTGGCCGTAGGTATCGTTGCAGGTTTTGAAGTGATCGATGTCGATGGTCATGATCGACACCGGATCGCCGCCGCACTGCGCGCGTTGCACCAGTGGAGTCAGCTGCGTCGTGACAAAGCGGCGGTTGTAGAGATTGGTGAGTTGATCGGTTATCGCCAACTCGAGGCTTTGATCCAAACGCTGGCGCAGGGCGTCCACATAGCGCTTACGGCGCATCAACGTGCGGGCGCGGGCGATGAGTTCTTCTTCGTCGATCGGGCGCGCGATGACGTCGTGCGCGCCAAGCTCAAGCGCGCGGACCGTGCGGGCGCGGTCATCGCTCTCGACGATGGCCAGGATCGGTAGGTGGCGGGTCGCCTCGCCTGACCGCATGCGGGCGATTACGCGAAAACCGTCGAAACCCTTGGCCGTCACTGAAACCACGGCCAGATCGGGCGATGCGGCGTCGCCTTCTTCGCCGAGCACCGCGACGCGATGTTCGACGCCGAGCGCCGCCTTGATGCGTTTGATCTGCGTGGCGTTGTCGTCAACGACGAGCACCGTGCCGGCGAAGACGCGGTGTGCATCGACAGGATCGGCGCGGGCTTCTTCGCCTATGACGCCGAGGCGGCGCCCGCTGGCTTCGCGGGCGCGGAGTTCGTCGGTGACGAGTTTCAGCGTCAGCAAGCTTTTAACGCGCGCCATCAGTTGCACGTCGTCGATCGGTTTGGTGAGAAATTCTTCGGCGCCGGCTTGAAGGCCGCGCACCTTGTTGTCGCGATCGTCGAGGGTGGTGAGAATGATCACCGGGATGTGGCGCGTCTCGGCTTGCGCCTTCAGGCGGCGACAGGCCTCGTAGCCATCGATGCCGCCCGGCATCATCACATCCATCAAGATGAGGTCGGGCTTTTCGCGCCTGGCCAGTTGCACGGCTTCCTCGCCGCGCTGAGCCATCAGCACGTCATAGTATTCGCTCGTCAGCTTTGCTTCGAGCAGACGGCGGTTGGCTTCGAGATCATCAACGACGAGGATGCGCGCGCTCAAGCGGCCTCCTTATCCGATGAACTTGCGGATGGTTTCGAGGAACGTCGTGACCGAAATCGGCTTGGAGAGGTAGGCGTCGCAGCCGGCGGCCAGAATCTTTTGCTCATCCCCGCGCATCGCGAATGCGGTAACGGCGACGACAGGGATGGCCTTCAGCGCGGCGTCCTTCTTCAGGCGGTCGGTGATCTCCAGGCCGGAAATTTCCGGGAGCTGGATGTCCATGATGATAAGATCGGGGGTGTGTTCGCGGGCGAGCGGCAGCGCCTGGCGCCCGTCACGGGTTTTCACCGTGCGATAGCCGAACGCCTCCAAGAGGTCGTTGAACAGCTTCATGTTGAGTTCGCTGTCTTCAACGATGAGAACGGTCTTCGCCATAACCCCGCTTCGCTTCCGCAGACCCCCAGCGCCTTTAAGCGCTCATTGCGCGCCCTTATAACGCCTGGGCCTTAACAACCCATCGCAATACCAGCAATCTCGCCCCTCTCGTTAAGAACGTCTTAAGGATTGAAGCATGCGCCTCGGCGTGGATTTCGGCGGCACAAAAATCGAGGCGGCGCTGCTTGATTCAACGGGAGAAATCCAAGTTCGCGAGCGTGTTCCGAACCCGGGAAGTTACGAGGCCGCGGTACGCGCGGTGGCGGATCTGACCGCGCGAATCGAGGCGCAAGCGGGCGCCCGGGCCGCCGCTGTGGGATTCGCGGTTCCAGGATCGCTTTCGCCGGCTACCGGCCTCATGCGCAACGCCAATTCCGTGTGGCTGAACGGCAAGCCGTTCGTGCAGGACTTGCAGGCCGTGCTCGCGCGGCCGGTGCGCCTGGAGAACGACGCGAACTGCTTTGCATTGTCGGAAGCGATCGATGGCGCGGCGGCTGGTGCGCGCGTGGTGTTTGGCGTGATCATGGGAACGGGATGCGGCGGCGGCGTTGTCGTTGACCGCAAGGTTGTGACGGGCGCGAACGGTATTGCGGGCGAATGGGGCCACACGCCGCTGCCGTGGCCGCGCGCGGACGAGGCGCCAGTGCGCGATTGGTGTGGGCGCATGGGGTGTCTGGAGCAATGGCTCTCCGGGACCGGATTCAAGCGCTGGGCCGGCATGAGCGCGCGCGAAGCTGATGAGAAGGCCCAGGCCGGGGATGCGCATGCGCGCGTCCAACTCGATCTGTTGGCCGATCGCGTTGCGCGCAGCTTGGCGATCGTGATCGATATTCTCGATCCAGATGTGATTGTATTCGGCGGCGGGGTGTCGAACGTTGAGAGTTTGTATCCAAGTGTGCGTGGCAAGCTCTTGGCGCACATCTTTTCGGACGTGCTGCACACCAAGGTCGTGAAGAACCAGCACGGCGATAGTTCTGGCGTGCGCGGCGCCGCTTGGCTGTTTACGGCTGAGGAGGTTGCGTGAGGCTTTGCCGCGTCTGCGCTGGCGAAACTTCATCGCCGCGGTGCTCAAACTGCGGCGAAGAGCAGCCCCTGGAGCACGCCGAGCTCGGAACGCTCGCGATTGCGCATCTGGATTGCGATGCGTTTTACGCCTCGATTGAAAAGCGCGACGACCCGAGCTTGCAGCCGCATCCAGTGATCGTCGGCGGCGGCAAGCGCGGTGTGGTGTCGACGTGCTGCTATCTGGCCCGCGCGTATGGCGTGCGCTCGGCGATGCCGATGTTCAAGGCGCTGAAGCTTTGTCCGCAGGCTAAGGTCGTCCACGGCGATATGCGCAAGTATGTAGATGAAGGGCGGATCATCCGGCGCATGATGGAGGATTTGACTCCGCTGGTGCAGCCGCTCTCCATCGATGAAGCGTTCATGGATCTAACCGGCACCGAGGCGCTGCATGGCGGCCTGCCGGCGCAATCCTTGATCAAGTTGCAGAACAAGATCTGGGAAGAAAGGCGACTTACGGTCTCGATTGGGCTCTCATTCAACAAATTCTTGGCCAAGACGGCGAGCGATCTCGACAAACCCCGTGGATTTTCTGTGATCGGGCGCGGAGAGGCGCTGGCGTTTTTGGAGTCGCGTTCTGTCAGCACATTGCCGGGCGTTGGTCCCGCTGGCGCCGCTGCGCTGGAGCGTAATGGGCTGAAGAGAATCGGTGACATCCGCGCTGTCGGCCCGCAGCGCATGCGCGGGCTCTACGGGGATTGGGGCGCGCACCTCTTCGCTCTCTCGATGGCTGACGATCCGCGCAAGGTTGATCCGCACGGCGAACGCAAGAGCATTTCGTCGGAGACGACGTTCTTCGAAGACGTTTCCGAAATCGAGGCGCTGGAGGATATTCTCTGGCCGCTCTGTGAGAAGGTGGCCGCACGCTGCCGGGCCAGCGACACAGCGGGGCTGACGCTGACGCTCAAATTGAAGGATGCCAAGTTCAAGATCATCACGCGCCGGCGCCAATTGCCGGAGCCAACGATTCTGGCTTCGCGCATCTTCGCGCATGCGCGCGAATTGCTTGCGGGCGATGCTGACGGAAAGACGAAGTATCGGCTGATTGGCGTGGGTCTCTCGGATTTCGCTGAGGCCGCCGCCGCCGACAAAGGCGATATGCTTGATACGCAGACGCCAAAGCGCGCCGCAGCCGAAGCCGCGATCGCCAAAGCGCGGGGCAAGTTTGGACGCGATGCCGTGCAGACCGGGCGCGCGCTGAAAACGCAGCACGAGGATGAGGACTGATGGCGCCTGGTGTGCGTGATCTTGCGGCTCTCTTTGTGGCGGTCGCTGCGGCGATTGTGCTAGGTGCGATCGCGCGGCGTTTTCTTGATCCGCAATGGGAGACTGTGCTGGGCGTCGGCCTTGTCATGGTGGCGTTGGCGGCGGTGAAATGGCGCTGGCCGGGCAATGTGCTGATGCGGCGGATATCGTGGGCGCACTTTGGCGTGTTAGTCGTCGCGACCGAACTGGGCCTGGTGCTACTGAGCGATCTGTCGCTGCTAGGTTACTGGACCATACCCAGCGTCGTGATCCTGGGGCTCGGCTATTGCTGCCTCTATCTCGTCTTCGAACGCCGGAGGGGATGACGGCGGCGGCGCGCGCGGTTAGGAAGACGGCAAGGATTGGGGAGCGCCGCATGGCCCAGATTGAAGCGCGTTTGCAGGAATTGGGGATCACGTTGCCGACGCCCCCGGCGCCGGTCGCCTCGTATGTGCCGTTCGTGATCGTCGGCAATGTCGTGCACGTGTCGGGTCAGGTGTCGGTCGATGCGTCGGGCGGCATCAAGGGCAAGCTCGGCGGCGAGATCGAGGTTGAAGAAGGCCAGGCCGCGGCGCGGCTGTGTGGGCTCAACCTCCTGGCGCAAGTGAAGGCGGCATGCGGCGGCGATCTCGACCGTGTGAAGCGGGTTGTGAAGCTCAACGGCTTTGTGAACGTGACGTCGGATTTCAGCCCTATCCCGCAAGTCATGAACGGCTGTTCGGACTTGATGGTTCAGGTGTTCGGCGATGCGGGCCGGCACGCGCGTTCGGCCGTCGGCATGGCCAATCTGCCGCTCGATTTCGCGGTGGAAGTCGACGGTATTTTCGAAATTCAGTGAACCGGCTTGGTTTTGCCGCACCTCAACGCCTAGATTGAAGGTATGGACGGCACAGACGCGCTGACGATCACGGTGATTGGCGATCTCGCCAACATCGAGCGCGCGACATGGGATGCGTTGGCCAATCCGTCGGACGCGCCTTATGACCCGTTTCTCTCGTGGGATTTTCTGCGTTCGCTCGAAGAAAGCGGGTGCGCGACAGCCGGACGCGGTTGGCAGCCGGCGCACCTTGTGGCGCGCGATGCAACGGGCGCGGCGGTTGGCGTCATGCCGCTTTATGCGAAAGATCATTCGTACGGCGAATACGTTTTCGATCACGCCTGGGCCGATGCGCTTGAGCGCGCGGGCGGGCGTTACTATCCGAAGCTGCAATGCGCTGTGCCGTTCACGCCGGTGCCTGGGCGGCGAATTTTTGCGCGAGACGCAGCCGTCGAATTGGCCCTTTCGCAGGCAGCGATCGGACTGGCGCAGCGCTCGGGCGCCTCATCGGTGCACGTTACGTTCGCGCGCGAAGAATTGGCGGAACGTCTAGCGCCACTTGGTTATTTGAAACGAACCGGCATTCAATATCATTGGTTCAATCGCGACTATTCGACGTTCCAGGATTTCTTAGCGGATCTCTCGTCGCAAAAGCGTAAGACCATTCGCCGCGAGCGAGAGCGCGCCAAGGAAGGCCTGCGCATACGCCGGCTGCGCGGAGACGATATTACGAAGGCGGACTGGGACTTCTTTTTCCGCTGCTACATGGATACGGGCTCGCGCAAGTGGGGTTCGCCGTATCTCAATCGTCAGTTCTTCGACTTGCTCGGCGATCGTATGGGCGATCAGTGTGTGCTGTTCGTGGCGGAGGATAACGACGGCGCAAAGCTTGCCTCGGCGCTCAATCTGATTGGAGGCGATACGCTGTACGGCCGCTACTGGGGGCGCGTGGCGGACGTGCCGTTCTTGCATTTTGAGCTCTGCTACTACCAGGCGATCGAACTCGCCATCGAACTGAGATTGCCGCGTGTGGAGGCGGGTGCGCAGGGCGAGCACAAACTGGCGCGCGGCTACGTGCCGGCGCCGACCTACAGCGCGCACTGGATTGCGAGTAAAGGCCTACGCGACGCTGTTGCGCGTTATCTGCAGGCCGAGACGCCCGCCGTGCTCGATGACGCCGAACTGCTGTCGGCGCACGCGCCTTTCAAGAAGGGATCGTAGGCGTCGGGGTGCGATAGAGCGCGCGGAAGAGAAGATAAGCCGGCGCCGCCAGCACGGTAAGCAGCAAGCCCCAGCCCAGCACCTCGAGACCTGAGCCAAACGCCGCGAATACCGAATACGCCATGCCGATCACAGCAACGCCCGTCCAGCCCGATGGCGAGCGGACGTCATGCTTCAGCTCCGCGAGCGAACACACGAAATAATAGATGAGTCCCAGTGACGTGCTCATTTTCAGCAGGAACGCGAACGCGTCCATCATGCCGCGTGAGTAGTTCAGCAGCAGGAGGATGGAGGCGAGCACGCTTGAGAGGATGAGCGCGAGGTGTGGCGAGCCGCCCTTGTTCGTGGCCGCCAGCCACGTCGGCGCGAGCTTATCGATGGCGACGGCCATCGGCATTTGGCCGGTTGTGAAGATGAGGCCGTTGATGGTGCCTGCGGTGGCGATGATAGCGCCCGCCGCGATGAACGGAGCGCCCCAGGGGCCAAATGCGCGTGCGGCGTCGGCGAATGGGGCAGTGGACTGCATCAGCATTGAAGCTGGTACGAGCAGCATCACGGCGAGCGCCGCAGCGAGATAGATGATCGTGACTGTGATCATGCCGCTGACGAGCGCGCGCGGAATGGTGCGCTCAGGGTTGTCGATTGCGCCCGCCGGAAGCGTGACGATTTCGAATCCGGTGAACGGCCACAGCGCGATAATGGTGACAGCGGCAAGTGCGGGCAGGATTGGCGCATCCGAGGGGTTGAATTGCGGCAGATTGGTTGGCGTTCCCACGGCGACGGCGAGCCCGATGATCGCAAGCAGCGGCACGATCTTGAGAAACGTCATCGCGATCTGCACCGCGCTCATTTCCCTGAGCCCGCGTACGTTGATGAGCGTGAAGATCCAGATCAGACCGAGCGCGGTGAGCGCCTGCGCGACGGGACTGGTGTTTAACGCCGGGACGAAAACGCCAACGTAGCCGACGAACGCGATCGCGACGACCGGGACGCCCATCCAGAACGAAATCCAATAATTCCATGCCATCGAGAAGCCGATGAAATCGCCAAACGATTCCTGCGCATAGACGTAAGGCCCGCCGGTCCGGCGCGTTCGGGTGGCGAGACGTCCGAAGATGAGGCCGAGCGTGAGCGTGCCCAGCCCAGCGATGATCCAACCGCCGAGGCTGAGGAGTCCGTAAGGCGCGAGCGTCGTCGGCAGCAGAAATATGCCGGAGCCGATCATTGAACCGACGGTGAGTGACCAGCAGGCCCAAAAGCCTAAAGGCTTATGCGAGTGTGGTTGAGTCATGGCGCGGGCCCTGCACATGGGAGCATGCACGAGCGTGCCGAGGCGCGCTAGTCCCGCAAAATTAGCCCTGAGCGTTCGCGTCTAAGCGGTCGGCATCGGCGCGTGTCTCCCGCTCATAAGCCACCGGATCGAGTTTGCAGGAATTGAACTCAACTTCGAACAGATGGGAGGCGCGGACGTCGGTTGGCCGATCCGTTGGCGGCGTGCGTTCGACGAGCCAACTCGCATACTTGCGGCACCAGTCTTCGCGTTGCTCGAACGTAGCGGTGGACGCAGGCGCCGGCTCGTCTGGGCGTTGGATGTTAGCGCTTTGCGCCACAGCGAACGTTGTGCCCGACAGTATAAGCACGGCGACGATGAGAGGAGCGCGCAACATTAGTGTAGCACCGCGGCTACAACCAATTCCTCTTGCGTCTGTTGCTCATAGAGCTGCGGATCGAGCAGACAAGAATAGAACTCGACTTGATAGAGGTGAGTGGGGCCAACGTCTGCGCGCGCCGGGCCATCGACGTCGATCTGCTGAAGAAACCAGGTGACATAGCGGGCACTCCAATCCGCGCGATCGAAGTATGACGCGGACTTGGAGGGCGGGGATTCAAAGGGGCGCGCAACGTGAGTGTCGTGGGCGCTGGGCAAATCGAGTAACTCGAAGTCCATCTGTTGCCTCCTACGCAACAAGCGGTGGTTTCGAGTTGCAACGTTCCGGCGTGCGCGCCGTTCCGGCTTAACAGCGTTGTGAAATGCCGAAGGAACCGTCGGGCTGGCCGATCATAAGCGTGTCGTTATTGGCGACGGCAACGCGCAGTTGGAAAGTTCCGCCTTGGCCGGCGAGGGTCAGAGAATCTCCCTGCAAGGTCCAGCGGCCGGACATGCCTGAGTAGGACAGGAAGGTGCCATCGGCATTGAAGGTGATGTCTTTGGTGCAATCACCGTTGTCTCCCCAACGACCGAGCAGCATGTCAGCAGTCGGCACGCCTTCAGCGGGGGGCGCCGTTTCGGACGTGGTCGTTGCTATTTGCGTTTCCGCAGTCGTCGTAGCCGCGGGCGGACTGCAGGCGGCGACAGCGAGAATGCAAGCGGCGGCGACGTGCGCGAACATATTCATTATGGTTCCCCTATAGGGATCGTGTTCGCCCAGCGCGCGCGAAATGTCGAGCGCGGATTAGCGCCGGCGCTTGCCGCGCTTTGTATCGCGGACGTGTTTGCCAGGCCGGCCGCCGCCCCCGCGTTGGCCGCTTGGACGCGATTTGCGCCAACCTGGCGTCGGCGGGAGTGGATCGGTGAGCAGGGAGAAGACAAGGCCACCGCTGATGGGCGTGGCTTCTTCGAGGCGCACTTCGACGCGCATGCCGAGTTGATAGCGTTCGCCGGTTTGTTCGCCGACGAGGGCGTGTGCGGCTTCGTCGTGAATCCAGCGTTCGTTGCCGAGCGTGGAGATGGGCGCGAGGCCGTCGGCTTGGGTTTCGTCTAGGCGCACGAAAAGGCCGAAGCGGGTAACGCCGGTGACGCGGCCTTCGAAGTTGGCGCCGATGCGATCGGAGAGAAAGGCGGAGATGTAGCGCGCGGTGGCGTCGCGTTCGGCGGCCATGGATTGGCGCTCGGTTTCGCTGATGTGCTCAGCGGTTTCGTCGTAGCGCTGTTCTTCGGCGTCGGTGGCGCCGTCGTCGCCGAGCTTCATGGCGCGGATGAGGGCGCGGTGGATGGTGACGTCGGCGTAGCGGCGGATGGGCGAGGTGAAGTGCGAGTAGGCGCGAAGGTTCAAGCCAAAGTGACCGATGTTTTCGGGCGTATAGACGGCTTGCGACTGCGTGCGAAGGATCACCTCGTTGATGATGTCTTTGTTCGGTGATTGCTCGGCAAGGTGCAGGATGCGGTTGAAGCGGCCCGACGTGATGCTCTGGCCTTTGGCCCAAGACATATCGACGGTGGGCAGGAAGTCGGTGAGCGCGGCGATCTTGGTGTCGCTCGGGCGATCGTGGCAGCGATAGATTTGCGGACGCGTCTTCTGCTCCAGCGTTTCGGCGGCGCAGACATTGGCTTGGATCATGAACTCTTCGATGAGCTTATGCGCATCGAAGCGCTCGCGGCGTTTGACGCCGGCGACTTTGCCGTCCTTGAAGATGATTTTGTGTTCGGGCGCGTCGATCTCGAGCGGTTGGCGCTTGGTGCGCGCTTCCCAGACGCAGGCATAAGCGGCCCAGAGCGGCTTTAAGATTGGCTCTAGCAGCGGGCGGGTCTTGTCGTCGGGTTTGCCGTCGATGGCGGCTTGCGCTTGTTCGTAGGAGAGCTTTGCGGCGGAGCGCATGAGGCCGCGCACGAATTTGTGGCGCACTTTGCGGCCTTCACGGTCGAACGTCATCTCGACGGCGAGGCACGCGCGCTCTTCGTGTTCGCGCAGCGAGCAGAGATCGGCGGAGAGCGATTCCGGCAGCATCGGCGCGACGCGGTCGGGGAAGTAGGTAGAGTTGCCGCGCCGCCAGGCGCCGCGATCGAGCGGTGTGCCGGTTTGAACGTAGGCGGCGACGTCGGCGATGGCGACCCACACGCGCCAGCCGCCTTTGTTCTTCTCGTCGGTGTCGGGCGTGGCGTAGACGGCGTCGTCGTGGTCCCGCGCGTCTTCGGGGTCGATGGTGATGAGCGGCACGTCGCGGAGATCGGTGCGGCCTTTGAGCGTCGGCTTCTGCGCGGCGTTCGCTTGTGCTTCTTCGTCGGCGCTGAAGCCTTCACGGATGCCGTGCGTGTGCATGGCGAGAATCGAAGCGGCGCGCGGATCGCTTTCGCGGCCGATAACTTCCTTGATGATGCCCCGCTTGGGGCCATGCGCGCGTTGACCACGATCGGGCGCCAGTTCGGCGAAGACGAGATCGCCGTCTTTGGCGTCGCCGACATTTTGGGATTCGATCAGGATGTCGTGACGGGCTTTACGGTCGGCGGGTTCGACGCGGCCGCCGCCGAAGTCGCGGTTGCGATCGGATTTGTTTGCGCGATAGACGCCGAGAATGCGGTGCGCGCTTTGGCCGAGCCGTTTGACGACCTTGGCGATGAACTCGCCGTCGTCGTCGCGCTGGATGCGCGCGAGAACACGATCGCCAATGCCGATGGCGGCTTCGCCCTTCATGCGGCGCGCGTCGCCGGGCGCTAAGCGAATGACGGGGCCGAAATAGCCTTCGGGGCCGCGCATACGTGCGAGGAGTTCGCCGTCGGGATCGCGATCGACGATGTCCATGACGCCGGATTCTGGGAGCGCTTGTGCGTCGGCGTAGCGCTTGCGGCCGGTGCGCCCGAGCGCGCCGGATTCTTCCAGCTCACGCAGGATGTGGCGCAGCTCCTTCTTCTGATCGGCGCCGATTCCGAGTTCGTGCGCGATGTCGCGCTTCTGCGCCTTGCCGCCGATTTTGCGGATCGCCTCAAGTACGCGTTCGCGGGTGAGGGGAGCAGGGCCTGGTGGTCGATTCTTCGCCATAGGCACAATGTGTCACCTCTCCCCCGCGAGGGGGAGAGGTCGCTCGAACTTGTTCGAGCGGGTGAGGGGGCGTGGTTCCGGGGAGGGGCTCATCTTGAAGACCCACCCTCATCCGGTCGCTTCGCGACCACCTTCTTCCACCCATGCGGGAGAAGGGTAAAAGCGGTCAGGCTTTGTTGGCGGCCTTCTTCGCGGCGGGTTTTTTGGCCGCTTTCTTCGCTGCCGGCTCTTTCTTCTCAGCCGCGGCTTTTTTTGCCGGCGCTTTCTTTTTCTTCTTGCCGCCGCCGGCTTCGGCGCGCGCAGCTAGGAGCGAGAGCGCTTCGTCCACGGTGATGTCTTCGGGCTTTTTGTCTTTGGGCGTGTTGGCGTTAGTTTCGCCGTCGGTGATGTAGGGACCGTAGCGGCCGTTGAGGACGCGGATCGGTTTGCCTGTCACCGGGCTTTCGCCGAGTTCTTTGATCGGCGGTGCGGGCGCGCGGCCGAAGCGGCCTTTGCCGCCGCCGGCTTTCTTTTCTTCGATGAGCGCGACGGCGCGGTTCATCTGAATTTCGTGCACATCGTCGGCGCCGGGCAGATTCACGTAGAGATTGCCCATTTTGATGTACGGACCGAAGCGGCCGATGTTGGCGACGATCTCTTCGTTCTCGCTCGGGTGGATGCCAACACTGCGCGGCAGTGAGAGCAATTTGATTGCGGTTTCCAAGCTGACGTCCGTCGGCGCTTGGCCTTTCGGCACGCTTGCGCGCTTGGGCTTTTCCGGATCGTCGGGATTCGGCGTTTCAAAATACGCACCGAAGCGGCCGCTCTTCAGCAGGATCGGGCCATTGGGGCCGTCGCCGACGAGAAGGCCGTCAGACGGGATCGCTTGCTCGGTTTCATCGCCGCCGGCCAGGGGCCGCGTGAATTTGCATGGCGGATCGCCGTTATAGTTCGAGCAGCCGACGAAGGCGCCGTATTTGCCGAGACGCAGCGAGAGCTGGCCGACATTGCAGAGCGGGCAGAGGCGCGCGTCTTTACCGTCTTCACGCGGCGGGAAGATGTGCGGGCCCAGCACCTCGTTCAAAGTGTCGAGCACTTGCGTGATACGCAGATCGCCGATCTCGCCGATGGCGCCGTTAAAATCTTTCCAGAAGTCGCGCATCAGCTTCTTCCACGAGAGCTCGCCCGCGGAGACTTGGTCGAGTTGCGTTTCGAGATCGGCGGTGAAGTCGTACTCGACATACTTGCCGAAGAAGTTTTCCAGGAACGCGATGACGAGACGGCCGCGGTCATCTGGGATGAAGCGGTTCTTGTCCATCTTCACGTAATTGCGTTCGCGCAGCTTCTCGAGGATAGCCGCGTACGTGGACGGGCGGCCAATGCCGAGCTCTTCGAGTTTCTTGACGAGGCTTGCTTCTGAATAGCGCGGCGGCGGTTCAGTGAAGTGCTGATCGGCCTTCACGTCTTGCACGGCGACGCTCTCGCCTTGCTTCAGTTGCGGCAGGCGGCGGTTCTCTTCGTCTTCCTCGTCGTCGCGGCCTTCTTGATAGAGCTTCAGGAAGCCGTCGAAGAGAATGACTTGGCCGGTGGCGCGGAGTTCAACCTTGCCGGTCGGCTCGGTGAAATCGACGCTCGTGCGCTCGATCGAAGCCGCTTCCATTTGGCTAGCGACCGCGCGCTTCCACACCAGATCGTAGAGCTTTGCCTGATCGCCATCGAGGTGCAGCGATTGGGGCGTGTTCGTGGGATCTGTCGGACGGATCGCTTCGTGCGCTTCCTGCGCGTTCTTGATCTTCGACACGTACTTGCGCGGTTCGGCCGGCACGTAATTGTTGCCGAACTGGCCGCCGATAGCGGTGCGCAATTCCTTGATCGCGCCCTCGTCCATGCTGACGCCGTCGGTACGCATGTAGGTGATGTGGCCGGCTTCGTAGAGACGTTGCGCGGTCTGCATCGTGCGCGAGGCGTTGAAGCCGAGTTTGCGGGCGGCTTCCTGTTGCAGCGTTGAGGTCGTGAACGGCGGCGGCGGATTGCGCTTTGTTGGCTTGGCTTCAACGGCGCTGACGGTGAACTTGCCGTTCTTCACGGCGTCACGCGCGGCATGCGCCATCGCCTGGTTTTCGATGTCGAGGCGCTTCAGTTTCTTGCCTTCGAAGGCCGAGAGGCGTGCGGTGAAGCTCTCGTTGCGCAGGCTCCGGAGCGTCGCATCGACGGACCAGTATTCTTGCGGCTTGAATTTCTCGATCTCGACTTCGCGATCGACGATGATGCGCAGCGCCACCGATTGAACGCGGCCAGCCGAGCGCGAGCCGGGGAGCTTGCGCCACAGCACCGGCGAGAGCGTGAAGCCGACGAGATAATCGAGGGCGCGGCGGGCGAGGTAGGCATCGACAAGTTCCATGTCGATGTCGCGCGGGGCCGCCATGGCGGCTTGGACGGCCGGCTTGGTGATGGCGTTGAAAGTAACGCGTTGGACGCTCTTGCCCTTGAGCGCTTTCTTTTGATTGAGCGCCTCAAGCACGTGCCAGGAGATCGCCTCGCCTTCGCGATCCGGGTCGGTTGCGAGGATGAGGTTGTCGGCGCCCTTCATGGCGTCGGCGATGGCTTTGACATGCTTGGAAGACTTGGGGTCGATTTCCCAGTCCATGGCAAAGTCGTCGTCCGGCTTAACCGATCCGTCCTTCGGGGGGAGGTCCCGGATGTGGCCGTACGAGGCCAGGACCGTATAGTCCTTGCCCAAATACTTGTTGATTGTCTTGGCTTTAGCCGGGGATTCGACGACGACGACGTTCATTCTGGCGAGGGTCTCATTGCTGCGGAGGCAGCTTAAAGCGGGCCGGAAACTGGGCATGGCGCCCCCCTCTGTCAACGCGGGGAAGCGGCATGCGGCTGTCGCTTATGCCGTGCGAGCGCTAATTTTCCTTTGCGGATCCAGCTCTTAACGAGGTTACAAAAATCCCTTCCGCCCGCAATCAGAGGCTGTTAGGCACAACATAAAGTTGTGGTGCGGAGTCGATGGGCGAGCCAACTGATCTCGATCCTCTAACGGCGCGGGCGGTGGCGGAGTACATCCACCAGATGTCCGGTGACCTTTCGCGCATGGCCAAGCAAGCGGGGTTCCGCGCGGCGGCTGAAGCGCTGGAGGTGGCGCGCTTGGTGCTCGAAGAAGCGCTTCAGGAAAAGGCGGCCCCTGATGATGCCGCATAGCCTCCGGGCAGTGAGGCCGCTTGCCCAAGGAGTTCCAATTCGGTGAGCGCGGCCGCCACCGCGCCTGCGGGAGCGTCCAGGAGACGGGCAAGGTCGTTCACGTGCACCGGCGTCGGTGAGAGAAGTTCCAGGATTTTCTTTGATAGGCCCGGCGGTGCTGACGCCGTCTCAACGTTCGGGAATAACGGACCTGCGGAGAGCGGCCGCAAAGGCGGCGCAACGTCGCCAAGGGCAGCGATCACGTCTTCAGCGTTTTCGATCAAGGTAGCGCCTTGCTTGATGAGCGCGTTCGAACCACGAGCGCGCGGATCGAGCGGAGAGCCGGGCGCCGCCATCACGTCGCGTCCCTGATCCGCCGCAGCCCGCGCGGTGATGAGTGAGCCCGAGCGCAGCGCCGCTTCGATGATCACTACGGCACGTGACACGCCGGAGATGATGGAGTTGCGACGCGGGAAGTCGCGGGCCCGCGCGACGCTGCCAAGGGGCGCTTCGCTGACGACCGCCCCGCGCGCGCAGAGCGCTTCATGCAGTTTGAGGTTCTGCGGCGGGTAAGGATGATCGAGGCCGCCGGCCAGCACGCCCACCGTTCCTGTGTTGAGCGCGCCTTTGTGCGCGGCTGCATCCACGCCACGCGCCAAGCCCGAGACGATCGTGAAGCCAGCTTCGCCCAATTCCGCGGCGATGCGTTCGGCGAACATGAGCGCTGAGGCCGAGCCTTCACGTGAGCCCACAATGGCGATGGTCGGGCGCTTTAGCCATTGTGGATCGCCGCGGATCGCCAGCAGAGGCGGCGGTGCGTCGAGTTGGGCAAGCAGAGGCGGATAGTCCGGCTCGCAGGAGGCAACCAAGCGCGCGCCCATCGTTTCGACGCCATCGATCTCCGTTGCCGCGCGTTCTTCGCTGGCGGCGATGAGGTTGGACACGCGCGGCAGCGCTTCAAGTGCGGCGCTGGCGGAGCGGAAGCGGGCGATAAGACGATGAAATGTGAGCGGACCTATGCGCGGCGTACGCGCCAGCCGCACCCAAGCGATACGCTCCGGGCGCGACAGCGTCCGCGTCATGCTTCCGGAGCTGGTTCGGGTGACACTGGCGGCGCGGCGGGCGGCGGCGCGTCCTTCTTGTCGCCAATGCGCGGCTCTGTGCCGGCGCGCAGGCGCGCGATGTTGGCGCTATGGCGCCAGAAAATGAGGATCGCCAGCACGAAAGTGAAAATCACTTCAGAC
The DNA here is from genome assembly GCA_046349455.1 of Hyphomonadaceae bacterium. GTDB lineage: Bacteria > Pseudomonadota > Alphaproteobacteria > Caulobacterales > Aquidulcibacteraceae > Vitreimonas. Next base: position 151,656 of record JAXMCH010000001.1, on the reverse strand, counting down.
CAGCTGAATTGCGCGACCAACGCGGCCAGAGGGGCGACAGCGGCGGCGCACAATGCGGCGAGTGAGGAGTAACGGAAGATCGTTGCGATCGCCAACCACGTCACGCCGGCGATGAAACCGATTGGCCAGATGCCGGCGAAGAGCACGCCAAAGAACGTCGCAACGCCCTTGCCGCCTTTGAACCCAAGCCACACCGGAAAGCAGTGGCCGATGAACGCGGCAGCTCCGGCGATCAATCCGATCTCGACCGCGTAGTCAGTACTCGACCCAATCCAGCGTGCGAGAATGAGTGCGATGCCTGCCTTGCCTGCGTCGAGCAGCAACGTCGCGAGCGCGAGATCTTTGCGGCCCGTGCGCAGCACATTGGTCGCGCCGATGTTGCCGGACCCTATGGTGCGGATATCGCCCAAGCCGGCGGCCTTGGTGATCACCAAGCCAAACGGCACAGAGCCAAACAGATAACCGCCCACGGCGGCGATGATGAAATAAAGCGGCAGCACGCAACGTCTCTAACAGGCCGCGATGCGACTGTGGAGAGAAAGTTAGCCGGTCTAGCTTCCGCTACAGTTCACGGCGGCAGCACGCCCAACTTCCCATTGCGCGCTCGAACCGCCGCCGCGGAAACCGTAGCGCCCATTCGAGTAATAGCCGTCGCTGGAGCGCGGCAACACCATAGATGGACCACCGACGATCGCGACACGCGCTTGCGTGCCGGTCGCTTCGACCATGAGCTGAGTGCCATCGGCGCAGCGATAGGCGATGGGACCGTTCAGCGGAATTGGCGGTGGGGCGCCGCCAGGGCCGGGCTCGCCGGGGCCTGGCGGCGGCGGCGTCGCGCACGCGGCGAGAACCAAAGCTGCAATGAGCACCAATTTCCGCATGTCGCGTCTCCTCACGATTAGGCGCCGAAGACAGTCTTCCCGGCAATGAATGTCCGTTTCACGACGCCCTGCAGCAGCTTTTCGTCGAACGGCGAATTGTTGGATTTGGAGCGGAGCTTGTCTGAATCGAGGCGGAACGGGGCCCCGATATCGACGAGAATGATGTCTGCCGGCGCGCCCTTCGAAAGCCGGCCTTGCGGGAGCTTAAGCAACTCAGCCGGGCGCATCGTCATGGCGCGGATGAGCGTGGTCAGAGGCGCATCGCCATTGTGGTGCAACGTCAGCGCCCCAGGCAGCAGCGTTTCGAGGCCGACTGCGCCGAACGCTGCTTCCTCGAACGGCAGGCGCTTGTCCTCTGCTTGTTGCGGATCGTGGCCGGAGACGATGACATCGATCAGCCCGTCCTTCACGCCGAGGCCGAGCGCTTTGCGGTCATCCTCGCTGCGCAGCGGCGGTGAGAGCTTGGCGAATGAGCGATAGCCGTCGACGTCCTGTTCGTTGAGAACGAGGTGATGCACGTTGACGCTGGCATAGGCCTTTACACCGCGATCGCGCGCACGCTTCAGCGACGGCAGAGTTTGCGCGGACGAGAGCATGTCCAACAGCAACCTGCCGCCGGTGAGTTCGGCGAGTGCGAGATCGCGCTCGGCCATGATGAGTTCAGCGACGGCCGGAATGCCGGGCAATCCCAAGCGCGCCGCAAGCTCGCCTTCGTGCATCACGCCGCCTTCGGCGAGGTGCGCATCTTCTGGGCGATGCGCGATCAGCGCGTCGAACGAGGTGGCGTAGGACAGCGCGCGCCGCAGCACACGGGCGTTGCGGATGGGTTTGTCGCCATTGGTGAAGAGAACGGCGCCGGCTTCGGCCATGAGGCCGATCTCGGTCATCAGCTCGCCGTCGAGATGTTTGGTGAGCGCGGCTGCTGGGAGCACCCGCACGCCGCCGGAGCGATCAGGTCCGCGCCGGAGCACGTAGTCGACCAGGCTCTGGTCATCGATCACCGGCTCAGTATGGGGCATCATCACCATGGTGGTGACGCCGCCCGCCGCCGCGGCGCGACCGGCTGATTTGAATGTCTCTTTGTGCTCTGCGCCCGGCTCGCCGATGGTGACGCGCATATCGATCAAGCCGGGCGCCACGTGCGCGCCATCGGCGTCGATGATCTCGGCGCCGTCCGGTGCGCTCGAGACGGTCCCGACATCAAGGATTTTATCGTCGAACAAGATCGCGCCGTCTTCGACCGCGTTCTTCCCGGGGTCGATCAGACGTGCATTGCGAATGAGCGTCGGTTTCGTCATGGGCGGTTGCGTTTCACCGCGACGTTGACCGTCGTCGAAAATGCAAGGGCGATAATGAACGGCACCCAGATCGGCAGCGTGCCGAGGCCGGGCGTGTTGAGCGCGGCGGCGAGGTGATCATCCACCAGCCACCAGAGCAAGAACATCCACATCAGGCGCGCTCCTCGTTGGCGCCGTTTTCGGCGAGCGCTTCAAGAACCGCCATGCGCACGGCGACGCCCATGCGAACTTGGGTTTCGATCAATGAGACATTTGGATCGTCCGCAACGCTGGAGTCGATTTCGACGCCGCGGTTCATTGGGCCAGGGTGCATGACGAGCGCGCCGAGCTTCGCGAATTTCAGCTTGTCTTCGTCGAGGCCGTAGAACCAGAAAAACTCGCGCGCTGATGGGAAGAAGCCGCCCTGCATACGTTCGCGCTGCACGCGCAGCATCATGACGACATCTGCGTCCTTCAGCCCATCGCGCATGGCGTGAAAGACCTTGGCGCCCCAGCGTTCGGCGCCCGCCGGCATCAATGTCGGCGGACCGACGAGCCGCACTTGCGCGCCGAGCAAGGTCAGCAGCGCCACGTTGGAGCGGGCGACGCGGCTGTGCAGCACGTCGCCGCAAATCGCGATGGTGAGGCCTTCAATCTGGCCAAGCTTGTCGCGGATAGTGAAGGCATCGAGCAAGGCCTGCGTCGGGTGCTCATGCTTGCCGTCGCCCGCGTTGACAACCGAGCAATCGACCTTCTGCGCCAGCAGTTCGACAGCGCCCGACGAACCATGACGCACAACTAGCAGATCTGGGCGCATCGCGTTCAGCGTCGTCGCCGTATCGATCAGTGTTTCGCCCTTGGCGACACTCGACGACTTCACCGACATGTTGACGACGTCAGCGCCCATGCGTTTGCCGGCGAGTTCGAAGCTCGATTGCGTGCGCGTCGAATTTTCAAAGAAGAGGTTGATCTGCGTGCGCCCACGCAGGGTGTCGAGCTTCTTGATCTTCTGCTCGGCCAGCGGCGCGAACGCCTCGGCGCGATCGAGCAGGCTCTCGGCTTCGCTGCGATCGAGATCGGCGATGGAGAGAAGATGCTTCTGACGAAAACGAACGGGGCTCGTGCGCGGTTGGATTTTCTTCACGCCAGTCGGTCGCTGAGCCATGGGCGCTTGTTAAGCCCTGTGTCCGCTTCGCCGCAAGCGGGGCGATAAGAAGGCGTGGATAATCGTTTCAGCCTTATTGGCGTCCCGGACTCGGTGCTGTACTGCTTTTGTTCCTAGTGGAACGGGCGGGTTTGAACGGAAAGAAAGCTGCGGTCCGAGATGACGAAGAACTCCAAGCGTGAAGAGCAGATGCCGTTGCGGCCGGTGGGGTTGGCGTTGGCGGCGGTGGTCGCCGGAATTGGTGTTGCCAGGGCGGAGGCTGATGCGCCGCGCGTTCATGCGCCGCTGGAGCCGGCCACGCAGGAGAACACTTATTTCGTGGACCCAACGAACCATGCCGGTTTTGAGGAAGACCCAGACATGATCCTAGGCCCGAGCACGCCCGTGGCGCCCTTCAGCAACGGCTGATCAGCGCCCGCGTGTGCGTGCCTTGGGTTTTTGTGCCAGGAAGTTCAGAACGGCTGCCTCGTGCGCTGATAAGCCTGCGCGCTTGCTACACCTCAGCTTGAAGTCGCCGCGCTCGTAGCTGGCCAGCACCTGCGGGTGAACGTAGCATTTGCGGCAGATGGCGGGGGTGTTGCCAAGGCTGCCGGCGACCTTGTCGATCGCCGCTTTGATGTTGGCCTTTGCCAGCGCCGCCGTGTCTGGCTTCGCAAATGCGTCGAGCGCAGCGGCCGCCAGCACGGTGCCGCCCCAGGTGCGAAAATCCTTGGCGCTGATGTCCTCGCCGCTGATCTCGCGGAGATAAGCGTTCACGTCTGTTGACGTCACCGATTGCGGCGCGCCGTCGTCATCTTCGTACTGAAATAGACGTTGCCCTGGCAGATCCTGCGCCGCCTTGACGATCCGCGCAATGCGGCGATCCCTCAGCGTCAGCCGCCACTTCTTGCCCGATTTACCAGTGAACACGAAACGCAGTTGCTCGCCGTGAATTTCGGCGTGCTGATCTTTCAGCGTTGTCAGCCCGTAGCTTTTGTTGCTGCGCGCATATTCGTCGTTACCGACGCGGATGAGCGTGGTGTCGAGTAGGTGAACGATCGCGGCGAGCACCTTCTGGCGCGGTAGTCCATGCTTGCGCATATGGCTGTGGATGGCCTGGCGGATCGTCGGCAAAGCTCTGCCAAAGGCGGCGAGGTGGTCGAATTTTGCGCTTTCTCGATGTTCTCGAAAGCGCGGGTGATAGCGGTGCTGTTTGCGGCCGCGCGCATCGCGCCCGGTGGCTTGCAAATGCCCGTTGGCGTCTGCGCAAACCCAGACGTCCGTCCAGGCCGGCGGGATGGCGAGCTTGGCGATGCGGTCGAGGATTTGCCTGTCACGCACGCGGCGGCCACGCATGTCGCGATAGCTGAAGCCGTTGCCGACTCGGATGCGCGAAAGGCCAGGCGTGTCATCGGTTACATAGTGAAGGCCGGTTGGCGTCTTGGGGCGCATGAGCCTTGGAACGCACGAAGCTGGGTTCGCGGTTCCAAGTTCAGGGCAGCGCTAACGCGATGGCGACGGGCATCGTGAAGAAGGAAAGCAATGTCGTCGCGGTGATAATGGCGGCCATGAGCTGCGGATCGCCGCCCATCTCGCGTGCGAGGGTATAGCCGGCTGCAGCTGTTGGCGTTGAGCCCACGCCCGCCGCGACGGCTGCCGCAAGCGGGCTGGCCCCCACCAGCATCGCCGCGCCCCACATCACGGCTGGCGCGATGGCCAGCTTGAAGAGGCTCGCAGTCGCGACCTTCACGCGCGCGGCGCGAACAGCTTTGAAATCGAGTCCAGCGCCGACGCAGATGATCGCGATCGGCATCGCAGCTTGCCCCAGCAAGTTCAGGACGTCCGACACGGGGCCAAGATCGCGCACCTGGAAGGCTTGCGCGATAAGGCCCGCGGCACAGCCAATAATCAGGGGATTGGCGACAATCTGGTCGAAGATGGCGCGTGCGCTGTTGGCGCCGTTGGCGCCCCAGCGCGCCAGCACGATGACGCAGACCAGATTTACGACCAGCACCAACGGTCCAAATGCGACTCCGATAAGGTGCGGGCCCAGCGGCCCGTAGAGAGAGGGCGCCGCCGCCAAGAGGACGAAGCCATTCCAGCGCACGGAGCCTTGAAACACGCTTGTAAAGGCTGGCCCTTCCGACTGTGCGTAGAGCGGGCGCGTCGCGAGCGCGATCGCGATCATGATCGCGAAGCCGAGCAGGATACCGACGATAAACGGCCCCGCTTCGCCGCCGCTCAGATCCGCGCTGGAACTCAGCGTGAAAAGAAACGCTGGATAGAGAACGAAATAACCGAAGCGGTTGACTTGGCCGAATGCCTCGGCGCTGACAATGCCAGCTGCGCGCACGCTCCAGCCGATCACGATCAGAATGAAGACCGGCAGCAGCTCACCGATAACGTCACTCATGCGCGCCGTTCCTGCATGGCGTCGAGCGCGCCTTGGAGCATGTAGGCGGCGGCCATCTTGTCGACGACTTCGCCACGGCGACGGCGCGAGGCGTCGCCTTCGAGCAATGTGCGTGTGACGGCGGCAGTCGAAAGCCGCTCATCCCAAAGCAGCAGCGGCGCATCGCGCTTGGCCAGCATGTTGCGGGCGAAGGCGCGGGCGCTTTGCGCGGCGGGACCGGCCGAGCCGTCCATGTTGAGCGGGAGGCCGATGACGAACCCGGCGCAACCGCGCGCGTCATAGAGTTTCAGGATTGCGTCGGCGTCGAGTGCGAACTTGGCGCGGGCGATGGTGTCGAGCGCAGACGCTATGAGCCGTGTCGTGTCGCTGACGGCGACGCCGATGCGTTTCTCACCAGGGTCGATCCCCAGAATCGCGGCGTGCGCCGGTAAGGCGGCGGCGAAGTCGGGGAGATCGAGGACGGGCAAGATTGAGCCCTTATGGACCGCCGACGCCCTGGCGGGCAACGGAATGCAGGCCGGCGCGGCGTGGGCGCCCCATATGCCTTGAACCGCTTCGCCGCGGCTGGTAGCCCCGGCGCATGTCGATCGATGAAAAAACCGTCCGCAAGGTGGCCAAGTTGGCGCGCCTGGCGCTGCCCGAAGACCGCGTGAAGCCGATGGCTGATGAGCTCAACGGCATCATGGCCTGGATCGAGCAGCTGAACGAAGTCGATGTCGAAGGCGTCGAGCCGATGACGAGCGCGGTTGAGGGCTTGAGCCTGCCGATGCGTGACGACGTCGTGACCGCCGGGGATGATCCGGAGAAGGTTCTGAAGAACGCGCCGAAGTCAGAAGACGGATTTTTCGTCGTGCCGAAAGTGGTTGAGTGAACGTCACCATCGCCACCGAAACGCCGCTCTCGGACGACGTGCGCGCGCTGGTCTCTGCACTCAACACTTGGGCGCTGGAGCAGACGCCGCGCGAGTTCACGCATCATATGACGGTCGACCAAATGGCGCAGGCGGACACGACTGTTTTCATCGCGCGCGATGCGTCGGGTAAGGCGATCGGCATGGGCGCGCTCAAGCGTCATGGTGATGGCTTGGGCGAAGTGAAGCGCATGTACACGATGCCGGAGGCGCGCAGCACCGGCCTCGCAGGCAAGATTGTAGCCAAGATCGAAAGTCTTGCGCGACAGGAAGGCTTGCAGCGTCTCGCGCTGGAGACAGGCGCCGTTCCAGGCTTTGCCGCGGCTTGGCGCGTGTACGAGCGCGCAGGATTCAAACGGTGCGGGGCGTTTCTCGATTACCCGCCGGATAGCCCACACAACATCTATTACGAAAAACTGCTGACCGAATGACCGATCTTACGACTCTTACGCTCGCCGCGGCTCTCGACGGCATGGAGAAGAAGCAATTCTCCTCGCTCGAGCTGACCGACGCCTTCATCGGCGCCATCGACAAAGCCAATCCGCACCTCAACGCCTACGTGGTGACGACGCCCGAGTTGGCGCGCGAGCGTGCCAAGGCGTCGGACGCGAAGCGTGCGCAGGGCAAAGCAGGGCCGCTCGAAGGCGCGCCGCTTGGGATCAAGGATTTGTTCTGCACCGAAGGCGTCCGCACGACGGCCTGCTCAGGCGTGCTCGGCGAGTTCACACCGACGTATGAGAGCACGGTCAGCGGCAATCTCTTCCGCGATGGCGCAGTGATGTTGGGCAAGCTCAACATGGATGAGTTCGCGATGGGCTCGTCGAACGAGACGTCGCACTTTGGAGCGGTCGTGAGCCCTTGGCGGCGCGGCAACGAAGATACGAAGCTGACGCCGGGCGGTTCGTCGGGTGGCTCGGCGTCGGCTGTCGCCGCCGATTTGTGTTTGGGCGCGACAGCGACCGACACCGGCGGCTCCATTCGCCAACCCGCGGCGTTCACGGGCACGGTGGGCATTAAACCGACATACGGGCGCTGCTCGCGTTGGGGCATTGTCGCGTTTGCATCGTCGCTGGATCAGGCCGGGCCGATCGCCAAGACCGTCGAAGACGCGGCGATGCTGCTGCAATCGATGGCGGGACATGACCCCAAGGATTCCACGTCGTTGACGAACGCGTTGCCGGATTTCCGCGCGGCGACGAAGCGCTCGATCAAGGGCATGCGCATCGGCGTGCCGGAAGAGTATCGCGTCGATGGTATGCCGCCGGAGATCGAAGCGCTCTGGCAGCAAGGCATCGCGTGGGCGAAGGATGCGGGCGCGGAGATCGTGCCGATTTCGTTGAAGCACACGAAGTACGCGCTTCCGGCCTACTATATCGTGGCGCCGGCGGAAGCTTCGTCGAACCTCGCGCGCTATGACGGCATGCGCTACGGAGCGCGCGTTGCGGGAAAAGATCTGAACAGCACGTATGAGAACACGCGCGCGTCTGGTTTCGGTAAGGAAGTGCAGCGCCGCATTCTGATCGGGACCTATGTGCTGAGCGCCGGTTATTACGACGCGTACTACCTGCGTGCGCAGAAGGTGCGTCAGCGCATTGCGCAAGATTTCCGCGATGCGTTCGAGAAGGTCGATGCGATCCTGACGCCGGCGACGCCTTCGGCCGCGTTTGGGCTTGGCGAGAAGAGCGGCGATCCGGTGGCGATGTATTTGAACGACATCTTCACGGTGACGGCGAATCTCGCTGGCCTGCCAGCGCTAGCTTTGCCGGCGGCAACGGACGCGAACGGTTTGCCGCTCGGGCTTCAGGTCATCGGCAAGGCGCTCGACGAAGAGAGCGTGTTTGCTGTGAGCGCGGCGATTGAGAAGGCGGCCAACTTCCGGGCCAAAGCCGCGAAGTGGTGGCAGTAGCGTGCGGCGGCCGTCACCAGCGATGGTGGCGGTCTACCGTGCACGTGCGCGCATTCGTTACACTAAGAGAATGACTTTAGATGCGCCGCTTCGGCGAAAGCGACCGAATCCGGTTACGCTTCGGATCATGGCAAAACGCAAAGCTGCTGCTGAGACACCGCATCGCCGCCCGCGCGGTGAGATTGATCGCAACTATTTTTTTGGCGACGTGTTGATCAAGACCGGTGTAGCGCTCGCGATTGTGCTCGGCATGGTTGCGCTCTACACGCCGGTGTCGCTTATGGGCGCTATCAACGACGGCGCGTACGACTACATCGCCGTGATGGGCATTTTCGGCTTCATCTCCATTGCAACCTTCCTGACCGGGCGGCACCTGCGCCGCGAAGCGACGCATTGGGAATTCGACTAAGCGGATTTCACACGCGGGCGGCTTGACCTTGCCCGCCTCTAGGCCGAGTTTCCCCGCCCTGAGGAGACGGCCTTGAACGCAGCCGAATGCACGCGCCTTGGCGCATATCTGAGCAAATTACTGGGCTCGCCGACTGTGTCGGTGGTGTCCAAGGGCGCTGAAGAAGCGGACGTGCTTGTCGATGGCAAGCGGATCGCAGATTTGCTGCGCGACGAAGATGAGGGTGAACTCTCATATTCGATCAGCCTGACGGTTCCGCGGGCGGCGGGCGCAAAGAAGAACGCCCCGATCGACGACGCCGAGCGCGCGCGCCTGCAGACGGCGTTGCGCACAGTGCTGCACGCAGCCGACCTCGATGTTCGCGCACGCCCGCGCAAAACGGATTCTGCCGAAGTTTATGTGCACGACGAATTTGTCGGCACTGTCTCAGTGGACGAAGACGAAGGCCAAGTGTTGACGATGAGCATCTTGGACATCGATCTCGAAGGCGAGGAATAAAAAGGGCCCCGGCGCTTACGCCGGAGCCCTAAGTCATTCGTAAAATCCAACACAGTCCAACCGCGCAGGCTGAGGAAGCGGCGCGGGCACGCGCCTATAAGACACCCAACATCGAGGCGACCAGCGGATGGCGGACGATGTCGGAGTCCGTGAGGCGGCAAACGGCGATGTTGTTCACCCCTTCGAGTTTATCGGCGACGGTGTGAAGTCCCGAAAGATCGGGCAGCAAGTCTGTCTGCGCCGGGTCGCCGGTGACAACCATCGTTGAGTTCCACCCCAAGCGCGTCAGCAGCATCTTGATCTGGCCGTAAGTGCAGTTCTGCGCTTCGTCGATCACGACGAAGGCATTGTTCAGCGTGCGTCCGCGCATGAACCCGACCGGCGCGATTTCGATGAGCCCTTCAGCCATCAACGCCTTGAGACGCTTTGGCGATAGGCGATCTTGGAGCGCGTCGTAGAGGGGGCGGAGGTACGGGGCGAGCTTGTCTTCCATCGCGCCTGGCAAGAAGCCGAGCGATTCGCCGGCTTCAACCGCGGGCCGTGAAAGCACAATGCGACCGACCTTGCCGCTTTCGAGCGCTTCAACCGCTTTGGTGATGGCGAGATACGTCTTGCCGGTGCCGGCAGGGCCGAGTGCGAGGACGAGGGCGTTGGTGTCGATCGCCTCCATCAGCGCCGTCTGGCCCTTTGATTTCGGGCGGACGTTTTTGACGAAGCTTTGTGAACGGTTGAGATCGTTGGCGGGCGGTTGCCAGCCGCCGTCGAGGACCTGCAGATTGCGTGGACGACGATCATCGTCACGCTGGAATTCCTGAACGTTGAGTGCGCCTTGTGCGTGTCTGCGTTTAGCGGTCCGCTTCGCCATCGAGGTCTCCTTTCGGGAGTACGAAGAGGCCGCGCGGCTTCTGCCGGCGGCCGGTGGGTCGAAGAAATCCTGGGAGTCGGAAGAGTCGACGGCGGAGGCGCCGTTTGGCGTTTTGGAGATGGCGCTGTTGCCGCGCTGTCTGCCCACGCTCTCCCCCACTAACGGGCTTGCGCCCTGGAGACGGGTGAACCTGGAAGTCCAGGTTCGATATTGGAAGGAGACGCTGAACCGGTTAACGACGCATTGAGGAAGCGGAACGTCACAAACATTTCGCACACGGAGCGCCGCATATGCCGATCTACGCTTTGGCTGACGCCGATCTCGAGGTTGAGGACGAGGGCGCGTACTGGGTTGCGCCTGGCGCCGTGCTGATTGGACGAATCGTCCTGAAGCGAAATGCGTCTGTTTGGTTCGGCGCCGTGCTGCGCGGCGACAACGAGCCGATCGTGGTTGGAGAGAACTCCAACGTGCAGGACGGCAGCGTGTTGCACACCGACATGGGCGCGCCGCTGACCATCGGCAAAGACGTTACGATCGGTCACCAAGCCATGCTGCACGGATGTACAATCGGCGATAGTGCGCTGATAGGCATTAAGGCGACGGTGCTGAACCATGCTCAGATTCCGAGCTATTGCCTCGTTGGCGCGCACGCGCTGGTGACAGAGCGGAAGACGTTCGAGGAGGGTACGCTGGTGACCGGCGCTCCGGCCCGCGCCGCGCGCAAGCTGGAGGAGGCGCAGCGCGCTATGTTCCAGCTTTCCGCAGCGCACTATGTCGAGAACTGGAAGCGCTATAAGCGGGACCTGAAGCCGTCCAAACACGCCTAAGTGTCGCCCGCTCTTCTTCACAGGCTTGCCACGCGCGCCTACAAATCGTTCATGCGCGGGTCTTGGAGCGTAGTGTGAAGCCATGAACGGCGACGAGCCCATTCCGGATCAGCCTGAAGCGCCGTCCCCGCCGCCAGAGCCGGCGCGGGCGCCGCAAACGCAGACGTCCGCTTCGCCCGGCATGTCCTCGCGCCGCCTACTGATTGTCGGGGCTGTCGTCATTGTGCTCGCGCTGGGAGCATACTTCATCGCCCGTAGCGGCCTGCTGACTGGCGGCGTGCGGCCAGACGAGGCTTTCACGGTTGAGACCTTTGCACCGCCTAGCCAGTTGATCACTGTTGGCGAGCGCGTACTCGCGCATGCGCGTCCCGACGTTGCCAGCCCGACTGTAGTGATGTTCGGCGAAGGCGCAGCGTTGGATGTGAACGGTCGCGTGTCGCGCGGCCTCGGCAACGATTGGTACCAAATCGTCTGGAATGGCCAGACCGCTTACGTCCGCGTGCAAGACACCGCCGCTGGCGAAGGTGCGCCTCCGACGATTGCGGAACGGCCAAAGCCAGAGGAGCGCCCCAAGCCTGAAGAACGAGAGGACGACGGCGCCAACTTGCCGGATTTCCCAGACGCGACGCCCGCGCCGGACGTGACGCTCTCTGAGGTGCAATGGATTCGCCGGCCGAACGCGCGCGACTTCGCGCGCTTCTATCCTGATCGCGCCCTGAGCGCCGGCCAGTCAGGGCGCGTTGTGCTCGATTGCGTTGCCAATTCGCGCGGAAACCTGAACTGCTCGGTTGCACAGGAAGATCCGCCGGGCTGGGGCTTCGGGCAGGCTGCGATACGCATCTCGCGCCAAGCCCGCGTGGACCGCACGACAACTGACGGCAGTTCCGTTGAAGGCCGGCACGTCGAGTTGCCACTGGCGTTCCGCGCGGGCGATTAAGAGCGACTTTGGGGACGTGCGATAATGGTTTCACGCAGAAGGCTGCTTTCATCGTTTGTCGCGAGCGCTGCGCTAGCCGCTTGCCAAGGGCGTACGACGAGCGCCGCTCCGCTCCGCTATGCGACTGCTCAGAGCGTGATGGATAGCTTTGTGGCCGAGCGCAAAGTCGCGGGCGCAGTGGCGTCGATCAGCAAGAATGGCGGGGCCGAGCAATATTTGCACGCAGGCCTCCTCGCGTTCGATGCGGGCGCCTGCGATCCTGATTCCATCTACCGCATTTATTCGATGACGAAGCCAGTAACTGGCATCGCCGCGATGCAGTTGATCGAGCGCGGACAGCTGCGCTTGGATCAACCCATCGCGGACATCATCCCAGAGTTCGGGGCGATGCGTGTTGCGACCAATGTCGAGACAATGGAGACGCGTCCCGCGCAGGCGCAAATTCTGGTCCGCCATCTGCTGACGCATACTGGCGGGCTCTCCTACAGCATTAACGGCAATGCCGGCATGCCGCTGCTCTATCGACAGCACGGCATCACGCCAGTCGGCCCATCGCGCACGCCGGTTCAGCCCGGTGAGCAGGCGCTGCCGGCGACCCTCGATGAATTCGCGACGCGCCTTGCCACGCTGCCGCTCGCGGCAGAACCGGGCACGCGTTGGGAATACAGCGTCTCGCTCGATTTAATGGGGCTGATCATTCAGCGCGTGTCGGGCACGCCGTTCGCGGAATATTTGCAGCAGAACATCTTTGATCCGCTCGGCATGGATTCTACCGGATTCTCGGTGCCGGCGAGTGCGGCGTCACGGCTGACCACGAACTATCGAGTCGGCTCGGATGGCGCGTTGATCGTGCTTGATGATCGCGCCAATAGCGCTTTCGCAAACTATGCGGGCATGCCGTGTGGCGGTGCGGGGCTCGCATCAACAACGCGCGACTATTCGAAGTTCGCACACATGCTGTTGAATGACGGCGCGCTTGGCCGTGCGCGCATTCTGCGGCGGGAGACCGCGGAACTTGCGCGATCGAACTTGGCGCCGGCAGGTGTGTTCATGGAGCCGGGCGTTGGCTTTGGCGCGGCGATGAGCGTGGCGCTGGAAGATAAGCCCGGCGCGCCGCGCGGTGCGTTCGGGTGGGCGGGCGCGGCCGGCACGCTCTTCTGGGTCGATCCATCGAACCGTGCGTATTCGGTGATGATGACGCAGTATCTGTTCGGGCGATACTCGATGCGCGATCAGTTCCGTCTCGCTGTGTATCAGGACTGGGCGGGCTGAGGAACGAAACCGGGCAAGGATGATTGAGAACCCGAGGGATCAACCGGGTTCACATCATGAAACTTGCTGTGTTGGCCGCCGCGCCATTTCTCCTGCTCGCCGCATGCTCGCCGCCAGCTGAGCAAAGTTCCGCGCCGACTGTGCAGATGAGCGAAAACGCGCGGTCCCAGATGGCGCGCGTGAACGAAGCGCGCTTTACCATGGATATGCCCGCGAATTTGGCCGATGTGCCGGCTTTGCCGCAAAGCGCGGTTCCAGCACGCGAACAACCGTCAGAGAACGTTGAAGGCGCGCTAGCGCCGGCGGGCGCTGCACCGACCGAGGCAACTGCGCCCGACGTCGATTTCGACGCCGGCATGGTGCGCATTCAGGTGTTGCTCGACCGCGCGCATTTCTCACCGGGTGTCATCGATGGCTATGATGGCGAGAACGTCCGCAAAGCGGTCTCAGCGTACCAAGAAGCAAACAACCTCACTGTCAATGGCCTCGCTGACGACGCGCTGCTGACGCGGCTAGAGCAGCAAGATTCATCGCCGGCGCTTGTGGCTTATGTGATCAGCGCTGAGGACGTTGCGGGCCCATTCGTCGATGTGCCGCAGGATTTGCTCGCCATGTCGCGGCTCGAGCGGGTTGGTTACGAGAGCGCCGCCGAGGGCATCGCGGAAAAATTCCATATGGACGAAGATCTGCTGCGCACACTGAACCCCGGCGTCGATTTCAATAGCGCAGGCACGGAGATCGTCGTTGCAAACGGCGGCGGCGACCTGGATACGGCTGTCGCTTCGGTTGAAGTGGACATCGCGGAAGGCGCGGTACGGGCGTTCGATGCCTCGAACCAGCTCGTGGCGTACTACCCGGCTACGATCGGCAGCGGCGATGCGCCTGCGCCGGTCGGCGAACACACGGTGCGCGGTGTCGCCTTCGACCCGACGTATCGCTACGATCCCGCGCGTTTGCCAACCTTTGGTCAGCGCGATCACGGTGCGGTCAATATTGCCGCTGGTCCGAACAATCCCGTGGGCGCCGTCTGGATAGCGCTCAGCGCCGATACGTACGGCATTCACGGCGCGCCAAACCCGTCGCAAGTGAGCAAGACCCAGTCACACGGCTGCATTCGCCTGACGAACTGGGACGCGATCGAGCTTGGGCATGCGGTGCGCGTCGGTGTGCCGGTAGCGATCCGCGAGCGTGGCGAGGCGACGCGAGACGTGCGCCGAGGCTAGCTCACCAACGCCGCACGCGGCCAGTATCGATGTGGATGAAGTCCGACGCTTCATAATAGCCAACGCCGCCCGCTTGCATGCCGAGCGCAGCATCGCGGAGCCGCGGCAAGTCGACGCCGCGCACGCGGATATCGATGGCGCGGCCATCCATGTGCAGGCTGCGCGTGGCGACGCCGCTGGACTGTTCGTGCAGCGCCGCGTTGGTCGCAGGTGAACGATAGCCAGAAATGATCTGATAGGGCGCGGTGGCGCCGACTAGGCCCTTCAGCGTGTGCAACTGATCAAGCAGGCGCGGATCGATGGCGTGTGCTTCGCCGGAACGGTGATCGCGCATCACTTGATTGATCGCGGCCATCGCGTCGGGGACATAACTCCCGGCTTCCCAATAGGCGTCGCTGAACGTGTCGCCCGTATGTGTGTTCACGAACGACAAGCGCCTCGCGCCGGAAGCTGCGACTGGCGTCGCATGCGCAGCGCCAATAAGGGGTGAGCTGGCGATCAGCGCGCCCCCGGTCAGCTTTAAAAGGTTCCGCCTGTTCATGCCCACGCTCCGCAACACCGCGCACATTTGATGTGACAGCTTGGCCACACTGAGGCGCAACATCGGCGATAGCGTGCGCGGAACATGAGTGTTCCGTCGCGTGTTGCCTCACGGCATGACGCTGCCACAAGTTACGTCCTGGGCATTTCTCGCGGCGATCGCGCTGATGTTCAATGCGCTGATGCAGCCGCGCGCTGAGCAAACACCGGCGCAGACGGGCGCTGCCCTCGCGCATGCGGCCGCGCCCCAGCCACAGGCAATGGCGATTTCGGCAACGCCACACCGCGCGCTCATCGTCCCGGTGGATCGCGTTGCTGTGGCCGATCTCGCCGACACCTGGGGCGCTTCGCGCTCCGAGGGACGCACACATGAAGGGATCGACATTGTTGCACCGTTGGGAACACTGGTCCTCGCCGTCGCTGATGGCCGCATCGCGAAATTCTTCGAAAGCGAACGCGGCGGCATCACGATCTACCAGTTCGATACGAGTGAGCGCTTCGTTTATTACTACGCCCATCTCAATGCCCGCGCCGCGGGGTTGGCGGAGGGCGACATGGTGCGGCAAGGGCAAGTGATCGCGTATGTCGGGGAGACCGGCAACGCGCCAATCCCGCATCTGCATTTCGAAGTGCAGCGTCTGACGCCGGAGAAGCACTGGTGGGAAGCGGAGTCGATGAATCCGTATCCGCTACTCTTGGCTGGTAACGCGCCGAACTAGCTTCGCCAAACGATCAAGCCATCGTCCATGCGCGTGGCGTTGCCGGGCAAGCCGACAGGTTCGACGTCCCCCGACGTCAACGTTTCGATCATCGCATCATCGCCTGGCACGTATGCCAGGAAGCGCTCATGCGCGGGGGTGCGGGCGACGATGACGCCATGTTTGGCCACGCCGGCGCGATTGTAGAAGACCGTGTACGTTTCGATCGTCGCAGGTCCAGCATAGTCATCGAGAAATGTGACAGCAGCCCCACGCTGCGCATCGGCGGCGGGCTGCACGTCGAAATCATGTGCGGCATGCGCGCCAATGGCAGGATCGCGCGAGACGATGATGCTGTGGCTGGTTGTGGCGAAACCGCCATTGCCGAAGAGCAGGCCGTGGGCGCCGCCTTCGCGAAGAGTGTCCGCCATCGCGGCGATAGCGTGGCTCATGTAATTGCCGACAGGGCCGCCACCGAAAGTCAGCCCGCCAAACACCGTGACGGCGCGGTCCTCTGGCCAGCCGATGGCGCGGCGCGCGAGCTTGGGCATGCATGGAAAGCACGAATAGAGCTCGGCGCAGTTGATGTCGGCGATGCTGAGCTTGTTGAACGCGAGCGCGCTGTTGAGGCTGGTGTCGAGGCTTGCGGAATAGTCCAGCCGATCGCGCACGAGCACATCGCCCGGCTCGCGGGCGCCTGCGCCCGCGCCGACATAGATGAGACGATCCTCGGAGATCCCACGAGACCGCGCTTCGGCAAGGCTTGTGACAATGAAACCTGCGCCCTGATTCACCGAGGAATTGGCGACCATCAGTTTAGTGTAGGGAAAGGCGATGGGGCGATTGTCCGCTGAGGCGGTGAGAATGGCGTCGGCGGCGACGGGTTTGCGCAGCCATGCGCCTCTACTCTCGGCCGCGACCGTAGACATGCGCGACCAGATATCGGCGCTCTCCCTTTGTCCCTCCGCCAGTGTCTGCTTCCACGCCGCGCGGCAGGCGTTCTCGTACAGCGGATAAACATCCGTTGGCGCGACAATGCCGTAGCGCTGGCGCCCTGGGCGCGCAGAGCGTGCGGCGGAGTCGCGGACAGCGTTTTGCGCTGCGCCTGCTGCACGCTTTGCCGCGGTGCGTAGCGCCTCGCCACCGACGACGGCCGCAATCTGGATGTCGCCATCGGCAATGCGCTTTGCCGCTTCGTTGAGGAGCAACACTGGACTGTCGCCCATCGGGTACTTCGTCTGCGCGCAATGTTGCGGCGCGGCGCCCAGCGAGTCCGCCAAACGGCGCGACACATCGCCCAGTTCTGGAAACGAGAGTTGCGCGACCACCGCCAGCGATTGCAGCCGCGAAAGCCAGCCCCCGCCCGCGTCGTCATCCGCAATGCGCAGCGCAGCGTGCATCAACTCGAACGAATCCAGACCCGGTTCGCCTTCGACCGGCCGATCGTTGATCTGGCCGACGCCGACGATCACGGGGATTCTGCTCGCGTCCATGTGTTGTCCTTGCGGCGCCTTCCTGGGCGCGACGAGTGCGCTATGCTCGACGCATGATGCATACGCCGATCTGCCAACGTCTAGGCATAGAGTTTCCGCTGTTCGCGTTTTCGCATTGCCGCGATGTCGTTGCGGCAGTCTCGAAGGCGGGCGGCATGGGTGTGCTCGGCGTTGCCGGGTACGGCGCCGACCGTTTGCGCGAAGAATTGGATTGGATCGAGGCGCATGTCGATGGCAAGCCGTACGGCGTCGATCTGATCGTGCCCAACAAGTACGAAGGCAAAGGCGACGCCGCGAGCGTTGAGAGCTTGCTCGACATGCTCCCGCGTGAGCACCGCGATTTTGCTGCTGGCGTTCTCGCTAAGTACGGCATCGATGGCAGCGCGCTTGAGGAGCAGCGTCGCAACGCTGGTGGCTTTGCGCGCAACTTAGCTGATGGCGGCGCGACAACGCTTGACATCGCGTTTCAATATCCAATCAAGCTTATCGCCAATGCGCTCGGCACGCCACCGCCGCTGATGATCGAGCTTGGCAAGAAGCATGGCGTCGCCGTCGCGGCGCTCGTGGGTGCGCGCGAGCATGCGTTGGCGCAAGCGCAGGCGGGCGTCGATATCATCATCGCAGCGGGCACCGAGGCGGGCGGCCATTGCGGCGAAGTCTCCACAATGGTGTTGGTGCCCGAGGTGGTCGAGACGCTGCGTGCGGCGAACATCGATGCGCCGGTGCTCGCTGCTGGCGGCATCGTCACCGGCGCGCAGATGGCGGCGGCGATGGCGATGGGCGCGGCGGGCGCGTGGTGCGGATCGGTGTGGCTGACGACGCCCGAAGCGGAGACGAGCCCGGCGGTGAAGCAAAAGCTGCTGGCGGCTTCGTCTCGCGATACGGTGCGTTCGCGTTCGCGGACCGGTAAGCCTTCGCGTCAGCTGCGCTCAGCTTGGACGGATGCGTGGGAAGCGGAAGGCGCGCCGAAGCCGCTGCCCATGCCGCTGCAGACGTTCATCTCCGAGCCGCCGCTGCGGTTGATCGATAAGCTCGCGGAAGGCGGTCACGCCGGCGCGAAGGACTTGGCGACCTATTGGGTCGGCCAAGGCGTCGGGCTGATGAACGCGCCGATTTCAGCGGGTGCGGTGGTGCAGCAATTCAAGGAGGATTTCGTGCGCGCCTATGAGAGGCTCGCTGCCGCGGTTGGCGCTTAGAGCGCCTTCTCCGTGTCAGGGCGCAGTGGGCCGTTCCAGACCTTCGAAATGCGCACATCGACTTCCGGGCCAAGGTTGAACCAAGCGAGGCGATCGCGCGTCGCGTCGACTACCACGAAGCGGTCGCCGCGCTCCAGCGTTTGCGAGAGCGTGTTGCGGATCACGCCGGCGGAATAGCGCGTGCGCACCAGCCAGAGGCCTGGCGCGAGTTCGCACACAAAGCCCATGCTTTCGAGCGCGGCCATGAACGCCATCCAGGCGCTGGAGAGAATTTCTGCGTGCACGAATACGTTCGCGGCTTCTTCGGTGTCGTTTGCCGCTTGCGGCTTGCGGAGTCCGCGCAGCGCCATGATACGGCGCGCTTCGACCCAATTGGTTTGGCCGTTGTCGGAGACCATTGTGTTCGGGCGCACGCGGCCTTCGGCAAGAAACTGCGCCATCTGATCGATGGTGTACGGGCCGAAGGCGCGTCCGCGAACCTGGACCCACCATTTACCGGTGGTCGATTTGAGAGTGGCCGCGTCGCTCACGAGCTTCTTGCTCCGTTTCGATACGAGGTCGCAGTTCGCGCCTCAGACGAAACAGTCAGCAAGCAATCGCTGTGCCGGGGATTGAACGGTTAGTTTTGTTAAGGACGTTGGTGCTTGGCTTCGAAGTCAATGGCGAAGCCGCCCTCTATAATACGCGCAACGCGGCCATAGACGGTGCCGACACGCACCCACACGCCAATCAAAGGCGGCGGTCGCCGAGACTTGATCGTGATGCCGGCGAGCGAGAAGTCCAGAACTTCGCCGTCATAAGCTTCGCCGGTCTCAAATTCGAGCCGGATGAACTGGCCGCCGGCGCCCTCGCGCGCGATTGGGTGAACCGGCTCGTCGATCCCGAGATTGCGGTTAACGACGAGTGTAAGCTGTTCGGCGAGCCGTTCGCGCTTGTGGGCGCTGAAATCGAAGATGATGGCGACCTCGCCGTCACCACATTTGCGCGCCACATGGCCGGAGACGCGGCCAATGCCCTCCAGATAGATGACAACTCGCTCGCCGACGGGCGGCAGCGTCGGCGCTGCGATGCGGATGTCGCCGGGTGAGATGTCGGCGGTGCGGCAGTCGTGCTCGCGCCCAAGCGTATCGAGCATGCGGCCGCTGACCTCGATCGGCATGCGGCGGAAGCGGCGCCGCTCGCGCAGGCCCACCTGAGAAGCCGTCAGGCGGCGGGCGGCAGAGGCGAAATCGATCTTCTCGGCAGTGTTGCTCATGATGCTATTAATGCCTGCTTCACCGTAAACGTTTGCTTAAGCTTTGACGGAGGGGCAGGGCTTGGCGCCGGTCGCGGGCGGGCGCACAACGCCAAGTCCATAATAAAGGGACGGAAACGTGGCCGAGATCGAGAGTGGAGACAGGTTCGATTTTGTCATCGTCGGCGCCGGTAGCGCCGGGTGCGTGCTCGCGAACCGGCTGACGGAAGACCCGAACATAACGGTCGCGCTGCTGGAAGCGGGCGGCAAAAATGACGGCTTGCTGGTGAAGATGCCGGCGGGCGTCGGCAATCTCATCGCGACCAAGGGTGAATCGAATTGGGGCTTTGAAACGACGCCGCAAGCGTTCCTGGATGGCCGGCGCCTCTATCAGCCCCGCGGACGCGGTTGGGGCGGCTCATCGTCGATCAACGGCATGATCTACATTCGCGGTCACGCGCGCGATTACGATCAATGGCGCCAGACGGGTCTCACCGGCTGGGGCTACGCGGACGTGCTGCCCTACTTCAAGCGCGCGCAGCACCACGAAGATGGCGGCGACGCCTATAACGGTGAAGGCGGCCCGCTCTGGGTTTCGCGCGGACCTCCAGGCGATCCGATCTACAAGGCGTTCATCCAAGCGGGCAAACAAGCCGGCTATCCGGTGACGCGTGATTTCAACGGCCGCCAACAAGAAGGCGTCGGCCCGTATCATCTCACGATCCGCGATGGCGAACGCTGGAGCACTGCGGCAGGTTATTTGCGCCCAGTGATCGGTCGGCCGAACCTCAAGATTATTTCGAACGCCTATGCCGGTCGGATCATCCTTGAGCGCAAGACGGCTGTGGGCGTTGAGTTCTCGGCCGGGCCCGGCAAGCCGACGCACAGTGTTTACGCCAAGCGCGAAGTGCTCGTGTGCGGCGGCGCGTTCCAATCGCCGCAATTGCTGCAGCTGTCGGGCATCGGTCCCGGTGAAGAGCTGAAGAAGGCGGGCGTCGCGGTTGAGGTGGATTCACCTGAAGTCGGCCGCAACCTGCAGGACCACCTCGACGTCTGCATCATCTACGAGATGACCAAGCCCATCTCGATGTACTCAAAGACGAAGGGCCTCAAGCAGCCGATGATCGGCCTGCAATATATGTTCACCAAGCAGGGTGAGGGGCGCACCAACCACCTTCACGCCGGCGCTTTCTTGAAGACGCGTGGCGAATTGGATCGCCCGGACATCCAACTCCACCTGGTCAACGCCGTGATGCAAGATCACGCACGCGTAAAGCCGGATCGCGATGGGTTCACAGTGCACGCTTGCCAGCTGCGCCCGCAGAGCCGCGGCACAGTGAAGCTTGCCTCGCGCAATCCGTTCGACGCGCCGCTGATCGACCCGCACTATCTTTCTGAGGAAGTCGATCGTCGCACCATGCGCGATTCCGTCCGGATCGTGCGCGACATCGTCGCGCAGTCGGCCCTGGACCTTTATCGCGGCGCCGAGTTCAAGCCGGGCGCCCACATTCGCACCGACTCTGAAATCGACGCATGGATCCGTCAGAGCGCGGAGACGATCTACCACCCTGTCGGCACCGTCCGCATGGGCGCGGACGATAAGGCGCCGGTCGATGGCGAGCTGCGCGTGCGCGGCGTCGACAAGTTACGTGTGATCGACGCCTCAGTCATGCCAACGCTCGTTGGCGGCAACACCAATGCGCCAACGATCATGATCGCGGAGAAGTTGGCGGACATTCTACGCGGCAAGCCGCTGCTCGCGCCGCTCGATGCGCCAATCGCTGAGGACGAGCGGGTCGCCGTATGAATTGGGCCCGCGCGGTCGCTGCTGTTGGAGCGATCGTCGGCATTATCGGGCTCGGGCTCCAATACTGGTTGCTCTACGCGGACATGACGGCGAATGGCGCGAGCGTGCTCGACGTTACGTCGCGCTACTATGCCTACTTCACGCTGCTGACGAATACGCTTGTGACGTTGGTGTTCGCGCGCGCGGCGCTTGCGCCAAATGCAGGGAGCGGTCTCAACGCACCGCGCGTCGAGTTGATGGCGACGACGTCGATCTTATTCGTGTGCCTGGTCTATAATGTGCTGCTGGCGTCACGGTGGGACCCGCAGGGCTGGCAGAAGGTTGCGGATGTGATCGTCCACCAAGTCGTGCCGGCTCTGTGCGCGCTCTACTGGTTCTTGCGACCGCCCGGGGCGTTGCGGTGGAGCGACGCGCTCTTTGCCGCGATCTGGCCGGCGGCTTACGCGGCTTACGGGCTGACGCGCGGCCAGATCGATGGCTTCTATCCGTATTTCTTCCTCGACCCGACAGCAATTTCCTGGGCGCAAATCGCACTCAATTTGTTGGGCCTCCTCGCTGTGTTTGTGACCGGAGCGCTACTGCTTATCGCTTTGAGCCGTGCGCTCGCGCGTCCGTCGCAGAATCGCCCAGATGGAGTTCCAGAGCGGCCCGCATAGGAGTTCTGCCGATGCGTTCTCTGGTTCTTGCGTTCGCCTTTCTTTCGTTGTCCGCGTTTCCGGCTCTCGCCCAACAAGCGGAGATGGACCGCGCTGAGCGCGAGTTGCGCGACGCGATGGCGCCGGCGGCGTCAGTGGGCGCAACGGTCGAGCGCGTGGCGCCCAACGAAATACGCGTGCGCATGCCCTCGGACATCACGTTCGACTTCAATCGCGCCAATCTCCGCTACGAATTTATGCCGCGAATCCGCGATCTCGCGCGCACGCTGAGCGGCCATCCCGGCCTCAGCATCGATATCATCGGCCACGCTGACGCCATCGGCTCGGACTCTTATAATCAGGAACTTTCAGAGAGGCGCGCTCAGTCAGTTGGCGCCGCGCTGCTAGACAACGGCGTGCAGTGGCGGCGCATCAACACATCCGGACGCGGTGAGTGGGAGCCGATTGCAACCAATGCGAGCGATTGGGGCCGCGCGCAGAATCGTCGCGTCGAGATTCGCGTCCACGCCGCGAATACCAAATAGCTTAAGTCAGACGGCGCCGTTTTGCCGGGATTGTCTTGGTCGATGAAGGCGGGCGCGCGCGGCGCTTCCGCTCTGCCTGCATCGCGCGAATGCGCGCGCTAAGGCCTGCAAGATCGCTGTGACCCTTGCCGTCGGGTGCACAGAAGCGTCCGGCCGCTTCGGTTTTTGACTCAAGCGACGTCGTCAGCACGACGTGGATCGCAGGGCGATAGCGGCGCACCCACTGGGCAAGTGCGAAGCCATTTTCCGTTCCGGGAAGTTGTGCGTCGCAGAAAAGCGAATCGATGCTCATGCCGGATTGGAGGATTGCCTTGGCTTCGTCGCCGGTGGCCGCCTCCAGCACCGTGAGACCGCAGGCGCGTAAGTATTCACCAAGCGCGAGCCGAACGATCACGTCTCCATCGGCCAGCAAAACTGTATTGTTTGGCGTTGTCTCCATGCGCCTATCCAATAATGCGGAATCCATCCCAATAATGCCGGTTCAACCGTTGCCTCTGGTCTTGAGTTCCGCGGTTGTGATTGGCGAGTACGTGATCCGGAACTTTTTGCAGCGCTTTTTGACCCATGGCCGGAACTAGGGTTTCTTCGGGGCATTCACCTTGCGCGGTCAGATGATGGGAGCGGCGGGGAATGTGTCCGGCGGAAGATCCAATGCCTCAAGCGGAGGATGGCGGCGCGCGAACCGTGCTCGTCGTTGAAGATGAAGTGCTGCTGCGCATCGCGATCGCGGAAGAATTGCGTGCGCGTGGATTTAACGTGATAGAGGCGGCTAGCGGTGACGAGGCGCGCGCACTGGTGCTGGCGGGCATAACCGTAGATCTCGTGCTCTCTGACATAACGATGCCCGGAGAATTGGACGGCGCGGCTTTGGCGGCTTGGCTCGGCAGCAATGAGTTCGCCGCGCCGATTATCCTGACATCAGGTTTGGCCGATGCGCTTGTGGATGCTCAAGCCCGCTGTCCGCACGTGCGCGCGTTTGTGCCCAAGCCGTACGATCAAGTCGAAATCGCGGGCTGTATTGAGAAGCTCTTGGCCGCCAAAGCCTAGTCGTTCACGACGACGAGCCGCATCCCCTTGGGCGTTTTGGCTATCGGCGGATGGATTGAGCCCAGGCGCATGAAGCGAATTGGGCGCTCATCCAGAAATGCTTCGCCACCCAGAGATTGGAAAAGGCCAAGGTAGCGATCGCCCAAATTGGCGTCGACTTTCAGCGGGGTCAGCAGGATCTCCGCGCCCAATTGCTTGCCACAGGCCGTCTCGGCTGTGACGCGCGCGATGCCCGGTTCACCCGCAGCACTGCAGGCGCCGATCAGCGCGTGAAGCATGGCCAGATCTGGCGCCAGGAAGAAACGCGCGAAATCATGGTCGCGCAAATCCGCGCCGAAGAGATTTACCAATTCGGTTCCGAAGGTGCGGATGGGCAAGCGGTTGTCGCTTTTGCGCTCAATAACGAACAGGCGCTCAAGCACCTGGTCCGCGCCACCCTTCTTGGGCGGCGTGCCAGCGCCCGCGAGCGCGCGCCCATAAGCGAGCAGCGCCCGTGTATCGGGGTGGAAGGTCTCTTCGCCCATCATCGTCGTTAAAGTCGCTGTCCGTTCGTTTGCCGACGCTGTCTCGCAAGGCTCGCGCCCAGTCTTTTCAAGGGAAAACCGTGCTGCGGAGGGGCGATCTCCCGCGCCGGGCGAGGTGTGGCCCCTCGCTTGCAGCATCCCTGGCGAGTTTCAGGAGAAACGGCTTATGACCGTTCCAGTCCGGTACATTATTGCTGTGGCAGGCTTTGCCATCGTCGCCATGGGCGCATTGCTCATGCCGACGGACGCCGCCGCCGATTGCAACAGCTGCACGCGTCCGCCCGCATGCCATCAAGGCTGCAACCCGACGCCGCCACCGCCACCCACCAATTGCTGCCAACCGCCGGTCGTTGTTGTGCCGCCGCCTCACGTTCCGCCGCCGAACATCGTGGTGGTCAACGCCGGCGCCCGCGCGCAAGCGCAAGCCAGCGCCGTGGCGATCGCTGTCGCCAACGTGCGCACCGGCGACACCATCATCCGCTCGAACACGATCGTCGAAGGCGGCGCGTCCGCGATGTCGAACTCATCGGCGTTCGCGGTCACCGAAGCCAGCGTCGCGACAGAATCCGTGGCGCGCGAGCGTGACCTGCTGATCCAAGCCATCTGCCTGGACGCGCAGGGCAATCCGCACCCGGCTTCGCAAACCTTTGGCGGGCGTGACGTTGCACAAACCTATACCGGTGAAATCTTCCGCTGCATTTCTGGCACGCGCATGCGCTACACGATCGGCGACCGCGTGCATGAGTGCACAGCCGGCCAGGCGTTGGTCTATGAAAACGGCAACGTCGAGTGCCGCACGCAAATTCAACGCCGCCCGTGCAACGAGCGCTCTTTGCTCCGCCGCTTCGGCCCGGGCGACAAGCTCGTCCACATCCGCGACACCGAAACCCGCGCTGTCCGCAGCGAGACCACGTTCAGTGGCGCAATGACCATGGACGGCGGCGTCGGCCAAGGCGTGTGGTGATCCACTTTTCGTGAAACGCTAGTTCTCCCACCATCCAACTCAAGGCCAAGCCCCTCGGCCTGCCCCCGCGAAAGCGGGGGTTTTTATTTAGTGCGCGCTAGGCACGTCGCCGATTTCCGCGAGTTGTCTGCCGCCGCACATCACGCGGATTGAGCGATACGTCTGCGCTATGGCTGGCGCTTGATACGCAACCTCGGCGGTTGTCACGACTTGGGCATGCATGCCGCTGCGCTGCGTGGTCTCGATGATGACCTGCTGCGTCGGTGTAGCGCTGCGATCGGCGGGGCCGTCGCGCACCGTCACCGAATAGCCGGCGTTCGGAAGATCGATCTTGCCGATGACGTGCAAAGTCGAAGTCGCGCCGGGCCCGGGCATCCGGTCGATCCAGGCTTCCCAATCGCGGCTATCCAACACCGCGCAAGCGGACGGCGTCGGACTTGGCGCAGGTGTGGGTACGGGCGCGGGTGCGACAGGCGGCGTTTGGCATGCCGCGAGCATGGCGATCATCGCCACGCAGATGAGACGCGATTGCATGGCGAATTCCTTGATCAAAACCGCAGACCGATTGTGAGGTGCGCGTAGGTGACGTTGTGTGCGCCGCGATCGCGAACTTCATCGCTCAGCACCACGTAGCTCACATACGGATTGATCGTGATGTTGGCGTTTGGGCGCCAGACAAGCGAGAGACTAGGCGAAACGCCGGTGAAGGCTTCGTCTCCGCCGCTCGTATTCGCCAACGCTGTATTGCCGGCGTAGAGAAAGTCGTTCGTATCCGCGCGCCACACAGCAGCGAGTTTCGCGGTGAGCGTAACGTTCTCACGCGGCGTGATCGCGATCATGCCTGCAGTTTCAATCGTGTTGGAAAAACTCGCGAGCCCGTTCTGCCCGAACCAGCTGCTATTTGGAAAAACCGGTGCAAACGTTTCTTGTTTGCCGTCGCCGGCGGCGCTGTCGCCCGAGCCGTACGTGAGGCGCAGATTAATGCGCGGGGTCATCGGCGTTTCCGTAAACGTACGGCCGAGATCGAGCGCTGCGCCGAAGGCGCGGATATCGTCGCCGCCGAACGCGCCGCTTTGGAAAACGGCTTCCGCGTCGAAGTCGATGCTGCCGCGGCGGCCGAAAGCATGCGCCCCATAGCTCGTGCGGTCATCTGGCGCTGTAACGCCAGCGAGCGTCACTGCATCGCGATCGAGTCGGTACGCGGAGATCTCCAACGTGGTGTCGCGCGTCTTGTGCTGCATGCGCGCGCCGTAGAAGCGTTGGTTCGGATCGGGTTCATCGTCGAACGCGCCGCGATTGACTTCGGTAGGTCGCCCGCCAAATGCGTCGAGCCGCCAATCGCCGCCCGTGATGATGACGCGCGCCATGTCGTGCCGTTGCCGGACATTGCCGCTATCGCGCGCGGAGGCGAAGCGAGGACCCAGCACCAATTCTTGTCGCCCAAGCCGCAATGTTACGTCGGCGCTGCCGACTTTCTTGTGCAAATCGATGAAAGCCTGCTGGAGATCGAGCGTATCGTCGTCCGTGGACGACGCGATTTCGCGCGAAACGCCATCGTGCGCGCCGAGTTGGACGAATACACGCGCATTGTCACCGAAGCGCAAATCCGCGTGCGCCAGCAGGCGCTGTAGCACCCATGCGTCCTCTTGTACGCCACCGAGCCCAAGGCGCGGCGCGTCGAGCCAGGAAAACCGCCAGCGCGCATCACCGCCAAGCGAGAGCCGGACGTCATGGCCGAGATCGATGTTCTTTAGCGCAGCGCCGAATGGCGCGTCGTCGCCAACACCACTCCAATTTTCGTCGAAGCGTTCGCTGCGAAAGGGCCCGACCTGCTGCGCAGAAGCAGCTGTCCACGGCGCCAAGAGCGCAGTGCAGAACGAGCTGCAAAGAAGGAGGAAGCTTCTGCTCATAGGCAGCGCGATCCCAGCAGCGTCGCTTTCTTGCGCCGGTGCTGGCTCAGCGGTTAGCGCGGTGGCGGCACTGCGATGTCGGCAACGGGGGCGCCATCGCACACGATGTGCACCGTCGTGTAGAGAACGCTGGCCGGGCCAAAGTAGCGAACCGGATGCGGCGTCACGACCTCGGCGCTCGGCGTTGAAGGCGGCGTGATTGTGAGCACCAAATGCGGCTCGGTGCTGTCTGCGGCGTCCGCGGGATCGCGCGCGAGCGAAACCAAATAGCCGGGGCGTGGCAGATCGATCTCGCCGCTGATGGTGAGCGTCGCACGTGCGCCGGCGCTGAACTCGGCTGTCCAATTGCGCTGGTCGATAACCCCGCACGGCAGCGTGGTCTGGGTCGCGACTTCTGTCGTCGGCGCGGTCGTTTCGGCCGCGGGCGCTTCTGTCGAGGGCGCTGTGCCTTGTTGCTGACAGCCGGCGAGGGCGGCGAGGCCGAACGCCGCCGCCGTGGCGAGGTAATGGAGCTTCATCGAGACTTCCCCTTTTTCCGTCCCGCGCCCAGCCTACCGCCGATGGATGCGGCCCGGAAGGCGGTCCCGCGGGGTGACGGCGCGCGGCGAATTGCCTAGATACGGGCCATGACAGCTTTAGACGTCCGCTCCGCCCGCCCCGACCAGCTTGTTTCCGGCGACAAGGGGCAATGGGAAATCATTGTTGGCCTTGAGGTCCACGCGCAGGTGACGAGCCAAGCCAAGCTCTTCTCCGGCGCCAGCGCTGCCTATGGCGGCGAGCCTAACGCGCACGTCTCTCTCGTCGATGCCGCGATGCCGGGCATGCTGCCCGTCATCAACAAATTCTGCGTCGAACAAGCGATCCGCACTGGGCTCGGTCTCAACGCGCAGATCAATAAGAAGAGCCGTTTCGACCGGAAGAATTACTTCTATCCGGATCTGCCGCAGGGCTACCAAATCTCGCAGTTCAAGGAGCCCATCGTCGGCGAAGGCGAGATCGAGATCGAGCCGGATGGCGAGGAGCCGATCACGATCCGGATCGAACGATTGCACTTGGAGCAAGACGCCGGCAAATCGATTCACGATCTCAGCCCGAGCGAGACATTCGTGGATTTGAACCGCGCGGGCGTTGCGCTGATGGAGATTGTCTCTCGCCCTGACATGCGTTCATCGAAGGAAGCGGCGGCCTACTTCAACAAGCTGCGCTCGATCGTGCGCGCGCTTGGCACCTGCGACGGCAACATGGAGGAAGGCTCCATGCGCGCCGACGTGAACGTTTCGGTGCGTCGCCCCGGCGAAGAATTCGGCACGCGCTGCGAGATCAAGAACGTCAATTCCACGCGTTTCATGCAGCAAGCAATCGAGTACGAAGCGCGACGCCAAATCGAAATCATCGAAGGCGGCGGCGTGATCGATCAAGAAACGCGCCTGTTCGACCCGGATAAGGGCGAGACGCGCACCATGCGCTCGAAGGAAGATGCGCACGATTATCGCTACTTCCCGGACCCGGACTTGCTACCGCTCGTGATCGACCAAGCCTGGATCGACCAGATCAAGGCTTCGCTGCCAGAATTGCCGGATGCGAAACGGAAGCGGTTTGTCAGCGAATATGGTTTGACGCCGTACGACGCCGGCGTCCTTGCCGGCGATTCCGATGCAGCCGCTTACTTCGAGACGGTCGCCAAAGGCCGGGATGGCAAGCTCGCGGCCAATTGGGTCACGCAGGAATTGTTCGGCGCTCTCAACAAGAAGGGCCTCGAACTCGCCGCATCGCCTGTGAAGGCTGAAGCGCTTGGCGCGCTGCTTGATCTGATGAAAGACGGCACGATCAACGGCAAAATCGCCAAGGACGTCTTTGCCAAGATGCTAGAAACCGGCGATGCGCCCGGCGCGATCGTCGAGCGCGAGGGCTTGCGCCAGGTCACTGATACGGGCGCGATCGAAAAAGCCATCGACGAATTGATGGCCGCCAATGCTGACAAAGTTGCCGACGTGCAGAAGAACCCGAAGGCGTTCGGCTGGTGGGTCGGCCAAACAATGAAAGCCACAGGCGGCAAAGCCAATCCGGCAGTCGTGAACGAGATTCTGAAGAAAAAGCTCGGGGTGTGAGCGGGCGTACCGAACGGCTTTTCTCCTACGGCACGCTGCGTCAGGCCAACGTGCAGCAGGCGACGTTCGGTCGCTTGCTAGAAGGGGCGCCTGACGCACTTGTTGGCTTCAAAGAAGAAATGGTGCGGATCACTGATCCCGCAGTGCTCGCCACGAGTGGGCGGCTGTTCCACCCGATTGTCGTGCGCTCCAACGATCCAAATGACCGTGTCAAAGGCACGGTGTTTGAAATTACGCCCGACGAACTCATCGCTGCGGATGCCTACGAAGTCTCAGACTACGCGCGCATTGAAGCTGAGCTCGCGTCCGGCGTGAAGGCTTGGGTGTATGTGAGGCGCGCTTAGATCGCGCGGGCAGAGAGTGGCGTGTAGCGCGCGACGTGACCCGCGGCGCCTATTGCGGCAGGGCTTTCGATCTCAGCGCGCAGATGCGCCTCGAATGCGCCAGCTTGAAGTGAAGCGACGCGATCGCCGCCCGGCATGAACGCCTGCACCATCACGGCAACCCAGATGTACATCAGCATCATCGACGCCCCCGAATGCGATGCTGAAGCGTCGTTTAATCCGGTTGCGCGAGTCTTAACGCATAAAGTTCGCCCCGGAGCGGGGGAGGGGCTCCGGGGCGCTTTGTGGACGTATCAGCCAACAAGGGAGGGTTAGTTGTTGGCGAGGATGACGCCCAAGATTACGCCGGTGGCGATGCCGACGAGCAGATAGTCGCCGCGGTCGTCACGGACATAGTGGTAGCCACGCGGCGGCGGGCGCAGACCGTAGCGGCCATAGTCACGCACCGAGTAGTAGCTGTCGCGGTAGTATGCCGGCAGACGGTCGCCGCGGCGCCAGCTGCGATAGCCGTAATCGGCATAAGGCGCGTAGGCTTGTGGCGGCGGGCCGTAATACCATTGGCCACGATACGTGTAGCCGTTGTAGCGCGCGCGGTCCCAACGGCGTTGGTCGCGGCGCCCTTCACGATAGTGGCGGCGATCATCGCGACGATCGTCGCGCCAATCGCGGTCGTGATGGCGGCCATCGCGACCCCAATCCCGGTCGCGACCGTCACCGTCGCGGTCCCAGCCGTCATGGTCGTTGCCACGTCGATGTTGAGCAGCGGCTTCGCTCGTCATCGCGAGCGGCGCCGCAAACGTAAGTGCTGCGAGTGCAGCTGATGCAAGGCGTTTCATAACGAGGTCTCCTTCCTGCTTCCCTTGAACGGCCCCGTTCAAAGAAAGGTCCCTCTTCACGTGAGAGTGTGTCGCCTCGTGACTGAACCTTGACTGAATCAATCGGGAACTAGTGCTCTGAGTTGTGTCAGAGTTTGTCACCGATAAGCTGCGCTATACCTTGCCGAAACTTGGCGGCGCCTTGGCTAAACTCTGAGTGCTTGTCGCAAAATTCGTGTCTTGGCTTGTCGTTGCGGCCACTGGCGCCGGTCGGCCACAATGCCCACGTGCGGAGCGAGCAAAACGAGGGCATGCCATGAGCGATCCGATCGAGCTTTATTTCTGGCCCACGCCGAATGGCTGGAAGATTTCGATCGCGCTCGAAGAAATGGGTTTGCCCTATGTGATGAAGCCGGTCGCCATCGGACGCGGCGATCAGTTCAAGCCGGACTTCATGGCGATCTCGCCGAACAATCGCATGCCGGCAATCATCGATCCGGACGGCCCAGGCGGCGCACCCATATCGGTTTTCGAGTCGGGCGCCATCCTGCAGTATCTCGGTCGCAAGACAGGCAAGTTTTATCCGAGTGATGAACGCGAGCGCGTCGAGGTCGAGCAATGGCTGATCTGGCAAGTGGCGGGGCTGGGGCCGATGGCGGGGCAAGCCAGCCACTTCGTCAATTACGCGGTTAAGCTCGTGGATGACCCGGCGCTGATCGAATACAGCCGCGCGCGCTACGTGAACGAACTCAACCGCCTCTGTGGCGTGATGGAGCGCAGACTTGCCGATAGGCCGTATCTTGCCGGGGAGTATTCGATCGCGGACATGGCGTCCTGGCCGTGGGCGCGTATCGCTGATCGGCTCGGTCAGAACTTCGGTGATTTCCCAAAGCTTAAAGACTGGGTCGATCGCATTCGCGCGCGTCCGGCTGTCGAACGCGCCCTAAAGGTCGGCGAGGAATTGCGTCAGAAAGAGCTGAGTAAGGCCGATGTCCAACAGATGGCGACAAGCCTCTTTGGACAGACCGCAGCGAGCGTTGCCGCCGCGACGCAGAAGCCATGACATAGCGAACGCGCGTTCACGCGAAGAAGGCTGACGCAGCTTAAGCTTATTGCAAGTTATGCACGTTATTGGTCCTCCCCGACGGCGCGAAAAATGCACGTCGGTGGGGGAAACGTACACGGGCAAAGCCTGGGCGTTTCCAAGTGATACAAGGGAGCGGCCAAAATGGCGTTCACGGATTTTGAAATCGCGGAAGCGCACGAAGCGGTGCGTCGCGAAGGTGATTGCGAAAACCTTTACAAGCTCGGTCTGATCTACTCGACGGGTCAAGAGCAGAACCTTGTGCAAGCGCACATGTGGTTCAATCTCGCGGCCGTGCGCGGCTCGGAAGCGGCGAAGGAATGCCGCCGTGAGCTTGCCGACATGATGTCGAAGGACGAGATCGCCCAGGCCCAGCGCTCAGCGCGCGAGTGGCTCAGCGTGAAGCACCACTAAACGATTTTAACCCACGTCACGCCATCCAAGGCGGCGTGGGGAGATCGCGGTAGGCTTTGCGCAGCGACTCCGACCATTCGTGGCGGATTTGCTGATAGTAGGGATCGTCCTCGCCGATGCGTTGCTGCACAGCGACGCGTTGCGTGTCTTTGCGATAGACCAGAAGATCGGCAGGCAGGCCGACCGAGAAGTTCGAACGCAGCGTCGAATCCATCGAGATGAGCGCAAGCTTCACCGCATCTTCAAGCGGCGTGTCGTAACGCGCGACGCGATCCAGAATGGGCTTGCCGTATTTGGTCTCGCCGATCTGGAAGAACGGCGTCTCGGGCGCGGACTCGATGTAGTTGCCCGCCGAGTAAATGTAGAACATGCGCATGCGCCGGCCGGCAATTTGACCCGCCAGTATGATCGAAGCGTCGAACGCCAAACTCTGCGCGGCAAAACTCGGCGCATTCGTTTGATAGACTTTGCGCACCGCGTCGCCCACGAGCCGCGCCGCGTCGGACATCGACTTCACAGTCATAAGGGTTTCGAACGGTTCATCGCCAGCGATGCCCGCGCCTTCCGTAACGCGTGCGACCACGGCTTGGGTCACGGCTAGGTTGCCGGACGTCATCATCGCAATCACGCGATCTTCGGGCGCGACCACATGGAGTTTGCCGAACGTCGCGATGCTGTCCGGCCCCGCGTTAGTGCGTGTGTCGGACAGGAGCACGAGCCCGTCCCGCAAATTGAGTCCCACACAATACGTCATTTGATCGTCCGCCCCGCTGCGCTCAGCGCATGTATAGATTCGCGATCTCGTCGCCTAGTTCTTGGGCCTTTTCGATCTGGTCCGTCAGGTGTTCGTGCAGTCCGGACTGGAAAATGTCGGCTATACGGCCGAAACGGAGCCCGCTGGAAATCGCGCCGGCAATCCGGTGGCACTCGCCGCGCTTGCCGCCATGAATACGGGAGAGTTCGTCCAGGCATTCCGTTACGATATCGTAGCACGCGCGCAACGATCGCGGCATCTCGGGCCTGAGCACCAACAGCTCCGCCACGTTCCAAGGATGCACTTCCTCGCGATAGACCCACTGATAGGCGCGAACGGCGGAGACCGCGCGGAGTACGCTGGTCCACTGGTAATAGTCCAGCATGCCGCCGACGCCTGAGGATTCGCTCGGCAGCAGCAGATGGTATTTCACATCGAGGATGCGCGCTGTGTTGTCGGCGCGTTCAAGTGCGGTGCCGAGGCGCGTGAACCAATAGATCTCGTTGCGCAGCATCGTCGTTTCATAGGCGCCGAGGAAGCGCGTCGAAAGCGTGCGCGCCCAATCGAGCGTCTCAGGCAGCATGGCGGTCGCGAAGTGGCGATCATCCATGACGCGCGCTTCAAGCCACCCTTGGTTCACCGCGTCCCACATGTCGCGCGTCAGCGCGGTGCGCATCGCGCGCGCATTGATGCGCGCTTGCTGCAGGCAGTTCAGGATCGAGGATGGATTGGTCGGCCCGCAACATAAAAAGCGCGCCGCATCTTCGGGTGTAACGAGCGAGTACGCCTGATCATAGAGTTCATCGACGCCAGCGGCGGTTAGCGCTGAGCGCCATTCCTCGGTTTCGCTCAGGACGCCGGCCATCGATTGCGCCGCTTCGATCAATCGGGCGACATTGTCCATGCGCTCCATGTAGCGCGCGAGCCAGAAGAGAGAGTCAGCGGCGCGTGCCAGCATCACTTGCCGCCGCTCTTGGTCGCGCCATTCGACAGCACCCACGTATCCTTGGTGCCGCCGCCTTGGCTTGAGTTCACAACGAGAGAGCCTTCCTGCAGTGCGACGCGCGTCAGGCCGCCGGGTACGATGCGCACGCCCTTGGCGCCGGAAAGCACAAACGGCCGCAAATCCACATGGCGCGGTGCAGAAGCGTCGCCCACAAAAGTCGGGCAGGTTGAGAGCGCCAGAGTTGGCTGGGCGACATAGGCGCCTGGGTTCCGTCGCAGCTTCTTCGCGAATTCGGCGCGCGCACGTTTCGTCGCGTGTGGCCCCACAAGCATGCCGTAGCCGCCGGAGCCGCGCGTTTCCTTCACAACCAGCTCATCCAGATGATCCAGCACGTAGGCAAGCGCGCCTTCGTTGGCGCAATCCCAGGTCGGGACGTTGTTGAGGATCGGCTCTTCGCCAAGATAGAAGCGGATCATCTCCGGCACGTGGAGATAAACCGCCTTGTCGTCCGCGAGCCCCGCGCCCGGCGCATTGGCGAGCGTGACATTGCCTTCACGATACGCCTCGATGAGCCCGGGCGCGCCCAGCATGGAGTCCGGGCGGAAGGCGAGCGGGTCGAGGAAATCGTCATCGATACGCCTGTAGATGACATGCACGCGTTTGGGCCCATCAGTCGTACGCATGAAGACTTTCTTGTCGCGCACGAAGATGTCGGAGCCTTCGACGAGTTCGACGCCCATCTCGTCCGCAAGGAAGCTGTGCTCATAGTACGCGCTGTTGAACTGGCCTGGCGTCAGCACGACCACGCACGGCTCTTCGTCGTCAGCTGGCGCCACCGAACGGAGCGTGTGCAGCAAATCCTGCGGATAACGCGAAACCGGCAACACGCCGGCGCGTGCGAAGAGATCGGGAAACAGCCGCGTCATCACCGCGCGATTTTCCAGCATGTAGGAGACGCCCGACGGCGTGCGGCAATTGTCTTCGAGCACATAGAAGTCGTTGGCGCCCGTGCGCACCAGGTCGATGCCCGCGACATGAGTGTAAACGCCGCCAGGGACGGTGACGCCGCGCATGATCGGGCAATAGGCCGGATGCGTATCGATGTACTCGTCCGTCATCTTGCCGGCGCGGACGATCTCGCGCGGGCCGTACGCGTCTGCCAGAAAGCGATTGAGGGCGGTGACACGCTGAACGAGGCCACGCTCCAGCATGGCCCATTCGGCGGCGTCGATCACACGCGGGATGATGTCGAACGGGATCAGCCGCTCTGTGTCGCCGCCTTCGGTATAAACGGCGAAGGTGATGCCGACGCGGCGGAAGAGGCGCTCGGCCTCCTCGCGTTTGGCCATCAGCACTTGTGGCGGCGTTTGCGCCAGCCAGGCGGCGATCTCGGCATACGCGGCGCGGACGTCCCCGTCAGCGCCATACATGTCGTCGAAGAACTGTCGCATCGCCGATCACGATGATGCGCAAACGGGCAATTGCAACGGTTATCGGCAAATTTCGCGCTGCGGACGCTCAATGGGCGGGCAGGAGAGCCTGCCGGCGCCCGTTCGAGTGGCGCCTAGTTGTTTCGGTTGCCGCGCAGATCGTAGTAGAAGCTGAATTGCACAGGCAGCGCATCGCGCACGTATTGCTGCATGAACAAGTTCACCTGGCTGATGCGTGAGCGCGGCACATAGACCACGTCGTAACGCTGCAGGGGCTGGGCATCGGGCAGGCCGGCGCGGAGTGCGCGCGTCGAAAGATCGACCTCGGTCACCTGCGCCGCCCCGCTTGCGCGCGACATCACGAGCACATCACCACGGCGCGCCGTTGGCAGAAAACCGCCTG
Organism: Hyphomonadaceae bacterium; assembly: GCA_046349455.1. GTDB lineage: Bacteria > Pseudomonadota > Alphaproteobacteria > Caulobacterales > Aquidulcibacteraceae > Vitreimonas. The sequence goes on along the minus strand of JAXMCH010000001.1, from coordinate 116,203 downwards.
CCAGCGCAACCGCCTGAAACGCATCCATCTGCGCGGGCATCTCATAGATGCCCGGTCGCGCCACTTCCCCGCCAACGAAGACTTGGCGCGATCCGTATGAGCGCGGCGTCACAGTGAGCTCGGGCATGCGCAGATGTGCGGCGTAGGCGGAGACGAGTTCGTCGTGCAATTGATCTGCCGTCAAATCGGCGGCGCGAATTGCGCCGATCAACGGCATCGCGACGCGACCGTCCGGCGCGACCGTTACGGTTCGCGTTAGTTCCGGCGCCGAAAAGACTGTGATCTCGATCTCGTCGCCTGGATAGAAGCGATAGGTCGGCGTCGCGTCCGAATAGACCATCGCCGGCGTTTGAGGTTCGACAGAAGGCGCGGTGGCTTCTTGCGCCGCCGGCGCCGCTTCCTGCGCGTTCGTCACCGAAGCGCTGCCGGCAATCGCGGCCACAAGGATCACGGCCAGCGCGGCCATCGCGTTTCGCATCGATCGAACTCCAACGCTTTATTAGCGCGTCACGGTTAACCGGATGCGCTGGGCGTTGGCCGAAGATTGCCGTGAGGTGGTGAATGATCATTTACCAAATTGCGCCAGACTTCTGCGACGGGGGACTGGAGCGCGCATGAGCACGGGTGCTGAGGCAAGGGCGCAACGCGCGTGGTTTGGTTGGGCGGATGCGCCAAAACTGAGCCTTGCCGATATCGCGGCGATGCTCTGGGCGGAGCGCGTTTTGGTGCTGGCCGTTGGCGGTGCGATCTGCGCGCTGGGACTCGTGGCGGCGCTGATGGCGCCCAAGAGCTACACAGCGCGCTCCGAACTGCTGGTCCGCCTCGGCGAAGAATATGTTTATCAGCCAACAGCCGCGGGCGGACCGGGCGCGGGCGCGACGCCGGACATGCAAACGGTCGTCAACGCCGAAATGCGCATGATCGGCTCCGGCGCCGTCGTGCGCGGCGCGATCGAAAGCGTTGGCTTGGCGGCGCTCTATCCGGATATCGCGGCATCTTCCGGCTCCGAAGCGCGCAAGCTTGCAGCCGCCGAGCGCGCCTTCTCGCAACATCTTACCGTCGAAACAGCGCCGCTTACGCCCTCGATCGGTCTTTCGTTCGAGCACCGCAACCCGGAAGTCGCGGCACGCGCGCTGAACGCGCTACTGGATTCTTATCTTGAACATCGCCGCACCGTGCTTGTTGGCGGCGAATACGAAGCGCTCTCCCAGGAAACCGCTGACCTAGGCTCGCGCGCCGCAACCGCCAGCGGCGCCCTCGCGCAATTTCTGACGCAACATCAGATCGGTGACTTCGACAGCGAGCTGACGGCGCTCGCCGCGCGCTCGGGCGATATCGAGACGCAATTGCTCGACGCCCAAACCCGTCGCCGCGAGGCTGAAGCCCGTGCTGCGTCACTGCGCCAGCGGTATCAGGCCGAACCCGCGGAAATTGAACTTTATACAGAGTCAGATGCGCGCCGCGAACTGGTACAAGCGCAACTTGATCGCGAAGAATTGCTGTCGCGCTATCAGGACGACGCTCTGCCGGTCCGGGAAGTCGATCGCCGCATCGCGCAACTCAATCAGTTCCTTGCCGGCGGTGATCCGCCCAGCATTACACGACGCGGTCCGAACCCAGTTCGTCAGGATGTCGCGAGCCAGCTCTATGCGATGGAAGCCGAAGCGCGCGCGCAACGCGGTCGTGAGGCCGCGCTTACGCAGCAACGTGAGGAAGTGCGTGGTCGTATCCGCACCATGCAGCAGCTTGAACCGCAGTTCCGCCAATTGCAGCGCGAGCGCACCATCCTCGAAACCAGCACGCAGAATTTTGCGTCGCGCGCCGAAGAGGCGCGCGCGCGCAGCCAAATGCTCGGTCGCGCCACGGACAATATCAGCCCGCTCGAACGTGCTGGCGTGCCGACACAGGGCAAGAGCCTGCGCTGGCCGATCATGATTGTGACGTTGTTGATTGCTGGCATTGTTGCTCTGGCGGCCGGTCTCTCGCGCGGCCTGATGCGCCGCAGCTTCCCGACGCCATCTTCAGCCGCACGTGCACTCGATACGCCGGTGCTCGCGGTAATGCCGCGCGCGCTGCAGACCAAGCCTCTGAAAGAAAGAGCCGCTAAAACGCCTAAGCCGGCGAAGGCGAGCAAAGAAAAACCCAATCTCACTCTGGTCGAAGGCGGCGCATGAGCGAACCAACCTTCTCCGTCGACCACGTTCTAGACGCGCTCGCCGCACAACCACCGCGCAGCCGCGGCGATGGTCGCGCCATTATGATCGTCGCAGCGCGCCGCAAGGGAGGCGTAACAACCGTCGCCGCCGCGATCGCGCGCGCCGCGGGCCCAGGCGCCGTCTACGCGATCGATTTGGATCTAAAGCGCAATGCGCTGGCAAAGGCGCTGAGCACCAGCGAACCGCTGGGGCCGAAAATCGATGGGCGCTTGAACGGTGTTGCGCTCTATGGACTGTCGGGCGCCAACGGCGAGCCGATGCGCGAAGCGGCGCCGGCTTTTACGTATCATCGCGTCGGGCGCTCGCGAGTTTACGCCGGCGTTTTTGATGCGCGCTTGGTGCCCAGCGGCGCAAAGGTGTCGGTTTCAAGCCGCAGTGATTATTGGGACTCCGCTCGCGCAGGCGGCGCGACCATCGTTGTCGATGCGCCCGCGCTTGAGCGAAGCCAGATCGCGCTCCGCGTCGCGCGCCATATGGACGGCGTGGTGCTTGTCGTGGGCTCGGATGCGGGCTCGGCGCCCTCGGCGATTGCCGCGCGCGATGCGCTCGTCGAAGCCGGCGCCAACATTATGGGCTTAGTCTATTCTGGCGCGACAGCGCCAGTGATGGCGATCGAGCGGATGCTCGTGCGTCAGGCCGGCTGAGCGATCAAAGATTCGCCGTAGAAACGCTGTTCACGGAACCAGAACACTTTGCCTGCGCCGCGCGCTGCGCGTCCGAGCATCTCAAGCGCAAAGGTGCGCGAAATGGGGGCCGTTACCGCACTAAGGACGCCGAACATCATTGCTTGCAGCGCGCCGACGCACATGTGGCGCGTGAGCGTCAGATGCTGGCGGTCGTTCCAAGCGGTTTCGCACGGGCCCTGGCCGTATGCGAAGGAGCGTTTCAAGCCGTGCGCAAGCTTTGTACGTTCCACGCCCAGATGTTCGATCACGACAGCGTCGGCTGCCCAAGCGAACGTCGCGCCGGCTTCGCGCCAGGACGCAAACAGCATGTCGTCTTCGCCGCCGCGTTGGTCCGCGCGTGAGTCGAACGGCGCGCCGCCATCAAACATCCTGCGCGGCTGCAGCGAATTGCCAATGCCGTAGGCGTTCGGGGTCACGCCGCTCTGCGCCGGGCCGAGGCGCGAATAGAGGCGCTCGAAGAATGTCCGTGTGCGCGCGCCTTGCGCTGCATAAGCGTGCACAGGACCGAACACGCTCTGCGCGCCAGTTGCGCGGCGCACCGCGATCAGGGATGCGAGCCAGGTGGACGTCGCCTCTTCGTCGTCGTCGAGCCAGGCGATGAGATCGCCGCGCGCCAGCATCAGCGCCGCATTGCGCGCCTGTGCAACACCTGGCAGCGGCGCATGCGACCAGCGGAACGGGATCGGCGCTTCTTTTGCCAACACTTCGAACGTCGCGAGCGCCGAGCCTTCGGGCGAGTTGTCGACGGCGATCAGTTCGACGTGCGCCACTCCAAGCTGCGCGAACACGCTCCGCGCGGCGCGCACGAAGGAGTCCGGGCGGCGGAATGTTGGGATGAGAACGCTGACGGTGGTCATGCGAGCCTCCGGGCCAAAGCGGCGCTGACGGGCAGAATGGTGAAATCCAGATCGCGCGCGGTGCGTAGCAATGCGTCCAGGTCAGCTGCGCTGGTGCCCCACGGCGACGGTTCGTCCGCGACGTCGTGGGTGAAGCCAATCACCCAGGCTTTGCGCTTAGCGGCTTGCTTCAGCGACTTGCGCATTCCGTCAAACGGCGCGCCGAACATCGCGAAGGCGCGAAGCTGCGACAGATCAGTGCGGCCGTGATTGACACCCGGCATAACCCCACGTGCGCAGCCAAAGCGCGGCGGCAAGCTGCGCTTTAGTTCGATGGTGGTTTCGCCGTAGGGGTATGCGAGCGTTTCCAGGAACGGTGCGCCCATCGTGGCGAGCGCGTCGCGGTTCTTGGCCAGGTCCTGCAGCGTGTCGAACGCCGGACGTTGCGCGCAGTCGTCGTGACCAAACGTGTGGCAGCCGATTTCATGTCCGTTCGCAGTCAAGCGCGCCAAGTCCGCGCGCGCGAAGTTGCGTCCGCTCGGCCCGTCGGTGTCCGCAAGACCAGCGCATGCATAGTAGGTGCCGCGCGCGCCGTGATCTTCGAGGATGCGTGCGCCGAGTTCACCAGCACTCGCCGGAAAATCGTCGAATGTGATCGAGAGAATGGGCGTGTCGAAGCGCAGATGCGCCGCGCGGGCGGCGTGCCATTGCGTCATGCGGCGCTGGATCTTCGCGCCAAAGCCGCGCGGCGGAGAATAGGCGGCTGGCGTCATGCCAAGTACTCCGCGTAGCAACTGGCGCGATAGAGTTTGAGCGCAGTGCGGCGCACCGGCATGGGCGCTGCGCCCAAAGGATCGCGCGCGAGCCAGGCGAATGCACCGCGAAGCGCCGCACGCGCCGGCGCAAGACGCAGCAAGCGCGCCACGCGGTGGGCGGCAAAACGCGATACTTGCGCGGGATGCTTCTGCGCGAGCCGGGCGAAGTTCGGACCGGCCTGCTCCGACTTGCGGATCAAGGTGTCGACGTCGTCGAGCCCCGCATGCGTCGCGGGATTATCGACGTGGAGGATCGGCGCGTGCTGTGCGGCGCGCAGCGCCCAATCCACGTCCTCAAAGCCCCAGCCCACGAAGCCGTCATCGAAAGGGTTTTCCGCAAGAAAGTCGCGGCGCACCATCAAATTGGCCGATGCGGTGAACTGCGCTGGCGCGCGCTGGCGGAGTTCGGCGTCGCGGCAGTCGGAAGCGCCGAAGAGATTGTAGTGCAGCGCCGTCTCAGGCGTCAGCTTCGCCAGCCGCAGCGAAAGCCCTCCAAACGCCGCGAAGGGTCGCTCGCGCTGCGCAACGTCCAGCCAGCGCGCGAGGAAGTTGCGCGCATCCGGCAACATATCGGCGTCGAGGAAGAGGACGTACTCGCCTTGCGCTTCAGCGATCAGTCGATTGCGTGCAGTGGCGCGCCCGCGATTGGCGCCCCACACGACGATCCGCGCTGGAGCGTTGAGCTTCGCCGCAGCTGTCGCGACATTCGCCAACAATTCCGCCGAGCCCGAACCATCGTCGAGCAGCACGAACTCGACGCCTTCAGGTGCGCGCGCCATGGCCTCCAGCAGTGCGCTGGGATCGTGCTTGTGGAAAGGCGTCAGCACGCTCAGTCGCGTTTCGCGCAACGCAGGTCCAAATTTAAGGACGCGTTCACCAAAAGCGGCTGGCGCGGTCATTGTGTATCCGTCGTCGGTGTTGGCTGAAGGGTGCGAACCTTAGCAGCAAGAGATTGAAGCACCGCTGACACGCGCGGCCGAACGCCCGCAACATTGAACGCAATCGCAGACAAAACGTAGAAAGCGCCGCCCGCTGCAACGAATAGCGCGAGCGAGGGCGCATCGGTCGCGGGCCCCAGCAGCGCCAGTCCCATAGTCATGCTGCAGCACGCCGCAAGTGTCCGCGCCAATCCACCGAACGGAAGAGGCAGCGCAATGAGGAAGCGGCCGGCGATCGCCAGCGCCACGAAGCCGGCAATCGCGCCGGCCGCTGCCGCGAGTGCAGCGCCTGCGGCGCCGTGAGTGCGCGCGAGGAGGAATGTCAACGAAAGCTGAATGGCGCCTGGGATCAGCATGAGCAGGGCGCGCTGACCAGTGCGATGCGTCAGCTGAAAGGCTTCGGACCAGTAATAGAGCGTAAAGCCCGAGAAGAGCCCCGCCACCGTCAGCGCCGGCAGAGCCAAAGCGGCCTGCGCGGCCAACTCAGGGCCCACCATCAACGCCGTCAGCGGCTGTGCGACGAGGATGATGCCGACGCAGGCGGGCAATGTGATTGCCGCGAGTGTCGTGAACGCCTGACCCGCGATGTGGCGCGCTTCGCTTGCGCCCTTTTCTTCGTAAGCCGAGAAGATCAGCGGCGCGAATGCGGTGCTGAGGCCCATGAACATAAGATCAAGCGGGCGCGCGAGGCCGAAAGCGGCGGCGTAGGCGCCAACTTCGGCGGCGCCGCCCTGTGCGCTCAGAACAATGCGTGCAACCGCCTGCACGCCGAGGTCAACAACAAGCGCCAAAGCGAGCGGCGCGCCGTAAGCGGCGTAATGTTGCGCGCGCGAGAACGTCGCGTATCCACCCCGCGCCTTGCGCCACAGACCCGGCGCATCGATCGCCGCAATCAGCAGACCGCCCAGCGTAAGCCCCGCGAACGGCGCCGCGGGGCCGAGGTCAAACACCACCAGCAGCGCGATGCCTGCTGCAAAGCCAAGCGTCAGATACGCCGTTTCCATCGCCGCGTAGCGCGTGAACGAGAGCGCCGCGCGGTCACTCTCGCGCGCGATGCGGGTGAAGAACCGCAGCGTGGCCGCGGCTGCGGCAAAGGCGGCGATGGCGCCGGCCTCGTCGTCAAAGCCCAAACGCGATACGATGAGCCCGACGATGAGCAGCGTCGCCGCGCCCAGCACAAACGCAATGCCGATCAAGGTGGCGAAGTGATCCGACAGCCGCCGGCCGGCCTGTGCCGTCGCGAAGAAGCGGAACGCCGCCGCTTCGGCCCAGGTAAACAACACAGTATGCGCCGCCATCGAGACCGAGAGCGCCAGCGCATAGGCGCCGAATTCGTCCGGACTCATCAAGCGCGTAAACGCCGCGATCGCGCCAAACCCGACGAGGGCTTGTGCGATCTGCAGCGGCGCGAGTGTCAGAAAGCGGCTCACCGGGTGACCTTGCGATCTCCCAGCAGCGCCGGAACGGTGCGCACCAGGATCTGCAGGTCGAGCCACAGTGAAGCGCGCGAGACATATTCCAGATCGAGCTTCAGGCGGCGGCGGACCAACGCCGGCGTTTCGATTGGCCCGCGAGAGCCGTTCACTTGCGCCCAGCCGGTGATGCCCGGCTTCACGCGATGGCGATGCGCATATTCTTCGACGATGTGCTGGAGATCGCGCTCAGCCGCCTTCATGCCGATGGCGTGCGGGCGCGGGCCAACCAGGCTCATCTCACCGCGCAACACGTTCAAGAGTTGCGGCAGCTCATCGAGGCTCGTGCTGCGCAGGAAGCGGCCGATCTTGGTGATGCGCGGATCGTCAGCGCAGACTTGCTTCAGCTGCGCGTCCGGCTCGTGATGCATGCTGCGGAATTTGAGCACGGTGATGATGCGGTTGTTGAAGCCGTGGCGGCGCTGGCGATAAATCACCGGTCCGCGGCTATCGAACTTGATGGCGGCGGCGATCACCAGCATCGGCAGCGCGAACGCGACCAAGAGACCGACGCCGAGGACAACGTCCTGCGCGCGCTTCACGATGGCGCGGCGCATATTGTGTGGACGGCCGGAGACGCACGCGACAGCCGTGCCGCCAAAGCGCTCCACGCGGCGCCCGCGCACGGCTTGGGTTTCATAGTCGAGCAACAGATCGACGCGGTTCGGAATGACGCGCAGACGCGAGATGATGTCGCGCACGCGGGTTTCGGCCTTCTGGGTCACCGTGATGATGATGCGGTCGACGTTCGGCAGACCGTCCCAGGCCAGCAAATCATCCACGTTGCCGCCAACAGGGGTGTCGCCCACCGCGTTCGGTGCGCGCAGCAGACGATCTTCGACGATCGCGACCACGCGCGCTTCGCCCGATTTGGTCATCCGAGTCGCCAGCTTCTTGGCGGCGTCCGTCGCACCAACGAGCACCACTGTTTCAGAGAAGAGCCCGTTGCGGTGCGCCGCGCCGATCCACACCGCCAGCGCTGCGTGTGTGCCGGCAAGCAACATCGCCGCGATCGGCAACACGACGGCAAGCGCCGCAGCGCCACGCGCATCGGGCGCCAGGACGTTGGCGACGATGAGGCCGAGAATGGCGCCCAGCGCCAAGCCGCCCACCGCGCGCTCAGGCCGAATGCGCGCCGGTGAGACGCGGTAGGTCTCAGTCACCCAAAGGCCTGCCTTCAGCGAAAGCGCGCCAAGCACGAAGGCCGCAGCCGTGCCGATCGGCAGATTGAGAAGGCCGGCGCCGTCGCCCCAGAGCGCCGCAAGCTCAGCCGCGAGCGCAACGACGATCCAATCGACCGCCTTCACTAAGTAGATCGCGTAGCGCGGCGCGATATGGGCGCCACGGTGATTAAGTTCTGGGAAGGCAAAATGCGGCGCCGGCAGGGGGGCCACGTCATTGGCCGGCTCCGCGAAAACCGGCGCGTCGGTCACGTAGTGCTGCTCGGCGGACCAGCTCTCGGCCCAATCCGGATCCCAGGTGATGCCATCGATGCGCAGGCCAAACAGGGCGAACGAGGCGGCGAGGTCGCACAGGCGTTGCGCCTCGATGTCCTCGGCGGTCAGGCTGGTCGGGTCAGAATAGGCCGGAAGCGCGGCCGCCTGGTCCAAATCGGCGCCGACGAGCTGCAAGGCTGCTTGAGACATGGTTATTTTCGCCCTGAGGAAGAGTTCGTTCCCGGGGGTTCGCGCAAAGCCTGCGCCAATTAACCAGTGTGGACTGTCCAGAGGGGCGCTTGCGGGCGCCGGACGGCCCGGCTAAGCGGGAGCCCGCGCGGAGACGTGGCCGAGTGGCTGAAGGCACTCCCTTGCTAAGGGAGCATACCTTAACCGGGTATCGAGGGTTCGAATCCCTCCGTCTCCGCCAGCGATCGATCGCAGCCGCTGGCGGGCCAATCATTTCTCGCCTTGCCAAGTCCCGACCGGGGGACGAAGAGGCGTTTACCAAACCAGCTGGGAGGATCGCCGATGAAGCGACTTGGCGCGCTGATCGTGGCCATGGCCACATTGTGTTTGCTGCCGGCGGCACGGGCGCAGACCGCCTCCTCAGAATTGGCTCAAGCGCCGGCGAGCGCCGAGACATGGTCGATCATCTCAACGGCGGGCCAGCACGGTACGTCGCGCCTCTGGACGACGCCCGACGGCGCCCGTTGGTCGCGTGAGCAGATCAATCTGCGCGGCTTCGTAACCGACATCGATCAGCAAGTGCGGTTTGCAGCGGATGGTTCAGTCGCGAGCCTTGAAGTGCGCGGCTCGACGCCGTCGGGCGACGCGGCAGAGCGGTTTACCGTGAACGGAGCGCGCTACGACTACACAAGCCCGGTGGGGCATGGCGACGGCGCCTATGCGCCCGGCGTGTTCTATGTGCCGTTCGGCGGTTCGATCGACGCGACCATCACCCTGATCGACGCACTGCGCCGCGCGCCGAACCATCAGCTTGATTTCCTGCCATCCGGCCGGGCCAGTCTGGTTGAACTGACGACACATCAAGTCAGCAACGGCCACGAAACTAAGACCCTTACGGCCTACGCGCTTGTGGGCGCCACCACCTCGCCGATTCCGGTTTGGTACAATGGCGACCACTTCTTCGCCCAGGTCGGCGTACTGAGTTGGGCGCCCGTGGGCTGGGAAGGTGTCGTCGACGATTTAAGCCGGGCGCAGGATGAAGCGCTGGCGCAACGCAGCGCTGCGCTCGTCGATCGTATCGCGCCGCGCGCGGCGCATGCGGTCGTGTTCCGTAACGTGCGCGTTTTCGATTCAGAGCGGCGGCGGTTCCTGCAGAACCGCACTGTCGTAATCAACGATGGCCGTATCGTCAGCGTCGGTACAGGGCGGGTGCGCGTGCCGGAAGGCGCCGAGGTGATCGACGGCGCCGGAGATACGCTAGTGCCGGGGCTGTGGGACAGCCACCAGCACTTCGGCGATGATTCCGCCGGCCCGTTCCTGCTTGCGCAGGGAATCACCAGCATCCGCGATCCGGGCAATCAGCCCGAACAGCTCATGGCGCGCCGCGCGCGGATCAATGCCGGTCAACTCATCGGCCCGCGCATCGTGTCGTCCATGCTCATAGACGGCCGCAGTGAGTACACCGCGCAGGTGGCGGTCGTGGCGACCACGGAGGCCGAAGCAATCGCTGCGGTCAACCGTGCGCACGATGTGGGTTATGCGGGCGTGAAGTTTTACGGCTCGGTGAATCCTGATTGGGTTGCGCCAATGGCGGCGGAAGCGCACCGCCTGGGTCTACGCGTGCACGGGCACATCCCGGCAGGCATGCGCCCGCTCGACGCTATGCGCGCCGGCTACGACGAGATCACGCACATCAATTTTGTGATGATGCAGGCGATGCCGGACGACGTCGTCAACCATTCAAACGGCTACGCGCGCCACATCGGCACGGCGCAATTTGCGCCCGACGTCGACCTGCGCTCGCCCGCCATGCGCGCCTATCTCAACGAACTCGCGCAGCGCCATGTTGCAGTTGATCCAACGCTCTCGGTCTTTGAAACCGAATACCTGCCAAATCAGGGCCAGATCGCGCCCGCGTACGCACCCTATGTCGGCACGCTGCCGCCCTTGATCGAACGTGGTTTCTACGCGGGCGGATTGCCCGAAACGCCGGAGGTGTCGCGCCAGCGCATGATTCAGGCGCAGGCCAAGCTCGCGGAATTGGTGGGCGAACTGCACCGCCGCCGCGTTTCGATCGTCGCCGGCACTGATGGTAGCGGGCTCGAACTCGTGCGCGAGCTTGAACTCTATGTTGCGGCCGGCATGTCGCCCGCCGACGCGCTCGCGACCGCGACGATCGTCCCGGCGCGCCTCTTTGGCGTGGGCGATCAGTCGGGCGCTATCCGCCCCGGCATGCTGGCGGAAGTCACGCTGGTGCGGGGCGACCCCAGCCGTTCAATCGGCGATTTGCGCAACGTGCTCGTCGTGATGCGAGATGGGAGGTTGATGCAAGCCAGCGCATTGCGCGACGCGATCGGCATCTCCGGCCCACCGCATCCAGCGCGATAGCTAAGTCCGCTGCAGCTCGTCTACCAGCCAGGCGCGCGCGGCGCGCCACTGGCGCTTCACGGTGCTTTCGGAGACGCCTTCCATCGCGGCGATCTCCTCGACCGTGAGGCCGGCAAAGAAACGCTGCTCGACCAGCCGCGCGCTCTCGGGATTGAATTGCTCAAGCTTAGTCAGCGCCGCATCCAGCGCTTCCAGATCGAGTTGTGAACCGCCTTCGCCCGGCCATTGCGTCGTCACCGGCGGCGCCTGGCGCTTGGCGGCGCGCAGGCGCCGGAGCTCATCCATGAGGATCTGGCGCATGATCCGCGCCGACAGCGAAAGGAAGTGCGTGCGGCTGTGCACCTCCATGCGGTTCAGGTTGAAAATCTTGATCGCGGCGGCGTGGGCGAGGTCGGTCGGTTGAATTTGCAGGGCTGCGGCGTCGCCATTCAGCACCCCACGCGCAACGCGGCGGAACTCGTCGTAATGCTCGACGAGAAGTTGCTTCTGAGCCGGGTCCGAAGTGTCAGCCATCCCGGGCAGAGTTTGACGGCATGGACCTCCGCCTGCAATCGGGCCGACACGCCCAATTCATGGAAATCGGGCGGTTTTTGCCTCAAATCCGGGGGCCGAGGCCGCGTCGGGGCGGGTCGCAAGCCCGGCGGATGAGGTCGCTGGCCTCGGCCAGTGCATGGCCGCGGTCATGCTCCGAAAGCGCGCCCTCGCGGTCCAATTGCATGTAGATGCCGCGTCCCTCAGCCCAGCGGCCGCACGCGCGGGCGTAAGCGCCGCCGTTATAAAAATTGCCGCCATTGGTCATCAGCGCCGCGGCTAAGCTCCGCCGTGCGCCCGGCGCATTATCGGCGCGGCGCACCAGTTCTCGATGTGCGCTGACAACATCTTCGCCCACAGCGAAGCTTTGCTGAAACTGACCGAGATCGCCCAACACCTGCGCGTAGACCTCGCTGGAGATCGCCAACATGCGAATGGCGCCCGCGTCATTGGGATCGCGTTCGCGCAGGAGCCGAGCGTTCGCAACCGATTCTTCGATTGACGCACGCGCCTCGGCATCGCGCTCATTGGTGCGGTGTACGACGGCGCGAAACCACAGCGCCACCGCCAAGTTGCGGATGAAGAGCGGGTTGTTTGGCGCCGTCGCGCGAATCTCGCGCTGTAGGGCGACGACATTGTCCAGCGTGACTCGCGCATCCTCGACTCGGTCCAGCCGGTGATACGCTTCCCCGAGCAGCCGCAAGTTTGCCGCTCGCGCCCGCATCACATCGACGTTGGAGCGCAGTTCGTCGGGCAGAGCGGCGACGAACGTCTCTGCCTGCAAGTGATACGTCTGCGCCTGCGCGTAATCATCGTCCCAGCCATAGCTATCCCCGATCGCCTGGAGCGAGATCGTGTAGAGTCGAGCGGCGCGCGCGTCGTCGTGCGCATAGGGCTCGATGATATCGCGCGCTTGCTCAGCATTTCGGCGCGCGGCGGCGGGATCGTTGTCGTTGTAAAGGCTGGCGCCGGCTTTCTCGGCCAGCAGCGACGCCATGGCCCGCGCCACTTCAGAATCGTGCGGCTGTGCGGCGTAGAGCGGCGCCAATATCTCCTCGGCGCGCGCCAACAACGCATTCGCATCGCTATAGCGGCCTAGCTCACCAACCTGTCCGCCACCCACGACCTGCGACAAGCGTAGAAACCCCAACCCCGCTTCGATGCGCACATCTGTCGGCGCGCGCTCGTCCGCCGCGAGTGACTCCAAATAGGTCAGCCCCGTACGCGCCAAGCTTTCCCGCGCCTGCGTCGAGCCAACGACTGCGCTGACATCGTCAAACACGTCGAAGAGCATTGTCTTGGCGATCGCGCGTGTTTGCTCGAAACGTGCTTCGGCGTCAGCCCGCTCTCGCTCGGCGCGAACATTGGCTTCCAAAGTGGCCACTAGGGCCGTTGATATAGCGAGGAACGCGCCTACGCTGGCGACAAGCGCAATGCGGTGCCGCGCGGCGAACTTGCGTAGCGCGTAGCGCCGTGACTCGCTGAAAGCCGCGACCGGCCGATTGGCGCGCAGAGCTTGCACGTCCGCAACAAGGGCATCGACGCTGGCGTAACGCTGCGCGGGATCATCGGCTGTCGCGCGATGTATGATCGCGCGCAACTCCCGTTCATTCGCGCCAGGTTGCATGAATGCGCCGAGCAGGCGGCCAAGTGAGAAGATGTCAGCGGCGGTGGTGACCTGCGGGCTCTGTAGCCGCTCTGGCGCCGTGTAGCCCGGTGTCACCGTCATAGCCGCGACTGCGCCATCCGCCTGCGTCGCGCCTTCGCCTGTCGGTTTCGCGATGCCGAAGTCGATCAGCTTGGCGACGCCAGCTTCGGTCACCAGCACGTTGGCGGGCGAGATGTCGCGATGCACGATCAGCCGCGCATGGGCGAATGCGACGGCGTTGCAGATGTCGAGGAAAATCCGCAAGCGTTGGTCGCGCGTTGGGTTTGCGCTCTCGGTCCAGCGCAGCAGTGACGCGCCGTCGACAAACTCCATCACGATGTAGGGCGAGCCGGTTTCGGTCTCGCCGCCATCATAGAGCGCGGCGATGTTCGGATGCGTCAGCGTCGCCAGCGTTTGCCGCTCGGTCTGGAAGCGCCGCACCGCTTCGGGCGAGAACAATCCCGCCTTGATCACCTTGATCGCGACAGTCCGCGTGAAATCACCCGCATCGCGCTCGGCGCGGTAGACCGAGCCCATGCCGCCGCGCCCGATGAGGCCAGTGATCTTGTAAGCCCCGATGCGTTCGGGCGTTGCCTCGATGTGTACAGCATTCATCGCGCCGCCGGTCTGAATTGTTGACTGACGGTCAGCCGCCTGCAGCGCAATCAGACGTGCGTAAAGAGCAGGGCGCCCGCTCGTGTGTGTCGTGACCCAGTGTTCGCGTTCCGCCTCCGGCACGCCGAGCATCTGCTCGAACAATGTCATCGCTTCGCGCTCAAGAACCAGATCGGACACGCGGCACCCCCGCACGAAAATAAGCGCGCAAAATCAAGCTTGGCAATCTGGCGCGCGCGAAATCGTAAATTTGTGTGACCCGTTTTTGCGAAGTGCTGCGCCTTCCTCGACATGCGGGAAGTCCGTGGGGCCGGCGATCGAATGGCGACGTCGGAGTGAGGCAAAGGGAAATGTCATGAGAAAGCACGTCCCACTTGCGCTGGGCGCAATGTGCATGCTGTTCGTTTTGTCGAGCCAATCAGCGTCGGCGCAAGAGCGCGGCGGCTACATAAACGCGTCGCAATCGGTCGCGTACGGCGATCTCGATCTTAACACGGAACCGGGCGCCGCGACGTTCGTGCGCCGCCTGCAAAACGCGGCTTATCGCGTGTGCGGTCGTCCGTCGCGCGAACGCGGCATTGTAGCCCGTCAGCAGGCGCAAACATGCGTCGATGCCGCTATGCGCGACGCTGTCGCTGCGAGCGAAGCCGCAACGGTTTCCGCACAATACGCCGCGCTCGGGCAAAACAGCGCCCCCGCATCGACACCGGCGGTGAGGCTCGAGGCAAACAACGCGCGCGCGCGCGTTTCGTATGCCGATCTCAATCTCGATACACGTCGCGGTCGCCAAGCGCTCGATGCACGGATTGAGCGCGCCACTTACGCCGTCTGCGATGCGTCGCGGTGGGATCGCCGTCTTTCAAGCGCCCAACGCCAGTGCATGAACCAGGCAGCCGAGGGCGCCCGCGTTCAAGTCGCAGCGCTCGAAACGGCGCGCCAAACGGCGGTGACCACACAGTCGACGGAACCTGCAGTGATGGCCGGTGTGCAAACCCAAAGCCCGATCGTGCAGGCTTCGGCCCCGGCGAGCGCTGCAACGCCCACGCTTATGAACTCGGCCTCAAGCATCGGATACGGTGTCTGCGACGCACGCAGTTTCACGGCGGCGTTCAATGGCGCCAGCCTGGGCGCAGAAGCGCGCCGTGAAGTGGGTTACGCCGTCGATGGCGCCTCCGTGTGCGCGCTTGACGCTGCCGTCATCGAAGCTCAGCGCGGCAACGCGCAGGCTAACCGTCGAGCTCAAGCGCTCCGCGCGGCGCTGATCGCCCGCGGTATGCCCGCAAGCCGTGTCAGCATCGCATATACCGACGACGCCAGCGCGCTCGGCAGCCGTGTTCAAATGAGCTTCAGCGGCGTGGCGCACGGCCAAACGCTCGTGGCTGAAAGCCAACCCGGCGTTTGAATCTCGTTTTCGCCGGTAACTTTGGGCTGAGCGCCGCCCTGCGCTCAGCCCTTTATTTTGTTCAGCGCGATGCGAGCCCGCTCTGTTTCATGCGCCAGATCAGATGATCGAGACGGTCTTGGCCGAAGAAAGGTTCATCGTTGAACACAAACAGCGGCACGCCCCAGTGGCCTGCATTTTTCTGCGCCGTTTCGTTTGCTGCGATCTCCGCATCGATGTCTTCGGCCTCTGCGACAGCCGCAGCTTCAGTGGCCAGCGCATCCAAGCCCGCCACGGTCAGCGCGTGCGCCAGATGCTCTCCTTCGTGCCAGTTGTCGACTTGCCCCGACCAGATCGCATGCGCAGCACCGCGCACGAACTCAAAGCCGTGACCCGCGCGCTCGGCCAGCACGCCCAGCCGGCTCACGCGATAGATGTAAGGCTGATCCTTCGACACCTCGCCCGAGCCGATGTCCATTACGATTGGATCGGGTCGCGGCCATCGGTACGGAATATTGTGCATCTGAGAGATGCGGTACGTGTCGCGCATCAGATAGGGCGGCCAGAGCGGGTTCACTTGCTTGAAGAAGCCCGGGATGCGGATCGCGATCGGGAGCACAATTCGCATGCGCGGACGCATGTCGTATTGCTTCATCAGATCTTCGACGAGCGCGCTCGCCAAATACGAATAGGGGCTGCGGAACGAGAAATAGAAATCGAACGTGGTCGTCATGGTTAGCCTGCGTAGCGCGGCGCGATCTGCGCGCCGCCTGTTTCTTGAAGCACGGCCGCGAGATCGGCCAGATAGTCCTGCGCGACCTCGTTGTGCTTGGGCGAAAGCATGAGGTGCAGCGCCTTGGGATCAAGCAACGCCGCCGTGAACCACCCACGATGGTGCATTTTGGCGTAGAGCGAAAGCGCGTCCGCCTTCGGATGCGCGAACGCTACGATCCCAAGCTTCGGTTCGCCCAGCACTGAAAAGCCCAGTCGCTTCACGCCCGCCTCGATCTTCTCACGCGCGGTGATCACCTCGCCTTGCTTTTCGCGGTAGCCGTCGACACCCAGGAAGTTCATCACCGCCCACGCGGCCGCGATCGCGCCAGCGGGCCGTGTGCCGGCAAGCGTCGGCGTCATCATGCGTCCAAGCGGCCAAGGGCCGACATCGAACGTCATATATTCGCGGAGCTCAGCGCTGCGGAAGAATACGGTGGACGCGCCCTTCGAAGCGTAGCCATATTTATGCAGATCAGCGGACATCGACTTCACGCCCGCGACGCCGAAGTCGAACGGCGGCAAGTTCGCGCCATTCATTCGCACGAACGGCGCCAGATAGCCTCCGACACACGCATCGACATGCAACCACACGTTCTTGCGTTCAGCCAATTCGCCCAACTCGTTGATCGGATCGATAAGGCCGAACGGAAAACACGGCGCTGAGCCCACGATCATCAGCGTGTTCGCGTTCATCGCCGTTTCCATCGCGCTGACGTCGGCGAGCAGGTCTTTCGTCGGCACGCGGCGGATCTCGATGTCCATCAGCGCGCATGCCTTATCGAATGCGGGATGCACGCTGGTCGGCGTGACAATGTTCAAACGATCATTCAGTCCACGTTTTGCCCGCGCATGATCGCGCGCGGCCTTCACAGCCATCGTGATCGAGTCCGTCCCGCCGCTTGTCATTGCTCCCGCCGCGCCTTCAGGCGCATTCAGCAGCCCAAGTCCGAAGCCGACAACTTCACGCTCCATTTGCGCGACACTCGGGAATGCCGCTGGCCCCAGGCCGTTCTCGGCTGAGAAGAGCGCGTAAGCGGCCTTTTGCACGCGCTCCACTTCGGCGCCGGCGTTAAAAATGTAGAGCGCAGTGCGCCCATCGCGCCATTTCACGTCGCCCTCGGCCATTGCCCGCATGCGCGCCTCAAGCGCGTCCCAGGCTTGGCCGTGCCGCGGCAGTGCGCCGTCTGTCATGGCGTTTTCTCCCTTCGTCCTGGCCTAGCAACGCCGCCAGCCCGCGTACAGAGGCAGAAAGCGACATAAAAACATATGCTTCCGGCGCGTGACCGATGTCACGGCGAGCCGGGCGGAGGCCACGTATCACATTGGTCATGGCCGGCGGCGATCTCGCCCCGGCGGGGAGGAAAAGAAAATGGCCCGCATCGCTCGCAAAGCTCTGAACCAAGCCCAAACCACCGCCGTCGTGTTTCTCTGCGTTGGCGCTTCGATGGCTCTTCCGCTGACCTTGGCCGCGATCGGCTTCCACACGCTCTAATCTGCCCTAAGGTGGCGCCGGTGGGACGGCGCTAAGGGGAGTTCAGATGCCGCGGACGCTTCAAACAGCCATTGTCGTTTTCTTCCTCGCGACATTCGGCGTTTCTGTCCCGGCTTCGGCTCAGACCCGGCTCTTCTCAGACGACAGCGAAATCCAGCTCACAATCGAAGGTCCGCTCGGCAGCCTTGTGCGCGCCTCACGCCGCAATACTGATGCCGTGCCTGCGGTTGTAACGGTCACCGTTCCCGGCGGCGCCGCTGAGCGTTTCGACATCCAACTTTCTCCGCGCGGCTTTTCTCGTCGCACCGGCGGCTTTTGCACCTTTCCACCATTGCGTCTCGATTTTGCGGGCGACGCAGTGCGCGGAACCGAGATGCGCGGCCAGAACAAGCTGAAGCTCGTCACGCGTTGCCGTCCAGGCGCCAGTTACGAGCAATTGAACGTGCTCGAATACACGGCCTACCGGCTCTACAACGAAATCACGCCGCTCTCTTTCCGCGTGCGGCCGGCGCGCGTGACGTACCGCGATACCGATCGAAATCGCCGCGAGGACACCCAGTTCAATTTCCTCATCGAAGACGACAGCGACATGGCTCGCCGCAACGGACGGCTTGTGCCGCTCCAAGTGCCGACTGGCGAAGTGCGTTCATCGCAACTCGATCCAGAAGCGACAGCCGTTTACACGCTCTTTCAGTACATGATCGGCAATCTCGATTGGGACGCCGTCAACGGTCATCCTGGCGATGATTGCTGCCACAACAGCAAATTCGTTGCAGCCACTGCCGAAACGCGCACCAACGTTCGCCCAGTGCCTTACGATTTCGACTTCTCGGGCTTCGTCAACGCGCCGTACGCAACGCCGCCTGAAGGCATCGAGCTGCCGAATATCCGCACGCGTCTCTATCGTGGCTATTGCCGTTACAACGATCAATTGCCCGCCGCGATCGCGCTCTTTCAGTCCCGCCGCGCCGCTATCCTGGCGGTGGTCGATAATGAGACACGGCTCACGGACGCTTCGCGCCGCTACGCGCGCGGATACCTCGAAGGCTTCTTCGACATCATCGATGACCCGGATCGCGTGCAACGCGCGCTGATCGATCGCTGCCGCTAGTTACTGCGCCGTCGCCGCGGCGCACTGGCGCGTTGCGAGCGTCGCCACAGGCCCCGTACCGCCATCGATCTCGGCAACGCGGGTGAGATAGGCGCATGTCGCGGCCGGCGTTGACGCATCGAGCGGCACACGTTGGCCGCGATGGATGGTGGTCACGGCGCCATTTTCGATGATCACAAACGCATGCGGATCGCTATGCCCGCTCGGCACGGCGATATCCGCCAACAATACCCGCCCGCCAAAGCGCGGCAGCACAGTTGACGCAACCTTGGTGTGGCCGAGCACAATGCGCTGCACCCGGTTCTGTGCGAGGATTGCTTCGACATTGGCCCGCTCGCTTTCTTCAGCGTTGCTCGCCAGCCCGCGATACCAAAGCGGACCTTCCTGGTTGTCGAGGATGTCTGCGTACGCGGCGATAGGACGCCCGCGCAGCGCCCCGCGCACCGCATCATTCATCGTCTGGCGGCCGACATTGGCGAAGCTCGGACCCAAACCGCCATGCATAAAGAGCGTGTCGTTGATGCGGATGACTGTGTCATGGCCGGCTACCCAGCGCCCGTACCGTCCATTCGGCGCCCAGTTTTGACGGTGCTCGGCATAGCCCAGCGGATGCTCTGAATCCCATTGCGCGCGGAACGCAGCATCAAACGCAGGCAGGCCAGCGGCCGGCGGATGGCGGCGCATCTCTCCAACTGAAGCGCGATAGAGCTGATCGCGCAGCCGCGCCGCGTTGCGCGTTGCGAACGACGCATACTCTCCAGCACTGACGTACCGGAGATCACCCGTCACGTTCATCGCTTCGTGATTGCCGATCAGCGCATGCACGTAGCCGCCTGCGCGCCGCGCTTGCGGTTCGAGCCGGATCAGCAGGTCCATAATCTGCCGGCTATGGTCGCCGCGGTCGGGCACATCGCCCAATTGCACCAAGTGTGCGCGCCCGCCGATCCAATTGTGGTTTGCATCGATCAGTTGCGCGATCCGCAACTGATCGACGAACTTGTCGTAGTCACCATGCAGATCGGCGATGGCGACGATGCGTGGAACGTTGTCCCACTCCGCCAAAGCGCGTGCGGGCGCGGCGCTCAGCAAAGTCAGACCAAAGATCGCCGCCGCAAATGTGCGCCACATCTTCATGAGCCAAATCCTGGATAGACGGACAAAAGCGCCCGTCGGCCACGCCCGCCAGCCTCGTCGGCGATCACGACGGAACCATCGCTGAGCATCGCTACGCCTTCAGCCTGAACGTGTTCGCCTGTCAATGCAGCGGCGTTCACGAGTTCGCCATGCGGCCCGAGTTCCACAATGGCGCCATCGAACGCAGAGAGTAGAAGAATGCGGCCGGTGCGGGCGTCGATATCGAGAGAGGAGGGGCGGAAGCGGCGCACGCCAGCGCGCGCGGCGATGTCCGCCTCCGGCAACGTCGCCCAAACGTGCGCGGCGGTCTCGCCCGGCCGCCAAGCGTAGAGAACGATCTCATCGCGCATGGCGCGAGCTTCATTGCGCTTGCAGGCAAGAATGAGGCTCTGGTCGGTGGCGAGATAGGCCAAGCCCTCCACCTCACAAACGCTCGAGAGGTTTGTGTTGAACGTCTGAAACGCCACGCCGGCGCCGTCCGCGCCTTCGCGGAAGCTGTAGATCTGCCCCTGGCTTGTCGTCATCCAGAACGCGCCGTCAGGCGCGATTGCCAAGCCTTCGAAGTCGCCGGCCTGGACTGGTTGGCCGAGCGCGAACGCCTTTACGAGCCGCCCATCGCGCGGAGCGATCTCATAGATCACGGCAATTTCGTCGTTGTGCGCAAAGAGCCGGCCGTCCGGCGCGACGGCGAGGCCGGAAATCTCACGCAACGAGTCCGGCAGGCGCCATTGGTGCGTTGGCGCACCCAATGCAATCGAGGCAGTTATCGGTTGCGCCGCAGGCTGAGCGGGCGGCGCGCATGCTGCAAGCGCCAAGGCCGCTATAGCCACATGGCTAATCTTCGTCATCATCTTCATCGGCGGCGCGATGTTTGCCATTGCCGCGCTTATCCTTCTCGTCATCCTTGGACATCCACTCGCGCGAGAACACCTGCTTGCCAGTTGTCTGCATTCCGTACTCGGTCGCCCACAGGCCAAGCACGGTGTAGTTGAAGAAGATCGAGATGATCGCTGCAACCTCGACCGCATTGATGCCGCACGAAACGCCGACCGCGATCGATGTGAAGAGATAGGTCGTCTCCGAACTGTCCTTCAGCGTGTGCCGGAAGCGCACGCCCGCGACGATCCCCGCTAGCGAAAACGCCAGCGCCAGCGAATTGTGCACCACATGCACAATGCCGGTGATGATCACCGGCAGAACAAGGATCGTCTGAATGAAAGATTGGCTCACATCTTTGCGCCGCCGCGCGCCCATGCAGATCCACGTCACCGGCAGCATCAGGATGAAGGACGAGATGATCGAGAGCGAAAGCCGGATGCCTTCGGCGAGCGTGGATTGCGCAGGCGGCAGAGTCCGATGCGTTCCGCCGGCTTGCTCAAACGCAGCTTGGCCGACTTCGCCAAAATCAGCCGCGCCACCCACAGGCAGCAATTCCATCAACCGCGGATAGAGCAGCAGCATCACCGTGATGACGCCCGCCACGGCGCCATAATAGGCGGTGATGTAGAAATACGGCTTCAGCAGCTTGGGCAGCCCGGCCGAGCCTTGGCCGCCCGATTGCTCAGAATCTGCCGAACCCAGCGCCATGATCCGCCTCAAACCACCCGCACCGGTTTTATGGGAGTTGTTGGTCGCCGGTAAGCCTTTGTTTTGCGCTGGGCGAAAACAGCCTACGTGGGCAGACGTTGGCGCGACCCGCAGCTATAGAGGAGCGCCGATTTGGAGAACGAGATGCAGCACGCCGCGCCTGTGAAGATCACATCCGCGCCCGCCGGAGTGGCGTACGAGACGGACGTGATCATCGTTGGCGCAGGGCCGGTGGGGCTCTTCGCCGTGTTCGAACTTGGCCTGCTTGATCTCAAGGCGCACATCGTGGACGTGCTCGATCGCCCCGGCGGCCAATGCGCCGAGCTTTATCCGGAGAAACCGATCTACGACATTCCGGGCTTGCCGCTCGTCACCGGCCAAGGCCTGACCGACGCGCTGCTTGAACAGATCGCGCCGTTCCACCCGACGTTTCATTTGGCGCAGATGGCAGAAGCTTTGGAGCGTCTTGCCGACGGAAAGTTCAAACTCCGCACAGAACTCGGCACCGCCATCACGGCGCCCGTGCTTGTCATTGCTGCAGGCGGCGGCTCGTTTGTGCCGCGCAAGCCGAAGATCGAAGGCCTCGATGCGTTCGAAGGCACCAGCGTTCACTACGCCGTGCGCCAGATGGAGCGGTTTCGGGATCGGGACATCGTCGTCGCTGGCGGCGGCGATAGTGCGCTGGATTGGGTGCTCAATCTCCAACCCATCGCCAAATCCACTACACTCATCCATCGTCGCGACGATTTTCGCGCCGCGCCGCATTCCGTTGCGCAGATGCGCAAGCTCGTGGCCGAAGGCAAAGTGCGCCTGGAGATTGCCGATCTCAACGGCGTCGTGGGCGAGAACGGCGCGCTCCGCGCCGTAGCGTGCAAGACTAAAGAGAAGGGCGCCTACGAGATTCCGTGCAATGAACTCTTGGCCTTCTATGGCCTGACCATGAAGCTCGGCCCCATCGCGGACTTCGGCCTCAACCTCACCGAGAACCTCATCCCAGTCGATACCGCGAAGTTCGAGACGTCTGAACCGGGCATCTTCGCCATTGGCGACATCAACACCTATCCCGGCAAACTGAAGCTCATCCTCTGCGGCTTCCACGAGGGCGCGCTCATGGCGCAGGCCGCCTTCAAAATCGCTCGCCCGGGTGAACGTCTGGTATTTTTGTACACCACATCGTCAACGGACTTGCAAAAGAAGCTCGGCGTCGCCTGATAGGGCTTCTGGTCCTCCCCGGAGCCTTGCATGACGATCCATCCTTCGGTCGTGGCCGCCATCGGCAACACGCCCCTCATCAAGCTGAAGCGCGCCTCGGAAGAGACCGGCTGCACGATTCTGGGCAAAGCCGAGTTCTTGAACCCAGGCCAGTCGATCAAGGATCGCGCGGCGCTGGCGATCGTTGAAGATGCCGAACGCAAGGGGCAGCTGCAAAAGGGCGGCGTCATTGTCGAAGGCACGGCTGGCAATACCGGAATCGGCCTCGCGCTCGTCGGCGCGGCGAAGGGCTATCGCACGATCGTCGTGATGCCGCGCACGCAGAGCCAAGAGAAGAAGGACGCCGTCCGCGCGCTTGGCGCCGAACTCGTAGAAGTCGACGCCGCGCCCGCAGCTAGCGAAAATCACTATCCCAAAGTCGCGCGCCGTCTGGCCGAAGAAAAAGCGCGCACCGAACCCAATGGCGCCATCTGGGCCAACCAGTTCGATAACATCGCCAACCGCCAAGGCCACATCGACACGACTGCGCCGGAGATTTGGCGCGACACGCAAGGCAAGGTCGATGGCTTCATCTGCGCCGTGGGCTCTGGCGGCACGCTCGGCGGCGTCAGCATGGGCCTCAAAGCCAAGAACAAGGATGTCGTCATCGGCATCGCCGATCCCGGCGGCGCTGCGCTCTATAACTACTACAAGAACGGTGAACTGAAGGCCGAAGGCGCCTCGATCACCGAAGGCATCGGCCAGGGCCGCATCACCGCAAACCTCGAAGGCGTCGTCGTCGACGAAGCCTTCCGTATCGAAGACAAAGACTGGTTGCCGGTGCTTTACGGCCTGATCCAGGAGGAAGGGTTGAGCGTCGGCGGTTCGGCTGCGCTCAATGTTCTTGGCGCGATGGAATTGGCGCGCAAGCTCGGTCCAGGCAAAACCATCGTCACGGTTCTGTGCGATTACGCCAACCGCTATATGGGAAAGCTCTTCAATCCTGACTTCCTGCGCTCGAAAGACCTGCCGCTACCGCCCTGGATAAGCTGAGCGCGGGAACTTCGGCCTTTCCGCCGAACGCGCATTGAGCGCCGCGCACCCACGGGCTAGGTGTCGAACACCTTGAGTCTTTGGGGGACCAACATGCAGCTTCGTCATGTGCTCGCCGCCGGCCTGTTCGCGCTTACCGCATGCGCCAGCGCCGATCAGCCGCCGACCACCACAACGCCCGCACCTGATATCGCAGCGTTCCAATCGCCGCCGCTCTCGGCTGAGGCCCTGCTGGACCACGTGCGCGTGCTGGCGTCGGATGAGTTTGAGGGCCGCGCGCCGGGCACCGAAGGCGAGCGCCTCACGATCGACTACGTGCAACGCGCCTACGCCGCCGCCGGCCTTCAACCGGGCGTCGTGCTGCCAGATGGTACGCGCTCATGGGTGCAAGACGTGCAACTCACCGCCGCCACGCTCACCAATCGCCCGACGCTGACGCTAAGCGGTCGTGACGGCGCACGCACTTATGAATACGCGACGCAGTTCTCCGCCTGGACGCGCCGTCTTGATCCGACCGTCAATATCGAGAACGCGCCGCTGGTGTTCGTTGGCTACGGCATCAACGCGCCTGAGCTTGGTTGGAACGATTACGCAGGCGTCGATATGCGCGGCAAAATCGCAGTCATTCTGATCAACGATCCGGATTTCGAAACCGGCGACGATCGCGGATTCGGTGGTCGCGCCATGACCTATTACGGCCGCTGGACCTACAAGTTCGAAGAGGCGGGCCGCCAAGGCGCGGCCGGCGCGATCATCATCCACGAGACCGCCGCCGCGGCTTATCCGTGGGCCGTCATTCAATCCGCCACGGGCGGCGCGCGCTGGGATGTGGTTCGCGCTGATCGCGGCGCAAGCCGCGCTGGCTTCGAAGGCTGGATGACGAACGACGTCGCGATGGAGACCTTCCGCCGCGCCGGTCTTGACTTCGATCGATTGAAGGCGCGCGCGCAAACGCGTGGCTTCCGGCCTGTTCCGATGGGCAGTCTCCGCGGCTCACTCATGCTTGAAACCCGCGCCGAAACCCGCACGACGCACAACGTTGTCGGCGTTCTGCCGGGCCGGACGCGTCCGGACGAAACAATCATCTACTCGGCGCACTGGGATCACCTTGGCCACTGCCCAGCCATCGATGGCGATGACATCTGCAACGGCGCGCTCGACAACGCGACAGGCACGTCAGCCTTGATCGAACTCGCCCGCCGCTACGTCGCGCAAGGCGCGCCAGAACGCTCGGTCGCATTCATCGCGTTGACTGCGGAAGAGCAGGGTCTGCTCGGCGCGCTCTACTATCAGCAGCATCCGCTGTTCGCGCCGCGCAACACCGTCGCCGCGATCAACATGGATGGCATCAACAATTTCGGTCCAACGCGCGACATCGAAATTGTCGGCTACGGCAAGAGCCAAATGGACGATCTGCTGACCCAAGCCGCCGCCGCCGTAGGCCGCCGTGTCACTCAGGATTCAAATCCAGAGGCCGGTTACTTCTACCGCTCGGACCATCTTCACTTCGCACAACTCGGCATCCCGGTGCTATACACTTCCAACGGCATCGATATGGTCAATGGCGGCGAAGCGCGCGGGCGTCAGCTCAACGACGCCTACACCGCCAACAACTATCACAAGCCATCCGACGAAGTGACGCCCGACTGGGACATGACAGGCGGCGCGCAAGATCTGGAATTGCTTTTCACCGTCGGTCGCGGTCTGGCGGACGGCAATTCTTGGCCGCAATGGCGAGACAACGCTGAATTCCGCGCAGCCCGCGTCGCGGACGGCCGCTGAACGAAAGCCGCCGCTCGGATGATGGTCCAAGCGGCGGCGTTTCAGTCCACGCGCAGCAGGGCGTGCTTCTTCTTGCCGAGTGAAAGCTTGATCGCGCCGTCGACCAAATCGGCGGCGCCGATCGTCGCGCCTTCATCCGTAACCGCGATGTCGTTCACGCGTAGCGCGCCCGCCGCGATGTGCCGCTTAGCTTCGCCGTTCGACGCTACCAACTCAGCCCGTTGAAACGCCGCACCGATGCGCATGCCCGCGCTGAGTTCGTCGTTGGTGACGGGGAACGTCGGCAGATTGTCGCTGCGCGCCCCTTGCTCGAATGTCGCCCGCGCCGCTTCTTCGGCCTTCAGCGCTTCATCGCGACCATGCAGCAGCGCCGTTGCTTCAGTGGCGAGGACCTTCTTCGCATCGTTGATCTCGGCGCCTTGCAGCGCTTCAAGCCGTGCGATCTCTGCAAGGGGCAGATCAGTGAAGATCTTGAGGAAGCGACCAACGTCGGCGTCTTCCGAATTGCGCCAGTATTGCCAGTATTCGTACGGGCTCTTCATGTCGGCGTTGAGCCAGACGGCGCCATCAGCCGTTTTGCCCATCTTCGCGCCGCTTGCGGTGGTAATCAGCGGCTGCGTCAAACCGAAGAGCTCGAACTGCTCCATGCGCCGGCCAAGCTCGACGCCGTTGACGATATTGCCCCACTGATCCGAGCCGCCCATTTGCAGATCGCAATTGTAGCGCTTCTTCAGCTCCACGAAATCGTACGCCTGCAGGATCATGTAGTTGAACTCGATGAAGCTCATGGGCTGCTCGCGCTCAAGGCGCAGTTTCACCGAGTCCATTGAAAGCATGCGGTTGACGCTCATGTGGCGGCCGACCGTGCGCAGGAAATCGAGATAATTGAGCTTTAGCAGCCACTCCGAATTGTCGACGAGGATGGCATCGCTCGGCCCATCGCCGAACTTCAGAAACTTCTCGAACGTGCCACGGATCGAATTGGTGTTTTTGACGATCTGCTCTTCGCTCAAAAGCTGGCGCATCTCTTCTTTGCCGGAAGGATCGCCGACGCGCGTCGTGCCGCCGCCCAGAAGCACAATCGGCTTGCCGCCAGCCTGTTGGAGCCGGCGCAGGTACATGATCTGGGTCAGGTTGCCGACATGCAGCGAAGGCGCCGTCATGTCGAAACCGATATAGCCCGTCACGCCGCCCAACGCGGCTTTGTCCAAGCCTTCCAGATCAGTGCATTGGTGAAACTGTCCGCGCGCGATGGCGTCGCGGAGGAACTGGGATCGGACGGTGGCTTCGGTGGTCACGGGGGAGAACTCCTGGCGGACTTAGTGGCGCCGGGAGCGTCTCTTTGTCGAGCCCGGCCAATGGCGGGCGCGCTGTCGCGGGCCCGTTACGCGAACGGGCGGTAATAGCTTTGGAAGAGGGCGGCGAAGCGCGACATCGGGCGGGGTTACGCCGGCGCCCGCCGCGCCGTCAAGCGGGCGCACCTTATGCGACGTTACTGCGTTCTTAAGCGGTTCGTGTGCTAGGTCAGCGGCGTGCTGCACCAACTGATTTGCCACCCGGATACGCCCAGCGCCGCCGTCGATCGGATCGACGTGGCCGTCGCGCGCCCGGAGCCGGGATTATTGGCGCTGCGCTACACGGTGGCTGGCCGCATTGCGGAGGTTCGGCTCGCGCCGCCATCGGAGCCGCTGCGCACCGACGAACTTTGGCGGACGACGTGCTTCGAAGCCTTCGTCGAGAGCATGCCGGGCGCCGGCTATTACGAATTCAATCTCTCGCCCTCCAGCAAATGGGCGGCGTATCATTTCACCGACTATCGCGACGGCATGGCATTGGCCGAGCTCGCGCCGCCCGCGATCATCACCGGCGCCAACGCCACGCACATCGATGTCGACGCGCTCATCTACCTGCCGCCGAGCGATGCTTCATGGCAGCTGGCGCTCACGTCTGTGATTGAAGAAACGAATGGCGCGAAATCCTACTGGGCGCTGAAGCATCCGCCCGGCAAACCCGACTTTCATCACGCCGATGGCTTTGTGTTGGAGCTTCCATGAAGTTTGGCATTGATCGCCTGTTGGAAGACGCAAGCTTGCGCGCCCCGTTGCGCGGCAAGCGCGTGGCGCTTATTGCGCACCCCGCCTCGGTGACGCGCGATCTTACGCACTCGCTGGACGCCCTGATGGCGCTGGACGACGTTCGCATCACTGCCGCATTCGGCCCCCAGCATGGCATGCGCGGCGATAAGCAAGACAACATGATCGAAACGGCGGACTACAACGACCCGCTGCACGGCATTCCAGTGTTTTCACTCTACGGCGAAGTGCGCCGGCCATCGGGTCAGATGATGTCGACGTTCGACGTTGTGCTGATCGATCTGCAAGACGTCGGCTGCCGCATCTACACCTTCATCACCACGCTGCTCTACATGTTGGAAGCGTGCGCGAAGGACGGCAAGGAAGTGTGGGTGCTGGATCGCCCCAATCCCGCCGGTCGGCCGGTCGAGGGCCTCACACTCCGCGAAGGTTGGGAGAGCTTCGTCGGCGCCGGTCCGATGCCGATGCGGCACGGCATGACGCTTGGCGAACTTGGCCATTGGTTCATCGAGCATTTCAAGCTCGACGTCGCGTATCGCGTGATCCAGATGGAAGGCTACGAGCCGGACGCTGCCCCCGGCTACGGCTGGCCGATCACCACGCGCACATGGATCAATCCATCGCCCAACGCGCCAAATCTTTGGATGGCGCGCGCTTATGCCGGAACGGTGATGCTCGAAGGCGCGACTCTGAGCGAAGGTCGCGGCACCACGCGTCCACTCGAATTATTCGGCGCGCCGGATATCGACGCGCGCGCTGTCATCGCCGAAATGCACGCGATTGCGCCGCAATGGTTGAAGGGCTGCAAGCTCCGCGATTGCTGGTTCGAGCCCACATTCCACAAGCACGTGAAGCAGCTGTGCAGCGGCGTGCAAATCCACTGCGAAGCGCCCGATTATTATGATCACCAGGCTTTCCAGCCGTGGCGCGTGCAATCGCTCGGCTTCAAGGCCATCCGCAAGCTTTATCCCAGCTACGACCTTTGGCGCGACTTCCCGTACGAGTACGCGTTCGGCAAATTGCCGATCGACGTCATCAACGGTTCATCGCTCTTGCGTGAGTGGGTCGACGATCCGAACGCAACGCCGGCCGATCTCGACGCCATCACGGTGCCGGACGAGCAGGCCTGGCGCGCCGCGCGTCAAAAGCATCTCCTCTATTGAGCGAGCCAGGCGCCCCCGCGAGCGCAGGCCGAGACATCGGTCTGGATGTCGGCCGTGGCCTGTTGATGGCATGGATCGTCATCGCGGTGCATGGCGTCTTCTGGTTGTCGCTCGCGCCGCGGGGGCCCGCATCGCTACTGCTTTTCGAAATGCCGCCGATCTTCCTCATCACCGGCGCGGCGTATTTTCTCGGGGAGGGCGCGCGCGATGGGCGCCTCAAGCCTAGCAATTATTTTGACTTCCTGCTGCGCCGCGGCGTGCGCATCTACGTCCCTTACCTCGCTTATGTGCTCGTCTCCGCCATCATCGTCACAGTGGTGAAGTGGGACGGTGGCCTCACGCTCAGCAAAGCTGGAATGCGCCTCATCTCCTGGGTCAATCCGCTGACGTTCGGCGCGGGCCATACATGGAAGATGCTGAGCTGGCATCTCTGGTTTGTCGCCCCGTTCCTCTTCGTCACGGCGTTGATGCCGTTCATCACCGTGAAGCAAACCCCGAGCTTCGTGCGTCCTTGGATGCTTGCGACGCTGGCGGGTCTCGGTGTGCTCGCGCTCTCGCAAGTTGCGATGCCAGAGCCCGTGAACAGCCTCGTGAAGAACACCGCCTTCTACGCGTTCTGGGCCATGTTCGGTTTCCTGCTCGCCGCCATGCCGCGGCGCTGGAGCGTGGCGGACTACGCCATCGTTCTCGCGCTGTCGCTCGCCGGGCTCGTTGCGGCCGCGGTGCTCTTGCCCGCGCAGGTCACGCTCGACATGCAACACAACAAGTTTCCGCCGAACGGAATCTTCTGGTTGTTTTCGTGCGCGTGGATGGCTGTGTTCCTGATCGCCGCGCGCCTGTTGAAGCGCGAGCAGATCGATGCGCTCGGACGTTCACCGTTGCTGAAGCCGTTTATGAGCGCGGGTTATTCAATCTACCTCTGGCAAGGCGTTGGCTATTCGCTCGCCGCTTATGCAGGCGGCGAAATCGGGGCGAGCAAATATCTGATCTGGCTCGCCGCAATCGTGCTCACAGTCGCTCTCGGGCTTCTGTTCGCGCCGCTCGAGCGGATCAGGCTGCCGAAGAAGCGCGCTTAGCGCGGCGCGCGTTTCGCCAGAATGCGCTGGAGCGTGCGGCGGTGCATGTTTAGCCGACGCGCCGTTTCGCTGACATTGTGTCCGCAGAGTTCATAGACGCGCTGAATGTGCTCCCAGCGGATGCGGTCGGCGGACATAGGATTTTCCGGCGGCTCGGGCCGGTCGTCCGGCGCAGCAAGAAGCGCCTTCACGATGTCTTCGGGATCGGCCGGTTTGGCGAGATAGTCGATCGCGCCAGCCTTCACCGCGGCCACTGCCGTCGCGATTGCGCCATAGCCGGTCAACATCACGACGCGGCAGTCGGCGCGATGCTTACTGAGCGCTTCCACGACCGAAAGCCCCGAGCCGTCTTCCAAGCGCAGGTCGAGCACGGCGTACGCGGGCGGCGATTTGACCGCGATCTCGCTGGCCTCCGCCACCGAACCGATCGCGGTCACCTCAAATCCGCGCTGCTCCAGCGCCCGCGCCAAGCGCGTGCGGAAGGCAGCGTCATCATCGAGGATCAACAGGCTCTTTTCGCCTTCGAGGGGTGCAGCGGCGGCGGTCATGGGAAATCAGCTCCAGCCCTGTATCTAATGCATTTCGCGCCAGATCAAAGCGCAGGCGCCTCAATCGATGTACGCGGCCACACAGTCTTAACCACGGCGCCTCGTTCGGGTGGGCGCAAATTGCGGACATCGAGCTTTGCCCCGGTGCGCTCCAGCAGCGTCTTCGAGATGAAGAATCCCAGGCCAAGCCCGCCGGCGACGCCTTCGCGGTCGCGCTCCGTCAGATACGGTTCACCGAGCCGGCCAAGGATGGCGGAGGAGAACCCGGGGCCATCGTCCCGGACGGTGACCGAGACCTGATTGTCGTCCCAACGTGCTTCAATAACGACGCGCTGTTCGGCAAAGCCCACCGCATTCTCCACGATGCCGCTCAGAGCGTGTACGATTTCCGGCATCCGGCGCACATCGATCGGGCCCTTGCCTTGCGCGTCAATCACGATCTCGGCGCCGAGGCCATCATGCTCGGCCGCAATTTCCTCCAACAGAGAGCGGATCGGCGCGCGCTGGGTCATGACGTCGCCTTGGTCGCGCCGCGCCGAAAGCTGCCCCAGTATCGCGCGGCACCGTTCGCTCTGCGTGACCAGAAGGTTCAGATCTTCGCTGCGCGGATCGTCGGGTTTCAGATCGCGCGCCATCTCCTTGGCGACCAAGTGAATGGTGGCGAGCGGCGTGCCGAGTTCATGCGCTGCTGCCGCCGCCAGACCGCCAAGCGCCGACAACGTCTGCTCGCGTGCGAGAACTGCTTGGACAGCCGCGAGCGCTACATTTAGCCGTTCTTCCTCCGCTGCCACGCGCCACGCATAGACGCTGGTGAATCCCAAGCCCACCAGCACAGCCGCTGCGATGCCGAGCTGATAGAGTTGCGGCAGCTCAAAGCCTTCGCCCTCCGGCCACGGCAGCGGCAAACGCCAAACTGAAATCGCGCCAACGCACACAAACGTCAGCGCCGCCAGCATGGCCGTCACCGTCGGCCGCAGCACCGTTGCAGACACCGCAACTGGTGCAATGAAAAGAAACACGAACGGATTTTGCAGCCCGCCGGTCAGCGCCAGCAAAGCCGCAAGCTGTATCACGTCGTACGCCAGCAGCGCCGCCGCTTGCCATTCCAGCGCCAATTCTTGCGAGCGCCGCATAGAAACAAGCCCGAGGTTCAGCACCACCGACATGCCGATCGCGACAAGCGCCCAATCCATCGGAAAGTCGACGTCGAGCCCGTAGCGCACGAAGAGCACCGCAGCCGTCTGCCCGAGCGCCGCGAGCCAGCGCAAAATGATCAGTGTCCTCAGCCGCACGCGGCTCTCAGCCGTCCAGAAATTCGGTACTGGGGCAGGGATGCGGACGTCGGAAATCGCCATGCGTCCTCTTGCGCTCATCAGGCGTCTGATCTCAAGCGCAATTCGCCAGCGGCCCTAGCGGCGATCCATCACGACGACCATCGGTCCTAGCGGATGGTCATTGTCCATGCGGCCCATCTCCGGCGCCCAGAGACTTGAGACGGTGCCGTCCAAGAAGAGCGCGTCGCGGCATCCAAGTTCATCGCGAAAAAACCGCGCAAAACGCCCGAACGAAACAAAACCCGACGAGATTACGAAATAAGCCGTGTGATTGTCCCCGATCCCGACGCCGTTGCGCATCAATCGCGATGCGCCGTCTTCCGCGAACCGGGGATGCAGCGCGCCGTTGATCA
The DNA here is from genome assembly GCA_046349455.1 of Hyphomonadaceae bacterium. Taxonomy (GTDB): domain Bacteria; phylum Pseudomonadota; class Alphaproteobacteria; order Caulobacterales; family Aquidulcibacteraceae; genus Vitreimonas. The sequence continues at coordinate 84,361 of JAXMCH010000001.1, read as the reverse complement.
GCAACATAGGCCCCGATTGCGTCGCCCAACGCGGCTGTGGCGCCGCTGCCGCGTAGTCTTCCGACACATCGATGTGCAAAGCGCCGTCTTGGCCCTGCCAAAACACGCCGTTTGGCTTCAAATGAAAATTGCCAGGCCCTTCGGTGAGCCGCAGCACGTGCTGACGCTCGCCGTTCTCGACGTAGAGTCCGATTGGCGCGCCTTGCTCGTTGAACATGCCCGCGTTCATTGCAAAACGGACGCGCGCTGCATCTCGTCCTAGCAGCGTCTCGAGCGCTGCAAAGCCCCGCAGATAATCGCCCTCGGCGTCGCGCGAAGAAAGCCGCATGTCCTGACGCTGCGCATCGAACGGGCAGACGATGAAGCGCGAGCCTTCGAAATCATGTATCGCGCATGCGGGATCTCGATCGCGCGCGCCGCGCAGCATCGCCACCGTCACGATTGCGCACATGAGCACAATCAGCGCGCCAACGCTCAACAGGACGGGCCGAGAGAGCTTCATTCCGCCGTCACATGCGTCCGATTTGCGGGTATTCTCAAGCACAGGCTGCGGCATTGCGCCCCCTGCGCGCTCGCGCCGCGTTGCTTGGCCGAAGAGGGCGCGGTCATGGTCGGCGGGTGATGGCAGAACCCGTCGAAACGCCGCGCCGCAATCTGACCGGCGCGATCGTGCCCGCCCTGGCGGTCGCCGCGCTGGCGGCGGTTGGCGCTTTGCTGCTGGTCGGCCGTCACAATGACGCGCCCGCGCAATCCGCTGCGATCCCAGGCTGCATTCTGGGCGACAACGCTGCCGCCATCGGCGGGCCGATCGATCTGGTGGACAGTAACGGTTCGCAAGTGACCCAGGCCGATTTTTCCGGCCAGCCGGCGGTGATCTATTTCGGCTTCACGCATTGCCCGGATGTCTGCCCGACGACGATGTACACGCTGACGGACGTGCTGGCGCAGCCCACCGGCTATGACGTCCAGCCCATTCTGATCACTGTTGATCCCACCCGCGACACGCCAGAAGTGATGCGGGCCTACACGCATACGAGCGGTTATCCGGTCGGTCTGGTTGGACTTACTGGCTCCGAAGCGCAGGTTCAGGCCGCCGAGCGGGCTTTCCACGTCTATGCCAATCGCTCGCCGATCCCGGGCGCGCCGGCCGATAGCTACAATGTCGACCATTCATCGCTCCTCTATGTGGTCGACGATCAATGGCGCACCGTCGCCGCGATCCCAACCATGAGCAGGGCGGACCCGAACGACCCCCGAAGTCCGATGGTGCCGACCTCGGTCCAAAACCTGTCTGCCTGCATCGCGGCCGGGCTGGGTCAGGCCGACGGCTGATTATGGGAAATCAGGCGCCTTGGGTGCTTGGCGCGGGCAATAGCTCTGATTACATTTCGCCCATGGGCACGCATCGGTGGGGGAACGCCGGTCTCGCCGCCCCGTTAGGACTATAGGCCTAGTCGCTTGGATGGCGCCGCAACGCACCAAACTCGCCTAGGCAGACGTTTTAGCTTGTTGGAAACGGCGAAGCGCGCACTCTACCTGCTTAGGTTTGCTGCGTCGCAGCACGAAGGGGCCAAATGCTCTATTCGCTTTATGAACTGGGCCACCTGTCCGTGGCGCCGCTCCGGATTGCTGCTTTGATGCAGTCTTCGGTGCTGCGTTCGCCGCTGAACCCAATCGCCGACACCGAAATCGCGCGCACCGCCGCCGCCGCCTCGGATCTCTTCGAGTCGATGACGCGCCGCTACCGCAAGCCCGAATGGCAATTGCCAACGACGGTCGTGAACGGCGTCGAGGTCGCGGTCACGCCGACGGAAGCTTGGGCGACGCCTTGGTGCAGGATGGTCCATTTTGAGCGCGACGCCGAAGCGCTGGTCAAAGCGCGCGGCGAACGCACCGATCCAACGGTGCTGATCGTCGCGCCGATGTCCGGCCACTATGCGACTTTGCTGCGCGACACCGTCAGCGCCTTCCTCGGCGAACACGAAGTTTACGTCACCGATTGGTCCGACGCACGCATGGTGCCGGTGATCGCCGGCCGCTTCGATCTCAACGATTACATCGACCACGTGATGGGCATGCTCCGCGCGCTGGGGCCTGATACGCATGTCGTAGCCGTTTGCCAGCCGGGGCCGCTCGTGCTCGCAGCGGTGTCGCTGATGGCGCAGGAAGACGATCCGTGTGCGCCGGCGACGATGACGATCATGGGTTCGCCCATCGATGCGCGCAAATCGCCCACCGCGCCAAACAAGCTCGCAGAAACGCGCGATCTGGATTGGTTCAAGCAGAACATGATCCATACGGTGCCCGCGCTTTATCCGGGCGCATTCCGGCGCGTCTATCCGGGCTTTCTGCAGCTCGCGAGCTTCATGGGCATGAACCTCTCGCGCCACGTCGATGCGCACCACGCCTATTTCCAAAACCTGGTGAAGGGCGACGGCGACTCCACCGAGAAGCACCGCGACTTTTACGACGAGTACCTCGCCGTCATGGATCTCTCTGAAGAATTCTACATCCAGACGCTCGAAGAGGTGTTCCAGAAGTACACGCTCGCGAACGGCACGATGATGCATCGCGGTAAGCGCGTTGACCCGGGCGCCATCACCAAAACGGCGCTGCTGACGGTTGAAGGCGAGAACGACGACATTTCCGGCATCGGCCAAACCCAGGCCGCGCACGATATCTGCGTCAACATCCCTGAGACGATGCGGCGCGACTACATCCAGCCGGGCGTCGGTCACTACGGCGTCTTCAGCGGTCGTCGGTTCCGCACGGAAATCTATCCGCGCATGCGCGAGTTCATCCGCGCATTCCAGTCGCGCAACGCCCGCCGCGCCAAGCTGAAAGTCGTCAGCGAAGCCTGAGCTATTCGCGTGGGCCGGTCCACGTCGGTTGCGGATCGATGGTGACGACGCTCATCGTTGCGCCATCGGCCTTGCGAACAGCGACGCTTGAAGGATCGAAATTTTCCAAGCAGCGCACATTGATCCCGTAATGATCGGGCATCGAGCGCTTGCGATGGAATGGGTAGATCCCGCACACGCCGCAGAAATAGTGCCGCGCGATGCGTGCGTTCCACTGATAGAGCGTGAGTTTGTCTTCGCCGCTGATGAGCGTGAAATCACGCTCATGCACGGTTGTCATCAGCGCATTTTTCCTGCTGCAGAGCGAGCAATCGCACGTATAGAGATCGGTGATTTCAGTATCGATTGCGAAATGAATGGCGCCGCAGTGACACGATCCGAAATAGCGAGGCATCTCTTCATCCTTGTGCGCAAACTAGTGCGCGCGAGTGGATGCAGGAAGGCGCGCTTCGTGAGATTCTTCCGCATGCGTCTCGATTCGCGACCGAAGGTCGAACCCAGTCAGACCGAGATCGAAACGATCGATGGCCGGCGCGTGCCGGTGAAGCTGATCGTCAATCCGCGCGCGCGGCACGTCTCTGTGCGCATAGATCCGACGCGCCGCGAAGCCATCGCTACCGCACCCTCTAAGCGTCACCTGAAACACGCCGCGCAGTTCGCCGCCGAGCGCGCAGGCTGGATCGCATCCGAACTCGCGCGCTTGCCCCAGGGCGTGACGCTCTCGCCTGGCTCGATCATTCCGCTGCGCGGTGAAGATCATCTGCTGGTCTATGAGCATGGCCGGGCGCCTGCGCGGACCGAACCTGGAGTGTTGCCGCGTCTGATTGTGCCGGCGCCCGACGTTGCGCTGTTTGAATCGCGCCTACTGCGCTTCTTGAAGGATCAGGCGCGGCAGGACCTGATCGATCGCGTCGCCACACACGCCGTGGCGCTGGGCGTTCGGCCGGAGCGCATTCAGGTGAAGGAGCTCCGCTCGCGTTGGGGCTCATGCTCCGTTGACGGCGTGCTCTCGTTCTCGTGGCGGCTCATCCTGGCGCCGTCCTTCGTGCTCGATTACCTCGCTGCGCATGAAGTCGCGCACTTGCGTGAAATGAACCACTCCCGCCGCTTCTGGGCGCACGTGAAGCGCTGTCTTCCGAGCTTCGAGACGGGCCGCACCTGGCTGCACGAGCACGGTTGCGCGCTTCATGCAGTCGGCCTCGCGCGCTAGGCTTTCGTCGGCGCCAGCATCCGGCGCATGACGCCATCGCGATCGACGAACGCGTGCTTCAGCACCGCGAGCACGTGCAACGAGATCAGCACAATCAGCATCCAGCGGCCAATTGCGTGCATCAATTCCGCGATCTCATGCACGCTCTCAATGCGCTCTGTAAACGGGCTCGGGATCGCGAAGACATCGAACAGGTTGAGCGGCCGACCGCCCGACCACACCGCCAGCGGGCCAGAGATCACTTGGATCAAAATGCCCAGCAGCAGCAATTGATGCGTCGAACTCGCGAGAAATTTGAACGGCTGTTTCTGTTCAACTGGAGCGGGACGTGGCTGCAAATAGCTTGAAAGCACACGCACCAGCATCACGAGTGCGAATGCCCCGCCAATCGAGATGTGCAGCGTCATCAGCGCGCGCCGCGCTTCGCGGTCTCCTGCATCGCCAGCGAATTCGGCTTGAAAGCCAGTCGTCAACATAACGGCGATGACGATGACCACGATCCAATGCAACGCGATGGCGAGCCAGCCGTAGCTGTTGCGTGTGTTTGTCAGTTGCATGCTCAAATCCCGTGCGCAGCGTACGCCCGCCAGTAAACACGACACTGCATGGGCTTAAAATGCGGCGCGAGGACGCCTTAGCCTTCCGGCCCAAAATCGAGCGAGCGATCTTGATCGTCGGGCGGTGCAACGGGTGGCGGGCCGATTGCTGCGCCAACTGGCGCGCCCACGGCTGTCAGCGTCGGGATTTCCGGATCAGGCACGCCGACGTCGTAATCCTCGTCGCGCGGCATTTGCAGCGGCCGAGATGGAGTATCGCGGAGCGCGACCGGCATGAAGCGCGCCCAGATGTCAGTCGGCAGCGAACCACCGGTTACGCGGGCCGTTGTTGTGAAATTGTCGTTGCCGACCCACACGCCGCCGACCATGCCCGGCGTAAAGCCGATGAACCACGCATCGCGATAATCATTGCCAGTGCCAGTTTTGCCAGCGATCTGGAAGTTGTTCATCCGCGCCCGTGTGCCCGTCCCAGCTTCAACAACACGCGACATCATCAGGTTCATGTATCGCAACGGGCGCTCATCGATGACGCGCGTTCGCTCGGCGCGGAAGCCCCACATCGTCTCGCCATTGTTGGCGCGGCGAATGCGCGCGATGCCGTGCGGCGTGACGCGATATCCTTCGGACGCCATCGCGCCATAGGCGCCGACCATTTCCAGTAGCGTCACTTCCTGCGCGCCGAGCGCGAGCGAGTGATAATTGTGCAGCGGTGAGCTCACGCCCAAGCGCCGCGCCACATCGATCACTTTGTCGCCGCCGACTTCGTTGGCCACTCGGATCGCCACCATGTTGAACGAGTTCGCGAACGCGCTCGTCAGCGAGACAGAGCCGTGGAATTCGTTCGTGTAATTGCCCGGTGTCCAATCGGGTTGGCCGTCAATGTGGATGGTGATCGGCGCATCTTCGCGGAAGCTCCACGGCGTCAGGCCGTTTTCCATCGCCGCGAGATAGATGAAGTATTTGAACGAGGAGCCCGGCTGTCGGCGCGCTTGCGTCGCGCGGTTGAACTGGCTCTGATCGTAGTCGCGTCCGCCCACCATAGCGCGGATGCCGCCCTGATCGTCCATCACGAGCGCGGCTGCTTGGCCCACACGGCGGGACTCGCCTTGTTCGTCCAGCATCATTTCGATCGACTCCGCCGCCGCGCGCTGCGCCGCGATGTCGATCGTGGTTTCGACGATAAAGTCGTCGCGCTGCTGGCCGATCACTTGGTTGAGCAAGGGATCGATCCAGTCGCGATAATAGGAGAGCACGCCCGCTGGATTGCGGCGGCTAATGGTCAGTTCTTCGCGCAACGCAGCTTCGCGTTCAGCCGCGCTGATGAAGCCCATATTGACCATCTCATCGAGCACGACCGTCGCGCGTTCGCGCGCTGCGGCGATATCTTGGCTTGCCGGATTGAGACGCGACGGCGCCTTCACCAGCCCCGCGATCATCGCCGATTGCAGCAATGTCAGTTGGCGGGCAGGGCGATCGAAATAGCGCTCCGCCGCAGCTTCGATGCCGTAGGCGCCCGCGCCGAAATAAACGCGCGAGAGATAGAGTGCGAGGATCTCGTCTTTCGTGAACCGGCTCTCCAGCCAGAACGCGAGCATGATTTCCTGCGCCTTGCGCCGCCAGGAGCGTTCATTGGTGAGGAAGAGGTTCTTCGCCAATTGCTGCGTAATCGTTGAGCCGCCTTGCACGACTCGACCGGCGCGCAAATTCTCAGCACCCGCACGCATCATGCCGCCGAAATCGACGCCAAGGTGATTGTAGAAGCGCCGATCTTCGATCGCGATGAACGCTTGCGGCACGTATGGAGGCAGCGACGCGAGATCGACAGGCGGGGCATTCTGCGCGCCTTCGCGCAAAATCACGTGCCCGTTGCGATCAAGGAAAGTGATCGACTGGCCTTGGCGCGCTTCCCAGAGATCGTCCGTCGAGGGCATGCCCCAGGTGACGAAGAAGAAGAACGCCACAACGACGCCGACGCCTGCGGCGGCTACCCAGCCGCCCCACACAGCAGCTTCGCGCACGCTGCGCGGCGCATGTACGCCGCGCATGCGTTGCCAAACTGCGCCGAAGAAGCCGCGCACGGCGCCCCAGAATTTCACCCATTGCGGCTCGATCGCCGCCCACACGTCGCGCGCGGTGCTCTCCACGCGATCACGTGCACGACCGACAAGCGAAGCCGGCGGTTCTGGCGGCGGCTCATCGGGATCACCGGCAGCGCGGAAATATCCCGGCGGCAATTCGGAAGCCGACGGCGTTGTTTCAGGCGCCGGCGTTGGATTTAGAACATCTGTCTTCGCGATCTCGGGTTCAGCGCGGATGGATTCAGTGGGCGCGACGGGTTCTGCCGCCGACTCGTCGAACAAGTGCTCATCGTGCTGATCGCTCGGCGCCGCGTTTTCCGCAGGCGTCGTCGGCTCAGCGCCCGAGGAGGGCTGCTGCGGCGGGGGCGTCGCTCCCGGCTCGTTTGGATCGTTCTCGTCAGCCACCCCGGCTCAACCTCCGCGCCTCTTGCTAGCGCGATTCTCCCACGGTCTTGCCCCGGACGGGCAGGTCGCGGGTCGCCCGGGAACCTGAACGTTCGCGGCGGAACTTTGGTTTCCTGCCGCTTTGCGGCCGCATTGTGGGCGCGGCGAATGCACTCCGCAACCGAAACAGTCGGTGGATTTAGTTGGCGCCGCGTCTGTCGAAAGCCATATAATGCTCCAGTTGCAGGCGACGTCTGCCGCCCGCCAAGGAGGATTAGATGAACGAGTATCTGGGCCGCGCCGGCTCCGTGCCCATCGGGCGCGAGGAACAGGCCATCGACCCCGGTCTGCGTAAGTTCATGTTGGGCGTCTATGTGAAGATGGGGCTGGGCCTGCTCTGGTCCGCCGCGCTCGCATATGCGGTCGGAACCATCCCGCAGGTCACCTACACGGTTCTAACGCCGCCAGTGATCTACCTCGTCCAGTGGGGCCCGGTGGCGCTTCTGCTGGCTTCCAACTTCTTCATGCGCAACGCCTCGCCGACGGCGTCGGGCATTCTCTATTGGGCCATCGTGACCCTCATGGGCGCCGGCCTTGGCGTCTGGGTTTACATCGCCGCGAACGCCATCTCAGTTGATACCCAAACCGGACGCACCATCACGGTGACGTTTGCCGGGATGGCCAAGGCGTTCCTCGTCACGGCGGCAGCCTTCGGCGGCCTCTCGCTGTGGGGTTACACCACCAAGCGCAATCTGAGCGGCCTCCATTCCATGCTGGTTATGGTCACTTGGGGCCTTATGCTCATCGCTGTGTTGAACTTCTTCGTGTTCAAGTCGGGCATGATGGAAGTGATTATGCAGGCGGTGACGCTGGTTGTGTTCGCGCTGCTCGTCGCGACGCAAACCAACCAATTGCGTGAGATCTACTTCCACATCGCCAACGACACGCGCAGCCAAGCCGTCATGACCAATTTCGGTGCGCTGAACCTCTACATCGCGTTCGTGACGATCTTCCAGATGCTGCTGAGCTTGATGAGCTCGCGTAACTAACACGTCAGCATCGCACTGAACTGAAAGCGCCCGGTGTCATCGCCGGGCGCTTTTTATTCGCCCACCAGTTGCATGCGTTTCGGCTCCAAGACGCTCAGAACCCGTTGCAAATCATGGCCGCGGCGCAAAATTCGGCCATCCACAGCGCGCACGCTATACGCGCCTTGCTTGCGCGCATCGTCGGGACGTTTCTCGATTTGATAGAGCGGCGCCTCGCTGGTGCGACGGTAAACGCTGAACAGCGCGCGATCGGGGAGGGCGTCCATCGCGTAGTCGCGCCATTCGCCGGCAGCGACCATGCGGCCATAGAAGCGGAGTATGCGGTCGAGTTCAGGACGGTCGAAAAATACGTTTCGTCCAGTCATCCGTTCACGGCTCCGTGTTGTATAAACCGTACAAAACCAGGAAAGCGCATCGCGATCATTATTACAAATACGGCACGTCGGCTTTCCGCCTGATTTTGTGCTTGCTCTCGCCCCAACCGGATAGGACCTTATGTGTGTGGCCGGCCGGAGAAAGGCTCGTGCTGGGTATCCATCAGCCCCCCCAGCCCCCCCAGTACGCGCTTCGGTCGGCCACATAATTATCGGAAAAAGGCCCGCGAGCTTCGCGGGCCTTTTCGCTTTCGGGGCCAAGATTTCCGCTTCACATAAGCGATTTCAGGCGATCGCAGCCCGCGCGGCTTGATGTTTGCCGGCCCGTCCGCCTCGCGTTTCGCGCGGTGTCGCGGCGCTAGTCCGATGGCGTTAATCCAAGCGCAAGAGTCGGGCGGAATCACCGCAATTGATTCGCCCCCAGGCACGCCCCTCTGTGGATAAAGATCGGTGGCGTTTTCGCCAAAACAGCCCTAAGAGCGGCGCTCAATTTTCGCAGGGAAATCTATCCACATGCTGCTGCAGGTCGACGGTCTGCGGAAGACGTTTGGCAGACGGGTCGCGGTTGACGGCATCGGGTTCTCGCTCGACGTCGGTGAAATCGTAGGCTTCCTGGGTCCTAACGGCGCCGGCAAAACCACCACCATGCGCATGATCTCCGGCTACCTTGAGCCGGACGAGGGCGTGGCCAAAATCTTCAACATCGATGTCGCCCGGGAGCGCCGTCGCGCCCAGGAGCGGGTCGGGTACCTGCCGGAAGGCGCGCCGTTGTACGGCGAGATGACGCCTTGGAGCTTCCTGCGCTTCGTCGCCGAGACCCGCGGCATGACGCGCGAGGCCGCCCGTCACGCCGTCCGCCGCGCCGCTCAAGACGCGCGTCTGGGGGACAGCATCGATCGTCCGATCGAGACGCTCTCCAAGGGTTACCGCCGCCGCGTTGGCTTCGCCGCTGCGCTTCTGCACGATCCCATGTTGCTCGTGCTCGACGAGCCCACCGATGGCCTCGATCCAAACCAGCGCCATGCCGTGCGCGATCTCATCAAGAAGCTCGGCGAGGAGCGGGGACTCATCATCTCCACCCACAGCCTCGAAGAAGTGGAAGCCGTCTGCACGCGCGCCATCGTCATCGACCAGGGCCGCATCGTCGCCGACAAGACGCCCCAAGCCCTAATCGATGAGCACGGCTCACTCGAACGCGCATTCACGGCGCTGACCCGCGGGGAGGAACGCGCGTGAAGAAACGTCCGGGCCTTGCCTCCATGCTCGCCGTCTATCGCCGCGAGCTGCTTTCTTATCTGACGACGCCGACCGCTTACGTGTTCGTCGCCGTCTTCCTGTTCTCGATCGGCCTCTTCACCTTCCAGATCGGCGGCTTTTTTGAATCCCGCAGCGCCGATCTCGCGGTGTTCTTCGGCTTTCATCCCTGGATATTCATGATCTTCCTGCCCGCGATCGCCATGCGCTTGTGGGCTGAAGAAAGCCGCTCGGGCGCCATTGAGCTGCTGCTGACGCTGCCGGCCCCGACATGGTCGCTCGTGCTCGGCAAATTTCTCGCCGCGTGGACGATCGCCGGAGCCGCGCTGCTGCTCACCGTGCCGCTCTGGATCACTGTCAACGTCCTCGGCTCGCCCGATAACGCCGCGATCTTCACCGCATACGTCGCAAGCCTGCTCATGGCCGGCGCCTACATCGCCATCGGCTCGGCGATGTCGGCGCTGACGCAAACGCAAATCGTGGCGTTCGTGCTCGCTGTGCTGATTTCTTTCTTGCTGACAGCGCTCGGCTTGCCGCTCGTGATGGACTTCTTCTCAGGCGTCATCGGCGGCGCGTTGGCGGAAGCCATCACGCGCTTTTCGCTGCTCTATCACTTCGACGCGGCGCAACGCGGCGTCTTGGAGTTCCGCTCCGTGTTCTATTTCGCTTCCGTGATCGCGCTGGCGCTCGGCTTCACCGCGCTTGCGGTTGACGCGCGGCGGGGAGGCTGAGCCATGAGCGCACGCCGTTTCGCACTCTTCGCAGCCCTCGCGCTGTTCATCGCGTTCATCGCCGTGAACGTGACCGCCAATTCCTGGTTTCGCTCCTGGCGCTTGGATCTCACGGAGAACCACCTCTACTCGCTGAGCCCCGGCACACAGCAGACGCTCGACGCGCTGACTGAGCCGGTCGAAATCAAGCTCTATTATTCGCGCGACGCCGCGCGCACTGCGCCGCAGCTGCAAACCTATGCCGGCCGCGTGCGCGAAATGCTGCAGACGTTCCAAGCGCGCTCGCACGGTCGCGTGCGGTTTGTGGAAGTCGACGTCGAAGCCTATTCCGAACAGGAGGACGACGCCGTCGAAGCCGGTATCGAGCCTGTGCGTCCAACCCAGGACGGCGATCCGATCTATTTCGGTCTCGCCGGCGCCAACGCCATCGACGACAAAGTCGGCATCCCGTACCTCGATCCCCAGCGCGAAGCGTTTCTCGAATACGAGATCACGCGCCTCATCTTCGAACTTGAGCACCCCGAGCGCACCAGCGTTGCGCTGATCACCTCGTTGCCGATCGACCCCGCCGCCGCGAGCGCATCGACCCAACTTGGCGGCGCCGCGCCTCAATCGGTGTTCGCCACCGAAATGGGCCGCTTGATGGACGTGACGAAGCTCGCGCCAGACTTCACGACCATCCCCGATGTGGACGTGCTCGCCATCATTCATCCCGGCGCGCTGACACAGCAGCAGCTCTACGCCATCGATCAATTCATTCTGCGCAAGGGCCGCGCCTTTATCGCGCTTGATCCAGCATCGCTGCTAGCGCAGCAATCGGGCGGCGGCTTCGATCCGTTCAATCCCGTCGCGCCCGCGCCGGTAAGCTCGAACCTGCCGCAGCTCATGGAACGTTGGGGCGTCAGCATGGCGCCGACCGTGGTGCTCGATCTTGAGAATGCGCTGCCCGTGCAAGTGCAGGACCCGCAGACTGGTCAGCCCGCGCAAGCGCCGCAGCCGCTCTTCTTCTCCGTGCCTGCCGAGGAAGGTCATCTCGACCGCTCGGATTTGATGACCGCTTGGCTGCGCCGCGGTGTGAACTTCGGCCTCTCCGGCGGCCTCACTGTCGCGCAGCGCGATGGCGTCACCATCCAGCCGCTCGCGCGCACCAGCGGGCGCACGATGCGTTTGCCGGCGGAAGCGGCGATGTCGCGTCCGACGCCGTACGACATTTTGCGCATTTGGCCGCCGAGCGGCGGCCGCGTCGAAACGATTGCGCTGCGCCTCTCCGGCAATCTCGACACCGCGTTCCCGAACGGCGCGCCTGCCGCCGAAGCGGCTGCCGTCCCGACCGAAGGCGAACAGCCTTTGCCCGAACCGTCGAGCGCAACCTCACCCCCACCGGCAACGCCGCCAACTGGGCCCGCGCAACCCCCAGCGCCGCTGACGCGCTCAGCAACGCCTGCGCAGATCGTCATCGTCTCCGACGCAGATTTCCTGGCCGACGATTTCTACATCGACCCGCGCAACGGTGCGCCCGGCGCCGACAACGCTTCGTTCGCGCTCAACGCGATCGACGTGCTCGGCGGCTCCGACGCGTTGGTGTCACTGCGCTCGCGCGCGCCGTCGTTGCGGCGCATGGAGCTGGTCGACAACATGGAGCGCGACGCCGAGCGCCGCATCCGCGATCGCCAGGAAGAGCTGCAGGGCGAACTCCAAGAAACCGAAGCACGGCTCGCCGAACTGCAAGCGCGGGGCCGTGGGTCGGGCTTCTTCTCCGGCGACCTCGGCGCTGAGCTGACGCCCGAAGAGAACACCGAGATCGAACGCTTCCGCGCGCGCGTTATCGAAGTGCGCACTGAGCTTCGCAATTCCGAGCGCGACCTGCGCAGCGACATCGAGCGCCTGCAAGCCGCGGTCGTCTTCATCAACGTTTGGCTGGCGCCGCTCTTGGTGGCGGGCGCGGGTCTCTTCTTGTTCTGGCGCCGTCAGCGGCGCGGGAGTGCGCGGCGATGACCACTGATCTGGCCGAGCGCCGCAAGGGCCGGGCGCTTACGCTGTTCTTGATTGCCGGCGCACTTTCGCTCGTCGCCGCCATCACCATTGGCGTCGAAATGCGCGCCTCGCGCCCCGATCTTGCGTCGGGCTTCGTGATCCCGAACCTGGAAGACAGCATCGGTGACGCGCAGCGCATCGTCGTCACCAGCGCCGAAGCCAGCTATCGCATCGAGCGCGTGGAGCGCGGCGCCGAGCGCGTCTGGGTGATGCGCGACCGCGGCGATTTCCCGGTGACAGCGGCGCGCCTCGCGCAACTCACCGAGGGCCTCGAGGGTCTGCGCTATACGCGCCGCATGACCAGCGACGCCTCCAAGCACCAGCGCCTCGGCGTCACCGATCCGCGTCAAGGTGGACGTGGCATTCTGCTGCAAGTCGAAGATGGCCGCGGCGCGCTGCTCGTAAACCTCATCCTCGGCGTCGAACCGACTGGCCTCTACGTGCGCCGCCCCGACAGCGATCAGACGTGGGCGGCGAGCGGCGAGCTGCCGCCGTTGCGCGATGTTGCTTCCTGGCTCGAATTGCGCCCGCTGCCGATCGCCGCCGATCGCTTGGCGCGCGTCGAGATCGTGCCGGCTGAAGGCCGTGCGTACGTCCTCGCCCGCGACAGCGCGGACCAGCCTTGGCGCATCGCATCGCCCGCGCTTGCGACATTAGCGCAATCGACCGTCAGCGCGACCGCCGAGCGTCTCACGCAGGTCTCACCGGTCGATGTGAACCTAGCGCCCACCGTTCAAGGAACGGCGCAGGCGCGCGTGCGCCTCACGACCTTCGATGGCGTGCTGATCGACGGCGAACTCATCCCAAGCGACGGCAAGATTTGGCTGAAGCTGGTCGCGCGTGGCCAAACGCCTGAGCAGGATCCAGCTGCGCTGGACATCAACAATCACGTCTCAGATTGGGCGTTCGCGTTGAGTCCCTCGGATGTTGAAACCGTCGCGCCGCCGCTCAGCACATTGATTCCAGGCTCGGAGTAAGCGTCAGCGTCGTCGTGCGGGCGCCGTGTAGGCGGCCGCCAAAATCGGCCCGCCGTTCGCTTGCTGGAGCAACACAGCGCATTCGGGGTGACAGCGCGTGCGCTCGTACCAGGCAGAACTGCCGGACCATTCCGCCAACCGCTCGATGCGGCCAACCAAATTGTAGTGCGTCACCGTGCGATTGAGATTGGCGCCGCCGGTGATACGCACGCTCACCGGATCGGGATCGTACGAGACGAGCCAAACATCAGACGGCGGCGCATTCGCGCGTGCGGGCACAGTCACGCGCACACGGCCGTTGCGCAGCCGCGAGATGGAAACGCTCGGCGCATTCGCCGGCCAGCCCGTCGTGCGCTGCGCGTCGTACGTGGCGCGCGCTTGGTCCCAGTCCGAAGCGCTGATCTGACGCGAGCCGTTGAAGATAAGTTGTGGCGTGAAGCGCCCGCGTACACGAAGCGTCCGCGAATAATCGCGCTGGCGATCGGTGAAGTCATCCTGCGCGAACGTGTCGTGCCAGCCGAGATAGTCCCAGATGCCGACCGGGAAGGTCAGCGCCAGCACGCCTTCCTCGCGCGAAAACATGCCCACGAGCCGATTGGCGCGCGGGCATTGAATGCAGCCTTGGCTGGTGAACAACTCCACCACCATCTGGGCCCGGTGGCCCTCGGTCTGCGCGTGCGCGTTCGCGGTTGTCGCCGCCAGGGCCATGAGCACGGCAGCGAGGAAGCGGGCGATCATGCCTTGCAGCATGGCCGGCCCGTCCTCGCGGTTCGAATCAAACCGCCGTGACGGCGAGCGCCTTTAGCCAGCTTTCGCCAATCCGCGCAGCACATAGTGGAGAATCCCCCCGTTCCGGAGGTATTCGACCTCGTTTTCGGTGTCGATCCGGCAAAGGACCTCCACTTCGTCGGTCTTGCCGCCCGGACGGGTGATTTTCAGCTTGACCCGTTGGCGCGGGGTAAAGCTCGCCACATTGGCGATCGAGACGGTCTCGGCGCCTGTTAGGCCGAGGCCTGCCCAGGTTTGGCCATCGACGAATTGAAACGGCAGCACGCCCATGCCGATGAGGTTCGAGCGGTGGATGCGCTCGAAGCTCTCGGCCACCACGGCGCGGACGCCCAGCAGCGTCGTGCCCTTGGCGGCCCAGTCACGCGAGGAGCCGGTCCCGTATTCCTTGCCGGCAAAGATCACCAGTTCGCGGCCTTCCTGTTTGTAGCGCATGGCGGCGTCGTAGATGAACATCCGCTCGCCCGACGGCTGGTGAATGGTGAAGCCGCCTTCCACGACGGTGCCGTCCTCATTTTTCACCATCTGGTTCTTGATGCGGATGTTGGCGAACGTGCCGCGCATCATGACTTCATGGTTGCCGCGACGGGCGCCGTAGGAGTTGAACTCCGATTGCGGCACGCCGTGCTCGGTGAGGTAGGCCCCTGCGGGGCTCACCTTCTTGATCGAACCTGCCGGGCTGATGTGGTCGGTCGTGATCGAGTCACCGAAGAGACCCAACACACGCGCTTCGACAACATCGCGCGGCGGTGTTGGCGTCATGCTCATGCCTTCGAAGTAAGGCGGGTTCTGCACGTAGGTTGACTTCGCATCCCATGCATAAGTGCGGCCGGCGCCGACCTTGATGCCTTGCCAATGCTCATCGCCGGCGAACACGTTGCCATAACGCGCGTCGAACATCTCTTTCGTCACCGATGCGCGTACCACTGCTTCGATTTCCGCGTTCGTCGGCCAAATGTCGCGCAGATAAACGGGGTTGCCGTCCTTGCCCGTGCCGATCGGATCGGTTTCGAGGTTCACATACACCGAGCCTGCGAGCGCGTACGCCACCACCAGCGGCGGCGACGCGAGATAGTTGGCGCGCACGTCCTGGTTCACGCGGCCTTCGAAGTTGCGATTACCCGAAAGCACCGAGGCCACAACGAGATCGTTTTCGTTCACGGAAGCCGAGATCGCTGGCGGCAACGGACCGGAATTGCCGATGCACGTCGTGCAGCCATAGCCCACGAGATTGAAGCCCAACTCATTGAGCGACTTGTCGAGTCCGGACTTCGCCAGATAGTCAGTCACGACCTGCGAGCCCGGCGCAAGCGAGGTCTTCACCCACGGTTTGGTATCCAAACCCTTCGCCACCGCATTGCGCGCCACAAGCCCCGCTGCGATCAGCACGCTCGGGTTCGACGTATTCGTGCACGAGGTGATCGCCGCGATCACAACATCGCCATGGCCGATGTCATGGTTCGCATCAGCGACAGGCGCGCGCTTCTTCAACTCCGCGCTCTTGCGGAATTCTTCCGTCATCGTCTTGGTGAAGCCTTCGGCGACGCCGCCAAGCACAACGCGATCTTGCGGGCGCTTTGGGCCCGCGAGCGACGGGCGTACGTCGGCCAGCGAAAGTTCAAGCGTGTCGGTGAATTCCGGCTCTTCCGCCGTCCGCCAGAGGCCTTGCTGCTTGCAATATGCTTCGACCAGCGCGACGCGCGCCGGATCGCGGCCGGTGGCCTTCAGATAATCGACGGTTTTGCTATCAACCGGGAAGAAGCCGCACGTTGCGCCGTACTCAGGCGCCATGTTGGCGATGGTCGCGCGGTCTTCGACGCTCATCGTGTCGAGGCCCGGGCCGTAGAATTCCACGAACTTACCGACCACACCCTTCTTGCGCAGCATCTGCGTAACGGTGAGCACAAGGTCAGTCGCGGTCGCGCCTTCCTGCAATTTGCCTGTCAGCTTGAAGCCGATCACTTCAGGGATCAGCATCGAGATTGATTGGCCTAGCATCGCCGCTTCGGCTTCGATTCCGCCAACGCCCCAACCCAGAACGCCGATGCCGTTGATCATCGTCGTGTGCGAGTCCGTGCCGACGACCGTGTCCGGGTAGGCGTAGGTTTCGCCATCGATATCGCGCACCCATACCGATTGGCCGAGATATTCGAGGTTCACTTGGTGGCAGATGCCGGTGCCTGGCGGCACCACGCGGAAGTCTTGAAACGCCTGCTGGCCCCAGCGCAGGAATTGATAACGCTCGACGTTGCGTTCGTATTCAAGATCAACGTTCATCGCAAACGCGCTGGTGCTCGCGAAATGGTCCACCATCACCGAGTGGTCGATCACAAGATCAACCGGCACCAGCGGATTGATGCGCTCGGGATTGGCGCCAAGCTTGGCTGCCGCGTCGCGCATCGCAGCAAGGTCAACGACCGCCGGCACGCCGGTGAAGTCCTGCATCAGCACGCGCGCGGGGCTGAACGCGATCTCAACCTCGTTGCGGCCTTTGTTCACCAGCCACGACGTCATCGCCAGAATGTCGGCCGCCTTCACCGCAACGCCGTCTTCCGTGCGGAGCAGATTTTCGAGCAGCACCTTCAGCGAAATCGGCAACTTCGAGATGTCGCCCAGCCCGTTGGCGCTCGCGGCCTTGAGGTCGAAATACGAATAGGTCTTGCCGCCCGCGCTAATCGTGGAGCGGGCGTTGAATGAATTCAGAGATGGCATGTTTGTGCATCCGGCTTTGGGAGCTTCAGAGATGCAAACGCGTTGGGGAGCGCCCCAAATCCGGAATCAAACCGGGCGCGCGGCAGGGGCTTTCTTAGCCCTGTTTTCTAAAGGCGCAATTGATGCTTCTGTAAAGATAATTGCGAACGTCTCGCAATTAGCCGGGCGGGGGCGTATCCGGCGTCTGCGAGGACGTTTCGCGCCTTAAAAAGCGCCCGCCGCGACGCCGGCGCCACCGCAGCGCCAGCCAGACAATCGGCACGACAACGAGCGCGATCGGGATAAGCCCGGCGATGATGACAACGATCGCGGCCAGTCCGCCGACGACGATGCCCAGGAAGTTGGCGAACGCATTGCGCAGCGGTTCGAACGTATCGCTGCCGACGGAGCGGGGCGCTGAGCGGTAGTTCACCGTGAGCTCGGACATCGCCACGCGCGTCCGCATCACGGCGAGGTTCGATTGCACTGAATCGATTTCACCCTGCACTCGCGCCAGTTCACGCTCGACCTCGAGCAGATCGGCGAGCCGGCCGGGCCGCGAGCGCAGCAATTCCTGCAAACGATCGCGCAGCGCCGTCTGTGCGCGCAGCCGCGCTTCGGTATCGACGATCTGACGCGTTAAATCCTCGGTGCTTGTTGTTTGGCCTTGGATGCGTCCGCCCGCGGCGTCCACCTCAGCGGCCATGCCGCCCATAAACGTGCGCAGCCATTGCGGCTCGCCGCGAATGGAGACGTAGCCCTCCATGTAGCTTTCCGGATCGCCGCTCTTGTTGGAGCCCACAAGTTGGCAGAGCCGAGGGCCAGCCGCGTTGCACGCCTGAATGTGCGCATCCATCACGCCGGCCAAACGCTGGCTCGGGATCTCCAGCTGCATCGCGTAGGTGTAAGCGAGATAGAGCGCCGGTGAGGGCGCGCCGGTTTGCGTCTGCTGCTGCGGGCGGCCTCCCGCGTCGGTCGGCGCATTGCTTGGCGGTGGCGGCGCGGGCGCTGCGGCAGGGGCCTGTTCACCGGCAGCCCGGCTCTGCGCCTGATCGGCGACGCCGCCCATAATTGCCTGTGGGCCCCCCGGCGCTTCGGCCTCCTCAGTGGCCACGTTCGCCTGGCCGCACGCGGCCAGAGCCGCAGCCAAGATCAGTCCCGCCACAAATCGACGCATCGCAGCTTCTCCCTCGCCGCCTACCAAGGCGCGCCTTGGCGGATCACGCAACCCTTTCTAGAACCGGGGCCGCATTATGAGCGGGTCCGGACCTTTCCAAGACAAGCCGTCAATTCGCGTCGAAGGCGTGACTTTGGCGCGTGGGTTGCGCGTGTTGACACGCGAGTTGAGCTTTGGGGCGCGCCCCGGTGAACTCGTGGAAGTGCGCGGCGGCAACGGCACGGGCAAAACGACCCTGCTGCGCGCCATAGCCGGCTATCTAAAGCCAAAATCCGGTGCGATCGCGTTCGAGGGCGCCGAAGAGCCGGCGCTGCATCTCCATCATGTCGGGCACCTGAATGGTTTGAAGGGCGCCACAAGCGTCCGCACGCATCTCCGTTATTGGGCCGGGTTGTTTGATGTTGAGCCGCGCGATGAAGACGCGCTCGCTCAACTCGGCCTTTCGCAGCAAGCCGAACTACCCGCGCGCGTGCTGAGCCAAGGTCAAGCGCGCCGCCTCGCGCTTTCGCGCCTTGTCATCGCACCGCGCCCGATCTGGTTGCTCGACGAGCCCGCCGCCGCGCTCGACGCGCAAGGCCGCGACATGCTCGCGCGCTTGATCGAAGCGCACCGCGCCAAAGGCGGTCTCATCATCGCAGCGGTGCACGAAGCGCTTGGGCCCACGCCATCGCAAACCATCACGGTCGGCGCATGAGCGCGTTCATCGCCACCTTCAGGCGCGACGTGGCGCTGATGTGGGCGGGCGGCGGCGCGCTGACGCCGATCGGTTATTTCCTCGGCGCGACCATGCTTGTGCCGCTCGCAATTGGCCCGGACCGCGCGGCGCTCGCCGCCGCTGGCCCGCCGCTCGTCTGGATCGCCGCCGCGCTCGCCATGCTCGCAACGCTGGAGCGCTTGTTTCAGGCCGATCTTGAAGACGGCTCGCTCGATCAAATGCTGCTTTCGCCCGCGCCCCTTGAAGCGTTGGTGCTCGCAAAGGGCGCCGCGCTGTGGTGCGTTGTCGGTTTGCCGCTGGCGCTTGCCGGCGCGCCGGTCGCTGTCTCACTTCAGACGCCGCTGGAACTGGTCCCGGCGATCGTTCTCAGTCTTGCGATTGGTTCGGCAGCCTTTGTCGGTGTTGGCCTTATTGGCGCCGCTGTAACGGCCAGTGTACGGCGCGGCGGGGTTTTGATCGCGCTCATTGTGCTCCCCTTCTTTGCGCCGCCAATAATCTTCGGTGCAGCGGTGGCGGCAGGCAAAGACGTTGGCGCCGCCATGCTAATTCTGACTGGCTGCGCCCTGGGGGCGGCCGCGTTCGGGCCCGTTGCGGCAGCCGCCGCGCTTCGTTTGCAAGCTGAGTGAAGGCGCCGCGTGTATCTCGATCCCGACACCTGTTACCTGACCAACCGATGCTGAGTTATCTCGCCAACCCCGCACGCTTCATGGCGTTCTCCGCCTGGTTCGCGCCGCTCTTGCTGGTGCTAGCGCTCGGGCTGTTCGCGGTTGGCCTGCCGTGGGGCCTCATCTGGTCGCCGCCGGACTATCAGCAGGGCGAGACAGTGCGGATCATGTACGTGCACGTGCCCGCCGCCTGGTGGTCGATGGGCATTTACGCGTTCATGGCCGGCGCCAGCTTCGTCGGCATCGTCTGGCGCCACGCGCTGGCGGACGTCGCCGCGCGCGCAGCCGCGCCGATCGGCGCAACGTTCGCCGGCCTCTGCCTCGTCACCGGTTCGCTGTGGGGCGCGCCGACCTGGGGCACGTGGTGGGAATGGGACGGGCGGATGACCTCAATGCTCGTCCTCTTCGTCATTTATCTGGGCTACATCGCGCTCTGGAACGCGGTGGAAGACGAAGAAAAGGCCGCGCGACTCGCTGCCATCCTCTGCCTCGCCGGCCTCATCAATCTGCCGATCGTGCACTTCTCCGTCGAATGGTGGAGCACGCTGCACCAGCCGGCGAGCATCATCCGTAGCGGTGGCTCAGCCATGCACCCCTCGATGCTCGGCCCGCTGCTCACAATGGCCGGCGCCTACGCTTCACTCTTTGGCGCGCTGACGCTCTTCAACATGCGGGCCGCCATTCATCGCCGCCGTGTTGAATCGGCGCGCCTTCGCGGAGCCGCGTGATGGTTGAGGGTGGTTGGAACTTCATTTGGCCGGCTTACGCGCTGACTGTGCTGTCGCTCGGCGGCGCGGCGCTTTTCGTGCTGCTGCGTGCGCGTTACTGGGCCAAGCAAGCAAAGCAACTCGACCGCAAATGAACAGAATTCTCGCGTTCGCGCCGATCATCGTGCTCGTCGTCATCGCGGCGATCGGCGGCTTCATGCTGCTGCGCAATGATGGCGCCCCGCGTGAGAAATTCGCCGCCGGCATGGTTGGCCAAATGGCGCCGAGTTACGCTTTGTCGGCGCTCAACGGCGAAGGGCTTGTCACCAGTGATGCGGTGCGTGGCCGCGCGCATCTCATCAATCTCTTCGCCTCGTGGTGCACGCCGTGCCGCGCCGAGCATCCCCAACTCATGGCGCTGCGGGCGCAGGGCGTTGAGATCGTAGGCGTCGCTTACAAGGACGAAGCCGCCGATACCGCGCGTTTCGTATCCGAACTTGGCAACCCTTACAGCGCCATCGGCATGGACCCCGAAGGCCGCCTCGGGCTCGAATTCGGCGCGACCGGCGCACCCGAGACCTACGTCATCGGCGCCGACGGCACTGTGCGCGTCATGTATCGCGGCGCACTGACGCCTGAAATCATCGAGCAACAGATTTTGCCGGCGCTCAATGCGCGCTAGCCGCGTGAGCTGCGCTGCTTGCGCCCGCTTTCGCGCTTCACCGGCTTCTTCTCAGCCTTCGCCTTTTCACGCGCATCGCGCTTAGCCTGGCGCTTGGCTTCTTTCTCCGCTTTGGCGTGCGCCTCCGCCGAGACTTTGGAGAGCTTCGTCAGAATGTTGAGAAACGGACGGCGCTTCGTGCGTGGCAGGGCGTCGAGGATCGCCGCATCAGCGGCGCGCGCGTGATTGGTCGCCGCCGCCAGCATGGTCACGCCGTCAGCGGCGAGGCGCACCGATTGCGCGCGCGCATCAAGTGAAGACGCCGTGCGCGTAATCCACCCGCGCTTTTCCATCCGCGTCATCATGTCGGCCATGGTCGACCGATCAACGCCCGTTGCGCGCACCAGATCGCTTTGGCTCAAGCCCGGTGAAGCCTGGATCGCGGCGAGCACCGCGAACTGGCGCAGCGTGACGTTATCTCCAACAAGTTGCGCGAAACGGTCAGCGGCAAGCTGTTCTGCGCGATGCAGCAGATGGCTCGGTGAATCCTCGAGCCGATAGGGCCCGGACTCAGGTCCGTCGGTCATCCGCGCCATCTTCCGCCGCCCCAAAATCCGGGCGGAGCTTAGCGCCGCAGCGTGCGCGTTCAATCATCTCGCAAAGCCTCTCTCGCCTAGAAGGCGAAAATCAGCCTGAAACCGGTTCAAATCAGGCGCTGGGCGCCTGAACCTCCGGCGCCTCATCCTCGCGGTGATGCTTGAGAACGATCGGCGTATTGAGCGCGGCGAACAATAAGAATGCCGGATAAGTGAGGATCGTGCGCAGATTGAGCCAGACGTCAAAATTGCCGTTAGCTTCATTGAAGTTGTACCGCAGCACTTCGTTCAACAATGCGACCACTACGTAGAAGACGGCCCACCGCAGCGCGAGGATGTTCCAGATGCGGTCCGGTAGATTGAACAGGTGGCGGAAGAAAAGCTTCCAAACATTTTGCCGAACCGCGAGCGAGATGAGGATAGCTGCGGCGTAAAACAGGAATGTGAACGTGAACTTGATCTGGATGATCGCCGGATCGTGGAGCAACAGGGTGAGGCCGCCGAATGCCGTCACCAGAACGCCGGTGACGATCAGAATGGGCGGAATCTTCCCTCGCTTCACCTTGCACCAGGCAATCGCAGCCAGCACTGAGACGATGAAGACGCCTGTCGCGATATAGATCGCCTCGTCTTTCGTCGCGGCGATGCGGAACAAGACATTGTAGGTGACGACGAAAACGAGGATCGGCCCGAGGTCGATCCACAGCTGGCTCGCGTTGTCGGCAGCCTTTCGAGGCCCGGTCGCGTTCGGGGCGGTCAGTTCTTCGCTCATCGCCACCTGATACGCTGAACCCGACCAGTCAGACTAGCCGCTTGCGCTGTTCGACATCTTTGGCCCAGATCGGCACGAGATTTTTTGACGGAGGGGCGCATGCGCGTGCTGGGTTTGGTGGCGGCGGGATTCCTGGCGGCGTGCGCGAGCGCAGCGGCGCCGGCGGCCGATGGGCAGACGCCGCCGGTGCGTTCGCTGCAAGAAATTCTGGACCAGTCGCCCGCTTCCGATTGGCGCCCCGTCGCGCCGGAGAACACGCTCTATATGGAGCTACCCGGCGGTCGGGTGATCATCGAGCTCGCGCCCGAATATGCGCCGAACCACGCCGCCAACATCCGCGCCCTCGCACGCGCCCACTATTTCGATGGCGCCGCGATCGTCCGCAGCCAGGACAATTACGTCGTGCAATGGGGTCGCGACGAGGGCGACACGACGTCTTTCGGCGATGCGCAGCGCACGCTGCAGCCTGAGTTTGATCGCCCCCACGCCGGTGTCACGCTGCAGCGCCTGCAGGACCCAGACAGCTACGCACGCGAAGTCGGATTCGCCGATGGCTTTCCGGTGGCCGGCGGCAACGGCCGCACGTGGCTCGCCCATTGCTACGGCATGGTCGGCGCCGGCCGCGGCGACACTGCCGACAGCGGCAACGGCGCCGAGCTTTACGTCGTCATCGGCCAAGCGCCGCGCCACCTCGACCGCAACGTCACGCTCGTCGGCCGCGTCCTGATGGGGATGGAATTGCTCTCGGTGATGCCGCGCGGCACTGGTGCGCTCGGCTTCTATGAGGACACGGCCCAGCGCACGATCATCCGCTCGGTGCGCCTCGTTTCAGAATTGCCGGAGCGCGAGCGCCTCAATCTGGAAACGCTGCGCACCGATAGCGGCACGTTCCGGGCTGTTGTCGATTCACGCCGCACCCGCCGCGATCCCTGGTTCTTAGAGCCGACGGGCCACATCAACCTCTGCAATGTGCCGCTGCCCGTCCGCGCCGCGCATCACTAACAGCCTCGCCGGCATGTGAAATCCGCTCACATGCCGGTGGACGAGCCATCGTTCGTACCGGTGAGGACGCTTTCGTATCTTCGTCCCGACAGATGGAGAGACGAAATGCACGATCCCTACGAACGTTTTGGCTTTGATCCGAGCGTATTTCCGGCCCCGCTGCGTGTCGGCAGCTACTTTCTGGCGTTGGCTCTGGTCGGCGGCGTTTTCTTAAGCGCCGCGACCTCGGTTTTGATCAGTTAGGCAAGCCAACCAAGGCGCGCGCGAAGGTCTGGGCGCTGAACGCCTGCAGATCTTCCGCGCGCTCGCCGACGCCGATGAAATGAATTGGGATGGCGTGGCGCTGCGCCAGCGCGACGAGAACGCCGCCCTTGGCGGTGCCATCAAGTTTCGTCATCACCAGACCAGTGATCTCGGTGACCGAGCGAAAATTCTCGACCTGGCTCAGCGCATTTTGGCCGACGGTCGCGTCCAGCACGAGCAGCGTTTCGTGCGGCGCATCTTCATCGACCTTGCGCATCACGCGAATGATCTTCGCCAGTTCCGCCATCAGCTCGGATTTGTTCTGCAAGCGCCCGGCCGTGTCGATCAGCGCAACGTCGGCGTTTTCGTCCTTCGCGCGCTTCACCGTTTCGAACGCAACGCCAGCCGCATCCGCACCCTGCGTGGATGCAACGAAGCTCGCCTCCGAACGATCCGCCCACACCTTCAGTTGCTCGATCGCCGCCGCGCGAAATGTATCCGCCGCGCCGATCACGACTTTGGCGCCGGCATTGGTGAGATTGTTGGCGAGTTTGCCGATCGTCGTTGTCTTGCCCGAGCCATTGACCCCGATCACCAGCACGATCCTGGGCTTGGGTCCATCAGTGAGATCAAGCGCTGCTTCGCGCGGCTTCAGTATGCGCGCCACTTCGTCGGCCAATGCCTCACGCGCTTCCGTCGCGCTGTTCTCTTTGCTGAAACGCTTATCGGCCAGCGCAGCGCTGATGCGCGCCGCAGCCGAAGCGCCCATGTCGGAAGCAATCAGCACTTCTTCGAGTTCAGCGATGTCAGCCGCATCGAGCTTCTCCTTGGTGAACACCGAAGTGAAGCTGTCGGCCAATTTCGCCGACGATTTGCGCAAGCCGTCGAACAAGCCTTTGGCTTGCTCCGGCGCAGCCTCGGCCGGCTTTTTCTTTTTATCGAACAGACCCCAAATCATGTCGCGACGCCGATCAGATGTTGGCCATCGTGGCCGGTAAAGCGAAGGCGCTGAAAGCCTTCACCGCCGCCGTCGAAATGCACCGGCGTAAAATCGGGCAGCCGCGCAAAGCCTTCGCGCTCAATGATGCCGGTCTCATCACGTCCGACCCAGGCGTCGAGATGGCGCTTCAACGCCGCTGCGCCAACTTCGCGCAATTGCGCCGCGCGCGCCTTGATCAGCGCGCGGTCAAGCTGCGGCATCCGCGCCGCTGGCGTCCCCTCGCGGGGGCTGAACGGGAAGGCGTGCACGAACGCCAGCCCGCACGCATCGACGATTGACAGCAGATTGGCGAAGTGCTCGTCGGTTTCGGTTGGAAAGCCCGCGATGAGATCGGCGCCGAGCGCGATTTCAGGCCGTGCGTCTTTCACGCGTTGGCAAAGCTCAATTGCTTGCGCGCGCGCGTGGCGTCGCTTCATACGCTTCAGGATCATGTCGTCGCCGTGCTGCAGCGAGAGATGCAGATAGGGCGCGACACGATCGTTCTGCGTCACCAGTTCGAACAACTGATCGTCCATCTCGATCGCATCGATCGAGGAGAGGCGCAGCATCGGCAGACCAGGCACAAGCTTCAGAATGCGCGCGACCAGCGAGCCAAGCTGCGGCTGGCCGGGCAGGTCAGCGCCCCAGGATGTGAGATCAACGCCGGTGATCACCACTTCCGGCACGCCGTTGGCGGCGAGCCGGCGTACTTGCTCAACCACATCGCCTGCCGCCGCCGAGCGCGAGTTGCCGCGTCCGTAGGGAATGATGCAGAACGTGCAGCGGTGATCGCAGCCATTCTGAACTTGCACGTAAACGCGGGTGCGTTCGCTAAAGCCATCGATCAAATGCGACGCGGTTTCACGCACCGACATGATGTCCGACACGCTGACGCGCTCTTCGCTGCGCGCAAGACTCTCGGCGCGCATCTTCTCGGTGTTGCCGATGACGCGGCTGACTTCTGGCATCGCCGCAAAGCTCTGTGGATCGATCTGCGCTGCGCAGCCGGTGACGATGATTTCCGCGTCGGGCCGTTCACGGCGCGCGCGGCGAATGGCTTGGCGCGCTTGGCGCACAGCTTCGCCAGTCACAGCGCATGTGTTGACGATCACCGCGTTTGAGAGCGCCGCTTCCTGCGCGAGCGCGCGCATGGCTTCGCTCTCGTAGGTGTTGAGGCGGCAGCCGAGTGTGAGGATCTCGACATCCGCGCGCGGTGGCTTGGTCGGCGCGTTCATGCGTTCTGCAGGGAATAGGGCAGTAGGCGAGTAGGGCAATAGCCTAGATATGATTGGGGCCGCTGCGCCTCAGCACAACGGCCCCAAATGACTCTGGCGTGTTGCCGGCTGACTTATTCAGCAGCGTCCGCCGCTTCGCCGACGAAATCGCCTTCGCGGGCGCCGCCAGCGCGCTCGGTGATGCGGGCCGACTTACCGCGGCGATCGCGCAGGTAGTAAAGCTTCGCGCGACGGACCTTGCCGCGGCGTACAACTTCGATGGAATCGACCGTCGGCGAGAACAGCGGGAACACGCGCTCGACGCCTTCGCCGAAGCTGATCTTGCGGACCGTAAAGTTCGCATTGAGGCCACCGCCTGAGCGGGCAATGCAGACGCCTTCATAGGCCTGCACGCGTTCGCGATCGCCTTCTTTGATCTTCACGTTGACGCGCAGCGTATCGCCCGGATCGAACGACGGGACCGTCTTGCCCTTGGTAATGCGGGCGACTTCTTCTTTTTCGAGCGTCTCGATCAGGTTCATACCAACACCAAGGGGGCGCGCTCTCGGGCGCACCCTCCTCCAGAAAACCGGAAAGCGGGGCGTATAAGGGAAGCGGGCGCCCCTGTCGAGAGGGCGAGCGCCGGTAATTCCGTAGACCTAACCGGTCACCGGGGCGCAGCCGACGAAAGTGAGCAGCGTCCCCTCCGGCGGGCGGATGCGCAGGACCGGGCGCTCCCCGGCGCGGCCCAACTGGAAGGCAATGTCGCGCCCGCCGGCGTCGCGAATGCCGATGAGGCCCTGGGCCTCGTCCAGCACCGCAATCGCGCCAATGCCGGAGGTGAACCAGGTCAGGCTGGCGGGCGGAATGAAGAACGCTAGAGCCGGGTCTTCGCCGCTCGGGACGATGACGAGGCCGCGCATGGCGCGGACCCGGGCCGTCGATTCCGGGGTCAGCACCGTCGGCATAGCGGCATCGACGGCGGCCATTTCTTCGACGGCCCCGGTGCAGGCGGTTCGGATCGAGGCCTCTGTGAGCGTGCCGGTGACTGGGCGCCAGATTGCGGCCAGCGCGTGCGACGCGCGTGCGACGTCGGGCGTGGTTTGGGCTGCCGCCGGCAGGGCGACGAAGCAGGCAAGGGCGAAGGTAAGAGTGCGCAGCATTAGTCGCGGGTGCGCTTCAAATCGGGCCGTCTTTGGGCGGTGAGCCGCTCGCGCTCAGCGCGGCGCCAGGCTTCGACCTTGGCGTGATCGCCGGAGGTGAGCACGTCAGGAATGGTGCGTCCCTCCCATTCGCGCGGTCGCGTGTATTGGGGATGCTCGAGTAGGCCGTCGCTGAAGCTCTCTTCCACAGTCGACGTCTCGTTGCCGAGCACGCCGGGCAGCAGCCGCACGCAAGCCTCCAGCAGCACCATCGCTGCCGCTTCGCCGCCCGCCAGCACAGCGTCGCCGACGGCGACCTCTTGCATGTCGCGCGCTTCGATCGCGCGTTCATCGAGGCCTTCGAAGCGGCCGCAGAAGAGGATGACGCCTGGGCCGCTCGCCCAACCGCGCACCATCTCCTGGTCCAACGGTTTGCCGCGCGGCGAGAGGTAGATCACCGGGCGGCCGTTGCGCGGAATGCTGTCGATCGCAGCTGCGGCCACGTCAGCGCGCAGCACCATGCCGGCGCCGCCGCCCGCGGGTGTGTCGTCAACGTTCTTGTGCGGGCCTAGGCCGAAGTCGCGCAATTGCACGGTCTCAAGCGACCACGCACCCTCGCGCAGTGCTTTGCCGATCAGCGAAACGCCGAGCACCCCCGGAAATGCTTCCGGGAACAGCGTGATGATGGACGCCGCGAACATTGAACGAGTCTAGGCGTCGAGCGCGCGCGGCGCTACTTGCCGATCGGCTCTGGCGCGGGCGGATCGAGCACGACGCGTTTGGCGCCGAGATCGACATGCGGCACGGTTTCCTTCGTAAAGGTGACGCGCACGTTCGGCCCGCCGTTCGGCGGCTTGTATTCGAGGATGTCGCCAGCCCCGAAATTCCAGACCGCGACGATGTCGCCCAGCACAGTGCCGTCGAGCGCTTCGGCGCGCGAGCCAAGCAGATCGACGACGTAGAATTCGTCTTCCGCCGGGTTCGGGAGATTGGCGCGCGGCACGAAGAGCTTCACGCCCCGCATGCCGTCGGCTTCCTCTTTCGACTTCACTTCCGGCGCCACGACGGCGACGCCGTCCTTCAGTTGGCGCCAGCTCTTAGGCTTCAGAACGATTTTGCCGTCTTCGCCGTAGAGCGGTCCGTAAGCGATGACGCCGTCTGCCTTCTCCGTGAACGCGCGCAGGCGCACTTCGCCCTTGACGCCGAACGCGCCGGCGATGGCGCCGACGAGGATCATGCCCTTGGCGCTGCTGGTTTTGGCCTTGAAGGCCGGAACAGCTTGGGACTCACCGACGAGTTCAGGTTCGCTGACCGGCTTGGGCGCTGCCAACGGCTTCGGCGCAACGCGGATCGGCGTCACCGGAGTGCGCGCGATCGGTTGCGCGCGGCCTGCGGCGACTGCCATCGGCTTGGCCGGCATGGGCTTCGCCAACGCTGCAGCGACCGGGGCAAGCTTCGGGAGTTTGGCCGGCTTCGGCGGCTTCTCGGCCTTCGGTGGCTTGGCCGGCTTTTCGGGCTTGGCGGGCTTTTCCGGAGCGGCCGGTTTTTCGGCCTTGGCCTTTTCGACCTTGGCCGGCTTTTCAGCCTTTGCAGCAACCTTGGGCTCCGGCGCAGGCGCCGGCTTGCCTTTGACGGCCGGTTTTTTGGCTTCGACCGCCGGCGCAGGCGCCGGTTTGGCCGCGGCCTTCGGCGCTGCCTTGGAGGCGGGCGCCGCTTTGGCTTTCGGATCGACCTTGGCTTTGACCTCCGCCTTTGGGGCGGGTTTTTCCACTTTCTTAGCGACCGGCGCTGGCTTCGGCGCCGGCGCAGCCTTGGCTGCTGGCGTGGGCTTTGCGGCCGGCTTCGGCGCCGGGGCAGCCTTTGCCGCCGCCTTCGGGGCGGGGACCGGCTTGGACGCCGGCTTTGGCGCAGGCGCGGCCTTGGCCGGAGGGGCCTTGGCGGCCTTCACCGGCTTCGGAGCTTCCTTCTTCGCGGCCGGCTCACGCCGGGCGGCGGGCGGCGCCTTCTTCGCGGGCGCCGCCTTTGCGGCGGCCTTTGCCACCGGCTTTGAGAGAGCGGACTTCTTGTCTGCCAAGGGTTTTCTTACGCCTCCGGAGCGGCCTCAGTCTCGGCAGGAGCTTGCGACGCGTAGCGCTCGCTCATCTTCTTGCCGGGTGCGGCCTTGTTGGGATTATTGCGGGCTTCGCGCTTCATGACGCCCGCTTGGTCGAGGAACCGCGCCACGCGGTCAGTCGGCAGCGCGCCTTTGGTCATCCATTCTTGAATCCGCTCGAGCTTCAGCACGACCCGGTTCGGATCGTCGGACTTCAAGATAGGGTTGTACGTGCCGACTTTCTCGATGAAACGCCCGTCGCGCGGGCTACGGCTGTCGGCCACAACGATTGAGTAGAACGGGCGCTTCTTCGCGCCGCCGCGGGCCAATCGGATTTTCAGGGACATTTTCTAAGCTTCTCCTTTGAACTCTTAGCTTTTTTTGTTGCTTCCGGGAAGCCCCGGCAGGCCGCCAGGCAGTCCTGGGAGGCCAGATTGAGGGTTAAGGCCCGGCAACGCCTTACCGGAGCCGAGCTGTTTCAGCGCTTCCGGGTTGGGTCCGCCCATCCCCGGCATGCCGAAGGGCATTTTGCCCTTGCCCATGGCTTTCGCCATGTCGGCCATGTTTCGGTGCATCTTGAGGAGGCGGTTAACCTCCACGACCTCGACGCCTGCGCCCTTGGCGATGCGGGCGCGGCGACGGCCGTTCAGGAGGTCGGGCTTGGCCCGCTCGGCCTTGGTCATCGAGCGGATGATGCCGATCTGGCGGCGCAAGACCTTATCGTCCAGCGAGGCCTCGCTCAGCTGCTTTTGAATCTTCGCGGCGCCGGGCAGCATGCCCATGACGCCTTTCAGGCCGCCGATCTGGATGAGCTGGCCGAGCTGCTTTTCCATGTCGTCGAAGTCGAAGCGGCCTTTGGCGAGCTTGGCCGCCATCTTCTCAGCTTCAGCGCGATCGACCTGTTCAACGGCCTTTTCAACGAGGCCGACGATGTCGCCCTGGCCGAGGATGCGACCGGCGACGCGGCGGGCGTCGAACACTTCGAGCGCATCGGGGCGTTCGCCGGCGCCGAGGAACTTGATCGGCAGGCCGGTGACGGCGCGCATCGAGAGTGCAGCGCCGCCGCGGCCATCGCCGTCGGCGCGGGTGAGCACGAGGCCAGTCAGCGGCAGGCGTTCGTGAAAGCGCTTGGCGGTTTCGACGGCATCTTGGCCGGTGAGGCTGTCGGCAACGAGCAGCACTTCGCCGGGCTTGGCGATCTGCGCGATCGAGGCGGCTTCCGACATCAACTCTTCGTCGATGGTGGTGCGGCCGGCGGTGTCGAGGATGAGCACGTCGTGCCCGCCCAGGCGCGCGGCGGTCAGCGCGCGCTTGGTGATTTCTTGCGGTGTTTGACCCGCCACGATCGGCAGCACATCGACGCCGATGGTTTTGCCGAGCGTCGTCAGCTGCTCCATCGCCGCCGGGCGGCGCGTGTCGAGCGAGGCCATCATGACGCGCTTGCGTTCCGTCTTGGCGAGACGGTTCGCGATCTTGGCGGTGGTGGTGGTTTTGCCCGAGCCCTGGAGGCCGGCCATCATGATGACGTTCGGCGGTTCGCCGTAGATGCGCAGCTGTTCGGCCGGCTGATCGCCGCCCAGCATATCGACCAACGCGTCGTGGACGATCTTGATGACCTGCTGGCCAGGCTTCACCGACTTGATGACGTTTTCGCCGACCGCCTCGGTGCGGACCTTGGCGATGAAATCCTTCACCACCGGCAGCGCGACGTCGGCTTCCAGCAGCGCAACGCGGACCTCGCGCAGGGCGGCGTCGACATCAGCTTCACTGAGCGCGCCGCGCCCGGTGAGCTTGTCGAATACGCCGCCTAGGCGTTCTGTCAGGGCCTCAAACAAGTATAACTCCTTGCGCCAAAAGCAGTTTTACCCCGCCGGACGATCACGTCGGGCGGGGTGCCTCGCCTGCCTCCGGACCCAGATATGGGTCGTGTGCCGGTCAAAGCGCAGCTCAGAGCTGGCGCATGGGGCGGGTTCTTAGTCGCGAAGCGCGTTTTGGTCAAACAAGCCGGCGCGCGACCTCTTCGCCGATGGCCATGGATGAGGTGAGGCCGGGGCTCTCGATGCCGAAGAGGGCGACAAGGTTGGGCATTGCTTCGCTGTCGATGACGAAATCGCCCTGCGCTTCGCCAGGGCCGTGAAGCTTGGGGCGGATGCCGGCATAGTCGGGCTGAAGCGCGCCGTCGGGCAGTGCCGGCCAGAAGCGGCGGACGGTTTCGTAGAAGCTCGCGGCGCGGGCGGGATCGACGACGTAGTCTTCGCGGTCAACGAATTGGAGATCGGGGCCGAAGCGGGCGACGCCGCCGAGGTCGCGCCGGTAGTGCGTGCCAAGCGCGCCCGGGATGGGCGGGGGATAGATGAGGCGCGCGAACGGGGCTTTGACGCCGTGGAGCGCGAAGTAATTGCCCTTGCCGAAGTGAAGCTCGGGAATGCGCGCGGTGGGGAAGCCTTCGACGGCGGCGGCGCAAGTTTGGGCGCCGAGGCCCGGAGCGAGGACAAGACGCGCAGCGGTCACGGTGGTCGGCGCCTCGCCGCCGACGCGGATGCTCCATTCGTGGGTATAGGCGGCGCCGAGGAAGGGTGAGTTCAATACAACGGCGCCGTTACGTGCTGCGATCTCGCCTTCGAGCGCATCCATGTAGCCGTGCGCGTCGAAGATGCCGCTCTCGCGGGATTGAAGCGCGGCGACGACGCGAAGTTGCGGTTCGAGCGCGCGCGCTTGGTCGCCGCTCAGCCAAGAGATGCCTTCGACGCCGTTGCTCTCCGCACGGGCTGCGAGGTCCTCGACCGCTTCGATTTCGCTCTCTTCGGTGGCGACAATGAGCTTGCCGCATTTGCTGAAGGCGACGTTGTGGGCTTCGAGGAAGCTGTAGAGCAGACGCCGGCCTTCGACGCAGAGGCGCGCTTTCAATGAGCCGGGCGCATAGTGCAAGCCGGCGTGGATGACTTCAGAATTGCGGGAGGAGACGCCTGCGCCGATGCGGTTTTCGCGTTCAAGCACGAGCACGGTTTGGCCGCGTTTGGCGAGCGCGTAGCCGCAGGCGAGCCCAACGGAGCCGGCGCCTACAATCACTGCATCAAAATCGCTCATGCAAAGCCTTAATCGAACTTAAGCGCTGTATCGCTCTCTACGAACGAGCGGTTAATTCAAACGCAATCACCGTAGTTTACTCTGCCATCTGCTGCATCAGATTGGGCGCTTCGGTGATCAATTTTCAGAACGCCACGACCTTCGCCGCGGCGCGAGCTCACGTATCGAGCTTGCGCTGGCGGATGGCGATCGGGACTTTGTTCGCACTCGGCGCCTCGTTCGTGCTGGATTCATTTTCGGCGGGCATTGGCTGGTTCCTGGCGGTAATGCTGTCGACGGCGTTCGACGCGCTGTTGGGCAAATCTTATATCGAAGCGCGCAGCCAGAAGGATCGGCGCACCGCGGGCGTTCTGTTCGTGTGGGGCGTGGCGTTCTCGATCGTGATCTTCTCGGCGATGACATTGTACCTCGCCGCAGCAGGGGGTGGACCGGGCCGGATTCTGGCGACGCTGATGGCCGCGAGTTCGCTTGCGAGCGTTATGCTTTTTCTCTTCCAGGCGCCGGGCTTCATGCTGATTACGGCCGCGCCGGCGACGATCTGTATGTTGGTTATGGCGTTCATGCGCTTTCAGCCGGGGCCGGCGGATGCGCTTCAAGGGGCGATAGGCGCAGGATGCGGCGCTGCGGGCTTCCTGGCGTATGTCGCGCGAGCCGCACTCAATAACGGGCGCATGGTGACCGGACTGCGCGAAGCGACGCGGGAGGCCAAGGAGCGCGCGCTTGAAGCCGAGGTTAAGCGCGCTGAGGCTGAGGAAGCGAACCGCGCGAAGTCTGAATTCCTGGCGGTGATGACGCATGAGCTGCGCACGCCGCTGAATGCCGTGATTGGCTACGCCGAAATCATCAACGAGGATCTCGAGGCCGAGGGCCGCAAGGATTTGGCCAACGACGCATCGCGGATCACGGGGTCCGCGCGGCATTTGCTGGGGCTGATCGATCAGATCCTCAATATGTCTAGCATGGATGCGGGGCAGGATGGGCTCGCGCCGCGTGATGTGGATGTACGCAAGCTGATCGAAGAGGCGGTCAATGGCGTGCAGGACGATGCGCGCGCCAGCGGCAATCGGATTTCCATGCGCCTGACCGCTGATGCAGAGCGCGCGTTCACGGATGGCAACAAGCTTGCGGTGTGCCTTGGCGCGCTGGTTTCGAACGCGGTGAAGTTCACCTCGAACGGCCTGATCGCTGTGACGGCGTCGCGCGAGGATTTGGACGGGCGTGATGTTTTGGCGATCGCGGTGTCGGACACAGGCGTCGGCATTGCTGCGCACGATTTGCCGCGCGTGTTCATGCCGTTCACCCAAATTGATGGTTCGGCGACGCGGGCGAAGGGCGGGATGGGGCTTGGGCTCTCGATCGCGCAGCGCCTGGCTCACGCACTCGGCGGCGATGTGAAGGTCGTGAGCGAAGTTGGCTCGGGCTCGACGTTCACGTTGCGTGTGCCGATGAAGCTTGAAACCCCTCTGGCCGCACGCGCGGCCGCTTAACCAGCGATAAGATCTGGCCGCACGCGCGGCCGCTTAACCAGCGATAAGAAAAGTGCCCCGCTCCCTCCCATTTGGGAGGGAAGCGCGTCCCGCGGGGGGAGGGTAAGGACGCGGCAGCGGGGTCTGATAGAGCAACGCCGACCCCTGGCCGGCGTTCCGGTCGCACTTGCCGCACGTGCGGGTAGTTCAAATATAAGGCGTCTGCTTGGATAGAGATTGCCTATGAGCGAACGCCTACCCGCGTCTTCGATGCCGACCCTGCGGCAGCTGCAATTCCTGACCGCCATTCGGGCGGAGGGAAGCTTTGTTGCGGCGGCCGAGGCGGTGGGGGTGACGCAGCCGACGCTGTCGGCCGGGATCAAGGATTTGGAGACGTCGTTGGGCGCGGTTCTGGTGGAGCGCGGGCGCTCGGGCGCGGTGCTGACGCCGGCGGGGGAAGAGGCGGCGGACCGCGCCTCGCGGGCGCTGAGTGAAGTGGAAGAATTGGTGCGCACGGTGCAGGCGGCGGGCGAGCCGTTTGCGGGGACGTTTCGATTGGGCGCGATTCCGACGATCGCGCCGTTCTTGCTGCCGCGCGTGTTGCCGCTTTTGAAGAAGAAGTTTCCGCGGTTGCGGCTGCAGATGCGTGAGGATTTGACCGGGCGCCTGGTTGAGGCGCTGCGGATGCGCACGCTCGATGCGGCGCTGATTGCGCTGCCGTATGAGGCATCCGGCATTGCGACGGCGCCGATCGCGGAGGACGAATTCTTCTTCCTGTGCCCTGAGGATCATCCGCTGGCGGGGCGCAATGATCTTGGGCCCGAGCATCTGAAGAGCGAAGACGTCTTGTTGCTCGAGGATGGGCATTGCTTGCGCGAGCACGCGCTCTCGGCATGCAATTTGGCGCCGGGCCGCAAGTCCTCCGAAGTTGGCGCGACCAGCTTGCACACGTTGGTGCAGATGGTTGCGGGCGGCATGGGCGTGACGCTGCTGCCGAAGATCGCAGCCGAGGGCGGCGCAACGGCGGGCGCGCACGTGGCGGTGCGCGCGTTCAAGGAGCCGATCGTAGGGCGCTCAATTGGTGTGGCGTGGCGCGAGGGCGGTCAGCGCGAAGAAGAAGCGCGGATGCTTGCGAACGTGCTACGCGAATTGTTTTAGGTCGGCCAGTCGGGCTTGGACAATTGCTTGGCCAAGTGCGGCAGGCGGATCACCAGCCAAAGCGCTGACCACACGTTGCCGATGATGAAGATCGGCAGCGCCCAGAGTGCGGCGACGATCCATGAGCGCTCGGTCAAAAACACGATCACGCTGAAGAAGACAAAGCCGACATAAAGATCGACGAGCGCGGCTGTGCCCCACGGCAAGGTCGTGATGACGGCGAACTGATCGAGGAAGGAGCCGTGCAGGTCCTGCATGGCGAACGCGGCCCAGATCACCAGGCCCAACAGGGCCAGGCCCAGAATGCCGATCGCCGCGCGCAAAACGTTCATGGAGCTACCTCTCAATGGCGCTTGTCCCCGGGCGGGGGCGCAAAATCAAGGCGAGTTGCGGCGTACGGGTGCGGCCCGTCGGCGGGAGCGCCAAACGGGAGGGCGGGAGAGCAGGACGCGCTTCGGTCGAAGCTTCCAAAAGTTCAATTTGTTGGGTTTGCCGAAGCGCGCCCTGCGCGGTTTGTTTTTCGAGCCGGCGGACATCTGAGGCGTTCAGAGGACGTCCCGGAGGGCCATGCGTTTTCGGACAGACGGGCTCTCCGGCGTTGCCGCTGAAGACGAGGACCGGTGCGGACTTCTCCCGCAAACCGATCGCCCACGACGCTGGGGTTCCGGCGACACTTGGCGCCTGATGTCACGTTCCCGGCTGACGTGCGGGGCGGAGCCAAATCTCCGCTGACCGGACCTCCGCTTTTTTTTTCTTGCAGAGCAGAAGTGATCGGGCGTCGCCGCTTTCACACTTCATCACGTTCAAACCACATCTCCAATGCTATCGGCTTTGGTACCGGAGCCTCCCGTATTGAAGATGCGAGAAGTATCGCACGCGCTGACGGGGCGTGGATTGATTTCGGCGTGCGCGTTGGGAATGCTGGTGAAAACGCGCCTGGCGTAAGGAATAGCGCGTGACGCGGTGGGGAGCGGCGAATGACTGCTTGGCGAAGTGCGGTAGTTGGCGCGGCGCTCGTGCTGCTTGGCGCATGCGCGCATGCTCCGGCGCGCGCGCTGCCGTCGCCCACGGCGATTGATGCGGAGGTCGCACGGCTGATGGCGCGCGAGGATGTAAAGGGCATGGCCGTCGCGGTGATCAATCGTGGCGAGGTTGTGCATGTCGGCGCATACGGATTGGCGAATGTGGCCGAGCAACGGCCGCTGCGCACCGATACGGTGATGTACGGCGCATCACTGACGAAAGCAGCGTTTGCGTATTTCGTGATGCAATTGGTCGATGAAGGGCGGTTCGATCTTGATCGGCCGCTGGCGTCGTACCTGCCGCGGCCTTTGCCGGAGTATGAGGATTACGCTGATCTTGCGAGCGACGAACGCTGGCGCGCGCTGACGGCGCGCCACGTGCTCAATCACACGACAGGATTTGCGAATTTTCGTTGGCTCGAGGACGACCAAAGGCTGCGTTTTCACAGCGATCCAGGCTCGCGCTATGGCTATTCAGGTGAAGGCTTCTACATTCTGCAACTGACGTTAGAGGAAGGGCTCGGTCTGGATGTCGGCGCCGAAATGCAGCGGCGTGTGTTCGATCGCTTCGGTATGACGCGCACCTCGATGCAGTGGCGCGCGGACTTTCGACCGAACCTTGCGGATGGCTACGGCGAGGATGGTTCGTTCGAGCCACACGATGAGCGCTCGAGCGTGAGTGCGGCTGGATCGATGGACACGACCATCGCCGATCAGGCGCGGCTGTGGGCTGGGATTGTGCGCGGCGAGGGATTGAGTGCGGGCTCGCGCGAAGAGTTGACGCGGGCGCAGTTTCCGATTCTGTCAGCGCATCAGTTTCCGACGCTTGTGCCGGGCGGTGACCCGCGCGGACCGGCAATTGGGCTTTCAGCCGGCGTTGGCGTTGTGACGTTCAACGATGCGTCGGGACCGATCTTTTTCAAGGGTGGGCACAACGATTGGACCGGCAACATGGTGATCTGCCAGGAGGCGCGTCAGCGCTGCGTCGTGTTTTTGGCCAATAGCGTCCGCGCTGAGCATATTTATCCGGAATTGGCGGCGTTCATTCTGGGTGAAACGACGATGCCTTGGTGGTGGGAGTACAATCGCTAGGCCAAGCTGCGCCGACGAGATCGCGGCGCGCGAGCGTGGGCGCTTGTGCTCAGCATTGAATCTCTGGGGAAATCGTCACGCGGCGTGCGGGACATCACCGAAAGCCGCCAGACTTTCTAACGACACACTCATGCGATTGTATGGTCGTATGCGTCGCGCCCTGGGACTCATCCTTTTTGTGCTGGTTTGCGGCTGCGCGAGCACGTCGGCAACGCCACTGTCGCAGGCGCCGCCGAACTATGCGCTCACTTGGGTCAAAGCCGACATATCGTACGAGGCATTCGTTGTCGATGTTGACGAATGCAATCTGAGGGCGGGTGAAGCTGGACGCGCCACGCCAACGCGAGGGGGCGACCCCGCGAACGACTTGTCGCCGCCAATCGTTGTGTGGCGTTGGTTGGAGTACGGCGCCGATGTGAGCGCCGCGATGGCGCAAGCCTATGAGAATTGTCTGACGCCCCGAGGTTACGCGCTCGCGTACGTGACGGAGGCCGACGCTAGGCGTTTCGCGGAAATTGCCGCCGCACCGATTGTGACGGACGAGTCCCCCGACGCGCGCTGGATGCGGATGCGGGACGCGCAATTGCATCTGCTTTATGGCTTTGCCACTGCACCTCGTCCGCTACGCGCCCGGATTGAAGTGCGCTTACAGCAGCGACCGCTCTTTTCTTACGTGCCGCCTCCGGGCGCGCCTTGAGATTGAGGCGCGGCGCCGACGAGATCGCGGTAGGCGCGCCAGCTTGCGAGGCCGAGCCACGGAAAGATGATGGCGAGGGCGAGCCAGGATGTTGCGGCGCAGGCGAGCAACAGCACGACGATGATGGCCGCCCAGAGCAGGAGCGGGCCGAAATTGGTCGCAACGCTGCGGAAGCTCGTGAACATCGCTTCGAAGACGTTGGCGTTCTGATCGAGCAGCATTGGCGCCGTTACGACGGTGAGCGCGAATGAGAAGAACGCCATCGCGCCGCCGACGATCGTGCCGCTGACGAGCATGGCGTGGCCTTCGGGCGTCTGCCACGCGAAGGTGAGAAATTCATCGACCGTTTTGTGTAGGCGATAGGTGGAAAGGCCGTAGACGATCTGCGCGATGCGGCCCCAGAGCAGATAGATCAAGAGCAAGGCGAGGCCGAGATAACAGACGTCGGCGCGGAGTGCGCCGCGCACGAAGATCATGGCGGGCAGCGTTGGCCGTTCGCCAAGTTCGATACTCTGGCCCGCAGCGTAGAGGCCCATTGCAAGCATCGGCGCGATGAACACGAAGCCGCAGCTGAGACTGAGCGCCCAGAAGGCAAGGTCCGTATCGATCAGCGCGCGCCAGATGCCGAAGCTGAGCAGCGCAACGGCCGCGCCATAAGTGAGACATTCGACGGGAGCGGCGCGAAGATCGCGCAGGCTTTGGGCGAGCCAACGGAATGGCGCGCCCATGCCGATGGCGTTCACAACGCGCATGCTCTGCCGCCTCCCGTTAGGTGGCGGTCATACTTGCTGCGTTGAGCGAAACTGAGTTGATTCGGATCAATCGCCGTTGCCGCTCAGTCCATCAAACGCTGCATCAGGTACGTGTATTCGAGCGCGCGGCGGCGGGCGGCTTCGTTGAGGTTTGCTGCTGCTGCGTGGCCGCCGTCGATGTTCTCGTAATAGAGAACCGGCATGCCGAGCTCCATCATGCGGGCGACGTACTTGCGGGCGTGGCCGGGATGTACGCGGTCGTCCTTCGTAGACGTGACGACGAACGGCATCGGGAAATCATCGCGCCGGCGCAGGTTTTGGTAGGGCGTGATGGTTTCGAGGAAGGCGCGCTCTTCCGGATTTGAGGGCGAGCCGTATTCATCGACCCATGAGGCGCCGGCGAGGAGTTGGTCGTAGCGCAGCATGTCGAGCAGCGGCACTTGCACGACGGCGGCGTTGATCATCTCCGGGTGCTGGTTGAGCATGACGCCCATCAGCAAGCCGCCGTTCGAGCCGCCCATGATGCCGAGGCGGCGCGGGCTGGTGATGCGGCGTTCAACGAGATCGCGTTCGACGGCGTAGAAGTCGTCATAGATGACTTGGCGGTGCGTGCGGAGGCCCGCTTGGTGCCAAGCTGGGCCGAACTCGCCGCCGCCGCGAATGTTGGCCATGACATAGACGCCGCCGCGATCGAGCCAGAGTTTGCCGACGTTGGGCGAGTAGCCGGGCGTCATCGACACCTGGAAGCCGCCATAGGCGTAAAGCAGCGTCGGGTTTTGGCCGTTGAGCTGCATGTCGCGGCGATGGAGGATGAAGTACGGCAAACGCGTGCCATCGCGGCTCACCGCTTCGAATTGTTCGGTGACGTATGGCGAAGCGTCGAACTGCGCCGGCAGCGAACGCACGGCGCGCGTGGTCGTGGCGCCGCGTTCGAGGGCGTAGAGCGTGTCGGGTGTGAGGTAGTCCTCATAGACGGCGAAGGCTTCGCTCTCGGTCGGCGATGAGCCGGCGAAGGTGACGGCGCCGGTTTGCGGTAGATCGAGCGTGGTTGTGGTCCAACGTTGGTCATCGCGCGCGATGCGCAGAATGCGACCGCGTACGTTTTCGAAACCGGCGACGAGAATTGCGTCACGCGTGATGGCGACGCCTTCGATGGATTGGCGCGCGGTCGGCGCAAAGAGCGCGGTGGCGTGCGGGGTCTCGCTGCTGGTTTCGTTTAAGGGGTAAGCGATCAGCGCGCCTTGCGGCAGGCCCTGCCAGGCTTCTTCCAGCGTCGCGACGATGTGGCCGCGATGGAGGCCTTGGACCGTGGCCTTGGGCGGCAAGCTGATGCGTTGCGGCGCCGGACCATCGAGGCGCCAAGTGGTGGATTCAAAGAAGGTGTCGGCTTCGATGGCGATCGGAAGGCGGCGGCCGTCGGTGTCTTGCAGAACGCCAGGGAAAACGCCGACGTCGGTGGCTTGGCCGCGGATGATTTCAGTGGCGCTGGCGAGTGGCGTACCGCGCGTCCAGCGTTTGATGATGTAGGCGTAGCCGCTCTCGGTCATCGAGCCTTCGCCCCAATCGGTGGCGACGAGCAGCGTGTTCTCATCGAGCCAGGCGACGCCTGACTTTGCTTCGGGGACGACAAAGCCGTTCGGCACGAACGCGCGCGTGGCGAAATCGTATTCGCGGTACGTCGATGCATCGCGTCCGCCATCGGAGAGCGCGATCATGCAGCGGGTTGAGCCTTCGAGACAGTCAGCGCCCTTGAACACCCAGTTCGCGTTTTCGGCGGCGGCGATGGCGTCGATGTCGAGCACGGTTTCCCAGTTCGGCGACGCGTTGCGAGCGAACTCAGCGACCGGCGCGCGGCGATAAACGCCGCGGACATGCGTCTCGTCTTGCCAGAAATTGTAATAATAGCCGTCTTGGATGCCGCCGGTGGGGAGGCGGTCGCGGCTGTTGGCGAGCGCGATGGCGTCGGCTTGCAATTGGGCGAAGCGCGGATCCGCTTCGAGCGTCGCAAGGGAGCGTTCGTTTTGTTCGCGCACCCAGGTCAGCGCCCGTTCGCCTTCGACGTCTTCGAGCCAAAGGTATGGGTCTTCACCTGTCATCGTCGGTCCTGAGGCGGTTGTCGTGGGGGCTGTCGTGCTGCATGCGGCCAGGACAAGGCTGGCAATGCCGGCCGCGGCTAGAGTTGCGATACGCATGAAAGGTCCCCCACCTGTTTGACGGCAACCAAGCAGATCGGGGCGCTGGAGAAAAGGGCGGTTCATCGCTTCTGCGGCGGGTTCCCAGCATAGCGCGCGCGGCAAATCGCGCTTACATTGCCGCGACATGCGCTATTTCAAGATGAACGGCTGTGGCAACGACTTCGTCATTATTGACGCACGGTCGCGTGGGGCGCTGCCGTTGTCCCAGAACCAGGCGCGCGCGATCGCGGATCGGGAGACGGGCCTTGGGTGCGATCAGGTGATCGCGATCGAACGCTCGATCCGCGGCGACGCGTATATGCGCATCTGGAACTCGAGTGGCGGCGAGGTCGATGCGTGCGGCAATGCAACGCGCTGTGTCGCGTGGTTGCTGATGGAAGAAGGCGGGGCAGCGTCGCGCCGGATCGAGACGCCGGCGGGTATGCTCTATGCGGAGCGCGCGGGCGAGCGGGTGATCACCGTCGATATGGGCTCGCCGCTGCTGCGTTGGGAGGAAATCCCGATTGCGCGGGCGATGGATACGACGCGGTTGGATTTCGCGATCGAAGGTCTCCAAGGGCCGGGCGCGGTGAACATGGGCAATCCGCATGCGGTGTTCTTTGTCGATGATATTGAAGCGACGCCCGTGACGGTGCTTGGGCCGAAGGTCGAGCATGATCTGCTCTTCCCCGAACGGGTGAATGTTGGCTTCGCGCAGGTGTTGAGTCCGGAGAAAATTCGGCTGCGTGTTTGGGAGCGCGGCACGGGTCTCACTAAGGCGTGCGGCACCGGCGCGTGCGCGGCGGTGGTGGCGGCTCATCGGCAGGGGCGCACGGGGCGCAATGTCGAGATCGTCGCGGACGGGGGGTCACTTCAGATTGAATGGCGCGCGGGCGATGATCGGGTTCTGATGACAGGCCCGATAGAACTCGAGGCCACTGGGGAGTTGCCGGCCGCATGAAGAAAGCTCTCATTGCCTGCGTTGTTCTTGCGGCCTGCGCGACTGCCGGCGCTGCGCCGAATCCGGCGGAGCAAGTCTATGGCTGCTGGATCAACCGCGATGCCGCGGGCGTGACTATGCGTTGGCTACGCGATCCAACCCGGGAGGGCGTGCTGCGGGGCTCGCTGATCGACTACGGCGCGGTGGGCGCCGCACGCAGTACGCGCTATTCGCTCGAGCCGAGTGATGGCGGCTACAGCATGTGTGAACTCGATGACGCTGGCGCTGCAACGCGCTGCTGGCAAGTTGCGCAGGGCGAAGGCGGATCGTTGGATGGCGGGCGCGCTTTCATCGACACGCATGGTGAGCGGTTGCGCATAACGCTCATCGGCGACGGGCCGGATCGCCTCGTGTTTAGCGGCCGCCGCGACGGCTGCGATTGATTAGCGGATTTGATCACCTCGTTGTCGCGGTGCGCGATCTAGCGCGGGGCGTGCGCGCGTATGAGACGCTGCTGGGACGCAGCGCCGAGCCGATGCGTGAAGACGACGGCGTCGCGACGGCGCTGATCGTAACTGACAATGTCGCGGCCGAACTGATGGCGCCAGTTGGCGATGGCGAGACGGCGCAGCGTTTGCGCGCGGCTCTGGAGGCCGGCGAAGGGTTGAAGAGCGTTGTATTTGCGTCGGAGGATTTGGCGTCGACGCATCGCCGGTGTGAACGCGTAGGGCTTGCGCCGGCGGCGATCAGCGAACGCGCGGGATGGTCGAGCTTTCGCATTGATACCGAGCGCAGTCACGGCGTGCGCCTTTTTGCTTTGCAGCGCGCGGTGCCGCTTAGTGCGCAGCCCGCCGCTACCGGCGGCGTGACGGGGCTTGATCACATCGTCATCCGTACACCGGACGCTGATCGTGCGGCGGCTTTGTACGGCGCCCGGCTGGGGCTCGATATGCGTCTCGACCGTGAAGTGCGCGGCGCGAAGTTGATGTTTTTCCGGTGCGGCGATGCGATCGTTGAGATCGTTCACGATGCAACGCTAGCGGGCGCCGACCGCCTTTGGGGCATTTCGTGGCGCGTCGCCGATGCGGATGCGGCGCGGGCGCGGCTCGCTGCGGCGGGCGTGGATGTTTCAGAGGTCCGGACCGGGATGAAACCGGGCACGCGCGTATTTACCGTGCGCAATCAAAGTGGAGGCGTGCCCACCCTAATGATCGAACCGTCGCGAAACCGCGATTGATCCTGCCGCCGTGAGGAGGCATGCTCCCGCTCCAGACGGGGGAACACATGTCTGACAAGCAGGCTCTAAACGCCACTTTCTTCGCCTTTCGCAAGCGCGAAAAGGCTGTGCTGTTGCCGACCTCGATCGCGTTCGCGGTCATCGGCATTGGGTTGGTCGCGCTGTTTGCGGTGCTGAACTGGCAAGCGTTTGTCGACTACATGAACTGGGCCGCGAGCATGGGCGCCTCGAACGCGGCAGCGACCGCGAACGGCGTGCCGCCATCGATGGACGCGATGATGCCGCCGCAAAGCGTGATGTCGCTGATGCCGGCGTATTTTCTGTTTTTGCTGGGCTATTACGTTTTGCTGGCCGCGTATGAGGCTGCGTGCCTGCGCTGGATGATTCACGGCGAAACAGGCGGTGTGTTCGGGCTCTCGTTCGGCGCCGACACGTGGCGCGTATATTTCACCTACTGGCTTTGGTTCTTGTTGCTGATCGTGTTTTACATCGTGTGCGCGATCGTGGCGGGCGGCGCGATGGCGTCGATCTTCATGGGCATGCAGGGCGGGACTGAGCCTTCGCCGGCGGTGGTTGTCGTGCCGCTTGTGATTGGTCTCGTGGTGCTGTTGGCGCTCATCTATTTCTGCGTGCGCCTGGCGCCGGCCGCTGCGACATCGATTGCGCGGCGGAAGTTCGCCTTCTTCGATGCGTGGAAGGTATCGAAGGGCCGTTTCTGGGGCCTGTTCGGCGCGTTCGTGCTGCTGTTCTTGATGTTCTTCGTGTTCATTATCGCGGTCGAGATTGCCTTCATCGCGATGGTGGGCGTGACGGCGTTGAGCGCCACGGGCGGGGCCGAGCCGCAGAGCGCCGAAGAAGCGTTCCGCGCGTTCGCTACGCCGCAATACATGGCCGCGGTCATCGGCATCATCTTGGCGATGACGGTGGCGTCGTTCGTGTTCTACGTCGCGCTGTTCGGCATCAATGCGCGGGCGGCAGCGCTCGCGCTTGAGGAAGGCAAGATCACCGCGGGCGGCGCCTGATGAGCGAATTCTCTGCAG
The DNA here is from genome assembly GCA_046349455.1 of Hyphomonadaceae bacterium. Classification (GTDB taxonomy): domain Bacteria; phylum Pseudomonadota; class Alphaproteobacteria; order Caulobacterales; family Aquidulcibacteraceae; genus Vitreimonas. Next base: position 40,745 of record JAXMCH010000001.1, on the reverse strand, counting down.
TGCAGGCGGGGCTCTACGCGTTTCGACGCCGCGAGCGCCGCTTCGTTCTCACGGGCGCGACGATCGGGTATCTGATCGGCGCGTGCCTTATCGGGGCGGCATTCGTAGCGGCGGCTTGGCCGGCGCTTTCCGGGCTGATCAGTTGGTACGCGAGCGTGTTTCACGCAGCGAGCAGTGGCGGCTCGCCGCCGCAGCCCGACCCTGCAGTATTTATTTCGGTCGCGCCTTGGTACGGCGGCTACATCCTGGTGACGCTGCTTTGGATGTCGGTCTACGAAGCCGCGTGCCTGCGCTGGATGGTGCGCGGGGAAACCGGCGGTGTGCTCGGGCTCTCCTTCAATGGCGATACGGCGCGTGTATTCCTCACGTACGTGCTTTGGATGGTGCTTTGGATCGCGTTCTGCGTGGCCGTGGGCTTGTTCTATGGCGCGCTGATCGCGGTGAATGCGGCGGCGCCGGCGTTGCGAATTTTGATGATGGTGCTGGGGGCTCTAGCGCCGCTTGGGCTCATCGCGCTCTTGGTGTGGGTGGCGACTAGGCTTTCGCCGGCTGCGGCGACGAGTGTTGCACGGCAGAAGTTCGCGTTCTTCGGCGCCTGGGGTGTGACGCGCGGACGGTTCTGGGATTTGCTCGGCGCGTTCTTCATCATTTTGGCGATCTACATCGCGGTGTCGTTCACGGCGCAGGCGCTTGTGCGCATTCCAATGACGCAAGCGATGTATCCTGTGATGACGCAGGCGATGCAGGACGCGGATTTCGCCAGCATCATGTCGCGTTTAGGTGAAGCGTTGGCTTCGCCGCTGATTGCAGGTGTGTTGGCGGCATACATCGCGGTGTCGCTGGTGCTGTCGTGCGTGATGCGTTTGGCTTGGTTTGGCGTAAACGCGTACGCAGTGGCGGCGAAGGACGAGCCGGAGGCGGCGGCAGCCGCGCCGCAGGCGCCGCCTGTTGCGCAAGCATCGCCGGCGCCGGTCGCTGCGGCTGCGCCTGTAGCGCCGACCGTGGTGGACGCGCCGCCCGCAGAGCCGACGGCTGTGGCTGAGCCTGCGCCTGCTGCACCGCCCCCGGCTGAGCCCGCACCTGCTGCGGAGGTGGAAGCATCACCAGCGGCTGAGCCGGCGCCAGCTGCGCCGACTGAAGAGCCGCCGCCAACTGCGCCGAACCCGCCTGGACAGACGTAACGAAACGCGGAAAGGCGCGCGTTCCGTTAGCCGGTGGCGGTTTTCTTGCGCTTTGTTGCTTTCGGCGCGGTCGCTTCAGCTGCGGCTGCTTTCAGCTTTGGCTTTTGTGCGGCGCCGCGTTCGCTGTGGCGTTTGAGGGCTTCCGCGAGATAGCGGCCGGTGTGGCTGGCTTTGACTTTGGCCACGTCTTCCGGCGTGCCGACGGCGACCATCTTGCCGCCGCCGTCGCCGCCTTCGGGGCCCAAGTCCAAGATCCAGTCGGCGGTTTTGATGACGTCGAGATTGTGTTCGATGACGAGAACGGTGTTGCCGTTGTCGACAAGCTCGTGGAGCACTTCGAGGAGCTTCTTGGTGTCTTCGAAGTGAAGGCCGGTGGTGGGTTCGTCGAGAATGTAGAGCGTGCGGCCCGTGGCGCGCTTGGAGAGTTCCTTGGAGAGCTTCACGCGTTGGGCTTCGCCGCCGGAGAGGGTCGTCGCCTGTTGGCCGATGTGCACGTAGCCGAGGCCCACGCGCTTTAGGGTTTCGAGTTTGTCGCGAATGCTTGGGACGGCGTTGAAGAGGTTCGCGCCTTCTTCCACCGTCATATCGAGCACGTCGGAGATCGACTTGCCCTTGTAGAGAATTTCCAGCGTCTCGCGATTGTAGCGTTTGCCTTTGCAGGTGTCGCACGTGACGTAGACGTCCGGCAGGAAGTGCATCTCGATCTTGATGACGCCGTCGCCTTGGCACGCTTCGCAGCGGCCGCCTTTGACGTTGAACGAGAAGCGGCCGGGGCCATAGCCGCGCGCTTTGGATTCGGGGAGCCCTGCATACCAATCGCGGATTGGCGTGAAGGCGCCGGTGTAGGTGGCGGGGTTTGAGCGCGGCGTGCGGCCGATCGGCGATTGATCGATGTCGATGATCTTATCGATGTGCTCGAGCCCTTCGATCTTGTCGTGCTCTGCCGGCATGTCGCCGGCGCCGTGCCATTGGCGCGCGACGGCTTTGTAGAGTGTTTCGATGACGAGCGTGGACTTGCCGCCGCCGCTGACGCCGGTGACGCACGTGAAAGTGCCGAGCGGAATGTCGGCGTCGACGTTCTGCAGATTGTTGCCGCGCGCGCCGCGCACGCCGATGACGCGCTTGGTGATGCGGCGCCGCTTTTCGGGGATCGTGATTTCGCGGCGGCCGGTGAGATAATCGCCAGTGATCGAGTTCTTGTTCTTTTGAATCTGATCGGGCGTGCCTTCGGCGATGATGTTGCCGCCGTGAACGCCGGCCGCTGGTCCCATGTCGATGACGTGGTCGGCGGTGAGGATGGCTTCTTCGTCGTGCTCGACGACGAGGACGGAATTGCCGAGATCGCGGAGGCGGATGAGCGTTTCGAGCAGGCGGGTGTTGTCGCGCTGGTGTAGGCCGATGCTGGGTTCGTCGAGCACGTAGAGCACGCCGGTGAGGCCCGAGCCGATTTGGCTGGCGAGGCGGATGCGTTGGCTTTCGCCGCCGGAGAGCGTGCCGGAATTGCGGCCCAGGGAGAGATAATCGAGGCCGACGTCGACGAGGAAGCGCAGGCGATCGTTGATCTCTTTCAGGATGCGGACGGCGATCTCTTTTTGCTTCGGCGTCAGCTGATCGTTGAGCGCGGCGAACCAATCGCGGGCGTTGCGGATCGACATGGTCGAGGCCGTCGCGATGTCAGTCATCGCGACTTTTACGGCCAGCGCTTCAGGCTTCAGGCGCTTGCCTTCGCAGGTCGGGCACGGCGCTTCGGATTGGTAGCGTTCGAGATCTTCGCGCACCCAGGCGGAGTCAGTTTCCTTCCAGCGGCGCTCGAGGTTTGGCAGCACGCCTTCGAAGTTCTTCGTGGTTTCGTAGCGGCGAACGCCGTCGTCATAGACGAACTTGATCGGGTCCTTGGTGCCGTGAAGGATCGCGTTGCGCAGCTCCTTCGGCAGGTCTTTCCACGGCGCAGTGATCTTGGCTTTGAAGTGCTTGGCGAGCGCTTCGAGCGTTTGCGCGTAGAGCGGCGATGGGCCCTTGGCCCAAGGCGCGACGGCGCCGTCTTTCAGCGTCTTGTCGTGATCTGGCACGACCATGTCGGCGTCGAATTTGAGCTGCACGCCGAGGCCGTCGCATGTCGGGCAGGCGCCGGCGGGATTGTTGAAGGAGAAAAGGCGCGGCTCGATTTCCGGGATGGTGAAGCCGGAGACCGGGCAGGCGAACTTTTGGCTGAAGATGAGGCGCTCGGCTTGTGCGGCCTTGTTCTTCAACGTGGCTTTGCCGGTGGCGTCTTCGGTTGTGCCGGTGGCGATCTCGGCGAAGGCGATGCCCTCGGCGAGCTTTAGCGCTTGTTCGAGTGAGTCCGCGAGGCGTGTTTCGATGCCGGCTTTGACCGCGATGCGGTCCACAACGATGTCGATGTCGTGCTTGAATTTCTTGTCGAGCGTTGGCGGCTCGCTGAGTTCGTAGAACTCGCCGTCGATCTTGGCGCGCTGGTAGCCCTTCTTCAGGTACTCAGCCATTTCCTTTTTGTATTCGCCTTTGCGGTCGCGCACGACCGGCGCGAGCAAATAGAGGCGCGTGCCTTCTTTCAGCGCCATGATCCGATCGACCATTTCGCTGACTTGCATCGCTGCGATCGGCTGGCCGGTGGCAGGCGAATACGGAATGCCGACGCGCGCCCAGAGGAGGCGCATGTAGTCGTAGATTTCGGTGACGGTGCCGACTGTCGAGCGCGGATTGCGCGAGGTGGTTTTCTGCTCGATCGAAATTGCCGGCGAGAGGCCTTCGATGGAATCGACATCGGGCTTCTGCATCAGTTCAAGGAACTGACGCGCGTAAGCGGAGAGAGACTCCACGTAGCGGCGTTGGCCTTCGGCGTAGATCGTGTCGAACGCCAGCGAGGATTTGCCGCTGCCGCTGAGGCCGGTGATCACAACGAGTTCGTTGCGCGGAATATCGACGTTTACGCCTTTGAGATTGTGCTCGCGGGCGCCGCGGATGCGGATATGGGTCAGGCCGTCCTTCATTGCGGCAGACCATATGCGAAAGCGGTCATCGAAATCCCAGGATAGTAGTGGCGATTGAAGAAGTAGGGCGTTTCGCCGTCGTGTCGCGCACCAAGCGCGTAAATGACGGGCATGAAGTGTTCCCAATCTGGCGCGGCGACCGCGGCATCTGGTTGCGCCGTGTAGTTGACGACCTTGGCGTGATCGTTGGCGACGCCGGAGACGATCAGCTCGTCATACGCGGAGACCCAGGCTTGCGGATCAGGCGAGGGCGCGCGGAAGAAGGCCGGCAGATTGTGGACGATGTTGCCGGAGCCGATGACGAGGATGTTGTCGTCGCGGAGATCGGCGAGCGCTTGCGCGATGGCGTAGTGCTGGGCGGTCGGGCGGCGGATGTCGAGGCTGACTTGGACGATCGGCACGTCGGCATCCGGGTACATGTGCTTCACGACGCTCCAGGCGCCGTGATCGAGGCCCCAACTATCGTCGAGCTCCGCGCCAAAGGTTGTCAGCTTTTCGACGATGGCGCGCGCGAGATCGGGATCGCCGGGCGCGGGGTATTGGACATCGAACAAGGCCTGCGGGAAGCCGCGGCCGAAATCGTGGATCGTGCGCGGGTGGGCGTTCGAGGTGACCTTCACGCCTTCGGTGACCCAATGGGCTGAGACCATGACGATGGCTCGGGGTTTCGGAAACCGCCATGCGATCTCGGCCCAGCCGCGCGCGGAGGGCGTGTCTTCGATCGCATTCATCGGCGAACCATGGCCGACGAACAGGGCGGGCGCTCTGGTGGTCATCACTCTTTCTCGGGGACCGCCGAGAAGCTCCGGCGGACACCATATTTAGTAGCTGGAGTCGCAGGCACATCAAGAACAAAGATCGAACGATCTTTGGGTTGCAGCGGCGGAGGGATCGGCGTTCGCACCGATCGTTTCGGTTTCGTGCGGCTCGCCTCACCGGTTCGATCGGTTAATGACCCTTTACCAATCGGGCGAGTCGGCGTATAGAACATAGAGAGAACATTTGTCCGGCCAAAACCACTTCGGTCCGGCGGATGCCTCACCATCGAGGAATGCGAAGGAAACAGGAGGTCGGCGATGGCTGGCAGCGTCAACAAGGTGATTTTGGTCGGCAATCTGGGCAAGGACCCGGAAGTCCGCCGTTTGAACAACGGCGATCCGGTTGTGAACCTCTCGGTCGCGACGTCTGAGACGTGGCGCGACAAGCAGAGCGGTGAGCGCAAGGAAAAGACCGAGTGGCACCGCGTCGTGATCTTCAACGAGAACATCGCGAAGGTGGCCGAGCAATATCTGAAGAAGGGCTCGACGGTTTACATCGAAGGCTCGCTGCAGACGCGTAAGTACGAACAGAACGGCGTCGAGAAATACACGACCGAAGTCGTGCTGCAGAAGTATCGTGGCGAACTGACGATGCTCGGCGGCAAAGGCGACGGCGGTGGCCGTTCTTACGATGACGGTCCGGGCGACAGCTTCGGCTCATCGAGCGGCAAGAAGCGCGTCAGCGACGGCCCGCGCGAGAGCTTCAATCAGGATCTCGATGACGAGATCCCGTTCTAAGCAAGAAAGTGTCGGCTCTCCTCGCCCTTGATGGGCGAGGTGGCGCGAAGCGCCGGAGTGGGTGACTCCTCGGAATTGAGCCGCCACCCACTCCGTCCGTGAGCGATGCTCACGGCCACCTCGCCCATCGAGGGCGAGGAGCGCATCGCGTGACTTGGAGAAATCCGATGTCAAACGAGATTGCTCGCAGGCTGCGTAAGCAGATGACTCCGCAGGAGGTGAAGCTATGGGCGCACCTGCGTTCTCTGAAGAGCCGTGGGTTTAAGTTTCGCAGGCAAGTGCCGTTGCGCGGGTACATCGTTGATTTCGCATGCTTCGGATCACGGCTCATTATCGAGATCGATGGCTCGCAGCATGGATTTGCTGAACAGGTGGAAAGAGATCGCGTGCGCGACGCGGTGTTGGAACGCGGCGGGTTTAGTGTGTTGCGGTTCTGGAATGTCGAAGTGGATCGTGACTTTGATGCGGTTTGGATGACCATCTCCTAGGCGCTTCAGAATGCAGAGCTTAAGTCGCTCTGGGTGGAAGAGTTCGAAGGTTTAAGTCCTGAGTAGCCACCCACTCCGGCGCTTCGCGCCACCTCGCCCATCGAGGGCGAGGAGGGGTTTTGCGCTTGGTGGATGCGCCCTATCTCGGGAGGATGATCCCATTTTCCGTTCTCGATCTCGCGCCCATCGTGGAAGGTGGGGATGTCGCGCAGGCGTTGGCGAATAGCCGTGATTTGGCGGTGAACGCGGAGCGGCTTGGGTACAAGCGGTTTTGGCTCGCGGAGCATCACGCGATGCCGGGGATTGCGAGCGCGGCGACGGCGCTGACGATCATGAATGCGGCGCAGGCGACGAAGACGATCCGCGTCGGCGCCGGCGGGATCATGTTGCCGAACCACGCGCCGATCATCATCGCCGAGCAGTTCGGAACGCTTGAGGCGCTGTTTCCTGGGCGCATCGATCTGGGGCTCGGGCGCGCGCCTGGCGGCGACGGGCCCACGGCGCGAGCGCTGCGGCGGACATTGATCGGCGGCGAGGATCGCTTTCCGCAGGATGTGCTGGAGTTGCAGGCGATGCTGGGGCCGAGTGAGCCTGGGCAGCGTTTGCGTGTTGTGCCGGGCGAAGGCTCGAACACGCCGCTTTGGATACTGGGCTCGTCGCTGTTTGGCGCGCAATTGGCGGCCTTGCTGGGTTTGCCGTTTGCGTTCGCGTCGCACTTTGCGCCGGGGCAGATGATGGAGGCAATCGGGGTCTATCGGACGAACTTCAAACCGTCCGAGCAACTCGACAAGCCTTATGTGATGCTGGGGTTCAACATCTTCGCCGCGCCGACGGACGGCGAAGGGCGCTTCTTGGCGACATCGCTGATGCAGGCGTTTGCGAGCTTGCGGCGGGGCGAGCCGCGGCGTTTGCAGCCGCCGAATGCGGAGTTTGAAAAGAGCTTGACTGACATGGAGCGCGCGCAATTGGAGGCGGTGCTTTCATGTTCTGCGATTGGCGCGCCTGAGACGGTGAAGCGCAGCATCGAGGCGTTCGTTGAGCGAACGGGCGCCGATGAGCTGATTTTGGCCTCGCATATTTACGATCATGCGGCGCGGGTGCGTGCGTATGAGATCGCGGCGGGCGTGTTCGCTTAGTCGAACAGGGTATCGCCGAGCGTCAGCGGATAATTGCAATGCTGCGCGAGTTGGGCGGCCCAGTTGAGCGCCATGCGCAATTCGTTGGCGTGCGAGAAGCCGGCTTGATCGAATTGGGCTTTGTAAGCATTGGCATCGAACGGACGGCCGTGCTCTTTGGCGTGTTCCTGAAAGACCGGGCCGTTGGCGATCACCTGCCAATCTTGGGCCTTCAGCCCGAAGAAGGCGCCGACCTTTTCCAATGTGCTTGGCACGTTGGCGAGAAGCGTGTCGCTGTTCAGCGTGCGCACGCGATTGGCGCCGTAGCGCTGGGCGAGGCCGCGGAACATCGAAGCCTGCATCAGCCAAGCATGCGCTGAAATTTGCAGATCGGTTTGCAGCATCAATTCTTCGGCGCTGAAAGCTTTGCTTTGCGGCATGGCGCGCAAGAAGTGCTGAAAGAGCGTGCGGCCAAAGGAGCGGCCTTGTTCGCCGCGGCGGGCGATGGCGCGCAGGAAAGTCTCAAGGTTCGAGTAGAGCAGCAGCACCTTCGCATCTGGGCGGATGTGCATCACTTGCGCGATGATGTGGTTGGCGATGTTGCTGGGTTTGACGATCTGGCTCTCGCCCTCTTCGAACGGACGCGAGAGGAGATCGAGCGTAGCGGTGAGCGCAGGGAGCACGCCCGGGGTTGCCAAGTTCGAGCGCTCGGCAAACGTCGACAGAACGTAGGGCTCCTTTATGCCCATGGCGGCGCCGGGAATATCCAGCGCGCGAACCAGGAGCGTGGAACAGCAGAAAGCGGTGTGGAAAATGAAGTGCAATGACCCAGCCGATTCCTGCATTGCCTCATGCGGCAGCTGCGCCACGGGCAAAGACGGACTTTTGGGTGCGCCGGCGGTGAAACGTGGATCAAGGAAGACGGCGCGTCTTTGCGTGTCGCGCGAAAGACGCGCGAGTATCAGCGTGTCTGTTTGGGCGTCATAGCTGTTGGGAAACCAGGTAGGGTCCCGGACGTACCCGGTCAGGTCGAGCGCCCGCGCAGCATAATCGTGAGGGGGCTGACCTCTGTCCATCTGAAGTGTTCTGATCACAAGCGCCTCGAGAAGCGCAAGGCAAGATTCAGTGCTGGCCTCACACCGATGCGTGATTGTGCGCTTTCTGACCCCAGCTTGCACGAGGCGGCGCGCTGAAGTTATCTTTGGCGATAAGAAATGATCGATGGCGATTGAGCGTGACGAACGAAGTGTGGTGCGTACGGGAGCAGGCGCGAGCCTCGTCCTGAGCGATCCGGCATGGCTGCCCAGGACTTACGACACGCGAAGTGACACTTTTGACTTCTTCCATGTGCCGAGAGTGGCGCAGCAGGCTGCGACCTTTCTGGAGCCACGTTTCTTAACCGGTGCGCCGCTGCATGGACCGGTGCCTGTGGCGGCATTTGCCGAGGATGAGCTGCGGGCTTCGGCTGGCCCTCTGCATTTCATCTTTCACACATCGTACTGCTGTTCCACTGTGCTCGCGCGCGCGATGGATGTCCCTGGCGTTGCGATGGGCCTAAAGGAACCCTCCGTGCTCATGTCGTTCGCGGAGCACTGGGGTTCGGCGCGAAAGCGCGCTGGCGCCTTGCCTGCGCTGCGAGCAGCACTCGATTTGCTCTCACGTCCTCTCGTTGAAGGAGAGGTGCACGTCATCAAACCGAGCAATGCGTTCAATCCGGTCATTCCGTATGCATTGTTTGCGCGACCCGATGCCAAAGCGGTGCTTATGACGTCGAGCCTGGAAGGCTTTCTGACGGCAATCATCCGGCGCGGCCCGAGCGGGCGAACAATGGTGCGCGAGGTGTTGTACGCGTTTGCGCCGACCATCCCGCTCGAGAACGAGTTGACCAAAGAACAGATGCTATTGTTCGATGATCTCCAGGCGGCGACGCTGGTTTGGCTGATGCAGATCGCGTTCTTCGATGCGTTGGCGCGCCGATTTGGACCAGAGCGGGTGCGTATTCTGGACGGTGACACGCTCATCTCGAAGCCGGAGGCCACGTTGGCAGCTGTCGGAGGGCATTTTGGGTTGAAGCCGGTTGATTGGGCGAGCATCGCGGCTGGGCCGACATTTCGCGAGCACGCAAAGAATTCGGCGCTCCCATTCAATGCCTCCGATCATGTCCGCCAGCGTCGAGAGGCTCAATCAGCGTACGCAGCGGAGATGGATGCCGCCATCAGATGGGCCGGTGATGTCGCCGCGCGCTTTGGTGTGCCGCGCACGCTTCGCGAGACAATATTCGGCTGAAAGCCTGCGGAATGCGGGTGCTGGGGTTCCCAAGTTGCGTGAAGCCCGGCAAGAGGCGGCGATGACCGCGCACCGGGCGTTTGCGCCCATCGATCTGCTGATGCTTCTGGCGATCGCCTTGATCTGGGGCGTGAACAACATTCTCGCCAAAATCGCGGTCGATGCGCTGCCGGCGATGATGATGGTTGCGTGTCGTTTCGGCGTCGTGCTGATCGCGCTCGCGCTATTCATCAAACCGCTGCCGCAGGGGCGGCGCGTGTTGTTCTTCACAATGCTGGCGTTCATCGGGCCGATCCACTTTGGGCTTCAGTCGGTGGGGTTGAAGCTCGCGACGGATTTGCCGCCGATGGTGGTGGCGATGCAGTTGTGGGCGCCGTGCTCGGTGGTGTTCGCGGCGTTGCTGTTGAAGGAGAATGTGAGCCCGTTGCGTTGGGTTGGTGTGGGGCTCGCTTTTACGGGGGCGGCATCGCTCAACTTCGATCCGGCGGTGTTTTCGCAAGGATTGGCGCTGGCGTTGGTGGCGATGGCGTCAGCAAGTTATGGGCTCGGCACTGTGTTGGTGCGGCGCATGGGTGTCGGCCTTGACCCGTGGGCGACGCAGGCCTGGCTAGCGCTGGTCACGGCGCCAACGATGACGCTCGGCACGCTGACGCTTGAGCACGGACACGCGGAAGCCATTCGCAATGCGCACTGGAGTATCTGGGCGTTCATCGTGTTCGGCGCGATCGTGTCCTCGATTGTCGCCAACGCGTTCATGTTCAAGCTGGTGCAGCGCTACGAGGTTTCGCGCACGACGCCCTATCTGCTGCTGACGCCGGTGATCACGTTCACGCTGTCAGCGCTCGTGCTTGGCCACCGCATCACGCCGCAGATTCTTGCGGGCGCTGCGGTGACGATGGCGGGCGTGGCGCTGGTGGCGTTGGCGGAGCGCCGGTTCAAGGCAGTTGCGTGAGCGCAGCGCAGGCAATGCGAGCGCCGGCATTGCCGATGGGCTGGGTTACCTGATCGTCTGCGTTGGCGTGGATCATGAGGGAGGCGCCGTCACCGTCGAGCAGCGGCTGGCGACCGAGGACGGGGACGCCGTTCATCGTGACGTGAGGTGTGAATATCTCGGCGGCGAATGGGCCAGCCGGGGCAGCGAAGATGTTGGGCAAATCGCCGGCTTCAGGGCCATCTGCGTTCATGAGCCCGTGCCTCACGCGCCGGTTCATGCCGAGATGACCGCCCGCGGCTTGGAAGCCGGCGGCGAAATCGCTGCAATCGCCGCGCTGGTGGAGATGAAGACCGTGCCAGCCGGGCGTGAGTGCGCCTGCAGAAAACTCCAATCGAATCAACACGCCGTCGGGCCCCTCGGTGAAGGTGGCCTGGCCAACGGCGCGCCCTTCGCTGCCGACGATCCAGGCGGTGCGCGGGGCGATCTGGTCGGGCGGTAAGCCGCCGCCGCCGGAGCTTGCGCAGGCGCTGAGCAGGGCTGCGAAAAGCAGGGTGGCGATGGGGCGCATGCGGGGCTCCTTGGTTTGCGGGCGGGCCGTCACAATGTTAGTTTCCGATGGATTCGAGGCGAGGTTTTTCCTCGCTTTTTCATCTTCCCGCAAACCGCTCTTTTGAGCCTCAAGATTTAGCCGGCGATCCCGTGTCAGACACGTCCGATCCCGCCGAGAACGGCGGACCATCACTCCCGAAGGGCGTTCAGCTCATTAGCGTCGAAGACGAGCTGAAGCGCTCGTATCTCGACTATGCGATGAGCGTCATCGTTTCGCGTGCGTTGCCTGATGCGCGCGACGGCCTAAAGCCGGTTCACCGCCGCATCCTCTACGCGATGGATGAAGCGGGAAATACGCACGACAAAGCTTACCGCAAGAGCGCGAAGTCTGTCGGTGACGTGATGGGCAACTACCACCCGCACGGCGATCAAGCGATCTACATGACGTTGGTGCGCTTGGCGCAGGACTTCTCGATGGGGCTGACGCTCGTCGATGGCCAAGGCAATTTCGGTTCGATCGACGGCGATATGCCGGCTTCGATGCGTTACACTGAAGCGCGTTTGGCGAAGGCGGCGCGTGCGCTGCTGGATGACATCGACGAAGGCACTGTCGATTTCCAAGATAACTATGATGGCACCGTCCAGGAGCCGTCGGTTCTGCCGGCGCGCTTTCCCAACTTGCTGGTCAATGGCGGCGGCGGCATCGCAGTCGGTATGGCGACGAACATCCCGCCGCACAATTTGTCGGAGGTGATCGACGCTACGGTGGCGATGATCGACAATCCGAACATCTCAGAACTTGATCTGTTGGACATCGTGCCTGGTCCGGATTTTCCGACGGGTGGCGAAATCTTAGGCCGCGCGGGTGCGCGTTTGGCGCTGATGACGGGGCGTGGGTCCGTTGTTATGCGCGCCAAGCACCACAACGAGACGATCCGCGGACGTGAGGCGCTCGTCTTCACCGAGATTCCGTATCAGGTGAACAAGGCCGAAATGGTGGAGAAGATCGGCGAGCAGGTGCGCGAGAAGCGCATCGAAGGCATCGCCGAAGTGCGCGATGAATCAAACCGCTTGGGCGTACGCTTGGTCGTTGAACTGAAGCGTGATGCGGTGCCGGATGTGGTGCTGAACCAGCTCTATCGTTTCTCGCAGCTGCAGACATCGTTCGGCGTCAACATGCTGGCGCTGAACCAGGGCAAGCCCGAGCAGATGGGCTTGCAGAAGATCCTACAAATCTTCCTTTCGTTCCGCGAGCAGGTCGTCACGCGGCGCACGAAATTCCGTCTGGCGAAGGCGCGCAAGCGCGGTCACGAAACGGTTGGTCTCGCGATCGCTGTCGCCAACATCGACGACGTGATCAAGCTTATTCGTGAGAGCCCCGATCCGGGCGTGGCGCGCGAGCGCTTGGTGGCGCGCGATTGGCCGGCTGGCGATATGATGCCGCTCATCTCGCTGATCGCGGACCCGCGCACGGTTGTCGCCGATGGCGACAAGGTGCGGCTTTCGGACGAGCAAGCGCGCGCCATTTTGGCGCTGACGCTCTCGCGCCTCACCGGTCTTGGCCGCGACGACATCGCGAAGGCGGCCAACGAGATCGCGGAAGAGATCAAGGAATTGCTCTCGATCCTCGGCTCGCGTGATCGCATTCTTGAGATCATTCGCGGCGAGCTGACGGATGTGAAGGCGGCGTTCGGCGTGCCGCGCCGGACCGCGTTCTCTGAATCCGAAGGCGACATCGACGACGAAGCGCTCATCCCGCGTGAAGATATGGTCGTGACCGTGACGCACGGCGGCTATGTGAAGCGCACGCCGTTGGCGGCGTACCGCACGCAACGCCGTGGCGGCAAAGGCCGCGCTGGCATGCAGATGAAGGATGAGGATTTCGTCACGCGCGTGTTCGTGGCGAGCACGCACGCGCCGATCCTGTTCTTCTCGTCTTCGGGCATGGCCTACAAGATGAAGGCGTGGCGCATTCCGGCAGGCGATCCGCGCACGAAGGGCCGCGCGTTGGTGAACCTGCTGCCGCTTGGCCAAGGCGAAACCATCACGTCGGTGATGGCGCTGCCGGAGGATGAGCGCGATTGGGATAAGCTCGACGTGATGTTCGCCACCAAGTCTGGTGGCGTGCGCCGCAACAAGTTGAGCGATTTCACGCAAGTGAACCGCAACGGCAAGATCGCGATGAAGCCGGACGAAGGCGACGGCATCATTGGCGTGCAGATATGCACTGAGGACGATGATGTGCTGCTGACCACGGCGAACGGTCAGTGTGTGCGCTTCCGGACAACGGATGTGCGCGTGTTCAAGGGCCGGGATTCAACCGGCGTGCGCGGCATCGATTTGAAGGACGGCGATCATGTGATCGGGATGGCGGTGCTAAAGCACGTCGACATCACGACGAAGGAGGTTGCCGACTACTTCAAATGGGACGCGCAATCGCGCGGCGATGTCGAGGTCGAGCAGGAAGAGGCGCCGGCGGCTGGCGATGGCGAGGAGCCCACACCGTTCGAGCGGCTGTCGTGGCTGAAGACGCAAGAGCAATTCATCCTCGCGGTGACCAATTCGGGCCTTGGCAAGCGAGCCTCGGCTTATGAATACCGCGTCACAAATCGCGGCGGTAAGGGGCTCATCGCGCACCGGCTGACCGGGGATGCGACGCTGACGGCCTCCTTCCCGGTGAAGGATGAGGAGGAACTCCTCTTGGTCACCGATAAGGGTCAGCTGATCCGAACTGGCATCGATCAGATCAGGATCGCTGGACGCGCGACCCAAGGCGTGATTCTCATCAACGTAGGTGAGGATGAGCACGTCGTGGCGGCAGAGCGCTTGGAAGCGCTGGGCGGTGAAGCGGGCGACGGTGCGGTCGAGACAGAGGCCGAGGAGGGTGGTTCGTGACCAAACGGGCGCGGGTTGGGCTTTATCCAGGGACGTTCGACCCGCCCACGAATGGGCACATCGACATCATCACGCGCGGCGCCAAGTTGGTCGACCGGCTGGTTGTGGGGATCGCCATCAACCAGGAGAAGGGACCGCTCTTTAGCCTCGACGAACGGGTCGAAATGGTCCGCGAGCAATGTGCAAAGATCCGGGACACCGAGATCGTCATTCAACCTTTTGACACATTGCTGATGAAGTTCGCCGAGAGCGTAGGGGCGCAAATTATCGTCCGGGGACTTAGAGCGGTCGCCGACTTCGAGTACGAATTCGCGATGGTCGGGATGAACCAGAAGCTAAATCCCGCCATCGAGACGGTTTTCCTGATGGCCGATCCGACGCACCAAGCGATCGCGAGCCGGCTGGTAAAAGAGATCGCGCGACTGCAAGGAAGCGTCGCGGAATTCGTGCCGCCAGAAGTAGAAAGACGACTGAAGGCAAAGTTCGGGGTGTCATAATGCTGCGCTTGGGTGGATTTTTGGCCGCCGCGCTTTTGGCGCTGGGGCTTATCGGTGGTTTCGACGCGGCGTCGGCGCAGACGCCGGATGCGCGCAATTGGCGCCCGCTTGATCCAGAGAACACGCTCTACATCGATACCGTGCACGGGCGGATCGTGATCGAGCTTTATCCAGAGGTCGCACCCCAGCACGTCGAGCGGATCAAAACGCTCACTCGCGCCGGCTATTATAACGGGCTGACGTTTCACCGCGTGATCGACGACTTCATGGCGCAGACGGGGGATCCCCTAGGCACCGGCGAAGGGGCTTCCTCGCTGCCGGACTTGCACGAGGAATTCATGTTCCGGCGCGGGCCGGAAATGCCGTTCATCGAAGCAGCCGTGCAGAGCCGCGCACGGCTCGGCTTCTACAAGACGCTGCCGATTGAATCGCAGCCGGATGCACAAATGGCAGTGACGTCTGATGGCCGCGTTTCGGCCAATGCGCTGCACTGCCAGGGCGTTGTCTCGATGGCGCGGGCCGATGATCAGAACTCCGCGAACAGCCAGTTCTTCATCATGCGCCAACCGAACACCGCGCTGGACAAGCGCTACACGATTTTTGGCCGCGTGGTCTGGGGGCAGGAAGCAGTGATGCAAATCGCGGTGGGGAACCCGCCGCCTAACCCAGATCGTATGCTCTCAGTTCGGATTGCTGCGGACGTACCCGACGCTGAGCGCGCGCCTATATATGTGCTGCGGACCGATGGGCCGCAGTTTCGTGACTTGATCGAGGATACGCGCCGCGCGCGCCGCGCCGACTTCTCGGTCTGTGATGTGCAAATTCCCGCGCGCGTGCCGCGCAACCCAGACAGAGAGAGAAGCTGGTGGTCGATCATTCCTTTCATACCCTGACGCTCGAGCTCGACACCGGCACGGTGAAGATCAAGTTTCGTCCAGACCTTGCGCCGAACCATGTTCAGCGCATCGGCGAACTGGCGAACGAAGGCTTCTATAATGGCGTGCCGTTTCACCGTGTGATCCCGGGCTTCATGGCTCAGGGCGGCGACGGCGGTAACAAGAACGGCACCGGCGGTTCGTCCAAGCCGAACCTGGTGCAAGAGTTCAGCGCCGAGCCGCACGTGCGCGGCGTCTGCTCGATGGCGCGCACCAACGATCCGAACTCGGCGAACAGCCAGTTCTTCATCTGCTTCGATGACGCGACGTTCCTGGACCGTAAATACACGGTGTGGGGCGAAGTCGTTGAAGGCATGGATGCGGTCGATGCGCTGCCGAAGGGCGAGCCGCCGCGCAATCCCGGCAAGATCGTCACCGCGACGGCGGAGTGAGCGCGGGCCTTCTCCAGCGCTGGCGCGCGCTGGCGGGAGAGGGCGCGGATGCTCTCGGTGAAGCGCTCATCCGTGCGTGGGATGAGCCTCAGCGCGTCTATCACGGGCTGAGCCATCTCCTGTGGTTACTCGATGAATCGGATCGGCGCGCGGCGCTGATCCGCGAGTCCGCGTTCGTGGGATACGCGATCTGGTTTCACGACGCGGTGTACCAGCCGGGCGAAGCCGACAATGAGACGCTGAGCGCCGATTGGGCGCGCACGTCTCTGGTGCGGCAACCGGATTTGGCGGCCCGCGTGGCGCACGTGATCGAGATGACGAGGAACCATGCTGCGGGCGACGCTGAAGGCGATGCGGCGCTCTTTCTCGACATGGACATAGCGATCCTCGGCGCGCCCTGGGAAACCTATTGCGCCTACGCGGCAGGTATTCGGGCTGAGTATCCGCACATCGTAGATCCAGCTTTTGCGGCCGGGCGCGGCGCGTTTCTGGCGAAACAGCTTGAGCATGCGCGCACGTTTCGTACCGACGTTTACGAAGCGGAACTCGGCGAGACCGCGCGCGCCAACATGCGCTGGGAGCTCGAAGAGATGCGCAAGGGGCGCATGGTGAAGGGCTGATGCGCGTCGATCTGTTCGATTTCGACCTGCCGGAGGATTTGATCGCGCTCCGGCCGGCGCGGCCGCGTGACAGTGCGCGTGTCTTGCATGTGCCGGCGGTTGGCGCTTTTGAGGACTTGCGGGTGCGGGATGCGGCGTCGCTATTTCGCGCCGGTGATTTGCTTGTGTTCAACGATACGCGCGTGATCCCGGCGCGATTGAAGGGCGTGCGCTATCGCGATGAGGTGCGCGTTGCGATCGAGGTGACGCTGCACAAGCGCAATTCGGCCAACGAATGGGCGGCATTCGCGAAGCCTGGGAAGAGACTGAAGGCGGGTGATCGCGTGCGCTTTGGCGAAGGGAGCGAAACGGCGTGTATGCTGGGCGCACTTGACGCGACCGTCAAAGAAAAGGCCGATGATGGCCTAGTGACGTTCGCGTTCGATCTGGCGGGGCCGGATTTGGATCGCGCGATTGCAAACTTGGGCGAGATGCCGCTGCCGCCTTATATCGCGGGGCGGCGTACCGAAGATGAGGACGATCGCGCCGACTATCAGACGATCTATGCGGCTAAGGACGGCGCTGTCGCGGCGCCAACGGCAGGGTTGCATTTTACCGATGGGCTGTTCGCGGCGTTCGATGCGGCGGGTGTGGAGCGCGCGCAGGTGACGCTGCACGTCGGCGCGGGGACGTTTTTGCCGGTGAAGGCGGACGATACGGCCGAACACGTCATGCACGCGGAGTGGCGCGAGATTTCGGCGGCGACGGCGGATGCGGTTAATCGCGCCAAGGCCGAGGGCCGGCGCGTGATCGCGGTGGGCACGACGGCGCTGCGGTCGCTGGAGTCGGCAGCGAACGAGGACGGCACGGTGCGCGCCGAGGCGGGCGATACCTCGATTTTCATCACGCCAGGTTATCGCTTTCGCGCCGTCGATGGCTTGTGGACCAACTTCCACTTGCCGCGTTCGACATTGTTCATGCTCGTCTCCGCGTTCGCGGGATTTGGGCGCATGCAGGCGGTGTACGCGCACGCGATCGCGCAGAAATACCGCTTCTATTCCTATGGCGATGCCAGCCTGTTATGGCGGGCGCCATGACGGCTTTCCCTTTTGACATTCACGCGCGTGACGGCGCGGCGCGCACGGGTGTGTTGCGCACATCGCGGGGCGATATTCGCACGCCTGCGTTCATGCCTGTCGGCACCGCGGGCACGGTGAAGGCGCTGACCGTCGATCAAGTGAACCAAACGGGCGCCGATATCATCCTTGGCAACACATATCACTTGATGTTGCGGCCGGGCGGTGAACGCATGGCGCGGTTGGGTGGGCTACATCGCTTCATGCACTGGGATAAGCCGATCTTGACGGATAGCGGCGGCTATCAGGTGATGTCGTTGGCGCAATTGCGGAAGCTCGATGCGGATGGTGTGACGTTCCGCAGTCACGTCGACGGCGCGCAGCACCGGCTTACGCCGGAAAGCGCAATGACGATCCAGGCCGATCAGATTGGCGCGGATATCGTGATGCAGCTGGACGAATGCCCGGCGCTGCCAGCGCCTCGGACCGACGTCGAAAAGGCGATGCGGCTTTCGCTGGACTGGGCGGTGCGGTGCAAGCGTGCGTTCGGAGCGCGCGACACGCAGAATCTGTTCGCGATCGTGCAGGGCGGTGTTGATCCGGACTTGCGTGCGGAGTCGGCGCAGACGTTGGTGCGTGAGGGGTTTGACGGCTACGCGATCGGTGGCTTGGCTGTCGGCGAAGGTCACGAGGCAATGCTGGCGACGCTGGATGTGACCGTGCCGCATTTGCCGCAGGATCGGCCGCGCTATTTGATGGGCGTCGGCAAGCCGATCGACATCGTTGAGAGCGTGTGGCGGGGCGTCGATATGTTCGATTGCGTCTTGCCGACGCGCTCGGGCCGGCACGGGCAAGCGTGGACCGACGCGGGGCCGCTCAACATCACCAATGCGCGGTTCGCGGAAGATGAAGCGCCGCTCGATGAGAGCATCGATTGTCCGGCGAGCCGCGATTACTCAAAGGCGTATCTGCACCACCTCTTCAAGGCGGGCGAGTTGCTCGGGCAGACGCTGCTGTCGTGGCACAACATCGCTTACTACCAAACGCTGATGGCGCGCATGCGTGCGGCCATTGCGGCTGGTTCGCTCGCGGAATTTCGAACTCAATTTAGAGCGCGCGCCGGCGTTTAGTTGCGGCCGACGGGTTGTTCGCGGCCTTCGCGTGCGTTGTGCGCAGCGGGCGGCGGCGGCGGAATCACGCTCGGGCAGCCAAGCGAGGCGCCGTAGCCACGAACAAACGTGCGGCGCTGTTGGCCGTTGGCGACGGCGCGGAGCGCTTCACGCTCAGCGCGCGTTGCGCCGGAGATGCGGCGCACCCATGAACGGAACGGGATGAGGTCGGCGGCGGTGTCGCGCGCGGCTTCGATGGTTTGCTCTTCCACGAAATCGCCGCTGCGGTCCCAGATGTTTCGGTTGGGGCCGGGCTGATAGCTCTCGGGGCCCAGCACGGCGTCGAGTTGCCCGAGTTCGCGGATGACGGCGGTGCAGTCAGTCAGCGTCGCAGTTGAATACGGGTATTGGAGATTGCGCAGCAGCAGCGGGATTTCGGGGCGGATGAGGTTTACGTCGCGCAGCGGCGTGTAGGCGGCGTCGGCCACGCCGCGGCGTGTGTCGGCGGTGCGGCCTGTCGAGCAGGACGCGATGGTGACGCTCAGCAGCAATGCCGCCGCAAATTTTGCCACTACGTGCGCTCGCATTTTCCCCCTCCGGATTGGACGGCAGAGCCTATAACCCGACAGATCACGCCACGCCAATGCGGCGAGACATGGACACGACGACAGGTTAAGCCGCCGCAATGCTCCCCGTAGAGGAAGTTCTGCCCCAATTGCGGGCCGCTTTGGCGGCGCGGAGCGAGGCCGTGCTGGTCGCGCCGCCTGGCGTCGGTAAGACGACGCGCGTCCCGCCTGCTTTGCTGGGCGAGGCCTGGGTGGCGGGCGGCAAGATCATCCTGCTTTCGCCGCGCCGGATCGCGGCGCGCGCGGCGGCGTCTCGGATCGCGGCGGAGCGTGGTGAGCGCGTGGGCGAGACAATCGGCTATCGCGTGCGCTTGGATTCGCGCATCGGGCCGAAGACGCGGATTGAGGTCGTCACCGAAGGCGTGTTCACGCGGATGATCCTCGATGATCCGGAATTGAGCGGCGTTGCGTGCGTGCTGTTCGATGAATTTCACGAGCGGAGCCTGGAGGGTGATCTTGGGTTGGCGTTGGCGCGCGAAACGCAAGGGGCGCTGCGGCCTGATCTGAAGCTCGTCGTGATGTCGGCGACTTTGGATGCGGCGCGGATCGCGGCGTTGCTCGGTGATG
This sequence comes from Hyphomonadaceae bacterium, assembly GCA_046349455.1. GTDB lineage: Bacteria > Pseudomonadota > Alphaproteobacteria > Caulobacterales > Aquidulcibacteraceae > Vitreimonas. The sequence goes on along the minus strand of JAXMCH010000001.1, from coordinate 20,932 downwards.
CGCCGGTGATTGTCAGCGAAGGGCGGATGTTTCCCGTTGCGCATGTGTATCGCCCGCGGGCGGTGGCGGCGCGAGTGGAGGATGAGGTCGCGGCGGCGGTGCGGAGTGCGCTGAGTGCTGAACGCGGCAGTGCGCTCGTGTTTTTGCCGGGCGTGCGCGAGATCGAGCGCACTGCGGAAGTTTTGCGTGCGAGCATCGGTGATCCAAGCGTCGATATACGCCCGCTGTATGGCGCGATGGGGCCGGCGGACCAGGACGCGGCGATTGCGCCTTCGCCGGCGGGGCGACGCAAAGTGGTGTTGGCGACTTCGATCGCGGAAACCAGTTTGACGATCGATGGCGTGCGCATTGTCGTCGATGCCGGCTTGGCGCGGCGGCCGCGGTTTGAGCCGGCGCTGGGATTGTCGCGGTTGGAGACGGTGCGCGCGAGCCAGGCTTCGATTACGCAGCGCGCGGGACGTGCCGGCAGGCTTGAGCCGGGCGTGTGCTGGCGTTTGTGGAGCGAAGGCGAAACGCGTTCGTTGCCGGAGTTCGACCGGCCGGAAATTCTGGATGCTGATCTTTCGGGTCTGGCGCTTGATCTCGCGGCCTGGGGTGCGAGCGAGCCGGGGGCGTTGGCGTGGCTCGATCCGCCGCCCAAGCCGGCGTGGGCCGAGGCGATTGCGTTGCTGAAGCGCATTGGTGCGCTCGATGGTGATGGGCATTTGACTGAGCATGGGCGCGCGGTGGCGCGTCTGCCGCTTTCGCCGCGATTGGCGCACATGGTGATCGAGGCGGGGCGGCGCGGAGAAGCTTTGCTTGGCGCACGCATTGCCATGGTGCTGACTGAGCAAGGCCTGGGCGGTCGGAGTGCAGATGTGCGCGATCGCTTGCATCGGTTTGCGGGTGAACGCGGCGCGCGTGCTGACGCGGCACGGGCGTTGGCGGATCGCATTGCGCGTCTGGCGGGCGGCGCGCGCGGCGATGGTGACGAAGCGCAGGCGGGCTTGATCTTGGCGTTGGCGTATCCCGATCGCGTCGCGAAATCGCGCGGCGGCGCGTTTACGATGGTGAACGGACGTGCGGCTTCGATTGAGATGGCTTCGCCGCTGGCGCGTGAGCCGTACCTGGTGATTGCAGACATTTCGGGCGCGGCTGGGCGCGCGCAAATTTTGTTGGGCGCGCCGATCACGCTGGCTGAGATTGAAGAGATGTTCGGCGCCGAGATTGAGAACACGACGTCGGCGAATGTTGATCCGGCGACGGGGGCGATCCGCGGTCGGCGCGTGCGGCGGTTGGGGCGCGTGACGCTTTCGGAAGCGCCGCTGGAGCGGATGAGCGGCGCGGAATTGGAGCAGGCGCTGCTGAACGCTGTGCGCGACGATGGCTTGGCGTTGCTCGATTGGGACGAGGCGGCGGTGCAGGCGCGCGCGCGGGTGACGTTTATGCGCGGGCTAGAGGGCGACGTTTGGCCTGATTGGTCGGATGAAGTGCTGGGCGCAAGCGTTGAGACTTGGTTGGCGCCGACGCTTGCGAGTGTAGCGCGGTTAAAGGACGTGGATGTCGCTGGCGCGTTGTTGGCGAGCTTGCCGTATGAGTTGAAGCGACGGCTTGATGCAGAGGCGCCGACGAAGTTTGAGACGCCGGCGGGATCATCGCTCTCGATTGATTATACGGCGGATGGCGGTCCGGCGCTGGACGTGCGGCTGCAGGAACTGTTCGGGCAGGACAAGCATCCGAGTGTTGCGAGTGGGCGCGCGCCACTGAGTTTGCGTCTGCTGTCTCCGGCGCATCGGCCGGTGCAAACGACGAAGGACTTGCCTGGTTTCTGGCGCGGCTCGTACGCAGCCGTGCGCAGCGAAATGCGCGGGCGCTATCCGAAGCACCCGTGGCCGGAAGATCCGCTGACGGCGCCGCCGACGCGCCGCGCTAAGCCAAGAGGTTCGTGATGCACGTGCCAACGATCGAAGATGTGAAGGCGGCTGCCAAGCGCATTGAAGGCATCGCGGTGCGCACGCCCTTGGTGCGCAACGATGCGCTGGACGCAGCGCTTGGCGCCAAGGTGTTCGTGAAGGCGGAGAATTTGCAGCGCGGCGGCGCGTTCAAGATGCGGGGCGCCACGAATGCGATTGCGGCGCTCGATCCGGACGTGCGCAAGCGCGGGGTCATTGCATTCTCTTCAGGCAATCATGCGATCGCCGTTTCGACAGCTGCGAAGCTGTTTGGCATCGAAGCGACGATCGTGATGCCGTCGGACGCGCCGCGGATCAAACTGGAGACGACGCGCGGCAATGGCGCGACGGTGGTGACGTATGATCGCGTCAATGAAAGCCGTGAAGAGATCGGCGCGCGGCTTTCGGCGGAAAAAGGCGCGAGCTTAATCAAGCCGTTTGACGATCCGTTCGTGATCGCGGGGCAAGGCACGGCGGGGCTTGAGGTCAGTCAGGATATTGCGCCGGATGTCGTGTTCGTGCCGGCAAGCGGCGGCGGATTGGCGACGGGCGTGGCGCTGGCTTTGCCAAAGGCGCGGATTATCGCAGTGGAGCCGGCGGAGCATAATGATATCGCCAAGACGCTTGCGGCGGGCTCGATCCAGCGCAACGCGCCGGGCATTCGCTCGATCTGCGATGGGCTGCTGACCGAGCAGATGGGCGAGATCACTCATGCGATTGCGCGCGAGCGGTTCGAGGCCGCTGTGGGTGTCAGCGATGATGCGGTGCGGCGCGCGATGAAGTTCGCGTTCCGGCATTTGAAGCTTGTGCTCGAGCCATCGGGCGCGGCGTCGCTCGCGGCCGCGTTCGCCAGCACGCTCGATCTCAAAGGCGCGACGGTGGTCATCATCGCCAGTGGCGGCAATGTTGACGCGGAGACATTCGCTCAGGCGCTGGCGGTGGCGGACTAGTAGCGGCCGCGGTGGAGGTCGCGGTCGAGTTGGATCTCGGTCGGCTGACCGGCCAGGCGATAGCGATAGACCTGCAGGTTCTCGGTGACGCGCTGCACGTAATTGCGTGTCTCAGAGAACGGGATGAGTTCGATCCAATCCACGATATCGACCGAGCTTGATCGCGGATCGCCCCAATCGTTCACCCAAGTGCGGACGTTGTGGGAGCCGGCGTTGTAGGCGGCGATCGCCATCACGTAGGAGCCGCCAAAATCGTCGATCAGATCGGCGAGGTGTGCGGAGCCGAGTGTGACGTTGTACTCGGGGTCACTCGTCAGCGCGCTGCGCTGGAAGGTGATGCCTTCGCGGCGCGCTTGCAGTTGCGCGGTTGACGGGATGAGTTGCATCAGGCCGCGCGCGTTTGCGCTGGAGATGGCGCTCGGGTCGAACTCGCTCTCCTGGCGGATGATGGCGTGCACGAGCGCGGGCTCTGGGCGGCCGCTTTGCTGGACGACGTCGGGCAAGCGCATCGTGGGATACGCGGCGCTGGTGGCGACGACATTGCGGAAGAGCCCCGCTTTCGCGCTGCGCAGCGCGGTGCGGTAGTAGGATTGCTCGCGCGCCATTTGCGACAGGAGTTCGAGCTCCATCGGATCGTCGAGCGTGTCGTCGAGATAGAACGCGATCGACTCGAAGTCGCGCTGCGAACCGGTTTCGGACATGAGGTGTAGCGCGCGCACCAGTTCGCGGTTCTCGAAGCGGTTGCGCGCCTCATCGCTGACCCGCTCGGTTTGCGGCAATGAAAGCGTGGCAGAGCGGCCGCCGCGTGTAGCGGCGAGTTGGCCGTAATAGGTGAAGTTGAAACGGGCGGCTTGATCGAGCAGGCGATCAGCTTCGCCGCCATTGCCAAGCGCCCGCTCGGCCTCGGCGCGCCAGTAGAGCGCGCGTGAGAGGCTGACGGGCGAGGAAACGTTTTCGCTCAAGTGCGCGAAGTGATCGCGGGCGCGCTGCGGCTGGTTCAAGTAGCGCAGCGAAAGCCAGCCGGCCATCCACTCGGCGTCGGCGAAAGATTCGCCAGATGTCAGACCGTGGTTGGAAACGAGCTGATAGGCTTGACGATAATTGCCCGCGCGGAGCGCGCGCGGCACATAAAGCCGGCGTTCGCGGAAGATGTCGGCGCGCGCGGCGAGCGGCGCCTGCGTCGGGTCGATCTCGACCATAAGCGGCATCGCTTCTTCGGGATTGCCGGCGCGGCGGCGATATTGCGCGCGGTCGAAGATGAAGCCCGGATTGTCGGCGCGCGAGCCCGGTACGGAATCGACCGCGGCTTGCAAGCCACGGCGCGCGCGCGATTGGAGCGCAATGCGGGCGTTGGCGACGGCGCGGTCAGCGGGGCTGACGCGTGACAAGAGGCGCTGCGCGGCGGTGCGTTGATCGCGCCAGAGCAGGCCATCGACGCGGGCGGCGTAGTCTTCTTGCGTGAAGACGGAGTTGAACTCGGCCTGCGCGCGGTCTTCGGCTGCGGAGGTCAATGCGTCTTCGCGCCAAACACGGCGCGCGAGTTCATTGGCTTCGCTGCGCTGGCCGTTGTCGCGGAGTGCGATGGCGAGGGCGAGGCGCCCGTCACCGGTGATGGGACCGTTGTCTTGGCGCAGGAAGGCGACGCGCTCGGACGCGGAAAGGCGCGAATCCAGGATGGCTTGCTCGGCGCGGGTGCGCATGGTGGTGCGGCCCGGCCAGCCTTGAAGGTCGTTCAGGGCGCTCGCGAGATCGCTGAAATAGAGGGGCGCTTCGGTGGCGGCGGCCCAGCGCCATTGCAGCATGTGGCGGACGAGCGGGTCGGTGGCGGCGTCGCGCAGAGCGGCGACGCTGGTCCAATCGCCGCGCTCGGCGGCGGCGAGGCCATCGCGAAGGCGCATACGTTCGGCGGCCGAAACGGCAGCCGGGCGCGAAAAGGTCTGGGCTTCGGCCTGGGACGGGCCGACCGAAGGCGGCCAGAATGCGATGGACGCGATCAGCAGGGCGCCCGCGGCTGCCGCCGCCAACGCAATACGGATCACCTTTCCCCGGTCCATTCCGCCCTCCGCCTCAAACCGAAACACATATTGGGCCCACAAGCCGTGCCGGCGGACCACTATTTAACCTCGCCGCACAGTGTGGCAGGAATCGCGCCAATGCCACACCACAACAGCCGCTCGAGCATGATTCACGGGTCGAATCCCGCGCTCATTACGCCTTTTCGCAACGGAATCGTTGATGAACGGGCGCTGGCGAGCCTTGTGGAAAGACAGATTGCCGAGGGTTCACACGGGCTGGTTCCCTGCGGAACCACCGGCGAAAGCGTCACGCTGAGCCTCGCGGAGCACGTCCGCGTGGTGGAAATCTGTGTTGAAGTCGCGTCAGGCAAAGTGCCGGTGATTGCGGGCGCGGGTTCGAACAGCACGGCGCATGCGATCGAGTTGGCGCATGCGTGCAAGAAGGCCGGCGCTGACGCGGTGCTGGTGGTCGCGCCGTATTACAACAAGCCCAGCCAGGACGGCATGGTCGCGCACTACAAGGCGATCAATGACGCCGTCGATATTCCGATTGTGGCGTACAACGTGCCGGCGCGGACGGTGGTTGATATTTCAGTCGAGACGATGGGCCGGCTCGCGGCGCTGCCAAATGTAATTGGTGTGAAGGATGCGAGCGCGGACCTTTCGCGTGTAGCGCGCCACACCGCGGCGTGCGGGACAGCGTTCATTCAGCTCTCCGGCGAGGATCCGAGTGCGATTGGTTTCAACGCGCAGGGCGGCAAGGGTTGTATTTCCGTGACGGCGAACGTGGCGCCAAAACTGTGCAGCGCTTTGCAAGAGGCAACGCTCCAAGGCGCGTTCGACACAGCGCGCGAGATCGATGCGAAGCTTGCGCCGCTGCATAAGGCGATGTTCTGCGAACCCTCGCCGGCGCCGGCGAAGTACGCCTGCTCGCTGCTTGGGTTGTGCACCGACGAAGTGCGGCTGCCGATCATCACGCTGAGCGACGCTGCGAAGGCCCAGGTGCGCGCGGCGATGACGCATGCGGGGCTGATCTGATGGCCAAGAAGCCTGAACCGCCGCGCAAGCTTGTCGCTGAGAACCGGCGGGCGCGCTTTGACTACGCGATCGAGGATACAATCGAGGCTGGCATTCAGCTCGTTGGCACCGAGGTGAAGTCGCTTCGAAGCGGCCGCGCTAACATTGCTGAGAGTTACGCCAGCACCGAGCGCGGCGAACTTTGGCTGATCAATTCGACGATCCCTGAATATCCGCCGGCTGGGCAGTTCAATCACGAGCCGCGTCGGCCGCGGAAGCTGTTGGTGCGCGCGCGGGAGCTGAAGAAGCTGGCGGGCGCGGTGGAGCGCGAAGGACGCACGCTTGCCCCGCTGAAGCTCTATTTCAATGATCGCGGTATCGCCAAGGTCGAGATTGCGCTCGCCAAGGGCAAGAAGGCGCATGACAAGCGCGCGTCCGAGAAAGATCGTGACTGGAAGCGGCAACAATCGCGGCTGCTCAAGGATCGGGGATGAAGAAGCTGGCTGCACTGTTGGCGCTTGGAGCGCTTACCGCGTGTGGCCCGCCTGCCGATCCTGTGGCGCATGCTGAGCAGCGTTGGGGTGTTTGCCAGCATAGCGCACTCCCCCAGGAGCGCGTGCACGCGTGCTCGGAAGTGGTTGCATCGGCGGCGGCCGATCCTGCGCGAAAGGCCGCGGCATTGATGGAGCGCGCGCGCCAACGGGCGGCGTTGCGTGAAGATGTGCGCGCAATCGCGGATTTTGGCCGGGCGTTGCGCCTCGATGCCAGCTTGGTTGATGCGTATCTGGAGCGCGGGCAGCTGCATCAGGGCCGCGGCGCCTACGACATGGCGGTGCGTGACTATGATGCGGCGCTTGCGCTTCGGCCCAACATGCCTCTGGCGATGGAGCGGCGCGAAGCTGCGTTGCGTGAGCGCGAGCAAGACGGCTTCGACGACGGCAGCAATGATCTCGATCTGCTGACGCAGATGCTGGCGGCAGATCCCAACAACGCGGCGCTTTGGAATAATCGCTGCTGGACGCGCGCGGTGGCTGGCGAAGAACTGGAATTTGCACTTGCCGACTGCAACGAGGCGATCCGCTTGCAGCCCCGATATGCGGCGGCGCTCGATAGCCGTGGGCTCGTGCATATCAAGCGTGAAGAATATCTGGAGGCGATCGCCGACTATAACGCAGCTCTCGCGATCGAGCCGAATTACGGGCACTACCTTTATGGCCGCGGCATTGCCCGTCAGCGCCTTGGGCAAACCGCAGCGGCGCAAGCCGATTTTGAAGCGGCGCAGCGCGCCGATCCCGGGATCGTCGCGCGCTATGCCACGTACGGCGTGACGCTCTAAGCGAACGCAAGGTCTTTCGCGCGCTGCATCACGGCTTCGAACATCTCGGCGGTGAGCCTGCGCGTCTGCGTGTTGTAGCGCGAGCAATGATAGCTGGAGACGAGCGTGCGCCCGTCCGGCAGCTGGGCTTCGACAGCATGGCCAAATTTGGCGGCAGTGGGTTTGAGACTGTGCGCGCGGAGCACACTTTCATGCGCGATCGAGCCCAGCGCCATGATGGCGCGCACTGTCGGCAGATGCGCCATACGTGATGTGAGGAACGGGCGGCAGGTTGCGATCTCGGCGGGCGTGGGTTTGTTTTCCGGCGGCGCGCAACGGACGGCGTTGGTGATCATCGCGCCTTTGAGGGTGAAGCCGTCGTTGGGGTCAGCGCGATACTCCCCTTCCGCGAGGCCGAGTTTTTTCAGCGTGCCGTAGAGGAGGTCGCCGGCGTAATCGCCGGTGAAAGGGCGGCCCGTGCGATTGGCGCCAGTGCGGCCGGGCGCGAGGCCAACGATGAGAAGGCGCGCACTTGGATCCCCGAAAGAAGGCGCGGCGCCGTTGAACCACGTCGGCTCGGCGCGCTGGTTGGCTTCGCGATAACCGACGAGCCGCGGGCAGAGCGGACAATCCTTCGGCGCTTCAGGGGGTGCTTGGCTCACCGTTCCTCTTCGTCATCGGCGTATTCGTAACGCGCCTCTGCGCGTTCGCGCGGTGGCCGCCCGATGAGACTCGAAAGGTCGGTTAAATCAACAAAATTGTCGGCCGCGCGCCGGATATCGTCGGACGCCATGGGCGGATTGGACTTGATGGTGGAAATCACGCTTACGCGCATGCCCTTGCGCTGTGCGGCCTCAATGGCGGCCAGGAAGTCGCCATCGCCGGAGAACAGGAAGGCGTGGTCAATGAAAGAGGTGGCTTGGAGCAGGTCGACGGCGATTTCGACGTCCATATCGCCCTTGAATCGGCGCCGGCCGTTGGCGTCGGTGTATTCTTTGGCCGGCTTGGTCACCAGCGTGTAGCCGTTGTAGTCGAGCCAATCGACGAGCGGGCGAATGGGCGAGAATTCCTGATCCTCGACGAGGGCTGTGTAGTAGTAAGCGCGCACCAAGCGGCCGTGGTTTTTGAATTCGTCGAGCAGCTTGCGGTAGTCGATATCGAAGGTAAGTGAGCGCGTCGCTGAGTAGAGGTTCGCCCCGTCGATGAAAAGCGCAACGCGTTCGTTGGGGTGGATCAAGCGATCAAGCAAGTTCATAAAGGAAAGTCCGTAGCGCTAAATTCGCGCGCAATCAGCAGTCGCTATATGCACAACGCGGCCTACATCGCCATGGGAACAAACATGCCGTTCCGCACGATGATGGGCATCGTTTTGCTTCAACAGGCAGTGCGCGAGATTCGATGCGCCGGAATTGAGCCGCATCAATTCTCAAGCGTGTGGCGCACAGAACCGTGGCCGCGCGGCGCCGATCAGCCGGACTACTTCAACGCTGTGATTGCAGCTGACGCGGGTGAGTTGGCGCCGCAGGAATTGTTCGCGCGGCTTCAGGTTGTTGAGCGCGCTTTTGGACGCGAGCGACGAGAGCGGTGGGGCGCGCGGACGCTCGATCTCGATATCATCAGCATGGATGGGTTCCAGGGTGAGTTCGGGGGACTTGTCCTCCCCCATCCACGCATGCACGAGAGGGTGTTTGTGCTGGCGCCGTTGGCGGAGGTGGCGCCGGGGTGGCGACATCCGGAGCTAGGCCTCACGGCGGCAGAAATGCTGGCGGGCGTGGAGAAGGGCGCCCGATACCGTAAAGAGGGCGCGCTGGTGGAAACAGGTCAAGGCTGAGCTTTTCGCGCCTGCGGTGGCCCTTCGCATTGCGAAAAACCGGGGAAACCACTAGGTTGATGTTCGATCCTGTCAATTTGACCTAGAGGAAGCACGCCTTGGCTCGCGTAACCGTCGAAGATTGCGTAGATAAAATCCCGAACCGGTTCTCGCTGGTGCTTCTGTCCGCGCACCGCGCGCGCAACATTTCCTCGGGCGCCGAAACCCTGGTGGATCGCGACCGTGATAAAGATCCGGTTGTGGCGCTGCGCGAGATCGCCGAGTCGGCCATCACGCCAGAAGAACTTCGCGACAGTTACGTGATGCTCTACCAGGACGTGCAGCCGGCGGCTGCGGCCGAGGAAGAGCAGGATCGCCTGGCGATCGCCGCCCCGGTCGACACCAGCGAAGAGGACGTCCTCCGCGCGCTTCAGCAAGAAGCCGAAGCTCAGCGCGACGAGCGGTACTGAGCCAATGTCCGGCGGTGACGGAGTCGCCGCCAAGACCCCGGTCGGCTCCATAAAAGCTGGCGCGGGAGACGCGCCTCCGCGCACGCGGCTGCTGCGCCAGTTCGAACTGGTGGAGCGCGTGCGCGAATACGATCCATCGGTCGACGAGAATTTGATCAACCGCGCGTACGTGTACGCGACGGTGAAGCATGGCAGCCAGAAGCGGCACTCGGGCGACCCGTACTTCGCGCACCCGATCCAGGTTGCGGGCATTCTGACTGAATACAAGTTCGACTCCTCGACGATCGTGGCGGGGCTTCTGCACGACACGATCGAAGACACAGATGCGACGCGCCAAGAGATCGAGACGATGTTTGGCGATGAGATCGCCGATCTCGTCGAGGGCGTGACGAAGCTCTCGCAGCTCGAGATTCAGAGCGAGGAAAACAAGCAGGCGCAAAACCTGCAAAAGTTCATCCTCGCGATGTCGCGCGATGTGCGTGTGCTGATCGTGAAGTTGGCGGACCGGCTGCACAACATGCGCACGCTTTCGCACGTGCCCAATCCTTCCAAGCGCCGCCGCATCGCGATGGAGACGCTTGAGATCTACGGGCCGCTGGCGCGCCGCATCGGCATGGAGAAGATGGCGCGTGAACTGGAGAGCCTCTCCTTCCACGAAGCGTTCCCCGAAGCTGAAGCGGCGATCAATGCGCGCCTGGAGCAGCTGCGCATCGAGAAGGGCGCGAACGTTGCGATCATCATTCAGACGGTGATGGAGGTATTCGAGTTCGCCGGGATCGATGCGCGCGTCTTTGGGCGCGAGAAGCAGACCTATTCGATCTGGCGCAAGCTGCAGCGCAAGAGCATGGAATTTGCTGATCTCGCGGACGTTTACGCGTTCCGGGTGATCGTCAGCAATCCGGACGATTGCTATCGAGCGCTTGGACTTATTCACCAGACGTGGCGGTGCGTGCCCGATCAGGTGGAAGATTACATCTCGAACCCGAAGCCGAACGGGTATCGCTCGATCCATACGATTGTGATCGGGCCCGGGAACGTGCGCGTCGAAATCCAAATCCGCACTGAAGAAATGGATCAGATCGCGGAAAACGGCGTTGCGGCGCACTGGCGCTACAAGAACGAATCCTATGGGTTCGATGAAGAGCAGGCCGCGTCGGTTGGGCTCGATGCGCGCGAGGCGACGCGGGCGTTGCTGGAGATCGCGGAGCACGGCGGTGAGGCCGGCGAGTTTCTCGAGCATGCGAAGCTCGAAATGTACTCCGACCACGTGTTCGCGTTTACGCCGAAGGGCGCGTTGATTCCGCTTCCGCAGGGCGCGACGCCGCTCGATTTTGCATACGCGGTTCACTCCAGCATCGGCGATCGCTGCACCGGCGCGAAGATCAACGGCGTAGAACGCCCGCTGCGCACGGCGTTGCGCAACGGCGATGTGGTTGAAGTGATCACCGGCGAGAAAATCGCGCCGGTGCCCGGGTACGAAGCGCTGACAAAAACGGGCCGGGCGAAGTCGGCGCAGCGGCGCTTGCAGCGCGCGGCGCAGCGCGAAGAATTCGAGCGGATCGGGCGCCAATTGGTTGCGCATGCGCTGCATCGCTACGGGCACGAGCTTGCGGACACGGCATTGCAGAAGGCGGCTGAGAAGCTGGGCAAGGAAGATGAAGAGGACCTCTTCGTCTCTGTTGGCGAAGGCACGTTGAAGGCCAGCGCGGTGGCGCTCGCGGCGTTCCCGGGCCTGGAAGAAAAAGTCCGCAAAGACGAAGGCCGCCGGCCGATGGAGCGCGAGAAGGCGAAGCTCTACGTCAAAGGCGGCGAGCTGACGCCCGGTGTTGGGCTGCACTTTGCGGAATGCTGCACGCCTATTCCCGGCGATCGCATCATTGGGGTGCAGATCCCCGGCAAAGGCGTGATGATCCACACGATCGATTGCGACACGCTGGCCGCGCTTGAGGACGAGCCCGACATAACCTGGGTCGATCTTGCGTGGACGCAGACGGCGCTCAATCGCACGTTGGCGGCGGGTCGCATCATGGCCACTGTCGAAAACAAGCGCGGCGTGCTGGCGGAGCTTTGCCGGATCATCGCGGAGAATGAGGGCGACATCATCAATCTGCGCCTCGCAACACGCACGGCTGATTTCTTCGACATGGTGTTCGACATCGAAGTCGCCGACGCGCGCCATCTGGTGAACATCTTAGCGGCCATGCGCACATCGAAGGCTGTGAAGGAAGTCGAGCGCGTGAAGGGCTAGGCGTTTCCGATTGGGCGAAGGGCTGCTACATCCAGGCCATGAATCAGGACCAAGTTCTCGACGAATTCCGAGCGGCCGGCGCGCTGCTGGAAGGCCACTTCATCCTCTCCTCCGGGCTGCACTCGCCTGTGTTCTTCCAGAAGAATGCGGTGTTCATGGATCCAGCGCGCACGGAGAAGCTTTGCCGCGCTTTGGCGCAGAAGGCTGAGGCGGCGTTCGGAAAAGTGGATGTCGTTGTATCACCCGCAGTAGGCGCGATCATCCCTGGGTATGAGACCGCGCGTCACCTCGGCGCCAAGGCGATGTTTGTTGAGCGCGAAAAGGGTGAGTTTCAGTTGCGGCGCGGGTTCGAGATAAAGCCGGGCGAGCGCGTGCTGATGGTTGAAGATGTGGTCACCACGGGGCTCTCTTCTCGCGAATGCCTCGATGCGATACGCGGCCACCCTGGTGAACTCGTAGGCGCTGCGTGTCTGATTGATCGATCTGGCGGCAAGGCTGAGATTGGCGCCAAGCTCATCTCGCTCGCGCAGGTGAATGCGCCTGCTTACGCCGCTGATCAGCTGCCGCCGGAATTGGCGGCGTTGCCGGCGATAAAGCCGGGCTCGCGTGGTCTTGCGGTATGAATAAGCGGGTGCGTCTCGGCGTAAACATCGATCACGTCGCGACCATCCGCAATGCGCGCGGCGTTTCCTATCCTGATCCGGCGCGTGCTGCTGTCGTGGCGCTTGAAGCGGGCGCGGACGGCATCACGGCGCATTTACGCGAAGACCGCAGGCACATTTCTGACGCGGATATCGCGCATTTGGCGGAATTGCTGCGTCAGCGTGGGCGGCCGCTGAATCTCGAGATGGCGGTGACGTCCGAGATGCTGGAGATCGCTCTCCATCATCGGCCGCATGCCGTGTGCCTGGTGCCCGAGCGGCGCGAGGAGCGCACGACCGAAGGCGGGCTCGACGTCGCAGGTGGTCACAACTGGATCGCGCCGTTCGTGGAGAAGCTCAGCAAGAACGGCAGCCGGGTTTCGCTCTTCATTGGCGCTGACCCGATGCAGATTGAAGCGGCGAGCCGAACGGGGGCTGCCGTGGTCGAGCTCCACACGGGCGCGTTCTGCGACGCGGCGCGCGATGGATTGGACGACGAAGCAGCGGCCATTCTCGAAGCGCTGAAGGCTGGCGCAAAGCAGGCCGCGAGCTTGGGCCTGGAAGTTCACGCGGGGCACGGAATTGATTACGAGACCGTCGCGCCGATTGCGGCGATCCCTGAGGTCGCCGAACTGAACATCGGCCATTTCCTGATTGGTGAAGCGATCTTCACCGGTTTGGCCAGTGCGGTGCACGAGATGCGGCGGCGTATCGATGGGGCGCGGGCATGATCATCGGTATCGGCTCGGACATCATCGACATTCGCCGGATCGAAAAAACGCTGGCCCGCTTTGGCGATCGGTTCACCCATCGGATTTATACAGAGACAGAGCGGGCTCGAGCGGAACGCCGGCCGCACGAGCGGGCGGCAAGCTTCGCTAAGCGCTTCGCGGCCAAGGAGGCCTGCTCCAAAGCGCTGGGTACGGGTCTGAAACAAGGGGTTTTTTGGCGGGATATGGGCGTCACCAACCTTCGATCCGGCCAGCCGACCATGAAGCTCACGGGGGGAGCGGCGGCGCGCCTAGAGGCCCTCACGCCACCCGGGCATACCGCCTTCATCCATGTCACATTGACGGACGATTTTCCGCTTGCTGTCGGTTACGTCATTATTTCGGCGGAGTTGAACCTGATGGACCCGGGAGCTGGTTCGTGAGGGAAATCCGCCCGTGTGGGGAAAACCTTGGCCGCGCCTGGGGCGGCTACGTCAGTGAAAAGACGGCATAATCGGCGGGCGACCCAAGCCGCCGCGTAAAAGGTCTCTGAGCGAGAACGCATGAGCATGACGACGACTGGGACTAGTACGCCGGCGATGAGCGTCTTCTGGGACAACGTGAAGACGATCCTCTATGCGCTCGCGCTGGCCATGGTGCTGCGCTTCACGATCGCGCAGCCTTTCCGCATTCCTTCGGGCTCGATGCAGCCGACGCTTGAGGTTGGCGATTATATCGTCGTCACGAAGTGGTCTTACGGATATGGGCGCTTCTCGTTCGCGCCGCTCGAAGGGCTGCTGCCGCACGGGCGTTTGTTTGGCAGTCAGCCGCAACGCGGCGACGTTGTCGTGTTCCGCCCAGTGCCTGAACCGGACCGCGATTTCATCAAGCGCGTCATCGGTCTGCCGGGCGATCGCATTCAGATGATCGACGGGATTTTGCACATCAACGGCGAGCCGGTGCAGCGGGAGTCGCTTGGTGTGCAGGAGTTCGCAGACGAAGACGGCATCATCGAGCGCATTCCGGCCTATCGCGAAACGCTGCCCAATGGCGCGAGCTACACCACGTTTGATCGCACGCCGCGCGGTGAACTCGACAACACGCGTGAGTATGTCGTTCCGGAAGGCCACTTCTTCATGATGGGCGACGATCGCGACAACTCGGCTGATAGCCGCGTGCCCTCGATGGTAGGCTTTGTGCCTTACGACAACCTCGTTGGCCCGGCGAAATTCACGGTCGTCTCCTTCGATGGGACGACGTCGCTCTTCCGTCCGTGGACGCTGTTCACCGGCTTCCGCGGCGAGCGTTTCCTCAAAGCGGTGCATTGAGCGGGCGCAAGCAGGAGGACGCTCGGTTCGCCGAGGTTGAAGAGCGCCTGGGGTACGCCTTCAAGAACCGCGAACTGCTACGCGAGGCGCTGACTCACGGCAGCGTCATCGATCCGCACAAGACGCGTCGTTCCTATGACCGACTCGAGTTCCTAGGCGATCGGGTGCTCGGTTTGATCGTGGCTGAGCGTTTGCTGCGCGATCACAAAAGCGAAGAAGAAGGCGAGCTTGCGCCGCGGCTCAATGCGCTGGTGAATAAGCATGCGTGCGCCCGCGCTGCACGCGCCGCCGATCTAGGTTCGGCAGTTATTCTCTCCCCTTCCGAGGAAGCCAATGGCGGGCGCGGCAAGGAGGCCATTCTAGGCGACATCTGCGAGTCGGTGATCGCGGCGCTGTATCTGGACGGGGGTATGGAAGCGGCGCGCGCCTTCGTGACGCGGTTCTGGGGCGGTGCGTTCGACGATGTCAAAAGCGCTCCGCGCGATGCAAAGACAGCGTTGCAGGAGTGGGCGGCGGCGCGAAAACGTGGTTTGAGCTACGTCGTGATCGAACAATCTGGCCCCGAACATTCTCCCCGCTTTATCGTTGAGGCGCGCATCGACGGCTTCGCGCCGGCGCGTGGCGAAGCGGGCTCAAAGCGCGAAGCGCAACGCGCGGCGGCGGCTGCGTTCTTGAAGGCGCATGCCAATGGCTGAGCAACGTTGTGCGGTGGTGGCTGTGTTGGGCGCCCCCAATGCGGGCAAATCGACTTTGGTGAACGTGCTCGTCGGCTCGAAAGTCGCGGCAGTGACACAGAAGGTGCAGACGACGCGCGCTTTGGTGCGCGGGATCGCGATGCGCGATGAAGTGCAGCTGATCCTGATCGATACGCCCGGCGTGTTCTCGCCGAAGCGGCGCCTGGATCGGGCGATGGTCGCGGCGGCATGGAGCGCGCTTGAGGGCGCGGACGCGATTGTGCACGTCGTTGATGCAGCTGCGCATGTTTCTGGCGCTAAGGGCGCGGATGCGCATGCGGTGTCGGATACAGCGGCGATTGCGAAGAAGCTGAAAGAGATGGAGCTGCCTTCGATCTTGGTGCTGAACAAGGTCGACGCAGTGCCGCGGCCGGACTTGTTGGCGTTGACATCAAAGCTGGTCGAAGAAGGCCTCTACACGGACGTGTTTATGATCGCCGCGCGTAAGGGTGACGGCGTGGAGGATGTGGCGCGTGTGCTAGCCGAGCGCGCGCCGGAGGGGCCGTGGCTTTTTCCCGAAGATCAGACGATGGATGCGCCGGCGCGCGTGCTCGCGGCGGAGATCACGCGCGAGAAGGCGTTTCTGCGTCTGCACGAAGAATTGCCGTACGAGTTGCTCGTTGAGACGGATACGTGGGAAGAGCGAAAAGACGGTTCCGCCAAGATTGATCAGACGATCTATGTTGCGCGCGAAAGCCAAAGGAAGATCGCCATCGGCGCGAAGGGCCAGACGATCAAGACGATTGGCGAGTTGGCGCGCAAGGAAATGGAAGAGGCGTTTGATCGGCGCATCCACCTCTTCCTGCACGTGAAAGTCGATGAGGATTGGCACGAGCAGCGCTCGGTGTTTCAGCGGCTCGGGTTGGACTACGAAGCCTGATGGAATGGGTTGATGACGCGATCGTCTTAGGCGCGCGTCCGTTCGGCGAAGGCAAGCTGGTCGCGGAAGTGTTTTCGCGTGAGCATGGGCGCTATGGCGGCGTGGTGCATGCGGGGCGCAAGTCGCAGCCGATTTTGCAAGCTGGAAATCTTGTGCATGCGGGATGGAAGGCGCGCCTTTCTGAGCAACTTGGGTTTTTCAATCCGCTGGAACTCAGCGAGCCGCACGCGACGCGATTGCTTGATGATCCGATCGCGTTGGCGGGGTTGTCGTCAGCGGTATCGCTCATCCGTGGCGCAACGCCAGAACGGCAGGCGTATCCGCAGCTCTATGACGCGCTGATCGTGCTGATCGAGGCGATGCCGCACACGGATATTTGGCCGGCGCTCTACACGCGGTTTGAGTTGGGTTTGCTGTCGGCGCTGGGCTACGGGCTCGATCTCTCGCGATGCGCCGTGACGGGTGAGACCGAGGGATTGGCGTGGGTCAGCCCGCGCACCGGGCGGGCGGCGACAGCCGAAGCGGGCGCGCCGCACGCTGACGTTCTCCTCAGATTGCCGCCGTTCCTGGTTGATCCGGAGGCGGAATTAGCTTCTGGAGATGTCGCCGACGCTTTTGCTTTGGCCGGATATTTCCTGGAGCGGCGGGTGTTTGAGCATCGCGGCGAAGGCATGCCGGACCAAAGGCGGCGTCTGATTGAGCGTTTGGGATTTGCGGGACGACTCTGATTTAAGCCTACGGGAAAGTACGCGGTCGTTTCGGAGTGGAGCCAAGAATGGCTGACGACATTACCCGCTCGCCAGAAGAAGGCGGGCGCATTGTAGATGAGCCGATCGGCGAAGCGCTGGCCAAGCGCTATCTCGCGTACGCGCTCTCTACGATTACAAGTCGCGCGCTACCGGATGTGCGCGATGGCTTGAAGCCGGTGCACCGCCGCGTGCTCTACGCGATGAAGCGGCTCAACCTCACGGCGGATGCCGCGTTCCGGAAGAGCGCGAAAGTCGTTGGCGACGTGATGGGCGATTATCACCCACACGGCGACCAGGCGATTTACGACGCGATGGTGCGTCTGGCGCAGGACTTCAACTCGCGCTATCCGCTGATCGACGGCCAGGGCAATTTCGGCAACATCGACGGCGATAGTCCGGCGGCGATGCGCTACACCGAAAGCCGCATGACCAAGGCCGCAGAGGCTTTGCTTCAAGGCATCGACGAAGACGCAGTCGATTTCCGCCCCAGCTATGATGGTTCGAAGGAAGAGCCTACCGTTCTTCCCGCCGCGTTTCCAAACCTGCTGGCGAACGGCTCGTCCGGTATCGCGGTCGGCATGGCGACGAGCATCCCGCCGCACAATCTCGCCGAACTGATCGATGGTTGCTTGCTGCTGATCGACAATTCGAAGGCGACGACGGAAGAGTTGTTGAAGGTCATTCCTGGTCCCGACTTTCCGACTGGCGGCATCGTCGTTGAATCCCCGGAGTCGATCCACGAAGCTTATGATACAGGCCGCGGTGGTTTCCGCGTGCGTGCGCGCTGGCACACAGAAGATCTCGGCCGCGGCATGTGGCGCATCGTCGTCACTGAGATTCCCCACTTGGTGCAGAAGTCGAAGTTGGTTGAGGCGCTGGCGGCCGTCATCGAGAACAAGAAAGCGCCATTGCTGGGCGATGTGCGCGACGAGAGCGCCGAGGATTTGCGTCTCGTGCTTGAACCGAAGTCTCGAACGGTTGAGCCCGAAATTCTGATGGAGAGCTTATTTAAGCTCACAGCGCTTGAGAGTCGCATTTCGCTCAACATGAACGTGCTCGACGCCACCGGTGCGCCGCGCGTGATGAGCCTGAAGGACGTGCTGCGCGCGTTCCTCGATCACCGGCGCGATGTGTTGCAGCGGCGGACAGCATTCCGGCTTGAGAAGATCGCCGCGCGCCTGGACGTCTTGGCAGGCCTGCTGATCGTTTATCTCAATTTGGATGAAGTGATCCGCATCATCCGCAACGAGGATGATCCGAAGGCAAAGCTCATTCAGCGTTTCAAGCTGAACGAGACGCAAGCCGAAGCCATCCTCAACACGCGTCTTCGCCAATTGCGCAAGCTCGAAGAAATGGAAATCCGCCGCGAAGACGCCGCGTTGCGGGCCGAGCAGGCAGAACTGCAAGGTCTGCTGGAAGATACGCGCAAGCAATGGCGCAAGGTTGCGGGGGAATTGAAGGAGACGCGCAAGCTCTTTGGCCCGGGCACGCCGTTCGGCAAACGGCGCACTGAATTGGGTGAAGCGGCGGCAGTGGCGAGTGAAGTCGATATCGCGGCGTTCGTAGCGCGTGAGCCCGTGACGGTGATCCTGTCCGAGAAGGGCTGGATCCGCGCGCTGAAGGGCCACGGCGATTTGGAGAACCTTCAATTCAAGGAGGGCGATCACGCCCAACACATCGTGCGCTGCGAGACGACGGACAAATTGCTGGCGTTCGCATCAGATGGCCGTGCGTTTACGCTGGATGCGCACAAGCTGCCTGGCGGGCGCGGACACGGCGAGCCGATCCGGCTTTCGATTGAGCTTGGCGACATCGACGAGGTGGTCGCTCTCTTTAGATACGAAGAAGGTTCGAAGCGTCTTGTCGCGAGCCACGAAGGTTACGGCTTTGTCGTGCCGGAGAGCGAGATGCTGGCGACGAAGCGGTCCGGCAAGCAGGTGCTTAACGGGCGCGCGATGCAGGCGGCGAAAGTTGTCGGCGATCAGGTCGCGGTTATTGGCGAGCGCAAGAAGCTGTTGATCTTCGCGCTCGATGAAGTGCCGGAGATGAACCGTGGCAAGGGCGTGAAGCTGCAGAGCTATCACGATCGCGGGCTCGCGGACGTGAAGGTGTTCGACAAGGCCGAGGGGCTTTCCTGGGAGGATAGCGCCGGGCGCAATCGCGCGGTGGCCGAGTGGAAGGAATTCCGGGGCAAGCGCGGCGGGGCCGGCAAGGTTGCGCCGAAGGGCTTCTCGCGCTCGGGCCGCTTCAGCGACGTGATTGGATAGCGTTGCCCACAAGCTTCCGCTAAAAGGGAGCATTCGTCCGGGAAAGGGTGTCCATGACTCTCATTATCGTCCTCATCGTCATCGTCGTTTTGGCGGTGCTGGTGATCGGCATCTACAACCGCCTCGTCGCGCTGCGGCAGAATGCGAACCAGGCCTTCGCTGATATCGACGTGCAGCTGAAGCAACGTCACGACCTCATTCCGAACCTGGTCGAAACCGTGAAGGGTTACGCGGCGCATGAAAAGGGCACGCTCGAAGCAGTGATCCAGGCGCGCAACGCGGCTGTAAGCGCCGAGCGCACGGGTGATCCCAAAGCGATGGGCCAAGCTGAAGGCGTGCTAGGCGCAGCGTTGGGTCGCCTGATCGCGCTGTCGGAGGCGTATCCGGACCTGAAGGCCAATACGAATTTCCAACAGCTGCAAGCTGAGCTCTCGGACATCGAGAACAAGCTCGCCGCGGCGCGCCGCTTCTTCAACAACGCCGTTGGCGAATACAACACGGCGCGCGAGCAATTCCCGGCTGTGATGCTCGCGGGGATGTTCGGCTTCGGGCCGCGCGAATTCTTCGATGTCGGCGAAGACAGCCGCGCTTCGATGGATGCGGCGCCGCCTCAGGTTAAGTTCAACTAGGCCGCGCTGACGTGGGCGGCGCCTACGGACTTCAAACTCATATCTGGAACAACAACTGGAAGACCGCGCTGCTCATGGCCGGTTTTCCAGTTCTGTTGTTGTTGCTGACGTACGGGCTGTTCCTGCTCTACGCCGGCTTCACCGGCACCTTTGTCGGCAACGATCCGGTGGCGGGCTATTTCATCTGGGCGGCGGATGCGCTGGCGGGCGCGTGGCCGTTTGCAATTATTGGCGCGGGCGTATGGTTCGCGATCGCCTATTTTGCGTATCAGGGCATCATCGATGCGGCGACCGGCGCCAAGAAGGTGGAGCGGCGCGAAGAGCCCAAGCTCTATAATCTCCTGGAGAACCTCTGCATCTCGCGCGGCATCACCATGCCGGCGCTGCGGATCATGGAAACGGATGCGCTGAACGCGTTCGCGACAGGACTGCACAAGGGAAATTACTCGGTCACGGTGACGCGTGGGCTGATGAACACGCTTTCGGACGAAGAACTGGAAGCGGTGCTGGCGCATGAGCTCACGCACATTCGCAATGCGGACGTGCGGTTGCTGATCATTGCGGTGATTTTTGTCGGCATCTTCTCGTTTGTAGGCGAGATGACGTTCCGCAGCTTGCGCTTTGGCATACCGAGCGGCGGCGGTGGCTCGTCGCGGCGCTCGGGCGGCGGCTCGCGTGATAGCGGCGGCGGGGCGGCGATCGCGATCATCGTGGCGCTGGTGATCATCGCGATCGCTTACGCACTGGCGATCGTGATCCGGTTTGCGCTGTCGCGGCGGCGGGAATATCTGGCGGACGCAGGCGCGGTGGAGCTCACGAAAAATCCTGATGCGATGATCGGCGCGTTGCAGAAGATCTCGGGGCACGCCGTGGTCGAGGCGCCATCGGAAGTGCGCGAGATGTTCATCGAGAACCCGCACTCGGATTTCGCGGGCATGTTCGCGACGCATCCCCCGATCGAAAAGCGGATCGAAGCGCTGGTGAAGTTCGCCGGTGGGCGCGCTGCGGCGCCGCAAGCGGCTTCGGCTTTGCAAGCACCCTCAACACCAAAAGGGCCGTGGGGCTAAAAAATGGGGCGCGACCCGAAAGTCGCGCCCTAGGCTATGGAGCTTGTCGAAGCTTTAGAAATTCAGTTGCCACTGGGCGTTCCAGTAGGTCGTGAAGTCGCGCAGGACGTTGAAGCCTTGCTGCATGAGTTCGCGCGCGTCCGGCACGTAGGTCCAGGCAAACCAACCGGC